>NZ_KB899909.1 GCF_000378425.1 Cohnella laeviribosi DSM 21336 | reverse complement strand
TTTCGTTCATTCGCGCGTACCTCCTATCTTTCCGATACGCTTAGTTTTTCATGAATCTTCGAGTCCGTGTAGGTGGGGAATATTTGACGCTTACTTTTCTTCCACTTTTCCGCCGGCGATCGTTCCCGCTGCTGCTTGCCCAAAGACGAAAGCGGCCCGTATCCGGGCATCGGGAGTACGGGCATTTCCTGAAGTGTTTTGCGTTTTCCGTCTTTTCCCAACCACAACGCTCGACAAAATCCCCCTTGATGCCATTCCGTTTCCGTGATGGCCCACACCTGCGGCAAACGAAGGCCAAGCAATGGCTTCTTGCACAAGGTTTCCCACAACTGCAGGATACGCTCCGGCCTTCCTTCCGCTTTCGTCATGACGAGGACATGCACGGACTCCACATCGTTCCATATTCCTGTTAACACCCGGGCGTAACTCCACAATTTATCCTGCAACCGGCTCAAGTTCTCCGTTCCCGTATCGTACTCCAGATGGAGTACGAGGCGGCCTTGACCGGTCACATAGGTGCCGTATCCGTCAGGCCGCAAAGGATAATATTTTTTCTGTCCGGCATGTTTAAAATGGGCATAGCGCTCCGCCGCATCCCGTGCGCCCAGCCATTCCGCGAGTCCTTCATGTTCCCGCGTCAGGCTGTGCCGGATCAAAGAAATAAAAAATTCATTGGCGCCATACAGATGTTCCAGTTGAATGGGATCTTCATCCCATGCCTTCGGCCGGATGATCTCCTCTTCACCGCATAGGGCGGCTGCCGCTTTTGCTCCCGTGCTGCTCAGCACATAACCCGCCTGCTTGTCCCGCAGGAACCCCAACGGCACTCTGCGAACCAGCCCTTGCTTTTTCAGCTCTCCGGCCACGCCGTAAATACTGGGGACGCGGTAACGGAGCAACACGGCCAATTGTTTCGGTGTCAGCAAGGTATGCTGGTACAAGGCAAGCAGTGTTTCTTTTTTCGCTGCGTCGTACATGGATGTTCTCCCTCCCACTATTATTTAATGTTTTCTCGCGTTTTCTCACTCGTTCTTAGATTTTCAACCATCGACCATCCTGAAAGATGGATAAGTCATGTAGCT
>NZ_KB899908.1 GCF_000378425.1 Cohnella laeviribosi DSM 21336 | reverse complement strand
TTTTCCTCTTATCTCTTCACTAAGGACACGATTTCTGGCAAACCTTGGACACCTAACACTGTCATATTCCGGCCAATATGGGTTGGCAGTAACAATATGCGATGCAACTGATGCTTAGAAAATTAAGGGAGGATGTATCATGCCCAAACATCAGATTTATACAATGAGTGTCGCAAGAGTCTATCCCCATTATATTTCGAAAGCAGAGAAAAAAGGGCGTACAAAATCAGAAGTTGATGAAATCATCCGTTGGTTGACTGGGTACAGTCAGGAAGAGCTTGAATCACATCTGGAAAAACAGACAGACTTTGAGACCTTCTTTGCGGAAGCTCCCCAATTGAATCCTGCACGGACTTTGATCAAAGGTGTAGTTTGCGGTGTTCGAGTGGAAGATATCGAAGAACCAACAATGCGGGAAATTCGCTATTTGGATAAGCTGATTGATGAGTTAGCTAGGGGAAAAGCGATGGAGAAGATTTTGCGAAAATAATAAGGTGCCCTAAGATTTTTTGCAATTATCAACACTGGAGCATGGATTTCATTTGTTTTTGCGAAGTGTAACGCTTCTCAGAGAGAAAATTGCCTGGGCTGGGACTAAGCTAACGGGCAGGATTGTTAGAAAAATGACTAATTAAGAAAATGAGTTAAATCTCAAAAGCAGACTTTTACAGAAACTTTAAAGGATAGAGTCATAGAATCGCTTAAAAGAAGGATACAGTCAGTTCGCAATCGTAGATAAATGTGAACTACCGATTATTTATAAAAAAACGTCAGAGAATAAGCAGGGATGAAATGAAAAATGGAGGTATTATGAATAAACGAGAGAGAATTGAAACAGTCTTTTTATATGGAGTTTTCATTTGTTACATACTTTTGTTAATTAAAATATTGTTGTTATCAAGAATTTCGCAAAATTCGGAGCTTAGGTCAATCAATCTTATTCCTTTTTATAGTATAAAGGAATATATATTTAGCAACTCTGCCACTATAAAAAAATTCTCTTTTGGTAATGTGGTTGGTCACCGTCAGAACCGGACTTACGTAAAAGCTCCAAAAGTGACATTCTATCTATAGAAGCCACGGTTTGATCCTCCTTCTAAAGGTGAGTCGCGTCACTTTAGTAGAAATCATACCGTGG
>NZ_KB899907.1 GCF_000378425.1 Cohnella laeviribosi DSM 21336 | reverse complement strand
TCTGAGCATTCCGAAGCTTCGCAAAGGCAGCTATTTTCCCTCCCTGCTTGAACCCCGGAAGCGTGCGGAAAAGGCATTGCTTTCCGTTGTACAGGTTGACGGGACGCTTCCAATTCGCAAAGTTGCTCATGGTGGTATCTCACCATAATCGACCTGTCCAATGTAACGGAAAAGCGTTATTAAGGGTATAAAATTCAAGCATTGAAGTACGTACAAACGAATTGGTGAAATTTTTATACAGGTATTACATGGGTCATATGTGATGGGTTCATTCGGTACGAGGTATCCTCCACCAAAAAAGAAACCTTGAAAGGCACAAGGCCAATCAAGGTTTGAGTGTAATTACTTATTTCCTGTTAACTGTGATTGAGTTGCATAATACCTCAACATTAATTGGAGGAGCAATAACCTTACAATTTAACAGTTCTCTATCGTCTTGAGAAAAATCTGAAATTTCAATATCTTGGATGAAGTAAGGTATTTGTGACAGTTTCATCTCTCTAAGCGGTTTTTCTCTATCTTCGACACTAGTAGTAAAAAGCACTTTTGAACATCCCGAAAATAATATTTCCACATTTCCCTCTGAGTCTTCAAAAACTAAGGTAACATCATCTAAAAAATTTGTTGGTTCTAATTTTAAGACACGTGCATCCCAATAATGCAGATTCTCCAATTGCACTTGAATCTGTTGTGCTTTCAACAATTTTGACCTCATTTCTTGATTGGAATGTGAGCATCCGGACTTTTCCTATCAACGATGTTTAAATTTACATCCAAAGGGTTTCCTTTTTCATCGTAGAAATGGACATGTGGACCTCAGTCAATAGTCTGGACACATAAAATCGAGAAAATTACGCAGCTTGGCAAAACATATGTTCGTATTGATTTGGCGTATAATACCCTATAGCAGAGTGGATTGTTTTTCCATTATAGAAGCGCGTGATGTACTCAAAAATCTTCTCCCTGGCTTCTTTCTTTGTTTTGAACTTATGCAGGTAAACGAGTTCTTTTTTCAACACACTATGAAACGGCTCAATACAAGCGTTGTCGTACCGGACAACCGCCTGGAATCCAAGAAAATTCTGCGGATCCATTTTTCAAGCTGCTTACGGCGTTTGCTGCGATTGCTTTCCTTGCGTTTCGTCCATTCGTAGTAACCGCTTTTGGAAACGCCGAACACGGAGCACATCTTCGCGACACGGAACTGCAAGCGGTGT
>NZ_KB899906.1 GCF_000378425.1 Cohnella laeviribosi DSM 21336 | reverse complement strand
GACGGACACCCTTGCCCTTGGCTACGGTAGGCGCTCGCCAGCCCCCGCTCGGGACTTTCACCCTAAAGATGACGTCCATGCTGGGCGTACAAACACCAAAAAGCCGACCTTTTGCGGTCGGCTTTCCTGATGGTGGAGGCGAATCGTGGTATGGCAAATCCACAATTCGCCGATGTGTGATGCCAGAATGCATAATATTTCGCTTAAAGACAAACAAGAAAAGGAGAGCGGCGGCACAACAGAAGTGACTCACGTTTATTATGCCGAACTTGACCACGAACTGGTCCACGTATGAACAGTCGGTAACACCCGTTCTCGAATTTGTTGTCTGCGCATCCATTGCGTAGCCACCCATTTTTCACCGCGGATAACAGGTTCGCTGCAATGTAAGGTCAGTTCATTTAATTTGGGATTGCTATAAAAGTATTCAAAGTATACAGCAGAACCTTTAGCCGGTTTAACCGAAATTCCTAAGTATGGAAATGTGGTTTCTCCTCCTTCTTCTACATCATTCAAGTACATGACCAATGTGCTGATTCGATTGTTCTTGCTGGAAGGATGGTTGGGACCGAAAAAATCAACATGTGCCTTAAATTCTTGCCCGGGCTGATAGTGTAAGACTTGTAATCCTTCAGCATGTGAAACAGGTACATGCATTAAGCTTGAAATGCGTTTTTCCATTTCATCAATGAACGGACTTTCATTTTCATCAAAAAACATCCCGCTGCTCGTCCGAATTGGACTAACTTCTTTATTCGCTAATCTGGATCTCTTCAAACGAGGGGCAGCAGATGTGATTAGTGCCTTGCATTCTTCATCGCTTAGTACATTCTCCAATTTCATAATCAAAGGTTCTTCATTTAAAACTGCAGCCGTAATGATGCGACCGTCAATAGAATAAACAGACTGGACAGGTAAGATTGAAGTTTCCGTTTTCATTCTTTCCATCTCCACCTTATTCTCTTGACTGCGACAAAGAATAACCCTCAACTATAATATATAAAATGTGACCGAAAAAATAGTAAAGTCCAGGATATCCTGTTTACCATTTGGGGGATAGGAAACTGCGCATCGCCCATAATTATTTTATAGGGCGTGCTTCGCTGAATTGTGGATTTAGTCCCTAGTAGTGGTGTAAAATTGCACCGAGCTTCTTGACAAGGGAAGCCACGGTATGATTTCTACTAAAGTGACGCGACTCACCTTTAGAAGGAGGATCAAACCGTGGCTTCTATAG
>NZ_KB899905.1 GCF_000378425.1 Cohnella laeviribosi DSM 21336 | reverse complement strand
GAGTCTATAAAATCTTTTGTGTAAACTCTCAAACCAATACATTAAACTAAGAGAAAGGTCGGTTTGAGAGGATGAGTCAAATGGCTCGATTCAGCAAGGAACTAGTCAAGGCGTTTGTCAAAGAAAATAACCTGAAGACCATGGAAGACGTGCAATCGGCGCTGAAAGAACTGTTTGCAGAGACGCTGCAGTCCATGCTGGAAGCGGAACTCGACACTGAACTCGGCTATGAGAAGCACGATATCAAGAACAAGACGACAACGAATAGCCGTAATGGCAAGAGCAAGAAAACCGTTACAAGCGAGTATGGTGAAATCGAGATCCAGGTGCCTCGTGACCGTAACAGCGAGTTCGAACCCGTCATTGTCAAGAAGCATCAGTCCAATGTCACCGGCATCGAGGACCAAATTATCGCCATGTACGCCAAAGGCGTAAGCACCCGGGACATCCAGGATCACTTGAATCATCTGTACGGCATTGAAGTTTCACCGACGATGATTTCCAATGTCACCAATAAAATCGTGCCCCTCATCAAGGATTGGCAAAACCGCCCGCTGCAGAGCGTTTACGCCGTCGTGTTTCTGGATGCCATTCACTACAAGGTGAAGCAGGACGGGGCAATTGTCAACAAGGCGGCCTACATGGTCATCGGCATTGATCTGGACGGCAATAAGGACGTTCTAGGCATGTGGATCGGCGAAAACGAATCGTCGAAGTTCTGGCTTAGCGTCTTGAACGACCTGAAAAACCGGGGCGTTCAGGACATCCTCATCACCTGCGTCGACAACCTGAACGGCTTCTCACAGGCCATTGCCGCCTGCTACCCGAAGACGGAAATTCAGAAGTGCATCATCCATCAAATCCGCAACTCCACACGATACGTCTCCTACAAGGACTTAAAGAAAGTGACGGCGGATCTGAAGCCGATTTACAAGGCGGTAACGGAAGAAGCCGCCCTTGTGGAACTCGATCGATTCGAAGAAGTTTGGGGCAGTAAATACCCGCTAATCGTCCGTTCCTGGCGCAATAATTGGGATGAACTGTCCACCTTCTTCAAATATCCGCCGGAGATCCGCAAGCTCATTTACACGACCAACATGATTGAAAGCTACCACCGGCAGCTTCGAAAGGTGACCAAAGGCAAGAGCATTTTTCCGACAGACGAGGCTCTGCTCAAGATGCTTTACTTGGCCACCATGGACGTACTACGGAAATGGACAGGCAGAGTGCAGAACTGGGGGCAAATCCTCCTTCAGCTATCCGTCTTCTTTCCAGATCGGATAGGGCACCATTTGCGCTAGGGCTCAAGAGAGTTTACACAAAATTCTTGACAGACCC
>NZ_KB899904.1 GCF_000378425.1 Cohnella laeviribosi DSM 21336 | reverse complement strand
AATACAATTGTTACAAGATGATTTCGGCGTATGAGAACGATTGATCGTTGGGATAATGGGTAATAGGATAATGGAGGTCGCACAACTGAACTTGTTCGACAACAGGAGGGACGCAGATGAAACAGAGTATTGTGAAGCCAATCGAGAAAACGCAGGAGGAACTGACGGACGAAGAAATTGTCAGCATGTTTTTGGCCACCCATCACCATTCCCGTTACACCTTGCGAAATTACAAGTATGCGATCGAACGATTTCAAAGCTTTATCGGGGAAAAAAGACTTAAAGACGTGACTTGGAGGGATATCGAGCTTTATAAGCTGAGTCTGCTCAAGAGGGATGAACGACAGAATCGCCAATATTCCGCGGCGACGGTCTCCGTATTGCTGGCCCCTCTTCGTTCCCTTTATAAGTGGGGAAACAGTCCCAACATTCAATGTTTTCCCCACAATCCGGCGGCGGTCATCAAGAAGCCGAGGGTGTCGAACAGCAGCAGCCGTCATTTTCTAACCCGGAACGAAGTCGCGAAAATATTGCACCAATTAAACCAATCGACGCTTCGCGATTATACGATCGGCCTGACGTTGGTTTTGCTTGGATTGAGAGTTTCCGAATTGGTTTCGATGGAATGGGACGATTTTCATACCGATCCCATGGGAACTTCCATTTGGTTGACCGTGATGAACGGAAAAGGCCGGAAAGCGCGGGAAGTGAAAGTGCCCGACATGCTCTGGAACCAGCTCCTTTTATACCGCAAGGAACAGGGGAGCAGCGGCAAAGTGTTTCCGCTGAGCACCCGTCAGGTGGAACGGATCATCGAAAACGCCCGGAAAAAGGCCAATTTATCCAAGAAAGTCACGCCTCACTGGTTGCGGCACACCAATGCGACTCTGGCTTTGCTAAACGGAGCGTCTCTTCAACAGGTTCAACAGACATTGGGACATTCGCACATCAATACGACCCAACAGTATATTCACACGGTAGAACAGATCAAAAAAGCGGCTCCGGATTTCGTTGAAGACTGCCTGAAGGAAGTGCTCTAGAACGCGTTTCGGGGATCGGCGCTCGCGCACGGCAAGAGGGAGAAATTGTCGCCAAAACAAGAATTTCGTCGAATTTTCGACGAAATTTGTAGCGATGCGGGGCACTTCTAGGTGAAATATGATTGAAAATCGTTGAAAACCAATCTTTTGCATGTTATATTCATATCAGAATTTACATAATTATGCTGCAATATGTCGCATTATGTCGATATGTCGCACAAGTTCAGTTGTGCGAAATGGCACGCTATGTAGACACGCTTAGTGCAGTACGTTACAAGGCAACGGGAGTCTTGTCAACCGGATCGCCTATCC
>NZ_KB899903.1 GCF_000378425.1 Cohnella laeviribosi DSM 21336 | reverse complement strand
AATACAATTGTTACAAGATGATTTCGGCGTATGAGAACGATTGATCGTTGGGATAATGGGTAATAGGATAATGGAGGTCGCACAACTGAACTTGTGCGACATATCGACATAATGCGACATATTGCAGCATAATTATGTAAATTCTGATATGAATATAACATGCAAAAGATTGGTTTTCAACGATTTTCAATCATATTTCACCTAGAAGTGCCCCGCATCGCTACAAATTTCGTCGAAAATTCGACGAAATTCTTGTTTTGGCGACAATTTCTCCCTCTTGCCGTGCGCGAGCGCCGATCCCCGAAACGCGTTCTAGAGCACTTCCTTCAGGCAGTCTTCAACGAAATCCGGAGCCGCTTTTTTGATCTGTTCTACCGTGTGAATATACTGTTGGGTCGTATTGATGTGCGAATGTCCCAATGTCTGTTGAACCTGTTGAAGAGACGCTCCGTTTAGCAAAGCCAGAGTCGCATTGGTGTGCCGCAACCAGTGAGGCGTGACTTTCTTGGATAAATTGGCCTTTTTCCGGGCGTTTTCGATGATCCGTTCCACCTGACGGGTGCTCAGCGGAAACACTTTGCCGCTGCTCCCCTGTTCCTTGCGGTATAAAAGGAGCTGGTTCCAGAGCATGTCGGGCACTTTCACTTCCCGCGCTTTCCGGCCTTTTCCGTTCATCACGGTCAACCAAATGGAAGTTCCCATGGGATCGGTATGAAAATCGTCCCATTCCATCGAAACCAATTCGGAAACTCTCAATCCAAGCAAAACCAACGTCAGGCCGATCGTATAATCGCGAAGCGTCGATTGGTTTAATTGGTGCAATATTTTCGCGACTTCGTTCCGGGTTAGAAAATGACGGCTGCTGCTGTTCGACACCCTCGGCTTCTTGATGACCGCCGCCGGATTGTGGGGAAAACATTGAATGTTGGGACTGTTTCCCCACTTATAAAGGGAACGAAGAGGGGCCAGCAATACGGAGACCGTCGCCGCGGAATATTGGCGATTCTGTCGTTCATCCCTCTTGAGCAGACTCAGCTTATAAAGCTCGATATCCCTCCAAGTCACGTCTTTAAGTCTTTTTTCCCCGATAAAGCTTTGAAATCGTTCGATCGCATACTTGTAATTTCGCAAGGTGTAACGGGAATGGTGATGGGTGGCCAAAAACATGCTGACAATTTCTTCGTCCGTCAGTTCCTCCTGCGTTTTCTCGATTGGCTTCACAATACTCTGTTTCATCTGCGTCCCTCCTGTTGTCGAACAAGTTCAGTTGTGCGAAATGGCACGCTATGTAGACACGCTTAGTGCAGTACGTTACAAGGCAACGGGAGTCTTGTCAACCGGATCGCCTATCC
>NZ_KB899902.1 GCF_000378425.1 Cohnella laeviribosi DSM 21336 | reverse complement strand
ATGTTGGCTAACTCCGTGCTTGTGAACGATTTTGAATATGTAAAGCTTAAATTCTGAGCGACACCATTCACGTTGGTTCCACTTGCATAGTATTTCACTTTACCTGTGGAGACTTCATAACGAAGATTGCTTGTATATGCAGTACCTGCCTTATAGCGTGGGGGATAATTACCAGGATTATTGCCATCGTCCGTAAAGACTAATGATCCTCCATTCACTCTTATATATGCTGAAAAATTATTGTTGGCTTGGCTTGCTTGAACGCCGCCTTCCATGGAAAAGGAATTGGAGCCTGTTTCGATATTATAGTCTAGACCATTATAAATATATCCTGTAGCACCAGTTGTCGGAATATCGATACCGCCAGAAGTCTTAGAGGGGAGGGTGAATTGGGTTCTTGAGCCAATGTATCCTTTGACGCTAGTTTGGCGGATAAAGGGTCCGGAGTTATCACCATTTATACGAGGGTTATTATATGCAAGTGTAGTAACCTTGCCTTTGGTTGATACACTCGTTGCAGGATCAGCGTCAGGTGCAGAAGAAACATCCAGTTGTGCAAGTACATTTGCATTCTTATCATAGACAACACCGGACTCGTCCATGTAGTAGATATAGGACTGATCAACCATTTCCTGAGCGACTTCTTTCAGAATGTTTTCATTGCTTACTTCGCTCGTATTGAAACCAAATTGAGATAGAGTTCTAGCTTTTTGCGTGTAGCTCTGTTGTTTCAGCTCATCTAGGTAGTAAGCCGCATCTTCAACTTTAATTTTTGCGATTTCATTCAGGATGTCCTCCTTCGTAGTACTTGAGACATCCTCAGCAGACGCACTTGACAGAATACTTCCAGAAACAACAAGGCTGCAGACGGTAACAAGCAATGCTAATTTCTTCATCTTACCACCTCCGATAGAATTTTATAGAACAAGTTGAATATACCAAATAATGTATTTTGGTTTAATGGGAGTATTCTACTATTAAATATGGATATTTTGTTACAAGATTGTTGATTTTGCTCATGTTATGTCGAGTGAAGGGTGCTGTAGTGTTTGGGAGTAATGAGCTCCAATAGAGACATAACAGATTTATGATAGGTCATCTCTAGCGGGGATAAATTGATTTCTACTGCGTGAGCCAGATTTACTTCTGCAAGAGTGTGGTGGATACAAGAGGAACTTGCTCCCCATTGACGATTTTGGCCATGGATTCGAGACTGAAATAACGGCGTGCGACGGTCCATTCATCCTGCTGCTCGATTAAGATGGCACCGATCAGTCGGATGACGGATTCCCGATTCGGGAATATCCCTACCACATCCGAACGTCGGCGGATTTCGCGATTCAAACGCTCCAGCGGGTTGGTGGAATGAATTTGCCGCCAATGTTCCCTGGGAAAGGCCATGTAGGCCAGTACGTCACTTTCTGCCTGCTCCAGAATATCCATGGCTT
>NZ_KB899901.1 GCF_000378425.1 Cohnella laeviribosi DSM 21336 | reverse complement strand
CCTCGTATAGTATTTTTCGAAGGCAGTTGTGAGTCTATTTCCAGTCCCAAAGGGGACTGGAAGCCGCCTTCAAAATTTCCAGCCAGCTCCTTTGAAAATTGCAGTCAGGGACTGGACTTTCCGGCATGTCTCCGGACAATGGAACTTAGGGTCCATTCGGGGAAATTCGTCTCACTCCTGTAGCTGCGTCTACATCTGAAGTCTGTTTCTCCGGCTCTCGCTCGAACTTCTTACCCGCTGGCTGTTCCCTTCGGCAACCCATGCCCGACGGTAGCAGCGTCGGGGCAGCTCATGGCCCGAAGCGAGTTCTCATACGCGAGGGTGACTGATCGGCGAGTGCGCCGGAGGCATCCCGGAGAGTCTGTTCCCTGAATCCCTCGGAGAAAGGAGGAATTCCACTTGAAGCTGTTTGTCGGTATTGACGTCAGTTCGGAAGAACTGGAAGCGTGTTTCATGAACCCGGAAGGCGATACGCTCGAGACACTGAAGGTAAAAAACGATCTGAACGGTGCTTCGCGCCTGCGCGACCGCATCGTCGCCGCATCGGACAAGCTGTCGTCTTCCGAGATCCATATCGGACTTGAAGCAACCTCAGTCTACAGCTGGCATCCGGCCATGTACCTGCATGAGGATGAATCGCTCAGACAGCGGAACACCAAGGTGTTTACCATCAATCCGAAACTCATTAACAAGTTCAGGGAAGCCTACGCCGATCTGGACAAGACTGATCGTATCGATGCCTGGATCATCGCAGATCGTCTGCGTTTCGGCAGGCTTACCACGACCATCGTCATGCAGGAACAGTACATCGCGCTCCAACGGCTGACCCGTATGCGGTTCCATTTGGTCCATAACCTGACGCGCGAAAAGCAGTACTTCCTGCAGAATCTGTTTTACAAATGCAACGCCTTTCGTTCCGAGGTCGACAGCAGCGTCTTCGGCCATGCCATCATGGAGATGCTCTCGGAGAAGTACAGCCTTGACGAAATCGCGGGCATGGAGGTCGCCGACCTGGCCGACTATCTTAAGGAGAAGGGAAAGAACCGTTTCCCTGATCCCGAGCATGTCGCCCGGTGCATTCAGAAAGCCGCCCGGGCCTCGTACCGCCTTTCCAAGGTCGTCGAGGATTCCATCGATCTGGTGCTCGGCACGTCGATTCAGGCCATCCGAAGCATCCAGAGCCAGCTCAAGGAGCTCGACAAGGCGATCGAACGCATTCTGGCCGGCATTCCCGACGCCAAATGCCTTCGCTCCATTCCGGGCATCGACCGGGTGTACGCCGCCGGCATTCTGGCGGAGATCGGCGACATCGACCGGTTCAGCGATCAAGCCGCTGTGGCCAAGTACGCCGGTCTCACCTGGCGTAGGCATCAGTCCGGCCCGTTTGAGGCTGAGGATACCAAACGCATTCGTTCCGGCAACCGATTCCTGCGGTACTACCTGGTTGAAGCTGCCAACTCGGTGAAAAACCG
>NZ_KB899900.1 GCF_000378425.1 Cohnella laeviribosi DSM 21336 | reverse complement strand
TGCTCCTTCGACCACAATCCCATGTGTGCTCCCAACCTTTCTATTATTCCTATTGTAGCAGGTCTGGGAGTTTACACATTTTATTTTACAGACTCAGAATCGCAGCGTAAAAATGCCGAGCTAGAATGCAAAAAAGGCACTTGTCAGCACTCCCAAATCCTCCTATCGAATCTGAACAACTCGAAAACCATCATCATTCGAGCACTTCACAATGCGTAGACAACATGAAAACAGTTCAAGATTAAAAGATTGTCAAAAAAAATCCGCTTGTTTCTCAAAAGAGATTAAGCGGGGAAGGACTTTTATTTAATTCCTTGTTCTTTTACCCATACTTCTTCAATATTATCTATTTTATTCTTCTCCATGAAACTAATTGTTTTCGATTCTAATGCATCGATCAAGTTTAACCATTCCTTGTTGCTTAAGTTAAAACGGATAGATGCTAACTTATTAGTAACCTCCAACCATGAAGAATTCAATTGATTTGAAGCTTTAATTTGACTCTGTTTTTTCATATCAAGGTTTCCATTGAAATGACTGTCATAAAATTCTTCATGCCATTCATAATACAAACGAGCTAACTTGTATGCATTTACTGAACTGCTATCGTATTGATAACCATCTTTTCGCTTCTTCAAAACCACCGCTAAGTTCCTATATTCCACAATGATGTTTCTAATATTTTCATTATTAACCATTAAGGTCTTGGACTGGTCTTTTGTAATTTTGTTAGTTGAAATAATAACATCATATAAATTACTATCTTCATTAATTGAATTAATCAAAGTATGGAGATCGTCATTCATCTGATTGGAAATATATTTTTGATACTTTACTTTTTCGTTGTACTGAAAAAAGAAAAGAACCGAAAGACTAATAATGAAAACGATAATTAAACCATATTTATAATATTTCTGGACTTTTATTAGGATCACCACCATTTTTTTGAAAATTCGAAATTAAATCATGTATGTGCAATAAGATGAAAAGACAGCGATTACGAGGATCGCTTTTGCTGCTTTTTCATCTTCTTTACTTATTCAATCATTTGATACATTATACGTAAATGGCAACTCTTTCGAACCAGAACCGAATAAGGAGGATGATGGGTAGTAAACTTCCCATTTGATTTTCATTAAACCGTTAGCTGTTGCAGACGTGTAATGCTCCCCATTGTCAAGACACGATTTTTTGAGGAATAAGTTATATCCTCCTTCTCGTGTAATCTAGAATTTTCAGGATGCGATCTGTTCAATGTTGTGGGCATAGAATTGATCGGGCTTTGCTTCTTTAAGTGATTGATGAGGACGTTCCTGATTGCAAAATTGGACATAGCGAGCTATCCCTTTGCGCAATGCGCGAGGGTCTTCAAATTCATTACCCCAGACCTGATTCGGACGGTCAATTTTTAAGCCGCGAAGCAGATATGGGCGGGTGTACTTGGCATGGAGGCGTTTGCTCAAGTTTGGCTTC
>NZ_KB899899.1 GCF_000378425.1 Cohnella laeviribosi DSM 21336 | reverse complement strand
GGGTTCCCGCTTCGCAATCTGTATGAGCCAATTCCAGGCCCGCTTGCGTCGCTGTCTGAACCTTTTGTACTTTCTCATCGTCCACTCTAGTAGCGCACTGTTATCCCGAAATATTCATTGACGTTTAAGTAAGATGGGAATGTACGAATTTAGTTATGCAAAGTCCCACTTCACGCAAAAAGACGTTTCCTTGTGAGTTCGTGATAAAGGAGATCGAGCAAACAAAAAAGAGTGTAGGATCCTTGGTGATGGCTGACCGACATTTTGGGCTAGACTTGTTTTACTTGGTTTTTTTCAGTCGAAATGACGATAGTATGGTTTCCATCACATTTTCGTCTATTTTTTCGCTGTTAAAATAAAAGCCGTATGAACGCCCATCTTCCTTAACGGACACATACCAACGGGTTTCCTTGTACTTCCATTCTGGATCCTTATCAGCAGCCGGTTTCGTGTGGGTCAACTGAATCTTATATAGGTGAACATCCTTATTCTTAATAGCTAATAAGTCATTACGTTCTTTGAAATCTGTCTGTTCAGCATGATTAGGCTTGAAATTTTTCCATGTCTCTGAATCAAACCATCCTAAAATTTCGGTTTCCCCTATTTGCTCCCCATTTTTTTGGAATGAGAAAGCGTCTTTACCACTCCCCTGTTCAACATGCCAGCTGTTTGGAATTGCAAAAGTAAACGTGGACGCTTCAACTATTTGATACCCATCGGGTAAAGAGAACGACGCTTGAGTTGCCGGTGGTTTTTCGTTTTTCGTTGGCGGGTCAACATCTTTATTGATAGTAGGCGTATTTGATGATGGTGGTACCAGTGTTTGGATTTCTCCCCCCTTTTCATGGCCACAAGCAGAAACGATCGCCAGAATAAGGATAGTCATTATCGATTTGAATATATAGCTCATGCGTATTCTCCGTTTTCGTAATAAATTTGTATAGCGTTGCGGAACAAAAAGGGAAACATACCAATGGCAATGGTATGTTTCCAAATAATTATCTAGTCATGGTTACCTGGCAATAAACAGGGCTTCCATTACTATAGTTTCGGACGTGCAGTCGATATCCTTGTCCGTTATTCAAATAAACTTTGGAAATTAGAGAGTAAGCCCCTGTTCCATAATCATCGTCAGATGCTATCAGATTACCATTAAGGTCGTATAACTCCAAAACAGTGTCGGTAGTATTACCGTATGGCAAAGTTTCAAAACTGGTTTGTCTGCCATCACCAGTAACATAATAATCGTATGAGGCTCCACCGTTAGGGTATCCAAGCGTGGTTGTCGTTTGAGATGCAGCTGCAGTTAAATAAATGCCGCAGTACACAGGGCTTGTGCTATTGTAACTCCGAACTTTTACGTAGTAAGTCCCACTTCCCATGTAATATGACCCGATCCGAGAATAATTGCCACCACCGCACAACACTTCGATAAAACTTAACATGAGGTGATGGAAACGGAGGATGAGGCAGTAGTAAGAGAGGTGCCAACTGTGTTTACAGCCATCTGGAC
>NZ_KB899898.1 GCF_000378425.1 Cohnella laeviribosi DSM 21336 | reverse complement strand
TAGAAGTCCGGTGAATTAAGTCAGTTTTAGCCGTCTAACTGACATGAAAAATGAGGAAACAAACATAGCCACCACTGATATGAGCAGGTTTGACACCGCCTCCGTCATCACGGATTTCGGTTTGTGGCATGCCAAAGCACCGGTTTGAGGTCGTTTTTTCTTAAACCGGCATAGTCTTTTCAGATTTTGAATGGTTGCCGTCAGTAGCGTCTGTTCCTGCATGCAGTCCAGCCCACGGCTCCGTGCGCGACCCAGACCATGTGCGACTTTGCCTTCGGCAAACAGATGCTCACAACGAGTGCGCAACTTTTGCACATGACGGTAGGAACCCGTGAGCTGAATTTGTTTGGCTCTGTTTCGGATTTGGATTTCCTGGATTTTGGCCAGCCGTTTGCGTTGTCTCTCCGGATCGTTCGTTTGGCGTCGGTAAGTTGGCACCTCTTCGAGTGCCAGATTGCGAAGCGAAACCAAGGGGACAATCCCTTGCGTGAACAAGGCTTGCAGGTAGTCCGCCGTACCATAGGCTTTGTCGGCCGAGAGTGTTCGAATCCGGATTTGTGGATGGGCAAAACGGATGGCGGAAAGCTGCTGCAAACTCGTCTCACGCTCAGCCGTACCGGATGCGATGCTCGCTTGTGCGGACAGAATGACACCAGACTTCACATCCGTCACATGATGGACCAAATACCGCAAATGGGCTTCCTGGCCGTTGCTCTTTTTGTACAGACGGGCATCCGGATCCGTTACGCTGCGATGGGTCTGATTCGAGAAGGTTTTGCCATGAAAATCTTCATGTGTCGCTTCGTCTTCCAGCCGTTGCTCTTTTCGCGCAGGCGGTGCGGGCGGCTGGCTGTCATCATCGGAATCATGGGCGACACCATCGATCTGCTCATCTTGCCGAGCCATGCGAGCCAGGTAATCCTCAATCGACTCCACTGGAGCCAAGGCGATTTCTTTCATGCTGTGGATGGAGGCGTTGGCGCGTACTTGGGTGCCATCGACGCTGGCGTGTACATCGGATTGGACCAATCCCGCAGCGATGCATTGGTCCACAACATGTTTCATCAGCTTTTCAAAAATACCGTGTTTTCGCCACAATTTCCGGGTCTTCACCAGCGTTGTCCGATCCGGCAAAGACGGCCGGGATGGATCCGGTCGCAGGACGGATTCGAAATCCAGTCCGCAGAACCACAAATAGCCCGCATGCATGGGCAAAAGTTGATACAATTCCCGTTCGGAATGGTTGAATAAATACGAAAGCAAAATAAGCCGGACGATCCGTTCCGGGTCAGCCGCCGGGCGGCCGGTACGTTCCGTATACAGCGGCGCCACCCAATCATGGATGATGGAAAAATCAAGCGCTTCGTTCAGTTGGCGCAGGATGTGTTTTTTCGGCACGAGATCATCCATATTCACGAATTGGAACAATTGCGGCTGGATGGCCGACGACTTATGGGCTTTCATGCTCATTCACTCTTTCGATCGTTTTGTTACTAAAATAAATTCGATAAAACCATGGGAAAGGCCTGCTTATACGGACTTTTTCACCGGACTT
>NZ_KB899897.1 GCF_000378425.1 Cohnella laeviribosi DSM 21336 | reverse complement strand
TAGTTTCCCCTGAAAAAGTCAGGGTGTTTTGAGCATAATTAAAAGGAATTCAGCACCTCAAAATGGAAATTGTTATTGACGAGATAACAAAGTTCCACACCCCGAGGGAAGAATTCCTTTGCTATAGGAGTTCAACAGAAGCCCTCGGGAATCCTTCCAAGAGGTGAAGAAAATGTTGAAACTTCGAGACGAGCAATTGACCATCTGGGATGCCATTCTCCCGGAATCTGTTAGAAAGTTGCCGGTCGAGCTTGCAATCATAGATCAATTACTGGACGACGACCGTTTTCTTCAACCGTTTACTGAGTTGCACCCGAAAGGCAAGAAAAGCGGCCGTCCTACGCTTGCAATTGAAAAGTACATCCGTCTTATGGTCCTGAAGCATAAATACAATTTGGGCTACGAGTCACTCGTGAAGGAAGTCGGTGACAGCATCACATGGCGAATGTTCTGCCGGTTTGCCATCGACGAACCGATGCCCGACCCGTCTACGCTCATCTATGCCCGCAAACGCTACGGCGACAAGATCGTCGAAGACATCAATGCCGCACTCGTAAAGCAGTGTGAGGAAAAAGCCGTTCTGAAAACCCGCAAATTGCGCACGGATACGACGGTTGTGGAATCCGACATCCATCACCCGACAGACGCTACGCTGTTGCAAGATGGCGTAAAAGTCATCACTCGAACGATTCAGAAAATCCGGAAAGTCGCCTCCCACACTGTTCAAGGCTTTGAAGATCGTACGGCAGAAATCAAGGAAAAGATTCTGTCCATCGCGAAAGTTCTACGTCGCCGCACCCGTGAATCTTGGGAAGAAGTTGACCGGATCACTGGGAGCGTAATCGAAGTAGCCGAGAACGTTGTGAACAAGGCGCAAGCCGTTATCGAGAAACTGCAAGACAAGGGCAAAGCTGCTCTTCGACAAAGTAAAACCAAACTGACCGAGGCGGTCACGCTAACCGGCAAGTTGTTGGAACAAGCCAAACAGGTCGTTTCCGGCAATCGAATCATCGCAGATCGGATCGTCAGTTTCTTTGACCCGGAAGCAAGACCGATTAAGAAAGGTAAGCTGGCCAAAGGAACTGAGTTCGGCTACAAGGTGCGAATCGACGAGACGGAAAGCGGCTTTGTGACCGGCTACGCTGTCTACGAGGGGAACCCCTCGGATGATGAACTGCTCGTTCCCGCTGTACAGGCGCATATCAAACAATTCGGCAAAGCGCCGCAAGCTGTAGCGACCGACCGCGGTTTCTCAAGCAAGAAGAACGAAACGGCCATTACCGAACTTGGTGTGAAGCGAGCTAGCTTGCCGCGAAAGGGCAAAAAAGGCATTGCCCGATCCGAGTACGAAAACGAATTATGGTTCAAAGACTTGCAGCGTTACCGTGCAGCTGGAGAAGCGAAGATTAGTCTTCTCAAGCGGAAGTACGGTTTGAACCGCAGCAGGTATCGGGGCTTTGTCGGCTCAAAATGCTGGGTCGGCTTCGGGATTCTGACCCACAACCTGCAAAGAGCGGCAAAAATGCTCCAAAACTAACATGGAAACCGATCATTAGGGAAAGTTCCCCCTCACAACCCAGCCAGCAACCCGAAACTATTTTTGAAAATCGACTTTTTCAGGAGCAACTA
>NZ_KB899896.1 GCF_000378425.1 Cohnella laeviribosi DSM 21336 | reverse complement strand
CTCTAGATGCTCCTGCTTGCTCTCATACTCCTTTCTCAGTTTGTCGGCTTCGCTGGTTTTCTTTTCGAACACCATTGAAGCACGCTCAAGGAACTTAGCCTTCCACCGGCTAACCATCACCGGGCTCAGTTCATACTTAGCAGCGATCTCGTTTACGGTATGCTCCTCACGGAGGACCTCCAGCACAACCTTTGTCTTGAATTTGAGGAACATCGGTTCCGTTTTTCCATAGCCTCATTATAACTTATTTATCACCTCTCCCGTGTCTCAACCTATGGGAGCATTATACTTCTGGTCATTCAGGAATTGGTTCGCCAGCAGCAAGCGATGTACGACAAACGTACGTACAGCGTACCGGATCGGATAGTCAGTATCGCGCAGCCGCACGTGAGGCCGATCGTGCGCGGTAAAGCCCGCGCGAACGTCGAGTTCGGGGCGAAGCTGGCGATCAGCGTGGTGAACGGCTACGCATTCCGGGAGCAACTGTCCTGGGACAGCTTCAACGAAGGTCAGACGCTGCAGGCCGCAGCGGAACGCTACCGCGCCAGGTTCGGCTATTATCCCAAAGCGGTGCTGGCCGATCAGATTTACCGCACGCGGGACAACTTGCGCTTCTGCAAGGAGAAGGGAATTCGACTGAGCGGACCGCATTGGGGCGTCCGTCATCCGCCGATCAGCAGGAGCAGAAGAAAATCGCCAAAGCGGATGCAGCCGCGCGCAATGCGGTGGAAGGCAAGTTCGACGAGGGCAAGCGCAGCTACGGGCTTGGCCGTATTCGAGCGCACCTTCAGACGACGAGCGAGACCGTAATCGGGCTGCAACTGCTGGTGATGAACCTCGAAAAGAGACTCCGGGTTCTCTTTTTGCCTGTTTTGCAATGGCTGTTGTCGAGACTCGCGGTCCGCTTGCTCCTGCTACCGTAAAAATGTGACCCGTTCAGCAAGCCCTATTTAATGAAAATAAATATCTAGGTTGTTAGCAATTAGGAAAACAATTGTGTTATAAAAACTACTAGCCCAACGAAAACAAATAACCCTCCGACGATCCGCACTACTATTATATATAAATCCGATGGTTCAGTACCATCTTGAGTCTCCCAAGCATCTCTGATTTTCCAAACAATAATTGGTTTACGAATAATAAATATTCCAAAAATTATTAAACATAAACTCCCCAAAATATATTTCAACATTTTAACTTTCCTCCAATCTATGTTTTTTAATCATGTACTCTACTACCACCTGACGAGTGTTGTCGTTTAAGTCCATTCGGGAAGTTCGCAGCGTTCTACCAAAAGCCGTAAGGGGTTCACCTTGCTGTCTTGAAAAAGTTATGCCACTCCTTAATTGTCTAAAGACCCTCTTTTTATTTGTACCTCCCACAGTATGCTTCAATGATAGTATTACAATTCCTTTTATTACCAAAATATATAGCCCGTCACATTAATCACCATCCGGCCCGCATAATCGGATATCTTCCATACTTGATTGTGAACCCTGGCTGGTCAATAGCGTTCGTCCATGAGGACAATAATTTGGATGGTCAACATCTGGGGAAAGCTTCTGACTATCATGGCTTTTATTCGGTTATCATCTGTAGGATCAACAATGAACATAAGCAAAAGATGGCATCGAGAGCGTTATAGTCCCTAGTAGTGGTGTAAAATGGCACCGAGCTTCTTGACAAGGGAAGCCACGGTATGATTTCTACTAAAGTGACGCGACTCACCTTTAGAAG
>NZ_KB899895.1 GCF_000378425.1 Cohnella laeviribosi DSM 21336 | reverse complement strand
ACACCGCTTGCAGTTCCGTGTCGCGAAGATGTGCTCCGTGTTCGGCGTTTCCAAAAGCGGTTACTACGAATGGACGAAACGCAAGGAAAGCAATCTCAGCAAACGCCGTAAGCAGCTTGAAAAATGGATCCGCAGAATTTTCTTGGATTCCCGGCGGTTGTCCGGTACGACAACGTTTGTATTGAGTCGTTTCATAGAGTGTTGAAAAAAGAACTCGTTTACCTGCATAAGTTCAAAACAAAGAAAGAAGCCAGGGAAAAGATTTTTGAGTACATCACGTGCTTCTATAATGGAATAAGAATCCACTCTGCTATAGGGTCCAAATCGAAGGATAGGCGGCATCAAGGCCTATTTTAATAAGTAGATCGATACAAAAAAGGAATATTCATCTATGATTTATTCTTTTATTCAGGGCTTTTTATTTTCGCTTTCCTTATGTTTGGATTTAGGGATGGTTAACGTAGCCATAATTAAAGCAGGGGTTGAGCGCGGTTTTAAGCATTCATTTTTAATCGGATTCGGATCATGTTTTGGGGATTTATTTTATTTGACTTTAGCTTTGATCGGTTTTACGGCAATATTTCAGATTAGTTATGTTAGATGGATTTTATGGATTGTAGGTACTATTGTGCTGTTTTATTTAACGTTGAAGATGATCAAGGGGGCGATTAACCCCCAAGAGATCACTTCCGGGACGGAGGTAATTCATCGTTCAGGAATGAAAGATTTTATATTCGGCATTGGTGTGGCCATATCTTCACCGACTGTTATTTTATGGTTTGCTGTAGTAACTGGTGCAATAGTAGCAGAGATCAATAAGTTTGAGCGAATGACGTTGATCTCGTTTGTGATAGGCTTTTTTGTCGCAGGATTACTGTGGTCCCTAGGATTGGCGATGCTCAGCAGTAAGGCAGGTAAGATCTTAGGAAAGAATTATATTAGAGCTATCTCATTAGTATCAGCAATCATATTTTTGTATTTTGCAGTGAAAGTATTTATGGATGGATTAAGAACGATAATAAAAATGTAGATTTAAGAAGACTGGGGAACAATGCATTCACGCTGCAGAGCCTGACGGCCCCGTTGGGGCTTAAGGTTCACGGGTTCATGAATAACGTTAGACGAAACCTCAAATCCATTTTAAAAAATATTTTTCTTCGAGGAGAACTGAATTTGGATATTATTTTTTCGCATACAAAACCTATCACAGCGAAAGAAGTTTCAAGAGTTTTTAAAAATTCTGGAATTCGAAGACCTTCAGATGATTTGGAAAGAATTGAACGTATGATTAAGAATGCCGATATTGTCATAGGAGCTTGGCTAAATGATCAGTTAATCGGTATAGCCAGAGCTATTACCGATTACTCCTATTGTTGTTACTTGTCAGATTTGGCAGTAGATCGCCAATATCAAAAGCGGGGTATTGGGAAGGCATTAATCCATTATTTGAGGGAACAGCTTAGTGAAGAAGTGGCTTTAATTTTAATAGCGGCACCGGAAGCAATCGAATATTATCCCAAACTAGGCTTTGAACAGAATAATCGAACATTCATCATACCTAGAAAAAAATAAATACCAACGATAAATATGAAATATCACTTAACACTGTTTTCCCGCATCGGGGGCTAGCTCCCTTGGATGCTATTGATTTGTTTAAGTTGGTATATCCTAAAAATCCACTGGACTTTCCACAGTTTGCTTGACACGAAGTTAAGACCAATTCATTATGAATGGATTTTTTCATATTCCACTGGGCTCATATAGCCTAGTGTTGA
>NZ_KB899894.1 GCF_000378425.1 Cohnella laeviribosi DSM 21336 | reverse complement strand
CTTGTGTGTTCGGATTTCCGGTAAAAAAAAGACTGGCGATCAAGGTGATCGCCAGCAGAAGGGAAACTATTCGTTTAAAACCCATAAGTACCTCCCACTATTATTTAATGTTTTCTCGCGTTTTCTCACTCGTTCTTAGATTTTCAACCATCGACCATCCTGAAAGATGGATAAGTCATGTAGCTATGACATAATTTTCTGGAGGAGCCGGAGGCGGGAATAGAGGTTGGGACGCTGTTCCCAATCTATGGATGAGTCGTATGACCGCACTCTGGATATCCACTCTATTCCCCCGACGGCTTACCCTCCCATGTCACGCTGGGTCTTAGCCCTTACATTCCTTCGTTCTGCCTCTCGAGGTGTGGACGCCGTTTCCTTGCTCCTTTACTGGGTCGTTGCCCTTATGGAAATAGATCCTACGGCTGCTCCGTGCTTCAATTGTCGTTGGTTTATTTCAAGTTCTGTGTGAGAAACGTGAAAATGGTTTGAATTAAGCTGCCATCTGTAACTGGGCCTGACGTACCGGCCCCAGAACATCGGATGGCTGGTACGGAATGCGTTTGGTGCCTAGCGTGTACAATACTCGGATTAATTTACCACAGAGCGCCACAATGGATTGCTTCTTTTTCAGCGGGTTGTGACTTCGCTTCGTGAAGTACTGGTGCAACGCCTTAAACTCGGCGTTCTTCGTCACCATCGGCATCACCGCTCGGAACAACAAAGCCCGAAGCCTGGATCTGCCACGCTTTGTAATCGTCGATTTGCCTTTCTTCTTGCCAGAGCTGTTTTCTTTTAGATTTAAGCCAGCGAGCCGAATAATCTGCTGGCCGTGGTCGTAACCACTAAGGTCCCCGACTTCAGCCAGGAAGCCGGCGAGCGTCACGATGGCAACACCAGGGATGGTCAGCATTTCTTTCGTTCCCGGAATTTGAGCTAACAAACGCTCCACTTCCATCATGATGTCCTCAAGCTGCTTGGCGAACATCTCGTATTGCTCCAGAAGAGTCTTCAGCTCGATTTTCGCTGCTGCCAGTCCTTGTTTAAGGCCGATGGAGGTTCTCGCCGTTTCAAGCAACTGCGACGCTCGTTTGGGACCGACGGCGCGCTTTACGTCTTCTTTCCAACGACGCACGATTGCGCCCACACCTAGCGCCACAATCTCGCTCGGAGTCGGGAATTCACTCAGCGTAATCAGCGAAGCCTTGCCCTCCCAGTCCTTAAACACCTGGCCATACTCCGGAAAGAAGCGGTCTAACCAATTCTGAATGCGGCGCTGGACTTGGCCGAAGTTAACCATGACCTTCTCCCGAAGATTCATCAGGATCCGAAGATCTGCGTAGACGTTCATCGGCAATTTAGGCTCGCTGTATTTCCCACCCCGCACCAGATCGGCGATAACCTTGGCGTCTTTGTAATCGTTCTTGGTCGGTGAGTTGTCCTCAAGCTCTTTGCTCTTGTTTACGTGATGTGGGTTAACAACGACGACTCTTACGCCTTCACGCTGCAGATATTCAGCCAGTGGAAACCAGTAGTGTCCGGTGGGCTCGATCCCCAAGACGATTTCCGTCTTGTGATGTCGCCGCTGAAGCTCCTTCATCCACGTTACAAGTTTCGTTAAGCCTTGATGATCATTGCCGAACACGCAGTCTTTACCGAGCTCGATTCCGCGGAAATCGACGGCTCTGGCGACATGTGTTTTCTTGGCAATGTCGGCCCCGACAACAAGAGTTGATTCGGTAATTTGTTGAATTCGTTGATTCTGTTTCCTGGCGTGTTTATACTTCATTGTAGAGTGCCTCCTGCGCTGGGATTTGTTCTTTGGTCGGAACGTTCCCCAGTATACAGAAGGTACTTTTTTCATTCAAACCTCGAATTCATTCATTACAGGAATGGCTCCTGTTTTTATTTAAACGGTTTTTTGAGAAGAACATAAGAGCCTGCATCCACTTTAAAGTGAATGTACTGAATATCTGAAGGCTGCAACTTAT
>NZ_KB899893.1 GCF_000378425.1 Cohnella laeviribosi DSM 21336 | reverse complement strand
TCCTTTTCGCCGCATTGGGGCTGCTGACGGATTCGCTTTTGCGCTTGCTCGAATGGCGGCTGCTTCGATGGAAGGACAGCTATAAGGGATAGGAGCCATTCCTGTAATGAATGAATTCGAGGTTTGAATGAAAAAAGTACCTTCTGTATACTGGGGAACGTTCCGACCAAAGAACAAATCCCAGCGCAGGAGGCACTCTACAATGAAGTATAAACACGCCAGGAAACAGAATCAACGAATTCAACAAATTACCGAATCAACTCTTGTTGTCGGGGCCGACATTGCCAAGAAAACACATGTCGCCAGAGCCGTCGATTTCCGCGGAATCGAGCTCGGTAAAGACTGCGTGTTCGGCAATGATCATCAAGGCTTAACGAAACTTGTAACGTGGATGAAGGAGCTTCAGCGGCGACATCACAAGACGGAAATCGTCTTGGGGATCGAGCCCACCGGACACTACTGGTTTCCACTGGCTGAATATCTGCAGCGTGAAGGCGTAAGAGTCGTCGTTGTTAACCCACATCACGTAAACAAGAGCAAAGAGCTTGAGGACAACTCACCGACCAAGAACGATTACAAAGACGCCAAGGTTATCGCCGATCTGGTGCGGGGTGGGAAATACAGCGAGCCTAAATTGCCGATGAACGTCTACGCAGATCTTCGGATCCTGATGAATCTTCGGGAGAAGGTCATGGTTAACTTCGGCCAAGTCCAGCGCCGCATTCAGAATTGGTTAGACCGCTTCTTTCCGGAGTATGGCCAGGTGTTTAAGGACTGGGAGGGCAAGGCTTCGCTGATTACGCTGAGTGAATTCCCGACTCCGAGCGAGATTGTGGCGCTAGGTGTGGGCGCAATCGTGCGTCGTTGGAAAGAAGACGTAAAGCGCGCCGTCGGTCCCAAACGAGCGTCGCAGTTGCTTGAAACGGCGAGAACCTCCATCGGCCTTAAACAAGGACTGGCAGCAGCGAAAATCGAGCTGAAGACTCTTCTGGAGCAATACGAGATGTTCGCCAAGCAGCTTGAGGACATCATGATGGAAGTGGAGCGTTTGTTAGCTCAAATTCCGGGAACGAAAGAAATGCTGACCATCCCTGGTGTTGCCATCGTGACGCTCGCCGGCTTCCTGGCTGAAGTCGGGGACCTTAGTGGTTACGACCACGGCCAGCAGATTATTCGGCTCGCTGGCTTAAATCTAAAAGAAAACAGCTCTGGCAAGAAGAAAGGCAAATCGACGATTACAAAGCGTGGCAGATCCAGGCTTCGGGCTTTGTTGTTCCGAGCGGTGATGCCGATGGTGACGAAGAACGCCGAGTTTAAGGCGTTGCACCAGTACTTCACGAAGCGAAGTCACAACCCGCTGAAAAAGAAGCAATCCATTGTGGCGCTCTGTGGTAAATTAATCCGAGTATTGTACACGCTAGGCACCAAACGCATTCCGTACCAGCCATCCGATGTTCTGGGGCCGGTACGTCAGGCCCAGTTACAGATGGCAGCTTAATTCAAACCATTTTCACGTTTCTCACACAGAACTTGAAATAAACCAACGACAATTGAAGCACGGAGCAGCCGTAGGATCTATTTCCATAAGGGCAACGACCCAGTAAAGGAGCAAGGAAACGGCGTCCACACCTCGAGAGGCAGAACGAAGGAATGTAAGGGCTAAGACCCAGCGTGACATGGGAGGGTAAGCCGTCGGGGGAATAGAGTGGATATCCAGAGTGCGGTCATACGACTCATCCATAGATTGGGAACAGCGTCCCAACCTCTATTCCCGCCTCCGGCTCCTCCAGAAAATTATGTCATAGCTACATGACTTATCCATCTTTCAGGATGGTCGATGGTTGAAAATCTAAGAACGAGTGAGAAAACGCGAGAAAACATTAAATAATAGTGGGAGGAAGTAAAATGACAAATTCGGCGGAAGCCGCTCTTCAGCCGAACGGCGGCGTTCGTCAAGAAGCCGCCCCGGCGGCTGCAGGCAGCGGCCC
>NZ_KB899892.1 GCF_000378425.1 Cohnella laeviribosi DSM 21336 | reverse complement strand
TGTTACTGCCAACCCATATTGGCCGGAATATGACAGTGTTAGGTGTCCAAGGTTTGCCAGAAATCGTGTCCTTAGTGAAGAGATAAGAGGAAAAGTCAGCACGGATGACTTTCCCTCTGCTTGTCGTTAGACGAACCGGACTTGGTAAATATCTTTACTCCTCAAGTTGAATCGCGCTTCTCTCATGATGACATACCAATTCCGGTCAAGCTCAAGCCGGCACCGAATACCGCGATCACCAACGCGTATCTCAAAGCATTCGCCACAATGCACCGCGTAGGTGCCTCCTGCCTTCCGGACGGTCCAGCAGTCCGCCTCCCGATCGTAGATCATCGTTACCCAAGGTCCTTTCATGACAGTTCACCCTGAATGACACGCTTGACCATATGATCGTCGATGATCCGATGTTTGTTCTGCGCCCCATAAATCAGGGCGTGTGTGCAGACCTTGTTAATGAGCCGTGCTGCCCCGCTCGAAAAGCGGAAGATGTCATCAATCGCACCGTCGGTGAAGATGTCGTGCTCGGTTCCGGCGTACGTCATATGACGGCGAATATACTCCCCAGTCTGCGCCCGGTCGAAGTGAGGCAGCTTACATTGCAGGTCAATGCGCTGACGGATGGCGGCATAGGCCTGCAGATTCAGGCGATCCCACAGTTCGCTCTGGCCGACAAGGATGAGCGCCATGGGACTTTGCGCATCCATCTTGAAGTTCAGCAGGAAACGCACTTCCTCCAGCATCTCACGATCCAAGAGATGCGCCTCGTCGACGACCACAACGGGCTGCAGCCGGTGAATGCCGCGCATGAGCTCGATTTCGCGGTGCAACTGCCGCTTGGCGTCGCCGCGGTAGAACTTCGACTCGCAGCCGAGCTGCTCGAGCAGCCCTTTGTAGAAGTGCCGCGGCGTCAGCTTGGAATCCGATACATAGAGCACTTTGAATTTCGCGGGGTTTAACCCCTCGGCAAAACGACGAATCGTTGTGGTCTTGCCTGTACCGCAATCGCCGGTTACAACAGCAAACCATTGCCGCTGAGCGGCATACTCGAGACGGCCGAGCGTCTCTTCGAGCATAACCGATTCATACAGTTCCTTTGTCGGCATATCCCGAGAGAATGGTGAACGAGCGAGGCCGTAGAAGGACTCAAACATGGCGATCCTCCTTGTTCACGCGGCGGTAAGCGACGGCTTGCGCCTGCTGTTCCTTGCGTTCCCGTCCGCGTTCTTCCGCCGCCGCAAGCAGTCTCGACGAATCCGCCGGCACTGAGCCAAAATGATCGGGCAGCGGCGGTCGCTTCCCGGCTCTCTCCCCGATCACGAGCTCCCGTACGCGCCAAGGTTCATGGCCTTCGTACTCGATCGTCAGCTCCGTGATGTCTGCCGGATCGAAGACGACATCCACCGTGCAGCCGATGAATGGGAGACCGACCTCGTACTTGCGGCCATTGAAGCTGATGCAGCCGGATTTGTCGACCTTCCGGCTCTCGCAGTGCTGGAAGGCATTTGCCAGCTCGTCCGGGTCGACGAACCGAAGCGCCTTCTTGTCGCTGCGGTAAGCCGATTCCGGGCTGAACTTGTTCTCCAACGCGGAATGCGGCTTGTTCTGGTAGCATTCCGACAGCCACACCGCAAACAGCTCGTTCAGCCGCTCAAGCGTCTTCGGTTTTTCGAGCGCCGATTCGCTCAAGAACGCATCGACCACACGGTTAAATCGCTCAACCTTGCCGGTTGCCTCTGGTGAGTAGGGGCGAGCAAAGAGAAGCCGAATACCCAGCTTGGAACAGGCACGCGTCATCCACTTGGTTCGATATTGCTTGCCATTGTCGAAGTAAACCGCCTCGGGAACGCCGAATTTTTGAATGGCCTTCCGGAAGCAGTCCTCGACAATGGTCTGATCCATAACCGGATAAAACTCGCCGTGCAGCACAAACCGCGTCGCGTCATCAATGAACGTGACGAGAAAGACTTGCTTCATGGCGCCGCCTGGGCCAATGGGGAGATATGGACCATACTTAAGGTCCGAATGCCAGAGACGATTCCGATGCCGCTGCTGAA
>NZ_KB899891.1 GCF_000378425.1 Cohnella laeviribosi DSM 21336 | reverse complement strand
CCAACCCGTTAGAGCGTTTAAACCGCGAAATCCGCCGACGTTCAGACGCAGTAGGAATCTTTCCAAATCGGGAATCCGTTATCCGACTGATCGGTACCATCTTAATCGAGCAGCAAGATGAATGGACCGTTGCACGTCGTTATTTCAGTCTCGAATCCATGGCCAAAATCGTCAATGGGGAGCAAGTTCCTCTTGCATCCACCACACTCTTGCAGAAATAAATCTGGGTCACTCGGTAGAAATCAATTTTACACCACTTGACGGGACGCTTCCTTTTTTCGCTTCATCGCCTGGATAACCTTTTTGCTGCAGTTCTTGTATTACCGCACCTGCATATTGCTTACGCATCATCCGCTTCATCATCCGCCGATTGGTCGTCACTGCCATAAATTGTCCACTCCTTTCGATCCAGCGTTCTGGAAAAACATTCCTGTTCAATTTATAGTATCCATCAAAGTGTCAAATTTCTATTCAGGAGTATACAATCTGATTACTTAGTTCCAGTCCGTACAGTCTTTTTCATGTTCAATGAAAATTCAGTAAAAATAAATTATTTGATTGTGACTGTGATCTACTGAGGCATTTCGAATTTGAAAATCATCAACTTTTGAAAAATAAGTACTGCCCGTCATTCAATTCAAATAAAAAGACATCGTTGCGCTCAAACCTCGTAAATGGAATATCTGCTATTTTGTTTTTTTACATTGATCAATTTAATGGACTGCTGAAGTAAATTTTTTTCTTTAAGCACTATCAAAGTGATTCAGTTAGGGCCTAGGCAAAAAGAATTATTAGAAAATTGTAAAGTATATTAAATTCGTGAAAAGAACTGTAAATATTTGTTGAGTCAATTAGGATACAAGTAGGAAAAAAATACTTTTTGTCGAATAACCAAAGTAATTTACTGGGAGCTAGGTACAATTTCACATATGATCAAACATTGGTTCACCTGCTTGCTGCAGAGTTATTTACACGTTCGACATGCATGCTTAATTTCGGTAAAAGTTTACCTTCGTCATAAGTACAAAATAAAGTTAAATACCAACTATGTGGTAGGGCATCGGGTCACATGAGAAAAGTGAAGTAAGAGAGGATGAACGTTTATGTATATTTCACAAATAAGTATACAGAATTTCCGAAACTTTAAAGGTAATAATGTCATCGAATTTACCGAAGGTCTGAATGTAATCATTGGTCATAATAATTCCGGTAAGTCCAACCTTTTAAAAGCGTTGGATCTTGTCTTAAATTTTGGTTCACCTAAAAGATTGTCTGTTGATGATTTTAATAAAGATATAAGTATTAAAGAATTAAAGAAGCAATCTCCTAAAGTCACTATTACCGTAACATTCACAGAGTCTAAAGGAGAAACAGAATACTCTGAAGATTTAGTAACAGTGTCCACTTGGTTAGTGAATCTTAAAAGTCCTTATCAGGCACAGTTGACTTATGTATTTTATTTGCCTGAAAAGGAAGAAGAAGATTACAAAAAGGCAATGGCTAACTTGGAATCGGATGACATTGATGATTATTGGAAGGAAATTCAGCACAATTTTCTGCGAAAATACAAGTTTAATATTTACGGCGGCAGACCCGAATTGAAACAACCAGCTGATCCTGAAGCTTTGAAAAAAATAGATTTTCAGTTTTTGGATGCAGTTAGGGATGTAGAAAGAGATCTATTCACCGGAAAAAATTCCTTATTGCGAGAAGTTTTAGATTTCTTTATGGATTATGAAATAAAAAGTGATACTTCCAAATCGAAAGAAGAGCAAAAAGAAGAAATTACCCGAAGAAAGAAACAATTCTCATCTGCAGCAAGCGAATTAATAAAGCTTTTGCAGGGAAGAATGGAGCAAGGCAAAAAAGAAATGCTTAGATATGCTAATAATACAGGAGCTTCCTTCGGTAATACTGTGCCTGATTTTGACGGCCATATATTAGATTCTGAACTATACTCAGCGTTGAGGTTAATCGTAAGGCATGAGACGGGAATCACGATTCCAGCTACACATAATGGATTAGGTTATAACAATTTAATCTATATATCTCTCCCACTATTATTTAATGTTTTCTCGCGTTTTCTCACTCGTTCTTAGATTTTCAACCATCGACCATCCTGAAAGATGGATAAGTCATGTAGCTA
>NZ_KB899890.1 GCF_000378425.1 Cohnella laeviribosi DSM 21336 | reverse complement strand
GCTGGGATATTCCCGCATGATGTACGTGGAGTTTACGGAGGACGAAAAGCTGGAAACCCTCATTGGCTGCCATTTGCGGGCTTTCGAGTACTTCGCGGGGACGGCGGATCGACGTTCAAGATGGGCGCAGGCACGAACGTGCAAACGAAGCTGATGCCCTTCACGACTTCGACTGCCCTTGGCGTCCGCGCGATGTCGGACGTGTTTTGCGGACAACTAAGATGTAGGACAGTAGCCAAGCTAGCTTCCTCCCACCTATTCGATTTGCTTGAATTCTACAGATCAATAGGAAATAGTGCTTATTCTAACTCTTAGGACGCCCTTCCGATTTTTTTAGGGGAATATACCAAATTTATCTTTTAATGAAACTTTTACCATATATACTGTGTCTGATATATTGCAAGGGACAATACTCAGCAGACGGGGGTGGTGCCATGGTCGACTGATGATCATACTGAGCAAAAAAGCCGTCTATGTTGTATTGGCAACTGTAGGAAATAAATCCAATTTAATATGTGGATGTAACTTTTGCGTCTTCTAAGGTGTCTAATATTTTGTTAGGGAAATTTCTGGTTGATAGGGGTTATGTTGGGATTTAGATAGATTCTGAACGACTCCGACTACGCTAAACTTTAATTAATAGCGTGTTTCGGAGGGAGGACACAGAGAAAAGATCGAAACTTATATGTGGTATGTAAGCCGCTGTCAACAACAAAATGAAGGAATGAAAGGAGTAGGAACAATGTTCAAAAGAAATGCCAAACGCATCTCTAGCTTTGGATTGGTCATGCTACTTACGGCTTGTTTCTCATCTAGTGTATTTGCAAACCCAAATACACCTCCGATCAATGATGAATCGGCAACAGTAATTTTGCAGGATATCCAGGCTCTTGATAAGCACGATTGGGATAAATACGTTAGTCTTGAGGCATCTGAAAACCAGCAAGAAATCAAGTCGTTTATCGAAAATACTGATTTTAAAAATCAATTTCTAGGAATCCATAACGTCGATTCGGTGACGCTTTCCGAAATAAAAGAGCTTCCGAACGATTTTGTGTCTCGCCTGACCAACTTTGCTTATTATCAGGATAAATACCAAGACATCCATTCTTACCTTGTAGGCATGGATTTCAAGGTGAAGAAAGAAGATAAATATTTTTATAATGGAGTAAACTATCGTCTCGTGATAGTAGGCAAGGAACTCGGGCAATGGAAGATACTCGAAAACTCCATTGCACCGATTGAAACGATTAGCAATATGGGCTACGGCTTTGGTAGTGAAGACGAAAAAGCCGCCATCTTCGTTGCAAAACAACGTGCTGAAGGAAAAATCGTTAACAAAAAGGGGGATCTGCTAGAAGACCTTCGTGCAAGTGAACAACAGATTCAAGCAGAAAAGGGATATATCAATCCCGCGCCAAGCAAGTTGACAAAAGAGGAAGATAAATATTTGCAAGAAAAGGCGCAGCAACAAAGTAGTGTTACCGAGTCCACGTATGGGGGAGTTGCGCAATCAATCATCACGCCAAACGATGTGAGCCCCTATAAACCATCCAATCAGCATCTTCCTCCCAGTAACATTCGTGTATATAGGGTCAATTACAACCGGATTGATACGCCGACACTCTATGATTATGTACGGGGAGTCTTGCCGAACGAATGGATTTTATATACCACCCCTAAAATGGAATCTTTAAAAGCAGGGGCAATGGCTACCAAATTTGTCGGTTGGTATCGTGTTTGGGCAAGCCCCAAGTATCCTAACGAGGCTTATGATGTTAAGGATACAACGGCCGACCAGGTTTATAATCCGGAAGCAGGTAAGGAAACATCCGATTCTCTGGCAGCTATAAATGCGGTTGGAGGAATTGGTATAGAAAACTCAAGTGGCAATATTTTCTACACTGCTTATGTAGCTGGTACGCAAGGACAACCGGGACCTTACCACGGTGGAGAGATGAAACAATACGGCGCAGATTATCTGAACGACCAAGGCTATAATTGGATGGAGATTCTGCATTATTACTACGATCAATCGGACAAATCGTCCGGAAATATTGCTCCTTTCTTTTATAGCGGTTCTTATTGGAATGAAGGTGAGAGCTTAACTTATTACTCAACTGCATATGGTCAAACAGAAAAATGGTTTAAGGTAACAAGTCAAAACAGATATGTAGATATAGAAACAGTTCCTTATGGTCCGGAGACTGACACTTATCTGGAGTTGTATGATGCTAATTTAAGATTTTTAACAAGCAATGACGATTCCGGTGGTGGCACAACACTTCGCTCAAACCTGACATGGAACGAAAGTGTCGACAAATAAAAACTTCATCCACAAATCTTACTGTAAATGTAAAAGTGAGAAGA
>NZ_KB899889.1 GCF_000378425.1 Cohnella laeviribosi DSM 21336 | reverse complement strand
TGTCATACTTTTGACTCATCTTCGGACACCTCGATTTTGCTGAATTTATTGTCGCATTCTCGATTCTCGGTGTCCACTATTCAGTCTAGCATCATATCGCTAGTATTCTAGCAACCACCGTTACTTTTCAATAGTTTAGCTTTACAACTTAGGGGACGGGTAATACTAGTAAATGGGTTGATAGCAAAGGAAACATCATTTGGCCTAAAAATGACGGGTTTGCAGGGGTACCAAAAAAAGTAACACTACAACCGGGAACAAGAATTGACCGGTATGGACTCGAAACAGGCAAATTCGTATCGCCTGAAGGGACTCCATACGAGATGCGTTCGTTAGCTCCCGGGACGGAGACCAAGCCTTATACTGTTTATGAAGTTGTAAAACCACTCGATGCATTAGGTGGAAAAATTGCACCTTGGTTTGATCAACCGGGTGGCGGAATTCAATACAAATTCGATCAGAGTATTAAGGAGCTTATTGAAGGTGGTTATTTAAGGAGGGTGGAACGTTAGAATGGACATTAAAGAATTGGAATCAAAGTTAAAGTCAGCAAACATTAGACCTGACATGTATTCATTGAATGGGGGCCTTCCAAATGAAGCATTGTGTATAGGTAAATCGAACGGACACTGGGAAGTCTATTATAGTGAACGAGGGAATAAATCGGGGCTCAAGACTTTTAAGACTGAGGAGGATGCGTGTCAATATTTTTATAACTTGCTGCTTTCAACTTTGAAAAATATGAATCTTTTATGACTTGGTTTGCCCCTAATATTTGATTTATTTCATCTAACCTTGATTGGCTAAACGCCGTTCAAGGTTTCTTTATTGTGGGGGCTACCCAGTGCCGAAAAAACGAAGCTTCGCGAGCAGGGAAAATATTGTCGGGTTTACATCTTAGAAGCAGGGTCGTACAATACAACCAACAAACCATACACTTACACACTTGACAAAGGGAAAAATGCACGATTTTTTTGGGGATTTTTGCTTGACGAAATACAGGCTTGTTCGCTGCGCTGGTAACGGGCAAACAGTTCCGTCGTAAACTTGTCGCCACGGATGCGCGGTACACTCAACGTGATGGTGCCGATGCGCGTATGTAGTTGATGGGGATAGGTGCCATTGCGATAACCTCGCCGATGTTCAGTACGTTCATAACGCTGCGCATCCAATTGTTTGGTCACCTGCGCTTGTAAGATTTGATTCAGTACCGATTCCAGCAACTTTGCGACACTGGCATCTTGCGCATTTCCCAAGAAAAGTTGATGCAAAAGCTGAGAATCTAAGTTAATCTGGTATTGAGCCATATCAAATTCTCCTCCTGTTGAATGTTGCATCGACACCATCATTCTAACTGAGGGATTTGAATATGGCTCCCTTTGTTCTTGGAAGTCTACCATTTTACACAATTATATGGACTCAACTCAGATATCTGGCTTTCTAAGTATAGGGGGCAATCTGTATTTGTATTTTATGATAGTAAGACTGGTCTTGGAAGTTATGTTGATATCGATGGTAATTATGTTGGTGGTTGGAAATTTTCCGATGCTCAATTAAAGTATCATCAAGAGAATGGACAAAGAATATATTAACTTTCTTTAAGAAAGGGTGAAGAAAAATGAGTAGTACCGTAAATATTGGATTTATTTACGACAACAAAATCGAGCTTTTCTCAGAGAAACTATACAAAATAATAAATTATTTTATTAGTGATAATGGGAAAATTAAATCTATGAAATACGCAACAAACGAGGAAGGGGAAAATTGGATTGAACAAATCAATGGAGTATATGAATTAGATAGTTTGGTTCCGCTGATAACAAACTATTATGGTGAAGTTGTTATTGATAGTGGTTCCTTATTCTCAAATGTAAAAAAAATATATATGAATTTGGAAAAGAATGAGGACTACTTGGGAGTTATTATTTCATTGCAGGAAAATGAGATAATTCCTGACTATTCCGTCGAGGTTCTTGAAAACGCAAGTGAGTTTGTTATATCCATAGTCAAAGAGATATATCAGATTACATCTTTTAGGTATGCATTTTGCGACCATGAAGCAGAGATAATTTTCCCATTAGATATGGACAAATACTCATTAGTATTTATTCCGAATTCGAATGACAAAGATATAACTGTGAAAAAAAACAAATGGTACATTAACGGCTTAACTGAGAGAATTTGAAGCAATGTTGATTGCCACATGCGTGATACTAGACTTTACATTGGACACAGAAAACCGAGAATGCGACAATAAAAGCACAAACTCGAGGTGTCCAACATGACGAAAAAGTACGACAAGGAATTCAAACTTCAAACCGTAAGACTCATTCAAGAAGAAGGCAAAACGGTGGCGCAGGTAGTCCGGGAAATGGGGCTGCATGAGAATACGCTTTACCGTTGGGTCGCTGAATTCAAGAGCAACGGGGCTCAGGCATTCCCAGGCAGCGGACAGCTGAAGCCGG
>NZ_KB899888.1 GCF_000378425.1 Cohnella laeviribosi DSM 21336 | reverse complement strand
TGAAATCATTCGGTTCGTTTCGCTCTATAAATAAGATCAAGACAAGGCCCCCGAATCCCTTCGGGGGTTTCCCACCTGAGCACGGGAGGCAACGATGACCAAGCTTCTGTCCGTCGACAATCTGACCGTAGAATTTGCCGGCCCGTCCGGCCCCGTCCGCGTGGTGGACGGCATCAGCTTCTCGCTGGAAAAGGGAGAAACGCTGGGCATCGTAGGGGAGTCCGGCAGCGGAAAAAGCGTCACCTCCTTGTCCATCATGCGGTTATTGCCCAAAGGCAAAGCCGCCATTGCGCAAGGCGACGTCCGCCTGCAAGGAGAAAGCCTGGTCCGGTTGTCCGAAAAAGAAATGAGAAACGTGCGCGGCAAGCGGATCGCCATGATTTTTCAGGAGCCGATGACGGCGCTCAATCCCGTTTTCAAAGTCGGCAGCCAAATCGCGGAAGCCATCCGCCGGCATGCCCGCATCAGCCGCAAGGCCGCGCGCAAGGAAGCGATCGAACTGCTCGGCGACGTCGGGATTTCCGCGCCCGATCAGGTCGCAAACGCTTATCCGCACCAGCTTTCCGGGGGCATGCGCCAGCGCGTCATGATCGCAATCGCCATGGCCTGCAATCCGGAAATTCTGATTGCCGACGAGCCGACAACCGCGCTGGACGTGACGATTCAGGCGCAAATTCTGGATCTGATGCGGAAGCTGCAGCGGGAGCGGGGAACCGCCATTATCCTGATCACCCACGATCTCGGGGTTGTTGCCGAAACCTGCGATAAAGTCTCCGTCATGTATGCCGGGCAAATCGTCGAGCAGGGAGACGTCGGCAGGCTTTTCCGCGAGCCTAAGCATCCCTACACGATGGGGCTGTTAAAATCGATTCCCCAGTTCTCCGGAAAGGAGAAACAATTGTACTCGATTGCCGGACAGGTTCCTCACCCCGCGGATTACCCGGCCGGATGCCGGTTTGCCGACCGCTGCCCGTTCAAGATGGACGTTTGCGTGACGGACGAGCCCGGCGCGGTCGACTTCGGGAACGGTCACCGGTGCAAATGCCACCTGTATGGGAGGGAGACGAATGCCGGCGTTGATTGAAGTCCGGGATTTGAAAAAAAGCTACCCCGTCAAGAAAGGGCTGTTCCGCCGGGGAGGCGGAGAAGTCAAGGCGCTGGACGGCGTCTCCCTTACGATTCGCAAAGGCGAAACGTTCGCCGTCGTCGGAGAGTCCGGGTCCGGCAAAACGACGCTCGGCAAAACCATTCTCCGCCTCATCGAACCGACGGCGGGAAGCATTTGGTTCGAGGGCACGGACATTACGCGAATCGGCACGGAAGAGCTGCGGAAATTGAAAACCGACATGCAGATCGTTTTTCAAGATCCCTACGGTTCGCTGGACCCGAGATGGACCATACGGCGCACGCTGGAGGAGCCGCTTCGCACCCATTTGGACTTGTCCGACGAGGCCCTTCGCGCCAAGGTCGAGCAGATGCTGGAGGTCGTCGGATTGTCGAAGCAGCACGCCCTTCGCTATCCGCACGAGCTGTCCGGCGGGCAGCGGCAGCGGGTCGGAATCGCGCGGGCGCTTATTCTGGAGCCGAAATTCGTCGTACTCGACGAGCCGGTTTCGGCTCTGGACGTGTCGATACAGGCGCAAATCCTGAAATTGATGCAAGAATTGCAAAGCCGCTTGGCGCTTACGTACTTATTCGTTTCGCACGATCTGTCGGTCGTCCGGTACATCAGCGATCGCACGGGCGTTATGTATTTAGGCAAAATGGTCGAAACGGGTCCGACGCCGGAGCTGTTCGAGCGGCCGCTTCATCCGTACACCCAGGCGCTCATCTCGGCGATCCCCGAGGCGGACCCTGCCAGACGGCGGGAGCGGATCGTGCTCTCCGGCGAAGTGCCGAGCCCCCGCAATCCGCCGCCCGGCTGCGCGTTTCATACGCGCTGCCCGCTGGCCCGGCCGGAGTGCGGCAGCATACAACCCAAGTGGCGGCGGATTGCCGAGAACCGGTATGTCGCCTGCCACCTTTACAACGACGAAAGCGGGACTCATGAATGAAAGTGACGACAGTATGGCAAGGCAAACGCGTTTTTGAGTCGGTGGGGCCTTCCGGTTCCCCCGTGAAGATGGATGCAACGCCGGCTTACGGAGGAGACGGCAAGGGAGCGACCCCGATGGAGTTGCTGCTTGCGGGCCTGGCGGGCTGCATCGGAATCGATGTCACGATGATCCTGGATAAGTACCTGCCGTCGATCCGCCGGATCGAAATCGAGACGGCCGGCATTCGCAGCGAGGAGGCGCCGAAGGGATTTACGTCCATCGACTTGATCTTCAAGGTGGACGGAGACATTCCGGATTACCGCATTTGGAAGGCCATCGAGCTCGGCACCTCCCAATATTGCTCGGTAGCCGCCTCGCTCAAAGCCGACATCCGGTACCGGCTCGTGCTTAACTGCTTGGAATCGGAGAAAGCCTGATGAATCGCTTCATCGGGCTTTTTTTTATGCGGCGGATTGAAGGGCGCGTTGGGGGGCAGGAACCGTCACCGTTGGGGTCCCTTCCGGCAAACGGGCGGCCCGCGTGGCCGTTCGGCTTGCAGAGACGGGGCATCCGCGCGTCAAGGTCAGTTCGCGACAGGAATTCCGTTCGGCGTGAGCGTCATGTAGTCCGCTCAGTACCCTACATTGCCCCCAGCCCCGCTGCTGACCCGTCATGTAGTCCG
>NZ_KB899887.1 GCF_000378425.1 Cohnella laeviribosi DSM 21336 | reverse complement strand
AAACTAAACGGCCTCAGTCCCATGGAATTCAGGACCAAGGCCGCTTAACCGATTTTTATTTTTTTGTACTGTCTACTTGACGGGGGTCAGTTCAATGCAGGGTTCTGCAATGCAAGCTCCTGCATCCGAGGAGCAGCCTCTTTTTTTGTGCGGGCCGGCCTTCTGAGGCGGGTTATTTTCTGCCGTAGTCGGCCTTGATCTCGCCCCACCTCTCCGTCTGCCACTTGAGCACCTTGTTTTTGTATGTATGGGTTCTCAACCAATGCTCCGCGCGGTCGATCAGCTTCCAGATCTCCTCCGTCGAAGCGTCGCGGGCGAGCGTCGTGGACACCGCTTTCTGCTTCACCCATTTGATCGCGTTGGCGGAATCGCTGTACACGGTCTTGTCACTGCCCAGCTTCTGCAGGTAGGCAAGCGCGTGAACGATCGCCAAAAACTCGCCGATGTTGTTCGTCCCTTTGCTTATCGGTCCGTACGAGAAAATAACCTCCCCGGTGCGGGTGTCGACGCCCTTGTATTCGACGGGTCCCGGATTTCCCCGCGTGCCCGCATCGACGGAAATGCTGTCGTAATCGATTTCGTCTTCCCAAGAGGACGATGAAGCGGTCTTCAGGCTCAGCCCCTGAGGCTTGTTCCGGCCCCAATGCTTTTCCCATCCGTCTCTGAAAGCCGCTTCCGCCTCCGCCCTGGATTCGAACGATTTGTACTTGGCGCCTTCGAATTTCTCGATTTGCTTCCGGCATTCGGGCCAGCTTTCATAAATCCCCGGATTTCTTCCGGCCCACACAACGTAATATTTCGGCTTTGCCATCGGTTAAGCTCCTTTTGAAAGTATACGCCTCCCATTATACCTTTCGCCGCCGGCCGCCCGAAACGGCTTGTCCCCATCTCCCCCTACCGCGCCTTTCCTCTCCGGCTTCGGCGCCGCGGGCTTGCGGTGCCACTAGCTGCGCAAGCCCGCGGAAAATACGGAAGCGGCCCGCCCCAACGGCCGGCTTCAGCAGATATAACGCCGGCTGCCGATCCGGGTGACGATCGGGCTGTCCGCATCGATGCGCCTTCCCTGCGCCGGTTCCCTTGACATCAGCCTGCGGAGATGCTCGGTGTCCGGAAACACGATCAGATCCGACATATAGGCGGAAACGGTGCTGCCGGGCGCTCTCGTCCGGTTAAGGGCGGCGATGATGGCCTCCGCCGACGCGATTCCGATTCCATGTCCATAGTACAAATTGTCGGCCAGCTTCACCGCATTTTCCCCCTGCCATTCCGGCCTTCTTGGATCATGGTCGGGATTCGGAAAATACAGCACGTCCCCCGGGAACGATTCCGGGCCGCTGGCCCGGATCAGGCGCAGGTCGCTGTCATGATGCCAGTCGTATAAATACAGGTTGGGGAAATAGGTATTGAAAAACGCCTCGCCGCTCGTGTCGAGAATCGCCCTGTAAAACACGATCACGATGGCGGTCGCGCATTCGAACGCGTACTCCCTTCCGTTTTGAAAAATATCGCGCAGTCCCTCCGCCGGCGTGACGCCGCTTCTCAGCCGGAAGCCGCCTTCCTCCGTCCGGTTCCAGTAACGTTCGTTGCAGCGCGAATGTTGAAAGGAGGTGAAGCCGGGCCTGCTCGCGTTAAGCGCCCTGGACGCCTGCACCGTCGCGCTCCGCATTCGGAGCTCGAACATCAAGGCGGCCTCCGAATCGTAGCGGTAAACGGTCCGGCTTTGCTGCTTTTGCCGCACGATTTCCCTTTCCAAATCCGACAGGGCCGACGTGTCCAATGCGTGGTCGCCGCTGCCTGCAATTACAATCACGGTTTGTCCTCCTCCCCCATACGTTTTGGGCATGGGTTATTGTACGGGAGAACTCCGCTTGGCGTGCATCGTCTCAAGATTTTTTCAAGATCGTGCGGAGCACCGGCTCCAGGCCGTCCGCCATCTGCATAAAGCCGAGATCGGTCGGGTGGATGCCGTCCACAAAGCATTCCTGCCCATGATGCAGCAGCAGCTTCTCTCCATCGTGAAAATAGATGTTGTGATCCCCTGCGGCACGAAGCGAACGGACCAGCTCGATCTGCATCTTTTTGCGGGTCTCCTGCTGCCGGCGCGCCTCCTCGTCGAACTTCTGCCTGGCGAACGGGATGCGGGACAGCACCAGGACGGGCGTCTCGGGACGGGCTTCGCGGTAAATCCGGATGAACTCCGGCAGCGTCTGGGCGTAAAGCTCCGGCGTCACGCTGTTCGCTTCGTAATCCAGCACCAGGCAGGCCACGTCCGGGATGGTCGCGATGATGCGGGACAGCTCGGGTTCTCCTTTGCCGCTTCCCGAGAAGCCGAGGTTGATGAATTCCCGGTTCAGGCGGCGGCTGAGCAGATTCGTATAGCACATGCCGGGACGCGAGGCGCAGGCGCCCTGGGTGATGGACGTCCCGTACACGACGATGCGGCCCTGACCTTCGTAAGCGGGTGGAGCCCAGACGGATGCCCCGGTTTCAAGACCGACCGACACCTCTTCCACGCCCTGATACAGCGGGAAGTTCAGCACGATCTGCCGGGGGGCTGTCGAACCGTTCTCAAACAGCAGCGCTTCGTATTCGGAGACGGCCGGGCTAAGCTGCGTCGTGGCGCGGTAGATCAGCTTGTCTTCCCATTCCTCGTAGCAGTCGAAGCCGCACTGCCCCGTCGCGGCCATATGGTACATATTGGCCGGTCCGGCAAGCCGAACCCGAACCGCCAGCCGGGACGAATCGGTGACAAAGCGAATTTGGCCTCCGGCCGTATGGTTCGCGAGCGCGTCGACGGCAGCCGGCACGGCGTAGGGAGGGTTGACGGGAAGCCGGCGGTATTTGCCCTCCGTTTGCAGCCAGGGAAACCCCGCGACCGCAAAAGGAGGCTGAAGCGGCGAAAACCAGACCCAATCCGTGGAATCCATGAACGGCACCCCTTTCCGAAATGGTACATCTCTTTAGACGAGGGGATTTTTTCCAAAGTTGCGGTTTTGCTTCCGTTTGCCTGCAAGACGGGGGGTGAGGGACATCGGGCTTTCTCGTGGAAGTACGGCCTTCCCATCATAACGTCCATCTCTGAGCTGGTTATAAATGCTTGTCCTTGGCTATGAAATCAACGTCACCCAATTAACCAGACAAGATGGGAAAAGATCGAGTAGGAGGGGGCGGCTAACCTCCGTCCTCTCACAACACCTAGCATGCGGGTCCGCACTAGGCGTTTCCAAAAGGTTGACAAAGTTCCAGATAACGAGAAAGCAAACTTTTCAGCCC
>NZ_KB899886.1 GCF_000378425.1 Cohnella laeviribosi DSM 21336 | reverse complement strand
CCGAGCACCTCCGGTACGCAACAAAAGCCCCAAGGACAAGTTATCCTTAAGAGCTTCGTTACGTATTTGGTGCCGGTGGAGGGACTCGAACCCACACCCTTTCGGACGCGATTTTGAGTCGCGCGCGTCTGCCAATTCCGCCACACCGGCATATTATTTAATTATAACACAAATTAAATCAATTTGTCCACAATTAAATCTTAACAGATTTTTACATTCAAACAACTTGACTCATTTTTCATTTCGAGGTAATGTCGACTCACCAACCGCGCACAACTCAACCTCGCAACGTCGCGATAAACGCGAGGTGAGTCAAAAAACGGTTGAAAATTACGGAGTTTGGCGAGGTCTAACCGAGAAAAGCGAGGTCGACTTTTCGCAAACCCCTTATCTATCAAGGCGTCCCGGCATTTCGCGCGAACGAAAACCTCCTCGTACAATTTTGAGTTACACGCGGTCGAAAATAAGATCTGCCTTGACTGTTGATTTGGCGCGAGTTATGCTCGAACCACCAGCCGTGCATATCTCTTTAGCGCTAAGTGCGCATATCTTGGCTGGGACATTCAAAGTAATGCGCAGTCAGCACAACAAAAGCGAAGTGGGAAATTCGCGAGATCTCTTATAGGAAAAGGCTTCTCGGCATTTTGGGAAGGTCAAAAAACACTGCGATGTTGCGATGTTCGTCACCTCGAAGCACTTCTTACACAATCTATTAAATGTTCTTGGAAAATTGGTAATGAACTTCTAAATCCTTCTCTTATCTCGACTAATGTTGTTATCGTTATATATTTCCTCTGATCAGTAAAATTTTTTAGATTTTCTTTCATTATAATCAAGTTCTTACTTTCATTCTTTGTGACGTCTATTGCTATATATGGAGCGGCGTTATGTATAAAGAAATTCCTGCTCTCGTCGAGTTTTCTAAACCACGATGTATTAATTTTCTTTTCTTTCAGAATTTTAGCCTGGGTTATTCCAATATTTTCTTTGCTTATGGAAATGCCTAATGCTGAATATAGCTCATACATGTACTGTCCTAGCAATTCGCAACAAGAGTTTACCTCGAACAAAAAAGCATCAATATCTATTAGTAAATCCAGCTTCAGTTCCTCATCTATTCTTAATGCAAATCCATCCTTACTTTGAGTAAATATGTACTCGTCTTTAACATCCACTATGTACTTTTCAATTTCACTAAAATGTCGGCTTAATCTTTGTAATAGACGACCAATCAAGTCTAGTCGAATGGCTATTGACATTGAATAATCATAAAATGTATCGCTAGGTGACTCCATACGACCCTCTTTGACAGCTTTGTTTATTTCGTTAATTATTTTCAATCCCCATTTGTTATTAAAAATACATTCAATGTGAACCCACTTTTCAATCATCTGGTTCATTTCCTTTCATTTTGACGAATTTCGCATAACGTTTTCCGTGTTCACGACGTCCTACCGACCTAAGCCCCATCAGGGGCGGCCGCGATGCGGTTGGTCGGTGCGGATGTGTCCACTGATTTCACTTCCCCGAAATGCCTCAGCAGACCGAGGGATCGCCGTTAGGCGAGCCCGAAGCGTGAACATTGTAGGCGAAGTTAATTCCCATTCAACAACCATTCTTTAGCTAGTTCTCTTACCTCATCTCTAAGTTCTTTCATTAGTTTTGTAATACTTTCAAGTTCTAAAAACGATGAATGCCAAATTACTGTATCTAGTTCAATTGAAGTCGCCCACCAACAAGTCTCGATTCCTCTACGAGGATTAGGGAACAAAACATGTTTCCCATTGTTTTCAACTATTGCATATCCTTCTCGTAATCCGTAGAAACTACGATGCACATATTCTGACCCAGATGAATACAATCTGCTATGCATTAACTGTCTGAATGGACTACCACCTTCAGATTCATCAATTTCTTGAGCGAGTTTAAATGTTGATTTTGTTGTATAGTTTTTGGGTATCTTCCCTTCACGACAGTTAAATAGTAACCTAGCTTCATCATAATGTTTTTTTAATATTTCCAACTTCTCAGCGTTATAATATTCATCCCTAAGGTAAGAACTATTTAATGATAAAACTTCGTTTGCAATACTCCATTCATGCATTGCTATTAGTCCAATGTATCTTTTAATCTCTTGATCATCACAATTCCATAGGTTCCAAAAATGCAAGTGCCCTTCATATAAGACCCTTAATAAAGTAAATGCATCCGAATAATGTGCATTTGAAACTAAAGTTGCAATTGAGTTAAAAGTAAAAAATTGAGCCATACTCAATTCAGACAATATCATGTGTCTTTGATTTGTCTGATCTTTTTTGTTCTCAAGAGTTGTAGAATTTTGAAGAATACTATCTCTGATCTTATCGATAAAGATAAGCCATTTGTTTAACAATTCTTTAGTGGATTTTAACTGCTCTTCACTGATTACTTCGTGGAATTTCCACAACACCTTTATCGACTTCCTTACAGGAATTAATTTCGCCTAACGTCTCTCGAATTCACGAACCCTCACCGGCTTAAGGCCCGCCAGGGCCGGGTGCGCGTCAGTGCACTTAGCCGGTGCAGGGTTGTCCGCCTGAATTCTCTTCTTTGCTTGCTGAGTTACTGCCTTATGAGTTGGCTTCCAGCCTGCTTCGGGCGAACCAAGGAACAAGAGTCCTAAACCTTTTCACTGAGGTTAAGGACGAAAAGTGACGCTGCGTGAATACGACGTTAGATGATGTTGGTCCTGCACTCGGTCCATCCTTGCACTTCATTACTTCCGGGCGACATGTATGTCTGTAAATTGTGCCTCTTTCATTAATCGTAACTATGATGCGCCTTTGTTCCTCCTGCTGTCGCCCTTCTTTGACTTCTTCCACGTTTCATACTCATTGTTTCATCTTCACCTCTCATCGACAAAGTTTCAAAATACGACCCTTTTGCTTCGTTATGAATATGCTTCGGCGCTTATGCTCTGCCTCCCGCCTTTGTTTCTAGGTACCGTCCCAATCAACTGAGTTACATCATGTTCGCTTCAGAGCCTTGGCGACAGCAATCTCTACAGTAAACAAAAATCGTAATATCCCTTTGCACTCTGTATCTTCGGACCAATGTCATCTAACTTATATTCTGCGAATTCTTCTATGTACCGAAAAAAGGGTGATACACGAATTTTGTTTAAAACTTTGGGTTCATAGTGTTGATGAAAATATCTAGTTTTCAAAATTGGATTTAGATATTCTTCAAAATCCATTCAATGGGCAGAAATAAAACGGACAAATATTCACGCTCTTCCGAATGAAGATGAAATCAAATCAGATTTTCCGAGAAAATTCGATACAAAAGTGATGATTTCCTTCTTTTTGCCAAAAGAAAAAAGGAACAGACTGATAAAAACAGTTGTCCCTATGATTCCGAATCTTGTAATAACAAATAACCCCAGATCGACGCTTGGAGTTGAATACAACTATGGTGCGGTTGAGAGGACTCGAACCTCCACGGGGTGTTAGCCCACACGGACTTGAATTTTGTGAGGTGCAGATCAACACTAAACCACTATATCAGCCCAACAAAAGACCGGTTTCGTTTTCATACTGGGTCGGGATGATTAGAGGCTGAATTCCGTAATATATTTTGAGTCTATAAAATCTTTTGTGTAAACTCTCAAACCAATACATTAAACTAAGAGAAAGGTCGGTTTGAGAGGATGAGTCAAATGGCTCGATTCAGC
>NZ_KB899885.1 GCF_000378425.1 Cohnella laeviribosi DSM 21336 | reverse complement strand
TTTTCGTTCATTCGCGCGTACCTCCTATCTTTCCGATACGCTTAGTTTTTCATGAATCTTCGAGTCCGTGTAGGTGGGGAATATTTGACGCTTACCACACCAAAAGAAATACATCCGGTAATTCGGTTGAATGTCTGGAGTAAAGGGGGTGATCCAAAACATCGCCGGTATCGGTAAAAATAACAGGCAGGCGATGACTTTTTGGATTCTCTCCCGAAACAGTTCAGAATAATGGATCGCAAACATCAGGAAACAATAGGGGGTTCCTGCCAGATTCATAAAGGAGCCCGCTAAATGGATTTTGAACAAGATTCGATCCAAAGCGTCCATCCCAATCCGGAATTGATGTAAATAGGGTAATACGTTTTCGGTAATGGTAAGGGAAAGTGCTCCGCCACCAGCGACAAAAAGCAAAGACGCAGCCCACCTGGTTACTTCATATTTGGGGTTGATAATAACTAAAAGGGCAGCCAATGCCCATAAAACAATAAAAACAAACACCATCATCTTTCCCCCCTTTCTGTACCGTCTACATTTAAACCGCCATTATCACGTTTGAATTCCATCATTTTAGTATAATTTCATAGGCATTTTTTCTTATCTAGTACGAATACATAGTACTCAAGTCCCGACATCGGCGGGCATTTCGACCTGGAGAATGTCCACCTATTTTGGATAAAAAAAAGAGCCCTATTTCAACAGCATAACTTAGGCGGCCCTAAAATGATTTTACCATTTTTTTATAACCAAAAAAATCACAGACTTATGTCCCACTATGAGTCAAGCCAAGACTGTCAAGTTTTCTTCGGCCTGTGAAATCTGATATCCCTCCCACATTGAGTCCAGCCTCTCTTCCGTCTGAATCGTCCCCATCGTCCATCAGGATTCCAATAATCTACTTACAATAATAGATTACATTACGATCGTTATAACGATGGGCAAGATTATTACAATGGGCTTCCCTCTCCCTTCTTTGCTTCGTGGTTGGCTAATTGGACTGCTTCATCCACTCCAATTTGATTTCGGAGATGCCGTAGACCGCCAAAGTATGAGCGAGCAACGTCTTCATCCGATCGGTTTCTTCCATGCTCACTTCATTTGTCGAACAGAGCGTTACGACGCAAGAATCATGATGAAAGGAAACCCGCTCAAGCGAAGTGTCTGCCGGAAACGGATTGTCAAATCCTTCAGGCCGGGTGCGCAACAATTGTTGAATCGTTGTTATTCTTGGCGCTTTAACGGAAGTCTTGTTGATCACCGTTGTCTCCACCGGAACGGCGTTGCCGTTTTGGAACAAATAGATCGTGTAAGTTTCGGTAGTCTCCCGGTTTTCTTCCCGCGGCGCTTCCGATCGCAGCGATCCTTCTTCTATCTGTCTAATCAAGTTCCATACCTCTTCCGTTTCTTTAAAACCTTCAATACGGTACAATTCAACGCCGCTGTCATCCAAAAAGAGCGTGGTGGGATTCATCTTAATGCGATATCGATTGGTCGTTTCATGGTCAACATCCACATAGACGACTTCATATGCAAGCTCTTTTTTGCAGGCAAGCAATTCTCCGATGACCGTATTCATGGAGCGGCCCATCGGACAAGCGGATAGTGTTAACAAAATCAATTTTTTAACCGATTGACTCATGCGGCATAACCTCTCCCGTCTTATTTGATATTGGAAACAGCTTCTTTCATCATGTCGTAATTAATCGCGCCCTGAAACTTTTCCCGAATCACTCCGTCCGAGTCCAGCAAGAATGTCGTGGGATAGGCGACAACCTGATAGGTTTGCATGACGTCTCCTTCCTTGTCCAGAACGATGGGGAACGTGAGCTGTTGCTCTTTCACAAATGCTTGTACGTTATCCGGATTTTCCTCGGTAGGTGTCAGGTTAACACCCAAAATCACAACGTCTTTCGATTGGTAATCCTCATAAAATTTTTGCATATGGGGCATTTCCACCCGACACGGCGGACACCATGTCGCCCAAAAATTGACCAGCACTTTCTTGCCCTTAAAATCAGACAGGTGAACAGGATTCCCTTGCAAATCCGTAAGCGAAAATTCCGGCGCAAGCTGCCCCTTCAGAATGCCCGTCTCCAGGTTTGCTTCCCCCGATTCCGCAATTTTTCCGGTTTCTGAAGAAGACTTGTGAAAATAATCGTATCCGCCATAAACGACGAGCCCTATCAAAACCAGAACAGCGATCATGCTTTTTTTCATCCGTTTCATCTCCACTCGTTAAAAGTTGATCTCCCAAAACGTATATTGGGATAGCCAGGCGCTGATCTTCTGCAATTGCCCGGTAAACAACAGAAACCCCAGCCCAATGAGCAGCCAGCCATTCAGTTTGGACAGGAGAGGGATCCATCTGTTCATTTTTTTCATGAACTGCAGCGAATACGTCAGCAACCATGAAATCAGTAAAAACGGAACACCCAACCCGAGCGAATACACGGCCAACAACTCAATCCCGTTCCACAGCGTTTCGGCAGACCCGGCCAGAAGCAAAATGGATGACAACGCCAACCCTACACAGGGGCTCCAGCCGGCGCTAAAAGCCACACCGGTAAGTAGCGAACGGATTGCGCCGCGGCTCCTGTTCGTTTTGATTTCCCATGTTTTACCGGACATCAACAGCCGGAGATTTAATAATCCGGCCATTTGCAGACCAAACACAATAATCAACAGACCGCTTATTTCTTGGATCAAATCGCGTTCCTGGGCAAAGAAGCGGCCAATAAAGCTTGCCGAAGCCCCCATCGCGATGAAAACGAGACTAAAACCCACAATAAAACTAAGAGACTGAACAATCAGTTTCCCCCGATGCACGACCAGTTTGCCATCTTGAAAGGACGAGCCCGTCAAATGGGAAACGTAAGCGGGGATGAGCGGAAAGACGCAAGGGGATAAAAAGGATAGCATCCCCGCGGCAAAGGCTGCGAAAACCGAAATATTATCCATGAGAACCTCCTTTTTTCACCTTCTCGTCCAACCAGGTCCATCCGGTCAAACACGCGGCAACGAGCAGAAAAATCAACTGCTGTTTGCTGAAGGACAAAAGCCACATTGGACGATCGGGGACCAGAAACCATAGCATCACATGACCAATCGAGAACCAAATGGCATATACAATTCCTTCTGGAGAATCGGATCCTCTTGAAGAAAACGAGAAGGACATTAAAAGAACCGCGGATAATCCGGCGCTTGCCGCATGAAACCAGGCCGGCTCCTCCCCGATCATGAATAACAACACTTGGCAGGCCGACCAACCCGCAAAGGCATACGTTATTAAAATGTCCACCCACATTTTTAAAGGAACGTTCTGCTTCGAAGCCTTCAGCCAAATATAGGTCACGGCAACCAGGCTTGCCATCCATCTCCCGCGTTCCCCGCCATCGAAATAGATTAAAGTGACAGGCTGTTGGATGACCTCAACCGGATGAAAGAGCAGAAAACTCGCTTTCCAGACGACCAGCCACAGCCAGAAAGCGTTGGCTACGCAGGATAAGATCCAACTCCGCTCCGGCATGTTTCGAAGCCGGTACCGCAACATCAACCAGCCTGCCGCCCCAAAACTGAAATACAAAATCAGTTGTCCGTTCAAGACAAAAGAACCGATTTGAAGAGTCTATAAAATCTTTTGTGTAAACTCTCAAACCAATACATTAAACTAAGAGAAAGGTCGGTTTGAGAGGATGAGTCAAATGGCTCGATTCAGC
>NZ_KB899884.1 GCF_000378425.1 Cohnella laeviribosi DSM 21336 | reverse complement strand
AGGAGGCACCTACGCGGTGCATTGTGGCGAATGCTTTGAGATACGCGTTGGTGATCGCGGTATTCGGTGCCGGCTTGAGCTTGACCGGAATTGGTATGTCATCATGAGAGAAGCGCGATTCAACTTGAGGAGTAAAGATATTTACCAAGTCCGGTTCGTCTAACGACAAGCAGAGGGAAAGTCATCCGTGCTGACTTTTCCTCTTATCTCTTCACTAAGGACACGATTTCTGGCAAACCTTGGACACCTAACACTGTCATATTCCGGCCAATATGGGTTGGCAGTAACAACTAATTCCAATTTCTGAATAGTCCCGGTTAGTAAATGAGATGATTTTAAATTGAAATCCGAGATGTTCCTTTATAATTGTATTCTCATCGTCTGTTCCATTGGTAATAAGAAGAAATTCGATTTTTGAGTTTTCATCAAATTCTTTGAGTAGAGGAAGCAACTTGATACAATGACCACAGTTCAATGAAACTGCACAAACGATACGGTCCAACTCACTTTCTTGAGAAAGACCAAGCAGTTCAAACGGATATGATTGACCGCGAGTTAATACGATTAAATTATTCGACGACATGGACAAGTCCTCCCTAAAAAATATAATGTTTTCACAGTGTTACTCGATTTCCGCCGTTTCCCTTACAAAATCTTTAATACTATTTCTGAAATAAGTTAAATCTGCTGACGAATTTATATCGAAGGTAAGAATCACACGGATTATTTTCTCTAATATCTCTTGTTCCAAATCATCTCTCTCTTGCAAAATCATTTTTCTCTTTACCTTTTTAATAAGAGGATAAAATCTCTGGACAATTTCCAACAAAGCTATTTGATCTCCGCTTTGGGCCGCTCCTACCAATTCACGAAGATTACTCTTATTTTCTTTCATTTACTCTTTCCTCCATCTCTGATAACATGAGCTAGAGCTTGGATGGAATTATTCAAATGTTCAATTTTTTTCTCGAAACGTATAAGCAGATAGCCTGTAATTACAATAGGAAAACCAAAATTTCCAATGGCCGTTATCATAAAAGAAGACCATTCTGAGCTATTCATTTAATTCGCCTCCCTTCTTGTTAGAGGTTTCAAACTGGTACACTCGATTCGTTTTCTAAGATTAGCAAGTGCAGCGTTCCTGGTTTTTGATACAGCTTGAGGTGTAATAGACAATTTTTCAGCAATCTCTTTATCCAAATAGCACATGGAGTATGAGAATGTAAGAATTATCTTTTGATTTTGTGTAAGTTCAGAAAACGCTTTATAAATACACTCATTAGATAGTGAATCGAGCATCTTTTGGGGATCTGGACTCAATACTATGGAGTTCTCGTCATCATTATTTTGAGATAAATATCTTTCACCGAATGTCTTATCGTTCTCCTCATACAATCCCATGTCAAATATGACAATATTCCTCTCTTCTCTTCTTCTTCTCCTTCTTTCATAGTCGATAAATGTAAACTTTATTGTCGAACTGAGATACTTGGTAAATCTTACTTCGAAATAAAAATTGCAAAAGGCATCCTCCAACCTCTTCCAACATTCTAAAGATTGACTGTCAAGGAATAAATAAAGAAGATAAACGTTTTCCGGATATGAAAAGAAACGCTGAACAATAATGTCAGGTGAGAGTAAAAAAGGTTTCTTTAATGCTCCCTTTTGTGTTTTTACTTTAGGGCCGTCGAAAATTGCTGCAATCGGATTCATGTACCTGTCCTCCCGTTAATAATTCTTCCTATAATTTACAGTGTTAGAACTTACCCCAAAAACAACCATTTGAGAAAAAACAGAAGTCACTTGAATTTTGAGGAATTCAGTTTGCAAAAAATATAGCCAAGGTACAAAACAAGTGTTATATAGACACTTTCGATGAAATTAGGTTATGATTCTCGGCCTTCCTTCAACACATTTCAGTCGTCCATGAGAAAATGAAGGTAGCCCAATCAAGGAGGTTGTCTCATAACTACCAGAGAATAACGTCGTCAAGAGTAAACTGTGCGAAATCGCGGACTATAAAGCCAACGATCTCACCATGTCTGGGTGGTGCACCGCGAATTACATTACTAAGAACCAACTGAAATACTGGCTTCGTAAAGCGGAGCGGAATGAAGCTCCTTCTTCCGCCTTGTCGACTCCTTCGACTCTTTTTGTGACGCTTACCGTCGACGATCCATCCGCTCAAACCTTCTCCATGTCTTCTCTTGTTGTTCGTTTTGGGTAAGCCAGCATTGAGCTTCATGCAGGATTCGAGCCTAAGCTGCTTCGCCAAATCGTGCAAGCACTAGCGTTGCCATGATGACACTAACCGACGCTCAGCGCGTCTATCTGGCTTGCGGGGCAACGAATCTAACAAAGTCCATCGATGGATTAGCCGCTCTTATGTAAGAAAGTTTTGGGGTCGATCCCTTGTCCCCATGGCTGTTCGTGTTTTGCAACCATGAGCGCAATAAGCTCCCAAACCCTGTACTGAGAACACAACGGCTTCTGACTGTTCTACCATCGTCTGGAACGAGGAACGTTTAAGTGGCCATCCAGAATCTTGATAACAAAGTGTGGGTTATTTGACGTTTGCATTGCAACTTTTAAGTCAAAATTGGTGTCTAATCTCTATGGGAGGTGTTACAATTTTTAGTTAATATAATTAACGTTGTTAAAAAAGTAAAAAGAAGAAATGATGGAGGATGAGGCGATAATGAAGAAAAAGATTATTTTATCCATTTTACTAAGTTTACTGTTGGTCCTGGGTATTACTGGAGCAGTTTTTGCTTCAGGAAACGTAAAGCTGATTATTAACGGGAAATCTATCGCTACGGATGTATCACCTAAGGTGGTTAATGGGCGAGTCCTGGTTCCCATAAGCACAGTCTCAAAGGAACTTCATAGTGTTGTCCAATGGGATGCAGCGAAAAATTCTGTCATTGTAAATCCAGATACATGGACAAGTGAACAAGAAATTGATCGGGGGGTATGGGTATGGTCAAGAAATAAAATTTTGGAATTTTTTGTTGCTTATGACAGCCGAGATATGGAAGGGGCACTTGCCTTATTAGACGAGAATTTCACATCAAACCGACTTAACAAGTCAGAGATCATGCCTGTTTCAGGATTTGATTCGAATATTATAGATTTTAAATTTCGTGATGTAGCCTATGTTAAGTCAAAATTGACCGTTCGTGTTCAAGTAATCACTAAGATGGATAAAGACTTGCTTAAGGTGGCGGATTGGGATTTTACATTCTCCGGGACGCATCCCTCTAACGGGAAAATAACTTCGATTCAAGTATCTAACGAGAGGGATTTGAATGAATATACGGTTTTCCCTGGACTTACGATTGATAACAAAGATTATTTGAAATGAAAAAAAGGCTATGGGATTATTCCATAGCCTTCATCTTATTTAAAGGGTATCACACATAACAGCAACTGCGAGAGCTGATCCACCAGCATGAGCGAACTCCAGTTGTACTGGGATAGTTGTTCCATTCGGGACAGATACCCGATGTATTTCTACTGCGCCTCCAGTTGAAGGTGTTATCTTGGGAACTCCATAGGTGGTTCCGCCATTGACTTTCACTGCACCAACATAGTTACCTGCTCTTGCATTAAGATAAAGAACAGCAGTTTTTGTAGAACCGGTATTGTTTGAAAGATTTACAGTGACAGCATAATTTGCTCCATAGTGACCGGTGTTTGGTAATGCATTGGTATAGTCATAGCAAGAACTGTCGGCCTTAAACAAATTATCCGTCGAACCATTCGAGATGTTTGTACTTTTTTTCCCAGAGCCCAGATCATAGGTTATGGTGTTACCAATTATGTCTGAAAAGTCCCAGGAACCTCTAGGATGTGTCTTTACGAGACTAACCGGTGCGGCTTGCTGAGTTCTAAAGTCAGCAGTCGAAGTTCTAGCAACAACTGTGCGGACTTTATATTGCATCGCAGAACCACTAGAACTTACAATATCAAATTCAAGGACAGCGCCTTTTACGTTACCTTGATTAATTCCGAATTCTTTTACTACCCCGACACTATTGGTATTAATTACACTATCAACAGGAGTCGTTGCATTAAGGGTTCTGCCAAGTTGCGCTTTTGCTAAGCACAACCCAGTACCACTAAGAAAATCTTGTGTGATTGGGGTCTCCGCTGCCAATTCCCATCGTAAATTCTCGATTCTCAAAGTATCGGTAAGAGAAGCGTTACCAACCGTTACAGCTATTCTCGCCGTTGATCCTATTTGGTTAGCATGCCAAATAAAGATACGGTAAGATACTCGGGTACGCCCTGATACAGTATCATGCCACAGGGTTGCCATGTTATTGGTGCCGAATCCAATTGTGCTAGTGAGAGCCTCAGGGTTGTCGCACACAAATAACCTACGATTAGTCCCGGCTTTTGTAGCACCGGTAATATTGGATGGAGTGGGTGCTGTTACTGTCGTTGCAGTAAGGTTTGCTTGTGTGCATGTCATTCTAGATCATCCTCTCTTAGGATTATTGATAATACAAAATGCAACACGGTCGGGTACGATGGGGTAGTCTGAAACACTCCCCCTGAGTTTCAGACTGTCTCGTCCCAAGTAAGAACAAACAAGTAAGAACAAAGATGGAGTACATGAGATTCCCGCCTACTCCAAAAGCGGTCTCTCATTCTCTGCTCTTATTAAATAAAAGTGTAGTGAGATTAAAAATAAACAACCTACTACGGTGTTAAATCAAAAAACTCCTCGAATTTTTGAAAACGTCAAATAGCCCACACCTTGTTACCAGATGAGGGCTCATATAAGCTGGGATTGATGCTAGACTGAATAGTGGACACCGAGAATCGAGAATGCGACAATAAATTCAGCAAAATCGAGGTGTCCGAAGATGAGTCAAAAGTATGACAAAGACTTCAAAATCCAAACCGTGAGGATGATCCAGGAACAGGGAAAACCGGTGGCGCAAGTCGCTCGGGAACTGGGTGTATCCGACAATACCTTGTACCGTTGGATCAGCGAATTCAAACAGGATCCGGTCAACGCTTTTCGCGGCAGCGGCAATCTGAAAATGGAGGAAAAGACCTTCCTCGACATGCAGA
>NZ_KB899883.1 GCF_000378425.1 Cohnella laeviribosi DSM 21336 | reverse complement strand
TGATCATTGCCGAACACGCAGTCTTTACCGAGCTCGATTCCGCGGAAATCGACGGCTCTGGCGACATGTGTTTTCTTGGCAATGTCGGCCCCGACAACAAGAGTTGATTCGGTAATTTGTTGAATTCGTTGATTCTGTTTCCTGGCGTGTTTATACTTCATTGTAGAGTGCCTCCTGCGCTGGGATTTGTTCTTTGGTCGGAACGTTCCCCAGTATACAGAAGGTACTTTTTTCATTCAAACCTCGAATTCATTCATTACAGGAATGGCTCCTTTTAGCAAAGATGCAGAGAGATGCTTCTGGTGATTACCTTGGCAGTAATGCAAAAGTATTTCCCGTTCTCTCTATAGAAGAACCAGAGGCTCATTTGCATCCTGCAATGCAGTATAAATTCCTTAAGTTTTTAAAGGAAAATTCAAAAGAAAAGGTTAGACAAATTTTTATTACTACACATTCGCCGAATATAACGGCCGCTGTAGGTTTGGATCAGATTATATGTCTTCATAGGAAAGAAGACAATTCATTAAATGTAGCTTACTAGGAAAAGCTTTTGGTGATGAAAAGGAATCAAAAGCATATGTAGAAAGGTTTTTGGATGTTACGAAATCAGATATGTTATTTGCCAAAGGAGTTATATTGGTTGAAGGAATTGCTGAACAACTTACTATGCCGGTATTTGCACATTATGCAGGATTTGATCTTGAAAGTAGTCATATATCAGTAATCAATATTGGAAGCAGATACTTTAAACATTTTCTAAAGTTATTTGACTCATCTAGACCATATACCTTACATAAAAAAGTCGCATGCATTACAGATCTTGATCCACTTAGAAAAAAGAAAAATGAGGATGAATCCAAGTTTGAAAAATGTTACTCTTTTGAATTGAATTTAGAAAATGATCAATATGAGTATAAGTCATGTTCAAATGATTTGCTGGATGAAACGTTCCCCAAAAACATTCGGTGTTTTGCTCAAGAAATTGGAAAAGGAAAAACATTCGAATATGAATTAGCGTATTCAAATCCATCCTGTAAGTTACTTTTAACCAAATCTGTATCTAATAATAAAGAATTAAATAGACTTATGGATCTTTATCATAACCAAGAGAAGTTAGATGAAATGATAAAGGTTGTAAGTAAAAAAGGCGCAGAAAATCTTAGAATTATCGAGTCTATAAAAAAGTATCCTGGTCAGGATAGTCGTAAACATCTTATCGCGGCTAGATACCTTAATTCCGTTGATAAAGGTGAGAATGCTTACGAGTTATCAAAAGTGTTGGAGGAAAACTCAATGGGACACAGTCCTTTAATATCAGGTAATGATCCTAGACAATGTGTTTTATTTAAAGTTCCAAAATACATTAAGGATGCGATATCGTGGATATGCAGTTAATTCATGCCGATACTTTAATAGATATTGAACAACATTTTAAGATTATCGCTGGTCCTGGAGCTGGAAAAACTCGATTTTTAATAAATCATATCAAAAATGTGCTTCATAACTCAAAACGTTTAGGAAGAAATAGGAAAATTGCTTGTATTACCTATACAAATATTGGTGTTGAAACGATTGTAAAGAGATTAGGTGATGAAACTGATCATGTAGAAGTAAGCACAATCCATAGTTTTCTCTTTGCTCATATAGTTAAACCGTTTATTTTCTTAATTGCTAATAAATATAATCTCGATCCATTAAAAATAGATGGTCCCTATGAGCATATACCTTCGGAAGGATTCTTACAACAAACAGGATTGGCATATAGAAGAGTGACAACAAAAGACATGAAAAGACTGTTTTGGCTTGTTGATGGACGGTCGCATGAACTGGCTTTGCACATTAAAGGTAGAAAGGGTGATTATAATAAAAGCCTTTTCGAATATAAAAAAAAGTTTTGGGAAAAAGGCGTTATTCATTATGATGATGTTTTAGCATTTTCATGGGAGCTACTTAACGCTTATCCCGAAATCTTGCGCATTGTACGTGCCAAGTTTCCGTATTTGTTCATTGATGAGTTTCAAGATACATCTCCATTGCAAACAGAAATCATCAAGTTAATAGCTCAAAAAGAAGTTATTATTGGCGTCATTGGAGACAAGGCACAATCAATTTATGAATTTAATGGTGCGGATGTAAAACAATTCGAGACATTTTCTTTAAATAATATGTCTGATTATCAAATAAATGACAATCATAGAAGTACCCAAGAAATAATAGATATACTAAATTTAATTAGAAGAGACATTGTTCAAAGAAGTCCGGATTGTAAAAGAGGAAAGCTTCCTATTATTTTTGTCGGAAAACCATTAGATGCACTGAGATACGCAAAACAAATTTACGGAGAAAATGAAGTGGTAACTTTATCTTTTGCCAATACTACCGCTAATGCGCTTCGAAATAATTTAGAAGTAGACAATCAAGATTCGATATTAATTGAAGAAGTATTTGATGAGGACTCAAATAGCGGCCGAAAGAAAGTACTAATTTCAATTATCAAATCCATTGAGTATGCTAGGGTGTTCAATTTTAAAGATGCAATAAGGGAATTAAGCAGGCACTTGAAATCAAAAGATAACTATAATGGGCAAAAAGCATCGTTGGAGTTTATTTACGAGCTTTTTAATGACTATGAAACATTTAAAAATAAATCACTTTGGCATTTGTATGAAAAAGTATATGACTGGAATTGCAATTGTTTTGGTTTATCCAAAATAAACTCACCCAAGATTGAGCAATTTTATAGAAGCTTATTGTATTCAGAAGTGGCCGTAATGGTAAGAACATCAGAAGATTATACTTCACATCGTACAATTCATAAAGCTAAAGGAAGTGAATTTGAGAATGTTTTTGTCATCGTTAAGCCAAAAGACAGACAAAAATACAAAGAAGATAGAGATTTGGCGTTTTTATTGAATCCTGATATTGAAAACAACGAAGATCACCGCGTTTATTATGTAGCATGTAGTAGAGCAATGAAAAATTTATTTATTTGTGTACCTCAAATATCAGAAAAAGCTGTGGAACAATTACAAAGTTATATTAATTTTCAATACTGTTATTAGAATGTATTAAGTGATCAGCAGCGAGTTTTAAATTGTAATGGCATTAGAACTTTTGTTTTTGCAATATTGTTAATGTGCCTCGGAAAAGAAAAATGATATATAACAATTGATGAAACAGGTAGAAAATTAAACTTATTGTGTTCCATCATTGTATGTCATGCTCATTTCCCTAAGCACTATAATTATGCTGTCTTGAATTAGAATGAGATTTGGGGAGAAATTAATAATATGAACAAACCAACAATCTTTTTTAGCCATTCAAGTAAAGACAAGGATTTGATACTGGCTATAAAATCAAAGTTGGATTCCATTACTGGTGGTGTACTGGAAATATTTCTTTCGAGCGATGGTCAAAGTATACCATTTGGAAGAAATTGGGTGCATAAAATTGAAGAAGGCCTGAATCAAGCTTCATTAATGTTTGTTTTTATAACACCAAATTCATTAGATACTAATTGGATTTATTTTGAAGCAGGATTTGCATACTCCAAAGACATAGAAGTTATTCCTGTAGGAATTGGAGTTGATATAGCATTATTGAAACCTCCTTTAAGTTTGCTCCAGGGATTCAATATTACTTCCGGCGATGGATTAAATAATTTTATTACTATAATAAATAAAAAATTTGACTATCGCTTTGAAGAGAAGATTTCTGATAATGATTATATGAGTATCATTGATTTTCAAAATAAATCATTCAATAATCTGGATTTAAGCGAAATTTTTGATTGTGTTAAATATGAGTTATTATTGGAGTACGGAACTACAAGTGGCGGAAAAGTGACATACAACGTAGAAGAGTTTTTCAAGAATATAAAAACATATCTCACTAAGCACAATATTAAGCACTCTTATGAGTTTTTTGAAAAACAACAGAGCATACTTGTTTACGGTATAAAAATTGTTTACAAAATTGGGAAGAAGCAGGACGAAAAAGGTTCCATCCGGCAGGATGAACTAGACAAAATTAATTTTACAATCTCACCTTTTAACTTTGAGAAATCATTTAATCTTTTTGTTCAACTTGCTCAATTAATTGAAGAAAAAGATTGGGTTCATATTCAGTTTATTCTAAGAAATGGTTATTATTATTTAACAAGAGATGAAGACTTGGCATCTGTCTTGTCAACATACCCAGAAGAGTTTAGCTTTGCTGAAGAACGTATCGGAAGCTATTCCTATCGAGATAAAGATATGAAATTCTCCATATATGGAGATTATTTTTATGAATTGGGAAGACGGGTAGCTGAACGCTATGTTCTTGGATTGTCCTTTATTCCCCAAAATATAATTTATCGTGATGTTCAGAATTTCATTTATTCGTTAGTTGATAAAGGTATTATATATAAAATTTTACAATAATTTATCGGGTCAATCTGGCCCGATATCATTTTTATTCAGTTACGTACCACATGCAGGTGATTTGTTTACTAGTAACTTGCTTCTACTAAACAGAGTTAAAATCTTTGAAGGATGATCAATTGTAATAGTATGTTTAAGTACAAAATCTGGTACGATCAGAATGTCATGGTCGATATGATTCCCTACGTGTGAGAACTCGTCAACAAGGAACTGAAAAAAAGATTGCGAGTATGGGTTGCACGCTCGTGCGAAGGAGAGAACTTCCGTAGCTTCAATCGATTTCGGCGGCCGTGATCGTTAATCTCAAACTCACGGTGCGGCTCTTAATAGCACTAAAGCCTGGATTTATTCGTTGTTCGATTAAAACTTGATAACCCGGGCGCAGGTCGTTATCGAGAAATTGCAAGACTACGGAAGAAATGGAGTCTGTAAAATAAAATGTATAAACTCCCAGACCTGCTACAATAGGAATAATAGAAAGGTTGGGAGCACACATGGGATTGTGGTCGAAGGAGCAACTTCGAGCGTTTATCAAGGAGAATAACCTGGTCACCGCTCAGGACGCACAGAATGCTTTGAAAGACTTGTTTGCCGAAACGTTGCAGGAGATGCTTGAGGCCGAGATGGACACCCATCTGGGTTACGAGAAGCATGATGTGCAGAACAAGCAGACGAGCAATAGCCGCAATGGGAAAAGCAAGAAGAAAATCACGAGCGAGTA
>NZ_KB899882.1 GCF_000378425.1 Cohnella laeviribosi DSM 21336 | reverse complement strand
GTGTACTTCCCGAACTTTCTTTGAACAAATATGTGATTAAACCAATCTCTCGACAAACGATCCACTGCAAGATAAAATGGAGCCGCAGCAAAACAGTACATAAGAAACAACCACCACAGCAGCCGGCTCTTCAGGCGTTCTCTCTTGATGAACATGTAGAACTGAGTGATGTTACTTTTGGTAATCGTATTGTCGACATCAATAACCGCATGATTCACCCCATTGGCCAATATTCCGTCAATGTCTAAAGAATCAACAATGTGCTCCATTACATCTCCCCTCAGATAGGTTCAAATTCCCAAGACTTGGATCACATGAATCAGTCGTTTTATATCCCGAAGTCAATCACTTCCTTTCGTCATTTTTTCACAAAAACAAAAAAGACACTACCCCGAACACGTAGTATCTTCTGGATGACTTAGGGTAACCCGGCTATCATTGCATATTTTTATGCAGAAGACCCGTGGCTTTGCGTCCCTGTCTTTCGATCAGGTTTGCCTTTTTCCAAATCATACTTATTACCTATTATTATATTACCAGATTGTAAGAACAGGCAAGAACCAAAATGGGAAATTTTAGAATTTGTCGAAACGGCATTTCTTCTCAACTTAAAACGAATCGTTATAGCATCGATCAAGTGTTACAAATTTTCTATATTTTGAGCTGAAAATTACTGTTTTCAAGAAAGCGTTACGGATTTTTCATAAGGATGAACCTGGCCTTTCGAGTCGGTAATTACGATTGAAATGTCCCATTCGCCCGTTTCGGTTAAAATATTCCCTTTGGCTTCGTAAGTATATTTGTCGAATCCTTCAAAACCAAAAGGATCCGGTCCTCCTGTCTCAAATTCTAATGGTATCGTGAGGCGTAACTCGTCTCCGCTTTTTTTAACCATTTGTACGCTCACATTCTCCGGAACACCGATACCTGTCGGCAGCCACACATCTAACCGGAACGTCTGCCTTGTTTTACTGTCGGGATTTATTCTAAAACTCATATGTGCCTTTTCGCCCATTACATGCCAATACACGGGTTTTGTCATCACAGCCTTTTTAGTCAGAAAGGTTGCCGAAACAATACCGATGAGCACTATCGCTGCGATGCTTGCAACCCAAATGATTTTCTTACGGGTACTTAAGGTAAACCAACTTTCTGTTTTCAACTATTCATTCCCTCCACAAGCTAAACTATTGAAGTATACATTGCTTTTGGACATAAATCCCAAGATGTTTGTTGCATAGGCGTTCTGCTCTTGTCAGTGGAAACGTGAGCCTTAAACATTGTTCAACCTTCTTTTCCAAATTCAACATCATTAGGCATGATGCCAGGAACTTTGATGGTAAAAGGAGATAAATCAATCTGTTCCCCATTTTTCTTTATGACCTTAATCTCTAACTTATATTCTCCGGCGGTGTGGAACAAATTCCCCGTCAATTTATAAACGCCATTTCCCAAATTGAATGTGTTATTAGCCTCGGCCCCTCCAAGTGACGTGTAAAACCGAGCTGTTACTTTTGATACATCCTTGTTGTCGTCCAAGCGGATTGTAAGCACATTACCTCCTGCTACTAATGGCGCGATATCAATCTTCGCCGTAACTCCATTCTTGGTTTGACTTTTCGGAAAAATGCCTTGAACGGCTTCTCTCGGGGCTAAATCAACGAGTATCCCAGCCGTAAACAAAAGAATCACGGCAATGAGCAGTTCAATTCTCAGATTCCTTTGGAACAACCCCGCAAGCTTCTCCGCCATTTGTTTCAACAATCGTCTTTGCCAGATGGCCATGATCACGATAACTACAAACAACAAAATCTTGAAGGCTAACGCTTGTCCCCAAAAACTCATGATTAAACTGGAAAAACTAAAAGACGGGACATAAATGATTGTCATGAAAACCCCTGAGACGCCAATGCCGATAAAGCTAAATAAAGCCCATTTTGCAAATGATTTTCCCGCTTCCTTTAGCCAAATGATTGGTTTCTCTTTCGGCATCATGGAGATCAAACCAATCAGCCCCCCGACCCAAATGGATGATCCGAGAAGATGAATGGCATCAAGGACTGTCGCCCAAACACCTCCATAACCAGGGTCAACGGAATGACCTATAAGAGCCAAACAAAGAACCGACAGAAGAAGTAAATATATCCGTAAGCGATTTACGAACAAACTTAATAAAATGAATCCAACCTGAAGGAGGGTCATCCAAACAAAATTGAAACGAAGGAAGTCGCTTAAGACAACCTCGGAGTATTCAGCTTTGTTCAGAGCCAGTTCTAACACAATAGCGGCCAAGCTTGATACATATAGAATGCTCGAAACAAGCCTCCAACGTGAGAGATTGCCGCTGTTCTTTGCTATCGCCTTCTGGAACCAAGCACCACCAAGAAGCGCCAAAAGTCCAAAGTATGCAACCCCATGAACGATTTGGAGAGAGCCTGTTTGACTCCACAATGTTTCGCGGGAGTATTTATTAATACCGGTTACTGCTGTCATTTTTTCAACAGCAAAATAAACAGTGTCCACTTTCACGTTGTCGCCAATTCGGGGGTAAGACAAGATCGTATACGTTCCAGCAGGCAGCTCATCTTTTAACTTGAGCACAAAGTGATTGGGATCGGCTGGGTCTGCAACAGGCAATCCTGTTTGAAGCAATTGCTGTTTGTCATTTAGGAGCGCGAAATCAAGTTCCACCGCTTCGTTGTACCAAAGCTCAATTGTGTTTGGAGAGGTCTTTACAATGGTTCCGTCTTCAGGATAAGTGCGCTCCAATCTTAATCGTTGAAACCTCTCTTCCGGCGTGGAGAACGCAAGCTTGATTTCAAACAAATATTTTTCTCTAAGGGCATGTCCGTCCATCGACACAACATCGATATCCACAGAGTAAGTTCCAGATGGAAGAGCTTTGGGCAGATCTACAAAAATGTGCCGATTGTTTTTTGGATCTAGTTGCGGCTTTCCTATTTGTATTTCGACTTCCTTCTCATTTCGAACAACGACCGAGCTTCGATGGATCTGGACAGGATCTTTAAAATATAGATCCACTTTATCGGGAACGAAATCCAGAACTTCGTTTACATTCGGACTTCGTTTTTCAATTGGCGAGTGGGCAAATGCAATGGAAGCAGGAATCGTTCCAATTAAAATTAAGAGCAGTAGAACTAAGCGTTTTAACATATCGAACCTCCTTCACGATCTAGTATGAATTATTCCCAAATAAATGCCCCTTTCCTTGCGCTCAGAAAAGGGGTGTAATGTGATTGCCAAAATAGCCTTTTCATATAAAGTTTATAGAAACTAAGATATATGGTATATGATTGGAAAGTCTCACTTCTTCTTACGCATAATGATTTTTCCCAAGATTACGATAATACACATTAAAACAATCCCCAGTACGAGATAAAAAATGGCCGGAGCTCCACTTTTGCCCGTTATTTGCACAGGAGTGTCGGATAACATAAAACTACCCCGTTTCATATAATTCCATGCGTTTTCCGTTACATTAATTTAGTCTAAGAACTTCAAAGGATTGACCTGCTTGTCGTTTTTTCGGATTTCAAAGTGAAGATGTACGCCTGTGGATCTTCCGGTGCTTCCCATGATCCCGATAAGCTCCCCTTTCTCCACTGTTGCTCCTTCTTTTACATTAATCTTGCTTAAGTGAGCATATAGCGTACGATATCCGTTTTGGTGATCAATAATAATGTGTTTGCCGTAACCGGAATTTGTGCCGGCAAAAACGACTTTTCCATTATCGGATGCCATAATGTTTCTATTAGATGATACTGTATCCGTTCCGGCGTGGAGTCTCCCCCAACGTTTTCCAAATTCACTCGTGATTTTCGGTCCCGTAATAGGCCATGCGAATGAACCGGTACCGATTCCCCTGATTACTTTCGAGCCCTGAATCACTTGCTTTGGTATCGGTTTGACAAGAACTTCTTCCTCAACTACAACCTCATCTACCAGTTCGCCATTGATTTTTGTAGTCATATAAATCAATTTTTTCTTCCCGGGCTTTCCCTGTTGTACGACTTTAACGGTTCCCTTTCGCATATTTTCATCGTACGTTATCTTTACCCCATTTGGAATTTGAACCGTTTCGGTCCATTGTTCTACGCTCTTTACCGATAGACGCGGCCGTCTTACGGTTAAATCGAGTTGGTCGCCAATATCGATGAAATCATTTTCTATCCAAGGATTGTTGTCGTATATGACCTGCTGAGGGATATTAAATTTCTGCGCGATACATGAGATACAGTCTCCTTCTTGAACGCGGTAGGTGATTGATTTTACATCCTTGCCTTGCAACATCTCCAATAGCTTGTCTTCCGATAAAAATTGATTCGGGTCTTCGACAACAGTTGTTTTGAAAGAAATCGGCTCTACAAATTTTACAGATTTCAAAACAGGAGAAGGGTTGCTTCTATCAGCTTTATAGGACAGAACGGTGACTTTCGGGTCGGGCTTTCGTGAGACAAATTGCGACTCTAATCGTTTTAATGCATTTTGTGCGGTCTGTTTGTTCTTGACGATACCTATCCATTTACCATCAATAAACACTTCTGTACCTTGAGCTTTGAGAGTATACCGCTTCTCCAATTCGGCGAACAGTTTGACATCATCTGTTTTGCCGTTAAACTTGCGTTCAGAAGTTATCTCAACATCATTTGTTGTATAATGAACACCCGGATATCGGGCCTCGAATTCTTGTTTCTGATTTTTGACCCAAGCATTGACGAGATCTGGAGAACTCGCGATACCGATCTGCTGTCCATTCAGTGAGACGATATAGATTTCCCGAAATTGAGAAGAAACCCAAAAACCAAGAGTCACAGCTAAAATGATGATGAACAGAATAAATCCAATCCATCGATTAAATAGTTGCTCCTGAAAAAGTCGATTTTCAAAAATAGTTTCGGGTTGCTGGCTGGGTTGTGAGGGGGAACTTTCCCTAATGATCGGTTTCCATGTTAGTTTTGGAGCATTTTTGCCGCTCTTTGCAGGTTGTGGGTCAGAATCCCGAAGCCGACCCAGCATTTTGAGCCGACAAAGCCCCGATACCTGCTGCGGTTCAAACCGTACTTCCGCTTGAGAAGACTAATCTTCGCTTCTCCAGCTGCACGGTAACGCTGCAAGTCTTTGAACCATAATTCGTTTTCGTACTCGGATCGGGC
>NZ_KB899881.1 GCF_000378425.1 Cohnella laeviribosi DSM 21336 | reverse complement strand
CTTCTCTAGATGCTCCTGCTTGCTCTCATACTCCTTTCTCAGTTTGTCGGCTTCGCTGGTTTTCTTTTCGAACACCATTGAAGCACGCTCAAGGAACTCAGCCTTCCACCGGCTAACCATCACCGGGCTCAGTTCATACTTAGCAGCGATCTCGTTTACAGTATGCTCCTCACGGAGGACCTCCAACACAACCTTTGTCTTGAATTCTGAGGAATATCGGTTCCGTTTTTCCATAGCCTCATTATAACTTATTTATCACCTCTCCCGTGTCTCAACCTATGGGAGCATTATATGGAATGAATATTCTTTGCTCTACTTTTTTTTACGAATTTTAGGTTATATTAATGAAAATCGCGAAAAATTTGATATATTGAATCAATAGGCCTTTAATAAACGAGGAGGAATTTTAAAGAATGAGCGATTTGGAAAAAGACAAGGCACAGGACCCAAGCGAACTGAATCCCCCGGAGCCGGCGGCGGACAAGCCTCAGGCGTTTGACCGGGAGGAAGCAAACGAAACGGAAAACGGGAACGAAATCGAAAACGGCGGGGACCGGCCCGCGGCTTCCGGGACGTCCGCTTCCGCCAAAGGCGGTTTCGGCGCCCGCGTTGCGCTGCCTTGGGCGATTGCGGTTATCGCGGTCGTCGCGCTTGTGATCGTGCTGACCCGCGGAACGGCCGCAGGCGGGATGAACGAAGCGGTCGGCGAAGTGGGCGGCGAGAAGGTGACCAAGGCGGAGCTGTATGACGAGCTGGTCAAGCAGATCGGCGGCGAAGCGCAGGCGGGCCAGGTGCTGGATCAGTATATGTGGAGAAAATTGATCGAATACGAAGCCGAGAAAGCGGGCGTTGAAGTGACGGATGCCGATTACGCTGCGGCTCTCGAAGACATCAAAACGCAAAACGGCATTGCCAGCGACGAGCAGCTCGAACAGGCGCTGGCGTACAGCGGCATTACGCTGGAAGCTTACAAAGAGCAGGCCATTCGCCCTCAACTGCTGCTGCGCGGCATTTTCGAGAAAAATCTCGCTCCGACCGAGGACGATCTGAAAGCGTACTACGAAGCGAACAAAGAGAAGTTCGGCACGCCGGAACAGGTGAAAGCTTCGCATATCCTGCTTGGATCGAAGGAGGAAGCGGAAGCGGTTCTCCGGCAGTTGAAGCAAGGCGCCGACTTCGCCAAGCTGGCGCAGGAAAAGTCGCTCGATTCGGGCTCCAAGGACAACGGCGGCGATCTCGGATTTTTCGGCAAAGGCGTCATGAACGAGCCGTTTGAAAAGGCCGCGTTCGCTTTGAAGAAAGGCGAAATGAGCGGCGTCGTCGAATCGCCGAACGGCTTCCACATCATCAAGGTCACCGACCGCAAGGAAGCGGTTATCCCGCCTTACGAAGAAGTCAAGGACAAGGTCAAAGCCGCCTATCTGGACAGCAAAGTGAACGAAGGCCTTAACGATTGGATCGAGAAAGCCAAGAAGGATGCCGGATACAAGAACTTCTTGAGCGAAAAGGACGCTCCGGCTTCGGAGTCGCCGGACGCCGTTCCGTCGGCAAGTCCTTCCGCTAGCCCTTCCGCAAGCCCGTCCGCAAGCGCGTCTGCGAGCGCGGGCAACAAGTAAGAAAGATACACGCAAATCAAAAGCCGTAGCCGAAGCGGAGCGTTCGCCGCAGGCGCGGCTTTTTTTCGATCTCCGGCGCAAAAATCGGAGTTTTCCGAAAATAACTTCCGCCGTTGAATGTCCTCCTATTCTACGCTACAATAGGGGGTAATTGATAACAATTCTCACTTGAAATTCCGAACGAAAATAGCCGTAAAGGCTGCTTTCGTTCCGAAAAGCCGGCTATTATCGGAGGTGCTCTTTGCTTCGCCGTTTTTTTCGTATTACCGTCCTTATAAAGGAGCGCCTTGCGATCGCGCGGATGTTCTTGAAAAATCCGCCGATCCTGATTCTCGACGAAGCGACTTCCGCGCTCGACACGGAGACCGAAGCCGCGATCCAACAGTCGCTGGCCGAATTGTCGGAAGGGCGGACCACGCTGGTGATCGCGCATCGTTTGGCCACGATCAAGAACGCAGACCGGATCGTGGTCGTCACCGAGAACGGCATCAGCGAGCAAGGCAGACACGAGGAACTGGTGTCCATGGGAGGCCACTACAGCCGGCTTTATCAGGTCCAGTTCGGTTCATAACACGATAAGGAAGGATTCGCGATCATGACATCCACTTTGGAATCCGCATCGCAGGAAACGCCCCAAGTGCGTTCCAGGCCATTGACGGCCGCCTTGATCTTGATCGGCGGCCTGGCGGCGCTCGCGTTCGGCCTCGCTTTGTCGATTTCGGTCGGCGCCGCGGACATCAAGCTTTCCACCGTCTGGGAGGCGGTCTTTCATTTCAACGGCGACTTGACCCAGCATCAGGTCATCCGCGAGCTGCGCATGCCCCGCGCCATCGCCGGCGCGCTCGTCGGCGCCGCGTTCGCGACGGCGGGAGCGATCATGCAGGGGATGACGCGCAACCCGCTCGGGGACCCCAGTCTGCTCGGCATCAATGCCGGCGCCGGCTTTGCGCTTGCGATTTGCTTTGCGTTTTTGCCCGGCCTGCCGTTCGGACAGGTCACCCTGATCTCGTTTCTGGGAGCTGCGCTGGGCACCGTGCTCGTGTACGGCATCGGTTCGGCCGGACGGGGAGGTCTGACCCCGGTCAGGCTTGCGCTGGCGGGGGCGGCCATCTCCATGCTGCTCGTTGCGCTGAGCGAAGCCATATCGATTCATTTTCGCATCGGGCAGGAGCTGGTTTTCTGGTATGCGGGAGGAGTCGCGGGCATCAAGTGGTCCCAGGTCGCCGTGATGGCGCCGTGGATCGGCGCCGGCCTGATCGGCGCCATGCTCATGTCGCGCTCGATCACGCTCCTCAGCCTTGGCGACGAAGTGGCTTCCGGCCTGGGGCTTCGCATCGGTCTGGCCAAATTGTTCGGCTCCGTGCTCGTGCTCGTTCTGGCGGGCGCCTCGGTCGCGGCGGTGGGCGGAATCAGCTTTGTCGGGCTGATCGTTCCGCACATTGCCCGTTCGCTCGTCGGCGCGAGTTACAGGTGGATCATCCCGTGCTCGGCCGTGCTGGGCGGGCTGCTGCTCGTGTTCGCCGACATCGGCGCGAGAATGATCCACCGCGGGTTCGAGACGCCGGTAGGAGCGCTGATCGCGTTGATCGGCGTGCCGTTCTTCCTGTATCTGATTCGCCGGATGAGGAGGGAGACGGTGTGAGCGCCTCGGCTCTTGAGCAAGCGAAACGCAGGAACAACGCCCGCGCGTGGTCGATCCTGCTTATTTTGGCCGTTCTGATTGTGATCGTTTTTATCGTCAGCATGAACACCGGGTATACCCGTTTGTCTCCGGCCGACGTTCTCAAGACGTTATTCGGTTACGGCACGGAAAAACAAAGCCTTATTTTATTCGAATTCCGGCTGCCCCGCATCGTGGTTTCGATTCTGATCGGGGCGGGACTGGCGCTGTCGGGCTGCGTGCTGCAGGGGATTACGCGCAATCCGCTGTCGGACCCCGGCGTCCTCGGCATCAACTCGGGAGCGGGTCTGATGGTGGTCCTGTTCGTGGCCTTCTACCCGTCAAACGAAGCGTCGCCGGTATTTCTCCTGCCGGTGCTTGCGTTGATCGGGGCGCTTGCGACGGCGGGGCTGCTGATGCTGCTTTCGTACAAAAAGAGCGAAGGCGTTTCGCCGATGCGGATGGTGCTGTCCGGGATTGCGATTGCGGCGGCGATCCAGGCGGCGATGATTATTCTCACGATCCGAATGGACCCGAACGAATATCAGTTCGTGCAGGTCTGGATTGCGGGCAGCATCTGGGGAACGACGTGGAAATTCGTGCTTGCGCTGCTGCCGTGGATCGTCATTCTGTTTCCGTATGTGTTATTCAAAGCCAAGACGCTTAACGTGCTCAACCTGGGCGAGCATCTTGCAGCCGGCCTTGGCGCGCCCGTCGGACGCGAACGGCTGCTGCTGCTTGCCGCGGCGGTCGCGTTGGCCGGCTCGTGCGTCGCCGTCGGCGGCGCGATCGGCTTCGTCGGGCTGATTGCGCCGCATCTGGCGCGCCGACTGGTCGGCTCCCGGCACGAAACGCTCATTCCGGCTTCGGCGCTGACCGGTGCGCTTCTGGTTCTTGTCGCCGATACGATTGGCCGGGTCGTCCTGCAGCCGTCGGAAATACCGACCGGCATCGTCGTGGCGGTCATCGGCGTGCCGTATTTCCTCTATCTGCTCGCCAAAGCCAAGTAGGCCGGAGTCTCCGGACAGCCGCGTCATACGATAGACCGGCACGAATAGACTAGAAGAAGAAACCGGCGGCGCGAGCGTTCATGCGTTTCATCTTTGGCATCTGCTCACAGGCGGCCTCGCGCGCCGGAAGATGAACTTGGGCGGGATGGTGCTCGAATCATGCCAGGACAAGGCGAGGTGCCGATGAAGCCGGTATTGCGTTCCAAGACGCTGATGATTTACGCCGATTGCCCGTTCGGTGAGGCTTACGATTACATCTCCGATCCGAACCATTTGCCCCGGTGGGCCCCCGGATTTTACCGGTCCGTACGGAAGGCGGAGGAAGGCTGGATCGCGGAAACGCCGGAAGGGCCGAAACGCGTCCGGTTCGCCGACCCAAACGAATTCGGGGTGCTCGATCATTGGGTAAGCCCCATAAGCGAAGCCGGGGCGGCAGCCGGGGAAAAAACGCTGCGCCCAATGCGCGTCCTTCCGAAAGGCGCCGGATGCGAAGTGATGTTTACCGTGTTTCAGCAAGCCGGTAAGACGTACGAACAATTCGTGGAAGATACGAAAGCGGCGGAACAGGATTTGAGACGGTTAAAAATCGAGCTGGAGAAGGTCGGCGGAGCTCTCCGGCCGGAATAGCCGTTTCCGGATCGCCGGAGCCGCGAACGGACGAAGGGGCTGTCCCGAAGGTGAACTGACCCCCGTCAAGTAGACAGTACAAAAAAATAAAAATCGGTTAAGCGGCCTTGGTCCTGAATTCCATGGGACTGAGGCCGTTTAGTTTTGCCTGTAATCGCTCGTTATTGTAAAAACGGATGTAGTCATCTATGTCTTTTTTGAGTTCCTCAAAGGTACTGTATGTATGCAAATAATACCTCTCACATTTCAGGGTTCCCCAGAAGGCTTCCATTGGACCATTATCAATACACCTGCCAACTCGGGACATGCTCTGGGTTAGTTTG
>NZ_KB899880.1 GCF_000378425.1 Cohnella laeviribosi DSM 21336 | reverse complement strand
CGTCCAGTAATTGATCTATGATTGCAAGCTCGACCGGCAACTTTCTAACAGATTCCGGGAGAATGGCATCCCAGATGGTCAATTGCTCGTCTCGAAGTTTCAACATTTTCTTCACCTCTTGGAAGGATTCCCGAGGGCTTCTGTTGAACTCCTATAGCAAAGGAATTCTTCCCTCGGGGTGTGGAACTTTGTTATCTCGTCAATAACAATTTCCATTTTGAGGTGCTGAATTCCTTTTAATTATGCTCAAAACACCCTGACTTTTTCAGGGGAAACTAGTTAGAGTATCTTTGTTCATTTATAGTTGCAAAATGCAAATAAAAATTGTATAACGATAATATGGAGGTGAATGTGATGGAAGATGTCCGCCATGTACTCCAATTGATTACTCGACGTTTTGGTTTCTTGAACAAAAATTGTTGTTCGGTTGGCGGAACGAGTGTCTCCTTAATTCAGAGCCATATCCTTTATGAGATTGACCGGCAGCATCATCCGTCCATGCAACAGATTGCGGAGACATTGGGAATGGACATCACCACATTCAGCCGGCAAATTCAATCGTTGATTCGGAAAAAGCTCGTGAAAAAGACACCTTCTGATCTGGATCGAAGGGTATATATCCTGGAACTGACGACAGAAGGGAAATTTGTCGCGGCAGCGATTGAGCAGCAGATTCAAGATTACTTGACTCAAATTTTCTCCCATATGAATGAGTTTGAAAAAGATACCGTGATCCGCTCGCTGAAGCTGTTAAACGCATGCATGGAGAAAACGGGGGTTTGTTGCGGTTGACAACGGGAAAATCATAGGTTGTTTTGCCACCGCATACTTGCAGTTTGCAAATAAAATCCTCAATACTTGCTATTTGCAAGTAAATTCTGGAGGGGGGAAGTCGATATGAAAGAGGTATGGGATACCATCGTCATCGGAGGAGGTCAGGCAGGTCTGGCTTCAGGGTATCATTTGCAAAAGAAGGGACTGCGGTTTCTCATTTTGGAAGCGAACGGGCAAGCAGTCGGATCGTGGCCGAATTATTACGCCAGTCTGAAATTGTTTTCTCTCGCGCGTTTCTCATCGTTGCCTGGCTTGAAATTCCCGGGTGCGGGCGATCATTATCCGCTGCGGGATGAAGTCATTCATTACTTGCAGGAATACGCCAAAGCATTTAGGTTGCCGATAAAAACCAATCAGCGTGTTGAATCGGTGGAGAAAACCGGTGAAACATTCATGATTCGGACCGTATCCGGAGACCGGTACGAGAGCAAAACCGTCATTAACGCGACGGGGGCTTTTCAACATCCATATATGCCCGTAATAAAAGGACGGGAAAAGTTTCGGGGAAATATCCTTCATTCTTCCGAATACCGCAATCCTACTCCGTTTGTGAATCAAAGGGTGTTGGTTGTCGGGGCCGGAAACTCCGCCGTTCAGATTGCCGTCGAGTTGGCCGAGGTGAGCCGGACGTCTTTGGCGGTACTGCGGCCTGTGAAGTTTGTCAAACAAAGAATCCTGGGGCAAGATTTGCATTTTTGGATCAGAGCGTTTGGTTTCGATACGTTTCCGATCTGGCGTTTTGGCGGTGTGGTGCCAAGACCGAGGGCGGTTATTGATCTGGGTAATTACAAAGCATGCTTGGCGGCAGGCAAGCCGGATCAAAGGCCGATGTTTGCTTCCTTTCATGCGGATGGCGTGATTTGGCCGGATGGGACAAAAGAGCGGGTGGACACCGTCATTTTTGCCACAGGATACCGTCCCCATCTGGCCCACTTAAGAAACACGGGCGCACTGGACGCTGAAGGGAGTCCTTTGCAGGCGGCCGGGATCAGCACGACAGTCCCTGGACTTTATTACGTGGGTCTCGAAGGCCAACGGTCGTTTGCGTCCGCGACGTTAAGGGAGTCGGTCCCGACGCAAAATTTGTGGTGCGAAAATTGCTCCGTCATTTGAAGAGATGAACGATGTTATTTTGAATCGTTACAAAGGGAGGTCGCCTCGGATGGAAATCGAGACTTTATGGCGCACATTTCGCGAGCCCCTCAAAACATTTATCATCCGCCGGACGCATCGGGTGCAAGAGGCCGAAGACATTTTGCAGGATGTTTTTCTGAAAATATACACCAGGATGGACAGCCTTCGTGACGAACAAAAACTTCGATCGTGGATCTATCAAATCGCCCGGCATTCCATCATTGATTATTATCGCAAGGAAAAACCGGTTGTCGAGCTGCCCGAAGAATTGCCCGAATCAAATGAACCGGACGATGCGAACTTGAACAGGGAGCTTGCCAAATGCTTGCGGACGATGATTCGTCAATTGCCGGAAAAGTACCGGGAGGCCATTGAATTAACCGAACTTGAAGGTCTTTCGCAAAAGGACCTGAGCGAAAAATTGGGCATTTCATTTTCCGGCGCAAAATCCAGAGTTCAACGGGGGAGGCAAAAGTTGAAGGAATTCATTTCTGCCTGCTGTCATCTGGAATTGGATCGTTACGGGAATATTCTGGACTTCAGAGAAAAAAATCCGGCCTGCACATGCAATTCCTGTAAATGAAATGAGCATGTTTTGCGTCTTTTTGCAAAACGCGTCGTCTTCCTATACGCAACGAATTTTAATCATAAATCTGGAGGGATTACGATGAGCGATCTCACAAAAGACCAAATCCGCCAAAATGTCCGAAACCGCTATAAGCAAATTGCCCTGCAGGAAGTGAATGCGGGGACTGGCTGTTGGACGCCTTCTTCATGTTGTGACTCACCAACTGAGATTTCATCCAAACTGGGGTACTCAGCGGAAGAATTGTCCGCCGTTCCCGAAGGTTCGAATCTCGGCCTCGGCTGCGGAAATCCGCAGGCGATTGCGGAGGTAAAACCTGGTGAGGTCGTGTTGGATTTGGGCAGCGGCGGCGGTTTCGACTGTTTCCTGGTTTCCCGTCAGGTTGGGGAAACAGGCCGGGTCATCGGCGTGGATATGACGCCGGAAATGATCAGCAAAGCCCGCGCCAATGCGGCAAAGGGCGGTTTTTCCAATGTGGAGTTTCGGTTGGGGGAAATCGAACACTTGCCGGTAGCCGATCAGTCCGTTGATGTCATCATCTCCAACTGTGTCATCAATTTGTCGCCGGATAAGCCGCAGGTGTTCAGGGAAGCGTTTCGCGTGCTGAAACCGGGAGGACGGCTTGCCATATCCGACGTTGTGTTGACGGCAGAGCTGCCGCCTGAAATCAAAAATGACCTGGATGCGTATTCCGGCTGCATGTCTGGAGCTTCATCGATCGATGAATTGAAGATGATCCTGGAGCAAAGCGGTTATACCCGGATCACGATTGAACCGAAAGACGAGTCGAGAACATTTATTAAAGATTGGCTGCCCGGAGCAAACATTGAAGACTACATCGTATCCGCGATCATTAAAGCGGTAAAACCTTAAAGGTTGTTGGAGCCGGCAGGCATCGCGCCGGCTTCATTTTTGTTTCATCGTTCGAAAACATCTGATCCCGCCGGATATCATTTTAAGTGAAGGCATTGACTTTTTTGCAATTATAAATAACAATATGGTTATATAACTATTTCATTTTGAGGTGAACAGGCGGCCATGGAATTCGAGAAATTGGCCGATACGCTGAAAGCTCTTGCCGATCCGACCCGGTTGAAAATCATCTCTTTGTTGCGCACGCGCGATTGCTGCGTCTGTGAACTGGTTCCCATATTTAATATTTCACAACCGGCCATTTCCAAGCATTTGAGTCGTCTTAAAACGGCCGAACTGGTCCATGAGACGCGCAAAGGTCAATGGGTGTTTTATTCGTTGAATGAGAAGAAATTGGAGGAAACCGGTTTTGCTTTAAACCATTTGCCCGATTTGTCCGAGAAGTTAAAGGAATTGGAAAAGCAGGGGCTGTTGGTCAGATGCGAGTAAACAAAAGGGGTAAAAGAAATGAGTGAAAAGGCTGGAAAACAATTATCCTTTCTGGACCGGTATTTGACTTTGTGGATTTTTGCCGCGATGGCTGTCGGAATTGGAACAGGCTCTCTGTTTCCGAATTTCGTTTCGTTTCTTGATCAATTTCAAGCGGGAACGACATCGATCCCCATTGCGATCGGATTGATTCTGATGATGGTTCCGCCGTTGGCAAAGGTTCGGTATGAAGAGTTGGGGCGCGTGTTCCGGAACGGAAAAATATTAGGGCTTTCCCTTGTGCAAAACTGGGTCATCGGTCCGATTTTCATGTTCGTCCTTGCGATCGTCTTTTTACAGGGATATCCCGAATATATGGTCGGGCTGATTATGATCGGGTTGGCCCGTTGTATTGCGATGGTCATTGTTTGGAACGATTTGTGTAAAGGAGATACCGAATACGCCGCGGGACTCGTCGCTTTCAATTCGATTTTCCAAGTGTTGTTTTACTCCGTTTACACTTATCTTTTTGTGACGATCTTGCCGGCCTGGTTCGGTTTGCAAGGTATGGTTGTCGACATTACGATGTCCGAAGTGGCAAAAAGCGTGTTGATTTATTTGGGCATTCCGTTCCTGGCGGGCATGATCACCCGTTTCACATTCGTGAAAGCAAAAGGACGTTCCTGGTATGAAAAAGTCTTTATTCCGAAAATCAGCCCCATTACCCTGTTTGCCTTATTATTTACCATTATCGTCATGTTCTCGTTAAAAGGCGATATCATTGTTCAATTGCCGCTCGATGTGGTCCGGATCGCGATCCCGCTGCTCATTTACTTCGTGGTGATGTTCCTGATTTCGTTCTATATGGGAAAAAAATCAGGAGCGAATTATGCGGTTACGTCGACACTCGCCTTCACGGCTGCAACCAATAACTTCGAACTGGCTATTGCCGTTGCAGTGGGGGTTTTCGGTATTGATTCGGGCGCAGCTTTCGCAGCTGTCATTGGGCCTTTGGTGGAAGTGCCGGTCATGATTGCCTTGGTCAACGTCGCCTTGTGGTTTCAGCGGAAGTATTTCCAACCTAAGACCATATCCTGACAAAACGGAATTTCAATATCAAACCAAGGGAGTGCTCACGATATGACTAAAAAAATCGTTTACTTTTTATGTACCGGTAATTCTTGCCGCAGCCAGATGGCAGAAGGATTCGGGAAAAAATATCTCGGTGACAAGTACGAAGTGTACAGCGCGGGTATTGAAGCGCATGGTCTGATGTTACCGCTGAAGCATAACGTCCAATTGCTGATGGGATTGCCTGTCCGGAAGTTGCTGAATATAATGACCGTATCACAGAAAAGGAAAAGGATGCTTCCCTTTTATGTGGGCCTGCAGCAACAGGCTCACGGGATGCATCCCCTACCCAACATGATCATTGTAACAGAGTATGAGCTGGTTGAGAAGACTCCCGGCGTTTTCAGTTCGATGTGCAGAGTTGGTCCCCTCACCTTGTTGTGGAGAAGCGCTTAGTGTGATCGGCAGTCGGCGGCGGAAAC
>NZ_KB899879.1 GCF_000378425.1 Cohnella laeviribosi DSM 21336 | reverse complement strand
CGTGGGTCTGATATTCATACACCCACCGGCTTAGCATTGTTGGAAGGATGCCTAAAGTTTTAGCAACATGGGAAACTTTCTTTCCTTCATCGATGCTCTGCATCACCGCAGCCATTTTAAAGGCTTTGTCATACTTTTTCCGCACCATACAAAACACAACCCCTTTACACAAAGTTACGTTGGTCTTAACTCCGTGTAAAGAGGTTTGGGGAAAGTCCAGGCGGACAACCCTGCGAAGCGAAACACGTTGCGCCACTTCAGGGCTTAAAGTTCTCATGTTCGTGAAAACAATTATGTAAAATACCAAAGGGCGTCGGGCATGGCGGCTCGGCGAACGGCCAGATCGCCGAGCCGCCATCGTTCCCGAACGGGACTACGCCGTCATCGCGCTGTCCAACGCCAGCCCGGACGGAATCCTTTTCAATCAGGCAGTCGTCCGTTGGGCGCTGGAGACGTACCTCAGCGTGGCGAGGAAGGAGAAAAGAATTGACGAAACGGTGGAATTGATGTATTTTGTGAATATAAAATAAAATTATTCATAAAATCATTTTCTGAGAGGTTGCCATGCCCAAAAAATTTAATGAGCAAGAGAAACAGTGGATCCGGCAGAAACTGCTGGAGGAAGGCAAGCGCAGCTTTGAAGCGCACGGCCTCCGCAAGACGAGCGTGGAAGACCTTACGAAAGCGGCGGGTATTTCCCAAGGCTCTTTCTATCTTTTTTTCGACTCGAAGGAGGAATTGTTTTACGAGCTGCTGCTGGCAGAGGAAGCCCGTATTCGGGAGCGTATGCTGAAATGGGCTGAAGAGGAGGCCGTAACAAAGGAAAGCGTCCAACGTTTCATCACGGAATCGTTCAGGCTGATGTCGGAAAACGCCTTGATCCGGACGATGTACTTCCAAGGCGAGTTGGAGCAACTGGTGCGCAAACTGCCTCCGGAGAAATTGGAGCAGAATTTCACCGAAGACCGGGACGCGATGCTGCACGTTGTTCGCAAATGGCAGGAAGCCGGTATTTTGCGGCGGGAACGGCCGGAGCTGATTGTCAGCTTGTTTCGCTCGCTCGTGCTGTTGTCTCTGCATCGGAAGGAAATCGGCGAGTCGATCTATCCGGATACGATCGCGCTGCTGGTGCGTGTGCTCGTTGACGGATTATTTGGACGCTCTGCAGAGGAGGCGCAGTCGTCATGATTCAAGTGGAACGATTGGAGTACTCGTATCCGGGAGCGGCGGAAAAAACGCTTAAGGGGCTGAACTTTGCAATCGGCCGCGGGGAAATTTTCGGATTTCTCGGTCCGTCTGGCGCCGGCAAAAGCACGATGCTGAAGATTTTGATCGGCGTCTTGAAGGGGTACGCCGGAAGCGTGCGGGTGCTCGGGCAAGAGTTGCGTTTTACCGGACCCGATTTGTACGAGCGCATCGGTGTAGGGTTCGAGTTTCCCAACTTTTATACCAAGTTCACCGTTCTCGAAAATCTCAACCTGTTCCGGTCGTTGTACTCTGTCCCTACGGAGGAGCCGATGCGCGTGCTCGATCGGGTTGGTCTTAAGGATGCCGCACGGTTAAAAGTCTCGCAGTTGTCCAAAGGAATGAAAATGCGGCTTAATTTTTGCCGGGCCATCCTGCACCGTCCGGATGTCTTGTTTCTGGACGAGCCGACGTCCGGTCTCGATCCGGTTAACGCGAAGATTCTGAAGGATCTGATTAAGGAAATGAAGGCGGAAGGAAAAACCGTGCTGCTCACCACTCATCACATGCAGGCGGCCGAAGAGCTCTGCGACCGAGTCGCTTTTATTGTGGACGGGCAGATCAAGCTGATCGATTCTCCTAGAGAACTGAAACTTCGGCAGGGACGGAAAACGGTTCGGGTTGAATACCGCAAGGAAGGGGAACCGGTGGTGGAGGAGTTTCCGCTTGAAGGGATCGGGAACAACAAATCGTTCCTGCAGGTGATCGATCGTTACCCGGTGGAGACGATGCATTCCCAGGAAGCGACGCTGGAGCAAATATTCTTGGAGACGACCGGGAGAAGCTTGTCATGAGAACGATGTCTGCGATCGCCAGCGATGTGAGATTTCAAATCCGGCACGGATTTTACGGGGTTTATGTGCTGGTATGCGGCTTGTATGTGCTTCTGCTCCATAACATATCGCCGGGCTATAAGGAAAAAACGGCGCTGCTGCTGACTTTCTCCGATCCCGGGGCGATCGGCCTGATATTGGCCGGAGGCATCGTGCTGCTGGAAAAAGATCAGGGCGTGTACGACAGTCTGTTCGTCACTCCGCTGCGGCTGCGGGAATATTTGATCGCCAAAGCCGTCTCGATCTCGGTCATCTCCTCATGCGCGGCATGGGCCATCCAACTATTCGCTTTAGGGTTTCCGGCGATGCCGGTCCATTTCACGCTCGGCGTATGGCTTACGTCTTGCTTGTTCACGTTCTTGTCCATCGGCGTTGTAACGCGTGCGAAAAGCATCAACGGATTTATTTGGCTGTCGCAGATGTACTCGCTTCCGCTTGCCGTACCGTTGGCCGGCCTCTTTGATATTGGGCCGTCTGCATTGTATGCTGTGTTTCCTACGAACGGATCGCTTCTTTTGCTGGAAGCGGCACATCGGCCCATTCCGGCCAGAGAGTCGCTGTATGCAGTTGCCGTGTTATCGGCCGGCACGGCGGCGGCGTACGCCTGGGCACATCGTTCGTTCGAAAAACGCATTTTATCCCGAGTGGGGGAGGGAGCGGCGCGATGAGTTATCGGGCATTGCTGCGGAGCGATATCCGTCATCTGGCGAAGGATCCGATGTTGATGGCCTGCCTATTCGGACCTCTGGCTATAATCGCATTTGCACGATACGCGTTTTGGCCGCTTGCGGAATGGGTGAAGGAGCAATATGCCTTTGACTTAACGGCATATACCGGTTTCGTTGCATTTGTCTTGTTGACTACGATTCCGTTATTAACGGGTGTCATGACAGGGCTGCTGATGCTGGACGAACGCGACGAAAATCTGATCGCCTATTTCGGGGTTACGCCGCTCACTCGCCGTGGTTATTACCGTTATCGGCTGCTATTTCCAAGCCTGCTGGCGCTTCTTTCGTCCGGTCTGTATCTGCTGGCTTCCGGAATGACCGAAATCCGGGCGGAAAGCGTGTACACCCTTCTGCTGTTGGCGCTCGAGGCTCCCTGCATCGCTTTGTTTCTTGTCGCTGCCGCGGACAATAAGGTGGAGGGGCTGGCATTGTCGAAGCTATGCGGTCTTTTATTCGTCGGGCCGGTTGTCGCTGCTTTCGTACCGGAACCTTGGCAAATGGCGGGCATGATCGTCCCGACCTACTGGCCGGCCAAGAGCTATATGCTGGGGGAATCCCGCGAACCGGTCTGGTCGGTCTTATCGTTTGCAGCCGGACTGGTGTACCATGTCCTGCTTCTTAAACGTGCGGACCGGGCGTTTGCGAGGCGGATGGATTAGTGTGGGGGACTTGACCCATAAACCTTAGAAGACGATCTTGGATGGGAATGGAGCGGCACCTGTCAGGAACCCATCTTTCATATTGCCTGTTTGGTCGGAGCGCAGGTATCAAGTTCAAGACGTTGCGTTATTATGACCAACTGGGGCTGCTCAAACGCACGTACGGATGAGATAACGGGTTACCGCTACTATTCGGCGGAACAATTGTTCCGCCTTCACCGCATACTCGCCTACAAAGATCTGGGCTTTACGTTAGATCATGTGTGCCAGCTGCTGGTGTAGTAATTTCGAACCAAAGCCGCTTTATATTTTTTGTACCGTCTTTTTGATGGGGGTAGATTTGAAAGTTACACTGTGAGCCTTATGGAATTTGTCGTCAGAAGATTCTGATAGAGGAGTGAAATGCGGGGCTTACGCCACTTGATCGCTTGATGTATAATTATGGAAGAAGCTCAGACGACAACGAGCCGGCCTATGATGGGAGCTGCTATCTTAGGCCGGCTCGCGGCGTGAATACGGAGCCTTACGGCTCCGCCCGAGAGGATCGGCGTACAAGAGACATCATTTTCTGAGGATGTGAATCGTGTGGAGATCGAAGAACTCGTAATCCGTCACGTGCAGCCGTGCGATATTCCAGAAAGCGAGGTTGAGGCACCCCGAGAACTTTTCTCTACGGTTCGAGATCTAAATAAATGGTGCGAAGCCTTACTAAACGGCATGATATTGTCTCCGGAATCAATGGAAAAGATGTTCACGCCCTATCTAAGCGTAAGCTTTGATCCATCGCTTAAGTATGGATATGGATGGTTTTTAGGTCATGATTTTCGATTATTTGGTGGAGGCACCCCAGGTTTCAGGTCGGAGATCTGGCAATTCCCAAATGAAACGTAATCATACTCTGGAACTATGAAAAGATAGATTCCCACAAATTGTTTCATACGATTAAGCCATTGATTTTTAACTAAATGCAAGAGCAAATTCATAACTTAACAGAGGTGAAGGTTCATGGAAGGGAAATTAATTGATCTAGACTTCTTTTTGTTGGATTCAAGTTCACAGGACGATTCGACGAGTACCCAACTTTGATTCCCCAGGCAGTTAAAGAAGTTATAGAAAGAAATTATGAAATTGAAGAGCGTGTTGACAGCCTTATTATTTTATATGAACCGCATAGAGGTGAAGAACATAAGACAGGTTTTTTCTATGTAGGTCATATCGTCAATAGAAAACCGGCTTCTTTACCTGAACAAGCAGAAGTAATAAATATCAGAGGTAAATATGCAACAGCCACGGGCACCATCAAACAAATGGCTAAAAATTATTCTTACATAGGCAATTGGATTAAAGAGCAACAACTCAAACAAGTTTGGCCGGAGGCTTTATTCATTGAGATTTATGATGGACCAATAGGAGCAGAAATAACAGGCAATGAGGAAGTTAAGGTTTGCTTGCCGATTAATTAAAGCATGTCCATCATATAACACCGTATTATACGCAGTGTTTTTTGACCTTCCCAAAATGCCCAGAAGCCTTGTCCTATACGCCCAGCATGAATCTTTGATCAAGAGGTAGTGACAAGAACTTTTGTCAAATTCCCGTGAGCAAGGAAGTCTTCAGAAAAGAATTACAAAATCGAGTCCATTTTTATTAGAATTTTGGGATTGCAAAATTACAAAAAATTAGTTGTGTACGGCTCAACAAGGCTGTGGAGGAGGTTGTATGAAAATTCAAGTTATGATGGTATGTTTAGTTATAGTTCTCTTTATCTCTAGCTGTGGTAAACATCATATAAATGATCAAAGTCAAAATGACTCCGATTTTTCTGGATATGTAGTAAGGGTAGAGTCCGATAGAATTCTGGTAACTTCGTTTACACCTAATTCGGAAATTAAGAGCCAAGCTATATGGGTAAAGACAAAAGAAAAGATAGGGATAGGCAATAAAGTAATGGTCACATTTGTTGGAGGCCTCGAGGCGTCAAATCCCGCTCAAGGAATTGCAAAGAAAATAGATATTATTAAAGCAGACCAGCCTGAAGGTACTACAATGTCTTCCGAAGAAGTTATCACAAAAGCGTTAAAGAATTACGATAAATTTAGCGTGCCCGTAATTAAATCAGTAGAGTACATTGCTGAAAAAAATCATTGGGAAATAACTTTATTTGATGCAAAATCGAGTCCGCCTGTTGAAGAAAAATTTATTTTGAATAACTAGCGCTGAGAATAATGCATGGAATCAATTTTAATGAAGGAGTTTGTCATACTGGGCAGGCTCCTTCCGCTACTTTAAAGGCAACGCTTTTATGTACGCCAGGCGTGGTCAGCTAAATTTACCAGACGTGAAGCGATTCGACCTGAATTTCGAGGGGGGCCGAACGGTGGACTTTCCCCAAACCTCTTTACACGGAGTTAAGACCAACGTAACTTTGTGTAAAGGGGTTGTGTTTTGTATGGTGCGGAAAAAGTATGACAAAGCCTTTAAAATGGCTGCGGTGATGCAGATCATCGATGAAGGAAAGAAAGTTTCCCATGTTGCTAAAACTTTAGGCATCCTTCCAACAATGCTAAGCCGGTGGGTGTATGAATATCAGACCCACGGTGATGAAGCTTTTTCAGGCAACGGGAAGCCTATCACCAACAAGGATCTTGAAATCAAGCGGTTGCAAAA
>NZ_KB899878.1 GCF_000378425.1 Cohnella laeviribosi DSM 21336 | reverse complement strand
AGGAAACGGCGTCCACACCTCGAGAGGCAGAACGAAGGAATGTAAGGGCTAAGACCCAGCGTGACATGGGAGGGTAAGCCGTCGGGGGAATAGAGTGGATATCCAGAGTGCGGTCATACGACTCATCCATAGATTGGGAACAGCGTCCCAACCTCTATTCCCGCCTCCGGCTCCTCCAGAAAATTATGTCATAGCTACATGACTTATCCATCTTTCAGGATGGTCGATGGTTGAAAATCTAAGAACGAGTGAGAAAACGCGAGAAAACATTAAATAATAGTGGGAGGAATCGGATCGATTAGTATCGAAATTAGGCAAATAGGTTTATCATTCTAGCAAGAGGAAAGAAAAATAGTTCTTAAAAACTAAACCGAAGGACTCGACTAATAAAAGGGAGGGGTCCAGACTGTTCTATGCTCACCGAACGGATTCGGAGGATAAGAGCGAATGGCAGCTCCTTCAGACACACCTTGAAAATGTTTCGCGTCGGGCTGGGGAGTTCGCCGCCCAGTTTGGAGCCGAAGAATGGGGGAAAGCAGCAGGCTTGCTTCATGACTTCGGCAAATTTTCCATCTCCTTTCAAAAAAGGCTGGAAGGGTCGCCAATTCCGGTCGATCATGCAACAGCGGGTGCTCAATACATAGTCGAGGCTTGGAAGAACAAGACGGCAAGAATACTTGCGTATGTGATTGCCGGACATCATGCCGGGTTAACAGACTTCGGTTCGGACGCTGGAGACGAAGCTTGTCTTGCGCAAAGGCTGAAAAAGAAAATTGAGCCTTACAAAGACAACGCCATCGCTGTTATGGGGAACGTCGCCAGCACAACGCTTCCGCCTTCGATCAAGTGGGGAGGCAATCCCGGGCTTCAATTATCCATGTTCATTCGCATGCTGTTTTCATGCCTGGTAGATGCGGACTCTCTCGATACGGAGCAGTATTCGGAACGAAGCAAAGCCGGCCTTCGGGGGCATGACGTCGACTTCAAGGATCTACTCGCAAAGTATGACGCTTACATGTCGCAGCGCTTTTCAACATCGGACTTAACCATAGATGCCGCTAGGAATGAGCTGCGGCTCGAATGCCTGGCAAGGGGTGACAACGAGCAAGGCTTATACACGCTGACGCTTCCGACCGGCAGCGGAAAGACGCTGACTTCGCTCGGCTTTGCGCTCAAACATGCTGTCCGCCATCAGTTAAGGCGCATTGTGTATGTCATTCCTTATACTTCGATCATTGAGCAAAATGCGGCGGTTTTCCGGGAGGTGTTGGGTACAGAGCATGTGCTTGAGCATCAATCGAACGTTCAGCATGAATTGCCTGAAGATTCCGATTTAGGCCTCGATCTGAAGGAAAAGCTCTTACTGGCCGAAGAGAACTGGGATTATCCTGTAGTTGTAACGACGAATGTGCAGTTTTTCGAATCTTTATTCGCAAACCGACGGTCTCGTACCCGCAAACTGCACAATTTAGCCCGAAGCGTCATTATCGTCGACGAGGCGCAGTTGATGAACGGTGACTTCTTCAAGCCGTGTCTGCTGGCTCTGGAGGAACTGGTTCGCAATTACGGAGCTACTGTCGTGCTCAGTACGGCGACACAGCCGGATTTGGCCGGATTGCTTCAAGGAGCCGTACAGCATCCAATTCCGATCCGGGAGATGGTCGATCGCATTCCGGAGAGGTTCGAGCAGTTCAAGCGCGTTCGGCTGAAAATGCTGGGCAAAATCGAGGATGAACGGCTCGCGGAACGGCTGAGCGGGAACGGACAAGCGCTTTGTATCGTGAATACGCGCAGGGCGGCAAGGGAGCTTTACGAAAAGGTAACGGCTCTTATTGGTCAGGATAGCGTGTTCCACCTGAGCGCTCGCATGTGTCCGAAGCATCGGCTCGACAAATTGAACCTCATTCGCGAACGTCTGGATAAGAAGTTGCCGTGCGTGCTGATCAGTACGCAGTTGGTCGAATGCGGAATGGATGTGGATTTTCCGACGGTTTACCGGGAACTGGCGGGGCTCGATTCGATCGCGCAAGCAGCCGGCCGCTGCAATCGGAACGGAAGGCTTGGCGAAGGCCTGACCTATGTGTTCGAGACGGAGGCCACAGCCAGGTTGAAAGGGTGGTTCAGCCTGACGGCAGGAGTCGCCCGTTCGATTATGGAGCGGTATCCGGACGATCCTTTGTCGCTTGAGGCGGTCAGGGATTATTTTCAACATCTTTACTTCTATCAGACGCTAGGCGGCGAGTCTTCTCAGGATCTTACGGATAAGTACGGCATTTTGAAACAGCTTAACGAGCGAAAAATATCGGACTGCGAAATCCCTTTTCGTACGATTGCGGAACAATTCCGGCTCATCGACACGGACGCGAAGCCGGTCGTTGTGCCTTATGACCGCGAGGCCGAACAGCAATTGGAGGCATTGCTTAACGCCCCCAAGATTAACGGCATTATGCGTAAGCTACAGCCTTATGTCGTACAGTTGTATCCTCAGGAGTTCGAAGCATTCCGCCGGGTAGGGGAGATTGTAGAGGTTCGGGCGGACGTCTTCAAGCTGAAAAATCCGAAGCATTGGTACGACGACCAGGTGGGCGTCAAGCCTTTTTCGGAAGAGCATCATGCGGCGGAAATCTTGATAGGTTAGCACGACAAGGAGGAGAGGCGGCATGGGATTCGGAGTCCGCTTGAAAGTGTGGGGCGATTACGCGTGCTTCACGAGACCGGAGATGAAAGTGGAACGCGTCAGCTATGATGTCATGACCCCTTCGGCGGCTAGGGGCATTTTGGAGAGTATTCATTGGAAACCCGCGATCCGCTGGGTGGTCGACCGGATACATGTGCTGAACGAGATTCGCTTCGATAATATCCGGCGGAATGAAGTCGAGAACAAAATCCCCGTCTCGGCGGTAAAATCCGCGATGAACGGTAAAGGAGCGACGCTTGCGCAGGTGGTGACGGAGGAGAGACAGCAGCGCGCGACGATGCTGTTGAAGAACCCTGAATACGTAATCGAGGCTCACTTCGAGATGACCGGTCTTCGCGGCGAAGCGGACACGCCGGAGAAGCACTATAACATTTTCCTCCGCCGCGCCCGGCAGGGACAATGCTTTCATCGTCCGTATTTGGGTTGCCGGGAATTCGCCGCTCATTTTGCTTATATCGAGGAAGACGATCCCTTACCGCCATCCTTTTACAAGGGCCACCCCGATCGCGACTTGGGCTGGATGCTGCACGACATCGACTTCGAGAACGGCATGACGCCCAGGTTCTTCCGGGCGACGATGCGGGACGGCATCGTCCAAGTGCCGGCTTGGGGATCGAAGGGGTGAGCCGGAAAAATGATTATTCAATCGCTGTATCAGCGCTACCTCGATCTGGCGGCCGACCCTTCTTCCGGAGTCAGCGCTCTCTATTTCAGTACCGGCAAAATCTCTTATGTGCTGGAACTTGAAACGGACGGTCGACTGGCGGCTTTCCTGGACGTGCGGGACCATTCGGGCAAGAAGCCTCTTCCCCGAACGGTGACGGTTCCCGAGCAGACATCCCGTTCAAGCGGAATCGTTCCTTTTTTCCTGACCGACAAAGCCGAATATGTCATCGGATATTATGCTTTATCCTCCAAGGAGGCGGAGACGGTCAAGAAGTCTTCCGACGCCAGGAGAAAATACGAGGCTTTTAAAGATTTGGCTGTCAAAGTATTGAAAGACGTAGAGGACATAGCGGCCAAAGCTGTATTGGCATTCCTCGAACAATGGGACGTTGCGAAGGTTCGCGAACACCCGCTGCTGCAAGCGCACATGAGCGATCTGGACAAAGGCATCGACACGAATATCGCTTTCAAGCTGCGAGGGCAACTCGCTTTGGTGCATGAACTGGAAACGGTCAAGTCGGCCTGGATACGTTATCGCCAGGAACAGGACAGCGTCTCGGAATACGACTCGCAATGCCTGATTACGGGGGAGATGGACGTTCCGATCGCCAAGACGCATGGGAAAATCAAAGGCGTGCGCGGTGCGCAGCAGGCGGGCGCTTCTCTTGTGTCCTTCAACTTCCGGTCGGCCGAATCCTATGGCAAAGACCATCAGCAAAGCTACAATTCCCCAGTCGGCAAAACGGCCATGTTCGGTTATACGACAGCGCTGAACCATCTTCTCGCGTCTCCCCGCAACCGCATGTTGATGGGGGATATGACCGTCGTATTCTGGTCGGGCAGCAAGGAAGCCGCCGAGGAGGTCGAAGCTTTCTTCGCGGGAGCCGTCGATCCGAATGCCGCCGCTCCTGTAGAAGAAACATCCCTTACCGCTCAGCTCAAAGATGCGATTGTACGCATTCGCAAGGGGGACAGGCTGGAGACGAACATGGTTCCGCAAGGCGATACGCCCTTCTTTGTACTCGGCCTATCCCCCAATAATGCCCGGTTGGCGGTTCGTTTTTTCTGGCAAGGGAATCTGGGGGATATGGTAGAGAAGCTGGGGCAGCATGCGGCAGACTTTTCTTTAGCATCGGCGGACGGATGGAGAGAGGAACATCCGAGCAGCTATCGGATTCTCGAAGAGACCAGGCGAGTCGGCAGCGACGGCAAAAAGGTAGGCGACGAACCGCCCGCGCGTCTGGGAGGAGAACTGTTCCGTTCGATTCTTTTGGGAACGGCGTATCCGTATTCGCTCTACACCTCGATTCTGAATCGGGTGCGGGCGGACGGGATCGTTAACCCTCTTCGCGTCTCGATTATAAAAGCGCACCTTACCCGCTACTGTCGGATAAACAAGGTCGATTCCTATAAGGAGGCTTTAACCATGAGTTTAAACGCCGACACCAAAGAACCCGCGTACCGTCTCGGCCGGCTGTTCGCCGTTCTGGAAAGGGCCCAGCAGGAAGCGGCGGGCGGCCCCGGCCGTTTGAATGCGACGATCAAGGATCGTTATTTTAACGCCGCGTCCTCCAATCCTGCCGCTGTTTTCCCGATATTGATCAAGCTGTCGCAGCACCATATGAGCAAATCGCAGTACGGGAGCTTCCGAGACCGGGAAATGCAGGAGATTTTGGACGGGGTGGAAAATTTCCCGGCCCATCTGGATATGCAGCGCCAAGGCTTGTTTATTCTAGGGTACTACCATCAGAAGCATGCCTTTTCCGCTCAAAGTCAAGCGGCTGCGGAGGCGAAGAACGAAGCGGCCGCTGCGGCGGAGAAACAAGAACAAGAATAGGCTCCAGAAGGGTAACCCATTATTTTTCTAAGGGAGAGATAAACGATGTCGATGACCGAACAAAACTTGCATGCGGCTTCCACCGATTCCAAAGTGTTGGGAAGAAGAATCGATTTTTCGTTGTTTTTCGAAGTGATCAACGGCAATCCCAACGGCGATCCCGATGCCGGGAATATGCCTCGAATCGATCCCGAAACGGGACATGGCATTGTGACGGACGTCGCGCTTAAACGCAAGGTTAGAAATTATGTCGAGCTGACGCGGGCTGGAGAAGCGGGCTATAACATCTATGTCACGGAGGGGGGCGTATTGAACGAACAGCATCGCAAAGCCTATCGCGCGATCCGGCCGGCGGATGCCGACAGCAAGGAACTGAAGCCCAAAGATGCAGCCGAAGCGCAAGAACTGACGCGATGGATGTGCGCCAACTTCTTCGATATCCGGACGTTCGGGGCTGTCATGACGACGAAGGTGAACACGGGTCAAGTACGGGGGCCCGTCCAATTTACGTTCGCCCGCAGCATCGATCCTATCTTTTCTCAGGAAGTGACAATTACCCGTCAAGCGGTTACTCAGGAAGGAGCCGAGAAGGACCGCGAGATGGGACGCAAGCACGTCATACCGTATGCGTTGTACCGTATGGACGGTTATATTTCCGCGTATCTGGCCGGCAAAACCGGTTTTTCCGAAGAAGACCTGTCGGTATTGTGGGAAGCGCTGATGAATCTGTTCGAGCATGATCGCTCGGCATCCCGGGGGCAGATGGCTGTCCGAAAATTGGTGGCGTTTGAGCATTCTACCGCTCTCGGTCAAGCACCCGTGCACGTTTTGCTGGAGCGGGTAAGCGTACGGAAAAAGACGGATGCTCCGGCCCGCTCTTTTAGTGATTATGAGTTGGTGATCGATCGGGAGGGACTTCCCGAAGGCGTCGAACTGGTCGAGCGGGGATGAGCGGGAGGATCGGAGTAAAGCTTGGTCGATCCTGTGCAAAGGATTGAGCCGGAGTCGAGCCAGTGCGAACCCCAAGCTCACATCAGTTTCCCGGGAGATTCGCACCTCTTGTCCCATAAGGGATTTCGGGTTTTGAGGGGTTTGATTCTCCCGATTTCACCACCCGAATAGGAGATTCGTACAAATGGGCCTGAAAAGTCTTGCGACGCAAGGCTTTTCAAGCAACGCTGTAGCATCCCGCAGGGATGCGTGGATTGAAATAGATGCTGC
>NZ_KB899877.1 GCF_000378425.1 Cohnella laeviribosi DSM 21336 | reverse complement strand
ACCTTCTTCAAATATCCGCCGGAGATCCGCAAGCTCATTTACACGACCAACATGATTGAAAGCTACCACCGGCAGCTTCGAAAGGTGACCAAAGGCAAGAGCATTTTTCCGACAGACGAGGCTCTGCTCAAGATGCTTTACTTGGCCACCATGGACGTACTACGGAAATGGACAGGCAGAGTGCAGAACTGGGGGCAAATCCTCCTTCAGCTATCCGTCTTCTTTCCAGATCGGATAGGGCACCATTTGCGCTAGGGCTCAAGAGAGTTTACACAAAATTCTTGACAGACCCGATTTGAATGCTGCGCAAACCCCCACCTCCTTGTAGATGAGGATAACACTTCTTTTTAAAGAAATGATTAAGCGATTGGAAAAATGTACATCCAGGTTCGCCGCATCTCCTGTGATAGGCTTGGATTAGACTGCGGGAAATATCCAAACCCACAAGGAGGAATGCGGTGTGAAGAAGAAACAACGGATTGTGGCGCTGGTGGTGCCGGCTCTTTCCGCATTTGGAAATTTCGCCCTCCTTTCCGGGCCTTTGTTTTTCAAATCGAGATACGTTTGGATCAAAATGGCGCAAACCAGGACCCGGTACCCAAACGACATCCTCATCTCTCCCTTCCCGGATGTTCTTCGTTTGATCGTACCGGGCTTGTGTTAAGTTCTGATAAAGCCAGAAGGTTTAAAAACAGGCTGGAACTCCCCATACTATCCATAAGCTTGGGATCACATGCTTCAACAAGGGGGCCTAAGTGTGGAACTCGTATTGATTCAACAAAATGACACGCACGGTTGTTTGGACGCCCATCCGGAATTCTTCTGGGGCGATCCGCGTCCGTTCTACATTCATTGCGGGGGCTTTTCACGCATCTTCCGCTATGTGACACGTTTAAAACAACAACATCCCCACGTACTGTTTGTTGACGGGGGCGATTTGTTTCATGGTACGGGACCGCTGGTTTTGTCCAAGGGTGAAGCCGTCTTGCCGCTGCTCCGACAAATGCCGCTCGATGCTTGGGTACCTGGGAACTGGGACTTTGCTTGCGGAACCCAACAGCTATTTTCTTTGATAAGTCAAGTTCCGGCACCGGCATTGGCAATGAATGCCAAGCCAATCTCCGGCAAAGTCAATCCTTTTCATTCACATATGATTCGGGAAATCGGAGGTATACGGGTCGGTTTGACGGGGTGGACTTACCCATTTGTGGATCAAACGATGCCTCCTTCTTTTTCTGAAGGACTTACTTTTTCGTTAAATTTAGACGATATGAAAAAAGTGGTTCATCAATTACGGGAGAAGGAGCGAGCGGATCTTATCGTGGTGATCAGCCATATGGGACTGCCTTTGGATATAAAAGCGGCATCCTGCATTGAAGGGATCGATATCATTTTAAGCGGGCATAGTCATGATCGAATCGACAAACCCATCAGACAAAATAACACATGGATTGTCCAATCCGGGGCAAGCGCTTCGTTTCTCGGAAGAATCGATATTTCCTTTGAAAACGGAAAAATAACCCATATTCGGCATCAACTTATTCCGCTTTACGCAGACGAATACGAAGAGGACCCGGAATTCTCGCGTCTTATCCGGGAGATCAAGCAACCTTACGAGACGCTCCTGCGCGAAGAAATCGGCAAGCTGAAAACACCGCTTCATCGCATGTTTTTGAATGAAACGCCGATGGACCGTCTCATCACCGACGCGTACCTGTATGCGATAGATGCCGATATCGCTTTGTCTCATGGTTGGAGGTACGGCGCCCCGATTCTTCCGGGAGTCATAACTGTGGAAGATTTATATCAAATCATACCGACGAACCAGGAATTGTTTACACTAGAACTGGAAGGGCGATTCATTCTTGAAGCCTTTGAAACGAACCTGGAGCAAGTCTTTTCCCCGGACCCGTTTCAGCAGAAAGGCGGATATGTGTTGCGAACTTCCGGTGTCATCATGGCTTATAAACCATATAACCCCAAAGGACGGCGAATCGAACATTTTCTCGTTCAAAATAAACCGCTTAAACAGGATGCCATATACCGAATTGTCAGTGCCGGCGAACAAATCCTCGGGCAATATCAGTCCGTCAAAAAGCATTTGGGAATTCATGCCCATGAAGCGATCAGGCACTTTTTTCAGGCCCATCAAACCATTGAAATTCATGATACGCCCCGCATTTTCAGTATTTAGCAGTTATGTGCACAAACCAAGGCAACCATATTCATTAGACCAGAGCCCTTCCTCTTGTTACCTCAACACTTCCTGTGACGGCTTCATTGAATATTTCCGATAAATTTCGGAGTTCTTCGGAAATGTCGCACATTTGTGCGGACAACTTTTCTGCTGCCGCGGATTGTTCCATCGTAACGGCTGTGATTTGACGGATGATACCGTTGATTTCAACGATTCGGGAGATCAGATCCGTGACGAATTGGAACGCTTCATTCGCTTCATGAATGCCTTTTTGGATAACCTTTGAGGCAGTTTGAATGGAGTCAGCAACATCGCCGGTCAAAGAGTGGACTTCCTCTACATTTCGCTCAATATCCTGGACAGCGTCTTTCGTGGACTGAGCAAGTTTTCGGATCTCCTGTGCCACCACCGAAAACCCTCTCCCCTTCTCACCCGAACGTGCTGCTTCGATGGATGCGTTGAGAGCAAGCAAATGCGTTTGATTGGAGACCTTATGGATAAGGTCTACAATATTTTCGATGTTTGATAAATAGCGCTGCAGTTCGGCAAAACGATGAACGATAGACTCAAATGTCCCACCTGAACGAACGATCTCTTCCATGGCCAGCGTTATCACTTGTTTACCGCTCTCTGCCATGCGAACGGCTTCAGAGGTTTGATTGGTTACAGTAGCGGCATATTGAGCAACTTCATGAATGGAGGATGTCAGTTGTTCACCAACCGCAACGGCATGTTGAACACGTTCTTGCTGCTGTTCCATGATTCGCAGCATCTCTTTGGTATAATGGAGTTCTGAAATCTTTTCCACACGTTCGGCAAAACCTTGGGACAAGACCTCGATCACGTTTCTAAGGCTGATTTCCATCAGGATCAGCTTGTCGAAGTTTGCCGCACGTTGCAACGTTTCCAGCAAAACCGAGCGTTTCCTCGAGAAAAAGGTGAGTTGGGATAGGACGACGCGCATCCAAAACAAGTGAATTTTGTTCAAAGCAGCCATCAGCCGGGCCGGAGAATACCGATATGACAACAGCATTTGAAAGAAATCGACAATCGAGGAAACATATTCACGGTTTCTCTCTGCGTTCCAAAACGTAGACATATACTTCCGGAATTCATTTTCTTCTATCGGTTGCTCTTCCCCGACCTTCTTCAGCTCCTCCAAAAAAAGAGCAAACGTTTCACTGGTATGCTTATCAAGTAAATTGGCCAGCGATTTCATCCGCTTAGCGTCTTCGAGTGTAAAAGACTGATACGCAAGAAGATCGGTCCAATCTTCGTGGCAAAAAAAATCGTGCATGTTTGTCCTCCTTTGCTTTCAGATAGTCCTCTGATCGGTTCATCATGGTTGGCTGCCCAGGTAGGGAAATCAACCCTTCGTCAAGTAAATCCGTGATTTGTTCCCTTATGTCGTTTTTCTTGCAACAATAAGATAGTGCTGATCGGAAGGATAGGTCAGTTTTTCAACCAGGAGGCCATTCTCATCAAATGCTTTTGCCAGTTCATTGGATTGTATTCGATGATGGAGAGGAGGACCTTGTACCGTTTGTTTTTTCTCCCATTCGATACATAATACTTTTCCACCCGGCTTTAGCACTCTGCTCATTTCTTGGAGTCCTTTTTCCAAAGGTTCTACTTCGTGTAAGACGAATGAAGCGATCACATGGTCGGCGATTTGTCCTGCCAAGGGAATATGCTCAATGGCTCCTTCAATTAACTCGACATTGTCAAGTTTTTGCTCCTCCACACGTTTCCCCAAATATTGCAACATTTGCGGTTCCACGTCCAAGGCGTAGACTTTGTTCCGGGTGAGACTTGCCGCCGGTATGGTAAAGTACCCGGTACCTGCGCCCAAATCAATCAGAATGTCGTTATCTTGGATTTCCAGCAACTCCAATAGCTTGTGTGGTGGCAGCAATTTACGCCGTTCCGGGTTGTCCAGTTTCTTCATATGTTCAGGTTTAAATCGGCGTTCCGTCATGTTTCTTAACCACCTTTATCCATTTTTATGGGGAGGGTAACCCAAAACGTATGCTTGCGGCCATCCGATTGCAATCCGACTTTTCCGCCGAACCGTTCCACAATTTCTTTCACAATCGCAAGACCCAGCCCCGTACCGTACCTGTCTTTTTCCCGGTGTCTTGACGGATCAACGCGATAGAACCGCTCAAAAACCAAATCGCAGGCTTCTTCCGGTATAGGCTCCCCCATGTTGGATACCGTGATACGGTATTCTGTTTGTTCCCTTTTTCCCGTAATCCTGATCTCTTTCCCTGTATTGTACATGAAAGCATTCTTGAGCAAATTGTTCATGACCTGCTTGATTCCGTCTTCCTCGCCAAGAACGACGCCCTCTTGTATGGAGGCGTCCAATGAGACACCCCTTTTTTCGCTTTCCAACTGAAAAGCCTGAATCGTTTGTTGCAGCAGTTCATGGATTTTGATCTCTGTCTGATCAAGACTGATATTCCTTCTGGCTTCCCAGACCGTCAAATGATGAAGTTGTTCAACGAGCCGGGTGAGGTACTGAGCTTCTTCAAGCAGGGATTGGTACAGTTCCCGGTTGCCTTCCATGACACCACTGGACAACGCCTCCAAATAGCCGTTTAAGTTGCTCAGAGGCGTACGCAATTCATGAGATATATTGCTTAGCAGACGTTTCCGGTTTTCTTCCGTACGCTTCAGCGTTTTTGCCAGTTCATTGAAATGTTGGGTAAGCTGACCGATTTCATCATGAGATCTGGGTTCGATGGGCTTTGGGTAATGTCCTTCGATCATGAGTCGAGTCGATTCTGTGAGCCGTTTTAAAGGAGAAAGTATTTTTCTGATAAACATATAATGAATGACGGCAGCGACCAAAATGGCCAAAACACTGGCTCTCCATAAATAAAACTCCATCGTTTCACTGAAGAATCTGCTTTTTTCCTCGCCGACAAGCTCATATTGGGCTACTATCATACAAGCAAAATCTTTTACCGATACCCCTGCGAGCCAGATCACAACAGCGATAACCAGGCCGTTGACCATTATGAGTTTCATCGTCAAATGCTTTCGCCAAAACATCCAATGTTTAATATGCATGAAATCGATATCCCATCCCTCTTATCGTTTCAATAAAACGCGGAGCCCCGCCCATTGCTTCAAGCTTTTCACGGAGCTTGCTAATATGGACATCCACGGTCCTGTCGATTACCGAACGTTCTTCATTCGGATACAGTTCTTGTAATATTTGTTCTCTTGACAATATTTGATTCGGATGCCGCATCAGAAAGTATAGCAGTTTAAATTCGTGCACCGTCAGCGGAATAAGCTCTCCGTTAAACTTCACTTCTCCTCTATGAGGTTTCAGCGTTAAACCCCTGTAGCTGATTTTGCTGCAACGATTGACCGTTCTGCGCAGGACGGTTTCCACCCTGGCAACGACCTCCCGCGGACTGAAAGGTTTCGTGATATAATCATCCGCCCCTAATTGCAACCCCTGAATTCGATCCGCCTCATCCACTTTGGCCGTCAGCATGATGATCGGAATATCGCTCTTCATGTCGCAACGGATCCACTGACAAAGCTCTTCCCCGCTTTTGTGCGGAAGCATGAGATCCATAATGACAAAGCAGGGATCAAGCTTTTCAAAGAGCTTCATTCCTTCGGCGCCGTCCGCCGCCAACAGGATCTCGTATCCTTCTTTTTCCAGATATATTTTCAGTAACTGTCGGATTTTGGCGTCATCTTCAACAATCAGGATCGTTTTGCCCTTCATTCCTCTAACACCCCCTAAACACCTGGCTGTTTGTCCGAGAATAACAACCATTTGTTAAGATGCGTTAAAGAAAAAACCAATGAGATGAACTCATCGGTTTTCATATCATGGATTCGCAGCACGATTGATGCATTTCATCAATCGGGCTTCCACGTCGGCAGCAATACCCATCAGAGCATCATCCTCCAGCATATTCATGAATGCGGTCGGTTTCGGCATGCCGATTCTGGTCTTTCCGTCCACTTCATATACGTAAGCGTCAAATATTCCCCACCTACACGGACTCGAAGATTCATGAAAAACTAAGCGTATCGGAAAGATAGGAGGTACGCGCGAATGAACGAAAATGAACGCAACGAGCAATGGCGGGAGCGGATCCGTGCCTATCGGGAAAGCGGACAGACCATGCGAGCATGGTGTGCCGCCCAAGAAATCCCGTTCAACCAACTGAAATACTGGCTGCGCAAACTGTCGCCGGGCAAACGGAAATCACCAACGACGACTTGGGTGACGGTCACCCCAACGCCGCCTTCATCGGCGGAAGCC
>NZ_KB899876.1 GCF_000378425.1 Cohnella laeviribosi DSM 21336 | reverse complement strand
GCGCGGCAGGTCGGTGCCCATCAGCACGTTCTCGGCGACCGACAGATTGGCGGCCAGCTTCAATTCCTGGTGGATGACGCTGATTCCGCTGTTTCTCGCCTGCTGGGGACTTTGCCACTGGACGATTTGGCCCCGGTATACGATCTCGCCTTCATCCGGCTTGTAGACCCCTCCGATAATCTTCATCAGCGTGGATTTGCCCGCGCCGTTCTCGCCGACAAGCGCATGAACTTCGCCTTTCCGCAGCTCGAAATGAACGTTGTCGAGCGATTTGACGCCCGGAAAAGACTTGGTGATCCCATTCAATTGAAGAACCGGCGCACTCTCCATGCTCTCTCTCCCTTCGCTCCTTACCGAATCGTCAAGCGCAAGGGCGGCGCCGGGCCGCCCTCATTCGTTCCGCCCGCTTAGAACTCCGGCGTGAAGGAATCGAGCGTCTCCTTGGAGACGGAATCGACCGGAATCAGGACGGTGCGCTCCACTTTTTTGCCGGCCAGCAGGTCCTTGGCGAGCTCGATGGCTTTGACCACCTGCGCCTTCGGATGCTGCGCGGACGTCTGGGCGAACATGTCGTCGGTCTTGATCAGCTCGACCGCGTCCTTGGACCCGTCGACCGACACGAAGAAAAATTCATGGCGGTTGGCCGCCTTGGCCGCCAAGTACGCCCCGATCGACGTCGGATCGTTGACGCCGAACACCGCATCGATCGTGCCTTCCTTGTGGGAAGCGAGGATATTCTCGAACACTTTGTTGGCGTCGTCGCGGTTTTGCTTGCCGTTTTGGTCTTCGATGATCTTGATGTCGGGGTAATCCTTGATCGCCTCTTTGAACCCGGCTACCCGGTCGAAAATGGACGTAATCGGGTTGCCGTTAAGGAGAACGACGTTGCCTTTGCCGTTCAGGCGCTTGACCAGGTATTCGCCCGCGAGCTTGCCGGCCTGGAAGTTGTCCGACATGACGGTGGCGTTCACGCCCCCGTCCGCATCCACGTCCACCGCGATGATCGGGATGCCCGCTTCGACCGCCTGCTGCACGCCGCCCGCGATGCCTTTGGAATCGACCGCGTTGACGAGAATCAAATCGACTTTTTTCTGAATGAACGCTTCGATTTGCGCTTGCTGCTTCGCCAGGTCGAAGTCCGCGCCTTCGACGATCGCTTCGAAGCCTTCGGCCTTGGCCACTTCCTCGAGCGATTCCTTATAGGCGACAAAATAGGGATTGTCCAGCGTCATGACCGTCAAGGCCACCTTCTTGAGCTGTTTGCCGCCGCTGTCTCCTCCGCCGGAGGAGCCGGACGCTTCCGGCTTCGGCTCGTTTCCTCCGGAGCAAGCCGAAAATACGAGCGCCATCATCGCAACGGCCAAAAACCCTGCAAACCCTTTCATCTTTTTCAATCCAAACGCCTCCCCTGTTTAGTCCGATTTCCACAGCTCCGGAGCGGACGCGACCGGTTTCGTCCACAAGGCGCCCGTCCTGTACGCTTCCAGATTGCTCCGGTCGACGATGACCGACGGGGTTTCCAAATAGGGCTCGATGGCTTCTCCGGACAGCAGCCGGTGCATCTGCTCCATCGCCGTTTCCCCGATCTTGTCCGGAAAAGCCGCCAGCGTCGCGGTCAAGTTCCCTTTCTCGATCTCATCCATCGTGTTCGGATTGCCGTCGATGCCGATCGTGAACACTTCCTTGCCGGCGTTTCGCGCCGCAATCGACGCCCCGATCGCCATCTCGTCGTTCACGCCGAAGATGAGATCGATATCGGGATGAGCCCGCAGCGCCTCCGCGGCGATCGCGATGCTCCGGTCCCGAACCCAGTCTCCCGTCTGCTCGTCGACCACCCGGATTTCCGGGAACCGCTTCAGCGCGTCGTAAAATCCTTTACTCCGCAGCGCGTCATGGTATCCGGGCACCCCGCGGATGACGAGCACTTCCCCCGATCCGTTCAGCAGCCTTCCGGCGTACTCTCCGACCGCGTAGCCGGCCTTGTACTGGTTGTAGCCGACGTATCCCGCGATTTCGCCGCTTTGCTGGGGCGTCAGACTGTTGAACACCACCATCGGAATGCCGGCTTTGTTCGCCTTCAGGATGGACGGCCCGAGCACCTTGTCGTCGATCGCCGCAAAGAGAATGCCGTCCACTTTCTTGGAGATGAAATTCTCGAAGATGGCCACTTGGCCGTTGAAGTCCGTTTCCGCGGGCGGAGCTTGCGCTTCCAGACTCCAGCCGTACTTTTCCCCGGCCTGCGACGCGCTTTGCGCCGCCTGGGAATAGAACGGGCTGGTCATCCCGGACGGCAGGTAGGCGATCGTCTTTTTCGGCTCCTCCGCCGTTTCCCTTGCCTCCGCGTCTTTGGAGAGCGGATGGCGCTGGGCCGCGCAGGCCGCAAGCAGAAGCGCCGTCAGCGCAATCAGCATCGCGGCTTGCGAGCGCGGACGTCTGGACGTGAACATGTTTCCCTTCCCCCCGTTATCGCTTTCGTCCTTGTGGCCGGCTGGCCGCGCGCTTTTCGCCTGTTGGATTCCCCGCCGCCCCGAAAGCGGTTTCCCGTTTCATTCTAAAGCGGTTCGCCAGGGAAACGAATACAGAATGAAAGCGCTTATCTTTGAAATTGCGTGCCGGCTTCAAGCGGAAAAAGCGGAATTTTAAACACTGGCGCGCACAATTTTCAAACCGTTCATCCGGCTACACCTTGCGAAACTGATTTTTGTACTCGGTCGGCGTCATCCCCGTATACTTGCGGAACAACTGGCTGAAATACCGGGCATCGGGAATGCCGACCTGCTCGGCCACCCGATAGCTCTTGCAATGCGGAATGCGGAGCAGCTTCTTGGCCTCCTCCATGCGGTATTCGTTCAGCCATTCCGTAAACGTCTTGCCGACGTTGCGCTTGATGAGCCGGCTGACGTAGTTCGCCGAAAGATGGACATGCTCGGCAAGCGCCATCAAGGAGGTGTCCGGATTGCGGAAATTCCGCTGGACGAACTGCTCCGCCTGGTGGATGATCTGGCGGTGATGGCTCGTCAGCCCTTTCCGGAAAGGCTCCATCATCAGCATCGCGATTTGGCGGACCCGCTCTTTGATCTCCGCCAGCGAGTCCATGGCCAGGACGGATTGGGCGTGCTTGTCCCACGCCTCGCGGTCCGATTCCGGAGGCAAAAACGCGGCGGCGTGGAGAATCCATTTGCACACCTCGAACTTGATCTCATACGGCCCGATCCGGTCCCTGACGAATTGCTCGAACCATTCGTCCAGCATCAGTGCCGCTTTCTCCTCCTCCGCCTGCCGAATGGCCGCGAGCAGCCGCTCGGCCCGGTCGCCTTCCGGCCTGCTTTGCGCCTTGTCCCCGCCGCCGTCCGCTTCCTCCCGCAACGGTTCGTATTCCCCGGCCGTCAGGATCGACTCGTTGCCGTAGTAGAACGTCTTCTCCAGCAGCTGAAGCGTCTCCGCATACTGCCGATGAAGCCGCTCCGTACCGCGGCAGACCGTACTGACCGCCACGGAAACGGACATGTCCAACAGCTGGCGGTGCCAAAACTGCATTTCCTCCGCCCATTCGATCGCCTGCCTGCGGAGCGCTTCTTCGTCCGCAAGCGCCACGACGGCGATCACTTTGTCCATGATGGACAGGCAGACCGGCGCGATCTCCAGCTTCAGCTTCCTTCGCAGCAGCTCGACGCTCTGCTCCAGCGCGCCCGCATCCTGCGGGGTCCGTTCCAGCTTCAGCGCCATCACCGCATAATGCAGCCGGGGATCGAAGCGGGACGATCCCGGGGCGTTCTTGTGCAAGAGCAGGGACAGCATCTCCAGCTCGGCTTCCTGCTCCGGCGCCCTCGGAGCCGGCTTCGGCTCTCTGCGCTCCGCCTCGATGCGCTGAATGCACTTGAGCACCGCCCGCACCACCGCGTTCGGATCGGTGGGCTTCACCAAATACTCGACCGCGCCGAGTTCGATCGCCCGCTGGGCGTATTCGAAATTGCGGTGGGCGGACAGGAAAATCACCTTGGACCGGATGCCCATCCGGTTCAGCATATCCATCAGCGCCAGCCCGTCCATGCCGGGCATGACGATATCCGAGATGAGAATGTCGGGGCGTATTCGCTCCATTTCCCGAACGGCCGCAACGGCCGTCTCCCACTCCCCGGCCAGCTCGCAATCGAGGCTTTGCCAGTCGATAATGGCCCTCAGCCCTTCCCTTACGAACGGTTGATCGTCCAGAATGCCCACTTTATACATGCACGTTCGCCTCCTGTCCCTCAAACGGAAGATGGATCGTAATGCTTGTCCCTTTGCCTTGGGCGCTCTTGAGAAGCATCGAGCCGGCGTCTCCGTACAGAACGCGCAGCCGGTGCGCGATGTTGACCAGACCGACGCCGTCGCTTGACGGGGCCGCCTGCGTCCCCGCGGATTCCAGATACGGCCGCTTCATCCGCTCGGCGATGCTGCGCCGGATTTCCTCAAGCCGCTCCTCCGTCATACCCGATCCGTTATCCTCGATCCGGATGAGCAGCCGCTCGCCGGACACGACCGTCCGGATCGAGATTTCGCCGCGCTCGATATATTTAAAGCCGTGCTTGATCGCGTTCTCGACCAGAGGCTGCAGCAGCAGCTTCGGAATCCGGCAGCCGGCGGCCCGCTCGTCCAGCGATTCGCGCAGCGTGATGCGGTTGCCGAACTTGCTGCTCATAATATTGAAATAATCCCGAATGTACGCGACCTCCTCTGCGATCGAGACCGTTTTCTCGTCGATCCGCATGTTCGCTTCCATCAGCCTTGACAGACTTTGAACCAGCTCGCTGATTTCGCTCTGGCCCGCCATCAGCGCCTTCCAGTTGACCAGGTCGAGCGCGTTGAACAGAAAATGGGGATGAATCTGCGCTTGAAGCGCTTTCAACTCGGCTTCGCGGCGATAGATCGTTTCCATGTACACGTTTTTGATCAGCTCGTCGATCCGCTTGACCATGTGGTTGTATGACGTTTCCAAGAACGCGATTTCATTTTGCATCATCGGCACCTTCGACATGGCCAGATCGGCCGCCGCCACGCTGCGCATCCGCCGCGCCAGACGGTGAATCGGTTTGGAAATGGACATGGCCATGGCCAGCGAAGTGAGGAATCCGAGCGCGAGAATCAGGAGCGTCAGCAAAATTTGATTTTTGCCGTAATCGAGCACATAAGCGGAGAACGTCACCTTCGGCGATTGCAAAAACAGGTTCCAGTGCAGTACGGTGACCTGCCGTTCCACCTCGATATATCCGCGGCCGTCCGATTTCCCGCGCAGGGAACCGAGCGCCTCCGGGTTGGAGGACGACAGAATCACGCCCTTCTGATTCGTCAACTCATAGTGGATCGACTGCGTCAAATTATCCTCGCTCAGCACGTCCGTCAGAAATTTGCGGTTGATTTTGACCACGATCAGCGCCGTCGCCCTGCGCTTGGAATCCATCCAGATTTTCGACCCGTTGATCGTGTTGTTGGCTTTGTCGAATTCCACCCATTCCAGCTTCTGATTCAGGTTGTTGATGTAGAAGTAGGGGGATTTGAACACATCGTCGATCGCCCGCGAATGCGGACTGATCCATACGTCTCCGTTGTAAAAATAAAAGTCGACCGATTCGACGTACGGATTCAAAGAGACGAGCTGGTGCTCCTTGTCGGCGATATAGTTCAGGGCGGTTTGCCGGTCCTCGGCCCGGCTTTCGTTGTAATTGTCCAGCAGCTCGGTCAAATAGGCGTCGAACATCGCGCTCTGGATCGTCGTGTCGAGCTCGTCGATGCTCCGCCAGATTTTCAGGCTGATCAAATCGCCGATGTGGTTCAGGTAGTCCTCGGTCTTCATGTCCAGCGTCTCGCGCGACGTCAAGTAGGAAGCCGTATAAAAACACCCGACCAAAAACGTCACGAGCAGGCAGTACAGAATCAGCAGCTTTTTGTAAAAGGTCATGTTTTTCCAGTTCCACAATCGTTTGCGAAAAAAAGGCATCCTTCTCCCCCCATTTCGCCGGCAACGCAAAAGCGCCCCATCCCGTGAGGAATGGAGCGTCTCGCTTGGGCGCTTTATTTGCGCGCCGTCCGCCGGACTTTGCCGCAGCGGCCGCGCTCAATCGTCAAACTCGATGACCGGCATTCTCTCGACCTTCGGGTCGGTAAAGATATCGAATTCGTCCCGGCTCGTGCTGGAAAACTCGGATACGATCGCTCCCTCCGGCCCTCCCTGAAACCAATGCTTCGTACCGGGCGGAATCGTGTACTGCTCGCCGGGCGTCAGCACGATCTCGTGAAACACGGTATAGTAGGCCTCGCTGCCGGGAGGCACCGCCGCTTGAACGGACGCCGCCGGTTCTCCCTCGACGTACAAAAACACTTTGCCCCAGCGGCAGCGGAACGTTTCCATCTTGCCCGGATCGCCGCCTACCGGAGGGTGCAGATGCTCCGGACACGTCTGATGCGGAAAGAGCGCCAGCTCCTTCGCGCAATACCGGTCGGTGTTGATGTAAGTGACAAGCTGCAGACCCTGCACGGCCAAGTTCCCCAATCCGAAATCCGCGACCTCCACCTTTTCCAGTTCCGATGGCGTCAGGGCGATGCCCGCCTTGCGAAACATCTCCGCC
>NZ_KB899875.1 GCF_000378425.1 Cohnella laeviribosi DSM 21336 | reverse complement strand
ATCATTGCCGAACACGCAGTCTTTACCGAGCTCGATTCCGCGGAAATCGACGGCTCTGGCGACATGTGTTTTCTTGGCAATGTCGGCCCCGACAACAAGAGTTGATTCGGTAATTTGTTGAATTCGTTGATTCTGTTTCCTGGCGTGTTTATACTTCATTGTAGAGTGCCTCCTGCGCTGGGATTTGTTCTTTGGTCGGAACGTTCCCCAGTATACAGAAGGTACTTTTTTCATTCAAACCTCGAATTCATTCATTACAGGAATGGCTCCTCTCTTTTTTCGGAGGCGGTGTGTGCATATTAGTCTGGCTTGGGCCGCTCTCCCGTTTGGCCAATATGATGCGGTTTTTCCCGGTTTTCCGGTCATCCCCGTCTATGTCGGCATCGATGTCCGAATCGATGTCGGGTTCTATGTCGGGAACCATGCGGGTGTGCGGAAGAGTCTGTCTCCTCATTCGCCCCGGTTGTCGTCCGTGGGATGGAAGAAGTCTCCCTCATACTGGTTGATTTCCCGTTCGACTTCCTCAATCGACCGTCCGTCCTGCCGGTCGGAATGTGCCCAAGCTTGCCGTATCCAGTCCGTATGGGCGATCGGAACGATCTCATTCTTCATCGTAAACATCACCAGTTTTCCCTGATGCCCTTTGGTTCGCACGATGGCGTGCAACTCCGGCAAGTGCATCAGGTCATGCGCAGACACCATCGGCTTTAACCAGCGCGTTAACCGGTCGGCATCCGGGCCGCCCATCTGAAGAAGGATGAGGGTTCCGACATTTCCCAGGATCGCCTCCAAAATGCGGTCCGGGAGCTGGGTCAAATACTGGGTGGCCAGAAAAAGCGAAAGACCGAACTTTCGATCTTCCGAGAGAATCTTGGCCAAAATATCCGTGGCAAACAAATGAACCTCATCGGCAAAGAAAAAATGGGGCCGGGATGCATGCGGGGGCCGCTTCCGGCAGGTAAAGTGGTAATCAATCATAAACAAACTGGCCAGTATCCGGAGCAGATCCGGAACGCAGCCGGAACCGTCAATCAGCACGATGTGCCCTTCATCCATACACCGGCGAATATTGACGCTGCTTTGCAACTGGCCGAGCATGCGCCGCGACGTGGGATACGTAAGCAAAGCCCCCAATTTGTTTAAAATGGGACCGAGATGCTCTCCGATGTTTTTGATCTGAGCAAATTCCGCCGTCCAAAAATGCAGCAAATGCGGGTCCAGGTACGGCAGAATCCGGCGCCGGTACGCTTCGTTCAAAAATATGCGAACAACGCCGAGCACCGTTTGCGGCGGGACGGAAAGCAGGCTGAGCACGGCATTGCGCAGGTAATGTTCCGCCCGGGGTCGGGAACCCGGAAAGAGCTGCTGCAACGTGGTCACAAATTCCCCCGTCAAGGCTTCAGCTTCCGCCTGGTGATCCGTCTGAAACAAATTAAACCCGCGAGGCCTCTCGGTTGCTCCAAGCGGAATCAGGTGCAGTTTCGAATACATTTTCGGCGGAAGATGGCTGAGCAGCGTTTCAATCCCTCCGCCATGCGGATCGAGAAAGGTAAATCCCGGGGCTCTCTCCGGATTTCGCTCCAGTTCCCGCACCATTCGGACCATGATCGACAGCAGCGTGGACGTTTTTCCCGAGCCGGTCGTCCCCGCCAAAAACGTGTGCTTCAGCAATTGATTCACCGGCATCCGGATTTCCCGTTCCATGCCCGGCACATTGCTTTTCCCGATGAAAATGCCTTCGTTCAAATCATGCGGCGGCGCGATCATCTTGGTTGTGACGGATTGGAGATGCGCCGCTGCCGTTGTGCCCGCATCCGGCAACCGAAGCCAGGAAGCAAGTTCGGCAGCCGTCAGCAAAATGGGCCGGAATGGCGTTCCGCCATCGAAGCGGCGCCGGATTTTTTCCGGGACAACCGGGTGCAACAAAATCCCGTTGAGTTCCCTCATCGATTGGAGGGCGGCATTCATTGTTTGCAACCGGGCTTTCGAAGAAAAGGAATGAATATACGCCCGAAAGCTTGTCCAAAAACCCGGTTCCTCCTCTGATCGTTTGCCCTGCAGTGCCCTTAGCAGATGCGATTGGCGTTCGGTCAGTTGGCGTTGTTTCGGCCTCGTCTTCGAGTCTGTGCTCATTTCCCGCCAGATGGCTTTCAACGAAACCGGTTCATTGGCCGGCGATTGCAGCCATTTTTCCGCTTTCACGATTCGCTTGCGCAGGTCGCTTCCGGCGGCTGGAACAAAGGTCATGTCCAGCCACACTTCTTCCCCGTCCCGAAGTTCTCCCGCTCCCATCGCCATCATCATGGCGTTTAGCGGGTCCTTAAAGGCAAAGGGCGCGACAGAAAGCAGGCCGCGGTTCACCGTCCGCCCTTCCGCTCCCAGTGCGGATTCATGGGCTCCCGGAAGAAAAAGGGCATCTTCAGAGGCAGGCAACAAATAGATGCCTGAAAAATGGGTCTGAAATGCCGCCGTAAAGCCCATCACCCGAATATCCGGAACGGCATAAAACAGGCGAATCCGGCCGGCCGGCCCTTTGCACTGAACCAGAAACCGGAAATAAAGCTGACCGTAACGCCAGCGAAGGGAAAGGGGCAATCCCAGATGAGCGATTTGCCTGACAAATGACGCAACTTCACCGGGACCGGCTGAAGACAAGTCCGCTGTCGGGCAAATCTCGAAAACCTTCATCCCGCCTACCGGCCCCGTGCCCCGTTTGCACCACTTCGGGAATAAAAAAGAGAGCAATGCTGCTCACCCCTTCCATCGCCGATTCCCTTTTCAAAAGAGCAAGTTTGATATTCCCCCTCCTTTCTGGAATAAAAAAAGGAACGAATCCCCGGATTCAGGATTTCGTCCCTTTTTTCTGATGTTACCATCATAACAGGATTTCGTTACAATTTCGACACATTTTCGCTACAATTTTGGACCATTTTCGGCACAATTTTGTGCCAAAAAAGTCACACTTTCGTTACAGTAGAGTAACATTTTTGTCACATATCCCGTGCTTAAAGCCGCTTCCGCTTCATCCACCGGGCCATTTCCTCCACTTGCCGCATGACAAAAAACTGATCCTCTTCCGCAAACTCCTCAAGCAAAGAACGGATCTGCTCCGCCGGCAAATATGCCGGTTGTCTTTCAAATTGAAACAACAGCGAAAGTTCCACGCGCAAACCATGCGCCAGTTTGGCAATATTCTCAAGCGAAATATTTTTCTCCCCGCGTTCGACTTGTCCCACATAATTGGGGTGCAACCCGGATCGTTCTGCCAGTTCCTCTTGTGTCCACCCGCATTGGAGTCGCAGTTCTTTGATGCGCTGTCCAAACGACTGACGGATATCCAATTCTATCCACCCACCTTCATCCCTTTAGTCTAGAACGGGCAGGATGAAGTTTGAACACACAATGAATTCTCTATTTACAAAACTCATTGTGTTTGTTAGGGTAGAGATAGACGAAGAATCTTTTCAAAAGTTTTGTTGGACAACCATCGGGATTCTCATCTATAATGTTCTTGTGTGCCTTTTACAATCCGATCGCAACGTTCCTCATGGAAACGCACGATCAAAATGAAACGAGGGACACGTTCTTCAACGGGAACGCATCCCCAATCTCTTCCCACTAACACGTTTGCAGATCCGGCGCAACCGTCGCTGTTTCTCCACCATCCATGAATTCCGGCAAGCATTTTTCACCGCCCATGGCTTTATACACCTTGTCTAAAATTTTGTTGCGCCGCCAGTAATACATCCTTTTCGATAAGTGCAAGCGATCCATGGTCAAAGAGCTGGCCAGTTGACTAAAATAACGAATTTCCATAAACTCTCTTTCCTCCGGGGTGAGAGCCAGGAAAGAGACGTCGATGAGGCGAATTCGTTTTTCCAGTTTGGAAAGTTCTTTTTCCATTTCCGCACGATTTACGACCGTTTTTAAAACGGGATCTTTCTTCCGGCCCTCTCCATGGATCGCTGCCAAATCAAAATGTTGGGCCAGGTTCGGAATGTCTTCCATCTGAATTTTTAACGCTTCAATTTTGGATTTCCACAGGGGATAAGACAGCAACCAGGATTCGACCAAACCATAAGGAGTTGTTTGGGTCATTCACTCCTCCCCCATCTTTTCTGCCGTATTCTTCCTTTCGCACGATAATGGGCATCATGACGCATCATGCGTTCGAAAAAGAGGAATTGATTTTCTTCGAGTCCGGCTTCTCTATTCGGCGTCTTTCCTATTTGTCTGGCTTTCGGAAGGTGTTCGTTTCGCTCTTGGTGGGGCAAAAAGTTGAGGCTCATCACAGTCACCCTTTCTTTTCATGATCAGGGACGATTTGAGAATTCGGGGATAAATCAAGGAACGTCATTACTGGAAGGCCCCATTAAAACGAGCATGATCCTGCAGCCGCTTTGCTTTCCAGGCAAATCCATCAAAAAACATGATGATGAAGAGTCTCTAGGCTGATGCCCGGCAAGCTTGTCCAATATATGATTATCCTTTTTCGCCATCCGCTTTCACCTCCATCTGATTCAGCAGGATTTTTACAGGTTAAAAAGAAGCCAATGGGGTTTGGCTTCCGCTGAATCCTGATTTCATGCTTAACGCTTTTTTCTTCTTTCCCATCTCCATTTTTGCCGATTTTGATGGACATTTCGAACTTCAGTGAAAGTAATGCAAACCATGAGACCCACAACGATCCATACAATGACCCAAGCACACAGCTTCTCATCCAACACAGAACAAATAAGCGCTCCCTTCCAGTCAACCGAAGTTCCAAAGCAAAATAGTTCTAATGATCCAGTGTGTATTTTCTATGATACGGGACTCGACAAAAAATGGAAGGATGATTTTTTCGTCATCCCCCTTGGTTTGCACCTCTCTTAAAATAATCCTTTTCGTTTCGCGATTTGCGCCGCTTCCTGACCTGAGGCGGCCCCGAGCTTCTTCATGACATGGCGAATGTGGGTTCTGACGGTATTCGTTGAAATTTGCAGATATTCGGCAATGCCGGACCGGGTATAACCTTGAGCCAGCAATTGAAGAATCTCTTTTTCCATGGACGTAATCCGTTGCTGGAATTCATTCTGCCTCAGCCGGTGCAATTCCCCCAGGATCACGCCTGCCACCTCTTCTGAGATTACCGTCACGTTTTGATGGGCCTGTCGGATCGCTTCCGGAAGTTTTTCATATTTTGTCTTGGGGATATAATTGACGGCGCCGGCAGTAAATGCATCCAGGATCACTTCGCTGTCTTCCAGGGAAGTCAGCATCATCATTTTTACAGCGGGGTTTCGTTGCAATATCTCCAACGCGGCATCCAGCCCATCGTACTTCCCAGGAGTAAGCACGATATCCATGAGAACGACGTCCACTTCTGTATTTTGAAAAATCGAGAAAGCCTCTTCCTTCGTTGCCGCGGCATGCACCAGACAAAAATCTGCTTGTTTTCGGAGATACGTTGTCAAGGCGTTTTGCCACACCGGATCATCTTCCACGAGCAGGATCCTGATTTTCTCCAAACCCGTTCACCTCCTTCTTCAACCCTCGGGATTGGAACCTGTTTTTCGGCTTTGGAAAAAAGAGCGTCACCGTCGTGCCCTCATTTAAAACGCTTTCCAATTCAATGAAACCTTGATGTTTTTGCATGACGTTGTAGCAAAATGATAATCCCAATCCAAAATTTCCGGCTCCCTTCTTGGTCGAATAAAACGGTTCCATCACATGCGGCAAATCTTCCGCCGATATTCCCGCCCCGTTGTCCGATATTTCCACAATAACTTGCTTTTTGGTTTCATATAATGACAGGTACAGCCTTCCCTTTTCTTCCATGGCCTCGATCGAATTGGTGAAAAGATTCTTCAACACTTCCCGAATCATGACTTCGTCACAAAGCACCGACATGTTCCCCGTCGAATCTACGATGACTTGAATCTGTTTTTGTTCCAAATATGGCCGGATTTGCGACAGGCTCAATTGGATGATGTCTTCCAGGTTACACCATCGTTTTTTCACTTCATCGTCCCGCAATTGGCTTTGAATGCGGGTAACCAAGGTAAGCAAATGTTCTATAGAATCCAGAATCGAACGGCTATACTGCTGGATTTCCGTTTCATGGTTGGCCGCGGCGGCAGATTGAATCAGATCCGCCATGATCTTAATCTTTCCCATCTCATTTTTTACCGCGTGGTTGATGATGGATGTTCCTGCTGTTGTCGCCCGAAGCGCATGGCGCAGGCTATTTTTTTCAAAGCGAAAGCGGACCCCAAGAATGCCATGTTTGGACAATAGCAAAAAAGTGAAAAACATAACCCCGATCACCACGGGCGCATATCTCCAGATTTCAGGCCACCCGGGGAAGAAAGCCCCCACCGTATAGACGGTAAGCACCTGAAACATCACGGGCGGAATGACCAAAATATTTGTATACATTCGATCGCGCTTGATCCAACCGTTTTTTTCAATTTTTGTACTGTAAAGCAACAGAAACATTCCGATGATGAAATACGGTACACACCAAGTAAGCGTCAAATCTAGCACACCTGGTCAAAGCTTCCCCAGCCTGCGAGAATAGGAACGAAGCGTATGCGCGGGCGTCGCCAAACAAGACGGAACGCCAAAGAGCCCTGACTGAGCAGTCAGAGCGGTTCGGGGCACAACGTCAGAACAGGCGACACGTGATCGGCAATGCGGGCGACCACGGGGCCAGCTTCTCCAGAGCGGCGGCGTCCTGCAAGTTCGGCAACTGTGGCAGTTGCTCGAACAGGTACTGCAAATAAGCCTCCGGTTTCAGCCGGTTTGCTTTTGCCGTTTCGA
>NZ_KB899874.1 GCF_000378425.1 Cohnella laeviribosi DSM 21336 | reverse complement strand
AGAAGGCTTCGCATGTGCCAATGGAAACAGTGGAAACGGGTACGAACCCGCATCCGCGAACTCCGGGCGCTTGGCATGCCCGATTGGATGGTCTTCATGATGGCCAATTCTAGACGAGGTCCTTGGGAAATGTCCCGAACCATAAACAACGCCCTTCCAACTTCCTATTGGGAAGCAAAAGGGCTGAAAAGTTTGCTTTCTCGTTATCTGGAACTTTGTCAACCTTTTGGAAACGCCTAGTGCGGACCCGCATGCTAGGTGTTGTGAGAGGACGGGGGTTAGCCGCCCCCTCCTACTCGATCCCCAGAACATAAACAACGCCCTTTCCTCCTCCCACCGGGAAGGGCAAGAGCCGAAAAGTTCGATCCCGCTAAGCAACAACCACCTCGAGTCCCTTTTGCCGGAGTTTAACGAGGTCCTCTTCGGCTACGCCGGAGTCTGTAGCTACCCGAAGACCGAGATTCAGAAGTGCATCATTCACCAAATCCGCAATTCGACGCGCTAAGTGTCCTACAAGGACCTCAAAAAAGTAACGGCGGACCTAAAGCCCATTTACAAAGCTGCGACGGAAGAAATGGCACTTGTGGAACTGGATCGCTTCGAAGAGACATGGGGAGCCAATAGCTATGTCTATATTCGATTATACCCAACCGCCACCGGAACCAGCTGATTTCTCCCATACAACATATCTAAATCCGACGTGACGTTTAGATGTTCCTGTTGTTACAAAATCATCGTAAAAAACATCATCTTCCCAAACTTCGAAACTTCTTTGGTAATATTTATCATAGGCATCAATTACAGTAATTTTATTATCTTTGGTAACATTTTGCGAATATGTTGCTGTTGTAGTCCATGTTTGTGTTACATTATATCCAACCGCTGCAGTAATGATTTGCGCATTGACCGAAACACTCACGTTGTATGAATTGGCAACTGCTACTGCTTGCGAAAGAGTCAACGTTCCATTTGTGGCACCCGACTCCTCTACAGACGCAACAACATATGAGCCATACGTTACATATTCCGGACCTACATTCTTAATATAGTATTCGTTCCCTCCTATTTCCAAGGGATGAACAGTTTCACCTGCAGATGGATCATTCTCATAAACATAATCTACGTCAACAACTTTTACAAGAACTGCATCTTTCGAAGGTTTCCTGAGACCGTTCTTTTTGATAAAATCTTCAGGGTCCGTAGGTACAAATTCCTTCTTCACGACACTTTTGGGTTGTATAGGGTGATCTAGATCCGGCTTTTGTGCTCCCGCAACCCCTGCGACAGTAAAAGAACAGAATAAAGCGAATGATATTGCCAATGCTTGCAACTTTTTACTTCTCACTATACTAGCCTCCTCACATTTTTTTGGATATTGGCCAATTTCCGTTAATATGGTACCATAATTGCTTATATTTGGAAATAAGCAAAACGGAATTCTTTATAAATTTTAGCATATCTTTATAATCAGTAAGCACCGCTTAATACTTATTCAATTGGAATCAAATGTAAACTCATAACAAAAGAATTTGAAAATGGGTGAAAACATATGAACCTTTTTAAAACTGTAGCTTTCCTTTTTATCATCTTAGGTATCATCAATATCCTTTTCCCGAAATTCTTCTGGTACTTACAGTATGGATGGCAGTATAAAGGTACCGAGCCAAGCCAAGTTGCACTTATCATCATCAGAAGCGGAGGCGTCATCGCCGTTATCGTAGGCTTCTACTTTCTTTAGTCGATTGCTTGGAATCAACGTACGTCAAAGTCCTTTGACCGGTCCTCGCCGGGGAGGAGCGGGTTTTTTCTTTTAAATTGTCCCGTCCGTTCATAGTGGCCAGCTAAGCAACTAAAAACAACCTACAATGTATTTTAAGGAAAATAACACCATTAGTCGCAATTCAGGTATATTGGACGAGATTCGGGTTGCATCTTGTAATCCATGCATTTATGATTCGTACTATTGTTTTCAGGTAGATGGTCATAAATATCGGTATAGTGCTTTTTTCATTTCATACGAAATTTATGTTTAATAAAGTGGGAAAAAAGAAGGATTTATCGTGATCATTGGCGAAATATGTTACTCCGCGTATTTAAGGCATGAATCGCGAAGCAAGGAGAGTCGAAATGGACGGCTTGGACGTTTTGGCCTTTATTTTCTTTTCGGCACTCGAGTGGCTGGCCTTGATCGTACTCACGTTTGCCATTTTCAAATTTCCGTTGCGCGGCTATTGGGGCCGGCTTTTGTTTTCTGCTTTAATGCTATCGTTCCTATCCTATCTGATTTTGGTAACATTGAATTTGGCTTTGTATGGATCGTTCATTCAACTGCCCATCGTATTCATTTATTTCTGGCAATTATTTCGGATTCCGGTTTTCTATGCGGGGCTGATGGTCGTTAATGGTTACGTGTTGTACACGTTGCTTCAGGCCGCGATCCTTTTCGTATTTCAAAATGCCGGAATTATGGTAATGCCTAACGTTCCAACAGCATTTGTCGTCCAAACGATAACCGCCTGCGTTGCCTTCTTCATGGCTTGGTTATTGGTTCGAAAGAACATGGGCTTTACGTTTGTGCCCGATACGGATCGTGCCAAGGTGAAATGGACCAAGCTCAATATTCGACTACTTGTTATGAGCATTTTAGGATATGCCGCTCTCTCCATGTTTAACTTTTTATATTTTAAAGGATACACCCCGTTGCTTATTCTGATTCTTGGTGCTGTCGTTTTTGGGTTTCTTCAGTATTTGGTGTTCAAAAGGGAGTATTACGAAAATGGTTGAAGCGATAGCCGAGAGTTTGGCAGCAAAAATCAAAAGGGCTAATCAGGAACAAACAGCAAGTATTGCTGTAATGAAATTTGCGATTATTATTGTCCTTAATTTCACGATTCCGGTTGTCACTTCGCTAGCATTCGGTGCATTCACAGGGAAATGGTTCGAGACCATTACGGCGACTGGCTTTTTCGTTTTGCTTCGTATGGTATCAGGCGGGTACCATTTGGAGACACCGATCCCATGTATGCTGCTGACCTTCGCGGTTATGGCCGTTCCACCACACTTGACTTTTCCCGAACCATGGACCTTGATTTTAACAGCGGTTGCCTTTGTCCTTGTGACACTGCTAGCTCCCGCCAATATGAAAGGCTATAACACGATACCTGAAAGGTACTATCCTTTGCTGAAATTTGCTTCAATGCTGGTTGTTTCTAGCAATTTCCTGTTTCATTCGCAAACGGCGGCCATTGTGCTGGCAATTCAAGGGATGACCTTATTGTTCCACAACAAGGAGGTGAACCAATCATGAGGAAAATGGCAGCCAAATTACTGTCTAACGTGTTGAATGGAATTGCTGTTTTTTTTGTGAAAACTGCTTCTCCCATGCTTTACCGTCCCGAGATCCCTGAAGAACTGAAAAAGTAACCCACTCGACATCAAGGGCTGTCATACGGGTCATTTCATCGGGCAGCCCTTGTCTGCCGGTTTTGGAGTTGAATGGATGTGCGTTTCCCGGTGACAAGAGACCCCGGCAATTTTTCGGAGGTTATCGAACTCGATTTGAGAGATGTCGACTATATTGAAACGCATCAGACGGGCTTTGTCGTGTTTCACACCAAGGATGAAGTTTTTTATCCCGTAGTTCCTAAATTATCCATTCTGGAAAAACATCTTGAAGACCTGGGCTTTCTCCGTTTGGATCGAACGAATCTGAGCAACATCGAGAAGATCCGGTATTACGATGAAGAGCGATCGCTCGTTTTTTTTAACGACAAGATTTCAAAATCAAGCAAATTTACCACCGTATCATCCAGTATGAAAAAAATGCTAAAAAATCGCCTTGCCCGCAAGAGCGGCAGAAACGGGAATCATTGAACTGCCCCGGGATGGAGACGGTTAGCCGACATTAGAAATGGAAATCTGCCTGATCCAAGGGTGGATTTTTTGTTTATGCACATGCTGTATGCATGGAATATAGGAAAACATCCGGTTCTTAGGATGGCGCTGTAAATTGAAAAAAACCAGGATAGTCGCACGTTCCCTCCCTGATAGCACTTCGCCAGCGTCATAGGAGCATAGGTGTCTACTAAAAAACACCATCAGCCTTGAAAGCTTCCATACTTCTATGTCACAATAATATAGGGATTCACCGTTTTGCGCAGCGATTTGGTGTTACCGCTTACATATTGCGCATCTTTTTTCCTGCGAAACCGGTCGCATCTAATTTAACGAAGGAAGTGACGTTTATCATGAGAACGATCAAACTGGGAACCAGCACGCTTGAAGTCCCTGTTATAGCGGTCGGCTGCATGCGGATTAATTCGCTGAGTAAATCCGAGGCGGAGCGTTTTGTGCGAACGGCGCTGGACGAAGGGGCGAATTTCTTCGATCATGCCGATATTTACGGCGGCGGGGCCTGCGAGGAAATCTTTGCCGACGCGATTCAGATGAACGATGACGTTCGCGAGAAGATCATCCTTCAATCCAAGTGCGGCATTCGCAAGGGCAGCTTCGATTTTTCCAAGGAGCATATTCTGGCGTCCGTGGACGGCATCCTGAAGCGGCTGAAGACCGACTATCTCGATGTGCTGCTCCTGCACCGTCCCGATGCGCTGGTTGAGCCCGAAGAGGTGGCCGAAGCGTTCGACACTCTGCAAAGCTCGGGGAAAGTACGCCATTTTGGCGTATCCAACCAAAAACCGATGCAGATCGAACTGTTGAAAAAGTACGTCAAGCAGCCGATCGTTGCCAACCAGCTGCAACTCAGCATTACCAACGCCACGATGATTTCCAACGGCATTAACGTCAATATGGAGAACGATTCCGCGATCGACCGCGACGGAAGCATCCTCGACTATTGCCGTCTGCACGACATCACGATTCAGCCTTGGTCGCCGTTCCAATACGGATTTTTTGAAGGGGTATTTCTCGGCAACGACAAGTTCCCCGAACTGAATCAGAAAATCGACGAAATCGCCGCCAAATACAACGTGACCAACACGACGATCGCGATCGCGTGGCTGCTGCGCCATCCGGCCCGCATGCAGCCGGTGATCGGCACGATGAATATTGAACGGTTGAAAGATTGCTGCAAGGCCGCCGACGTTCATCTGACCCGCGAAGAATGGTACGAAATTTACCGTGCGGCAGGCAACGTGTTGCCGTAAGGGAGAAAAGCGGTACGAAAAAAGCCGACCATGTGAGGTCGGCTTCTTAAATGAAATCGAAGTGGGGTAAAGTATAGGTTTGACTACATCCTATTCAACAGATTTGTGAGGTTTGATATTGGTTTGATATTCGTTGATAAAGTCCTCGTATGGCTGCAAGTAATCATCAATAGAGCCTTTTTTCGCAATAAGAACCAACAAAACAGCCATAATGTAGATGATGCTTTGATAAAGTAATTGAAGAAGTATTTGTGAATCCCAAAAAATGATATGTCTAACGGCCGCAGCTAGCCAAATACCAAAAAGTCCTCCCGTAAGCAAGCGGATTGGCGTTGTCGATTCCCGCCATTTAATCGTTTGCGTCAACCAATCTAAGGTTGCCGGTAAAGGAAGGAGATAGATCAATACAGCAGGTTCTTTTATTTCAAATAATAAACTCAAAATCAAATAAAGTAGCATCATGCTGTATTGGCCAGTGCAACGAGTGCATAGAACAATTTTTTTCCCGAATAACGATACCTGTAGTGTCCTATTCAACTGGCAATAAGGATGATGAGAAAAAAATATGTACCAAAAACTCGGTCTCTGCTCTCTGCTAACCATAAATTATAGATGATGCATGGGTCTTGGAGCCGAAAGATGTGTTGTGCCGCAGATGGGGCATCTCTTCGATTTAAACGGGTAGTAAAGCAGATAAAAGAGTCCGCATAGAAAAATGAAGACAAGCCAATTGAATTTTTTAGTAGGTTCTACATTTCGATTGCATAGTTCACAATACCTAATTTCAGCCATGCATTATTCCCCTTTTGTTCATTAGATACATACATTATTCGAGATTTAATTCCATATTTCTCCTTATATCAACATTGATGCGCTGAATTTTTAGGTATTTGTTACTACATTTTTGTTGGTTTTTGTAGTACTTAGATCCTCTCTATTTCTCCGCGCTGAAAGCCTCCGCGCACCACGCGATCCGATCTTTTTCCCCCCTGGTCCTTATCATCTTCCCCTTACGGGAATGAAACATCCCATATAGAATGAACGTGGACATAAACAGGGGAGGGTTACATCCATGAAAAAACGCTTCATACTCGCCTTAGCGATAGCGGTCTGCGTGTCTCTGCTGGCTGGTTGCGGCGGCGGACAATCTGCAGACAACGACGCGTCCGGCGGCAAACAGGAAAAAATAACGCTGACGCTTTGGAACAACTGGTCCGGCCAAGATGCCAAAGCGGTCGCGATGAGAAAAATCCTGGATGATTTTAAAGCGCAGCACCCTGAAATCGACCTTCAGGTGGAAGCGCTTGCGACCGATGGGTTGAAAACGCGCCTGCGCACGGCGGCTGCCGCAAATGAAATGCCGGACCTGTTCGTTATGTGGCCGGGCGCCATGACCAAGGAATTCGTAAACGGCGATCTTCTGCAGCCGATTGACGACTTCCTGAACAGCAAGCCGGAATGGAAAAACAACTTTATTCCAAACGCGTTGGACGATTTTACGGTAGACGGCAAAACGTACTCGGTTCCGATGAACCTGGCGCCTAGCTCCCTAATTTATTACAACCAGGCGATCTTCGATCAATACGGCGTAAAGGTTCCTAAGACCTGGGACGAGCTGCTGCAAGCCATCGATACCTTCAAACGGAACAACGTCATTCCGATCGCGCTTGGAAACAAAGCGAACTGGGTTGTCCAATCCACGACCTTCAGCACCATCGCCGACCGCGTAACCGGTACGGAATGGTTCCTGAAAGCCGTTGCGCAAGACGGGGCGAAATTTACGGATCCGGAATTCATTAAGGCTCTTACCTATATGCAAGAATTGGGCAAAGCCGGCGCTTATCAAGACGGCTACAACAGCATCGACGAAAACCAAATGATCCAGCTCTATACGCAAGGCAAAGCGGCGATGTTCATCGATGGCGGCTGGGCCGTGGCAAGCTTGGTGAACACTGCTTCGGCGGACCTTTTGAGGAACACGCATATTACGATTCTGCCTCCGATCGAAGGCGGAAAAGGCGAGCCCCAAACGACCGCCGGCGTTGTCGGTACGGGTCTGGGCGTCAACAAGAAACTGACGGGTGCGAAGAAAGAAGCGGCATTGGAGCTGTTCTATGCGCTGGCCGGACCCGACGGCCAAAGAGCGACGCTGGACAGCAGCACGCTGGTTAGCTACAAAATCGACGTCGATAAAACCAAAGCTCATCCGCTGTTCGTCGAGCTGACCGAGCTGATGAAGAACGTGAAGATCGTGCCGGTTTACGACTCCAAGCTTAGCTCCGCGGCAGTCGAAGTGATCAACAACGGCCTTCAAGATCTGCTCATGGGCGGCAAACCGGAAGACATTGCCAAGAGAGTTCAGGACGCTCAAGCCGGCGCAGTCGGTAAGTAAGCGCAAGCGGTTCCCGAAACAGCCCTCCTTCCAGGAGGGCTGATTACGTCAAGGAAGTGATCGAATTGAATGCATCCCGCGTACGCCGGTTTATTGCGGCAGCTTTGCTGCCTTCGGTAATCCTCTACGCTTTGTTCGTGTTCGTGCCGGTCATTTGGTCGGCCTACTACAGTTTTTTTAATTGGTCGGGCATCGGCGAGGCCAAATATATCGGATTTCAAAACTATGCCGAATTGATCCGCGATTCGGTCTTTTGGCATTCGCTCAAAAACAATGTCATCTTCGTCCTCGCTTCCATATTGGGCCAAGTGCCGATCGCATTGGTGCTGGCGATTCTGCTGCACAAGAGCAACGCGCTGCAGCGGTTCATGCGCGCTTCGATCTTTATGCCGATGGTCCTGTCTTCCGTGGTCATCGGGATGATCTGGCAGTATATTTACCACCCGCAAATCGGGATTTTGAATTTCCTGCTGGACGCTTTGGGACTTGGCTCTTGGAAGATGCAGTGGCTGTCCGATCCGGACATCTCGATCTATGCGCTGCTGCCTCCGCTCATCTGGAACTTCGTCGGGCTGTACCTCATCATCTTCATTTCCGCGCTGCAAAACATCCCGAGCGAAATCCACGACGCGGCCAAGATCGATGGCGTATCCGGCGCCAGAAAGCTGTTTACGATCACCCTGCCGATGATCTGGGGCACCATTCAGGTGGCGATCATCCTCTGCATTTCCGGCAGCTTGAAATCGTTCGACCTCGTCTACGTCATGACCAAAGGCGGTCCCGCCCATGCGACCGAACTGCTGGCGACTTATATGTACAATTCCACGTTCTCGACTTACCGCTACGGATACGGCAGCGCCATTTCAACGGCCATCGTCCTGATCAGCCTGCTGTTCATCGGCACCAGCCAGTGGCTGACCCGAAGAAAAGCGGATTAGTCGGAAAGGAGCCATTCCTGTAATGAATGAATTCGAGGTTTGAATGAAAAAAGTACCTTCTGTATACTGGGGAACGTTCCGACCAAAGAACAAATCCCAGCGCAGGAGGCACTCTACAATGAAGTATAAACACGCCAGGAAACAGAATCAACGAATTCAACAAATTACCGAATCAACTCTTGTTGTCGGGGCCGACATTGCCAAGAAAACACATGTCGCCAGAGCCGTCGATTTCCGCGGAATCGAGCTCGGTAAAGACTGCGTGTTCGGCAAT
>NZ_KB899873.1 GCF_000378425.1 Cohnella laeviribosi DSM 21336 | reverse complement strand
ATTTGAGAGGGGCTGTCCTTAGTACGAGAGGACCGGGATGGACGCACCGCTGGTGTACCAGTTGTTTCGCCAGGAGCATAGCTGGGTAGCCAAGTGCGGAAGGGATAAGCGCTGAAAGCATCTAAGCGCGAAGCCCGCCTCAAGATGAGATTTCCCAATACGTAAGACCCCTGGAAGAACACCAGGTTGATAGGCTCGGGGTGGAAGCGCGGCAACGCGTGGAGCTGACGAGTACTAATCGGTCGAGGGCTTATCCTAAAGCTTCGACAACAGCGCATCGTTTCGTATCCGGTTATCAAGGTGTAAGCCTTGAAATCAACATTCCCCGATAGCTCAGTCGGTAGAGCACTCGACTGTTAATCGAGTTGTCACAGGTTCGAGTCCTGTTCGGGGAGCCATACGGAGAGATGTCCGAGTTGGTCGAAGGAGCACGATTGGAAATCGTGTAGGCGTCAAAAGCGTCTCGAGGGTTCGAATCCCTCTCTCTCCGCCAGCTTCGCGGCCCGTTGGTCAAGGGGTTAAGACACCTCCCTTTCACGGAGGTAACAGGGGTTCGAATCCCCTACGGGTCACCACTTTTGATTAAAATAATGCAAATTGAAGGGCTTGCAAAACTTCAGGCGATTGGTTATGATATATAGGTCGCCTGAAGAAAGCCAACGACGCGGGGTGGAGCAGTCCGGTAGCTCGTCGGGCTCATAACCCGAAGGCCGCAGGTTCAAATCCTGCCCCCGCAACCAAACATCTACCTTCGGAGCTATCCGAGTTTATCGTGGAGCTGTGGTGTAGAGGCCTAACATGCCTGCCTGTCACGCAGGAGATCGCGGGTTCGAATCCCGTCAGCTCCGCCATTTTGATCCCACAAACAAGCGATTTACGATATACTGCTGAACGTTGAAGGGACCGATTGCCGCAAGCAAGGCTCGGTAGCTCAGTTGGTAGAGCAGAGGACTGAAAATCCTCGTGTCGGCGGTTCGATTCCGTCCCGAGCCACCATTACTGATGCCGAATGACATGCCGGTGTAGCTCAATTGGTAGAGCAACTGACTTGTAATCAGTAGGTTGGGGGTTCAAGTCCTCTCGCCGGCACCACGTGTGCCTGGGGTGTGCTACATGGAGGGTTAGCGAAGTGGCCAAACGCGGCAGACTGTAAATCTGTTCCCTTTGGGTTCGGTGGTTCGAATCCATCACCCTCCACCATTTACCTTCTAGGGGCATAGTTTAAAGGTAGAACAGCGGTCTCCAAAACCGTTAGTGTGGGTTCGATTCCTGCTGCCCCTGCCAGTACGGTACAACGAGATATGGCGGTCGTGGCGAAGTGGTTAACGCACCGGATTGTGGCTCCGGCATTCGTGGGTTCGAGTCCCATCGATCGCCCCATAAACAATCTTTGGGGATTAGCCAAGCGGTAAGGCAACGGACTTTGACTCCGTCATTCCTAGGTTCGAATCCTAGATCCCCAGCCAATTTGCGGACGTGGCTCAGAGGTAGAGCATCGCCTTGCCAAGGCGAGGGTCGAGGGTTCGAATCCCTTCGTCCGCTCCATTCCTTAAACCGTCCGAACGGTTGGTTGTCGGACAAGACGCTGGTTTCAAAAACTTCAAATCGATTGCGCGGACGTGGCTCAGAGGTAGAGCATCGCCTTGCCAAGGCGAGGGTCGAGGGTTCGAATCCCTTCGTCCGCTCCATCTAAACGATATGGCGCCATAGCCAAGTGGTAAGGCAGAGCTCTGCAAAAGCTTTACCCCCAGTTCGAATCTGGGTGGCGCCTCCATCGAATTTCATACGCGCGCCCTTAGCTCAGCTGGATAGAGCGTTAGACTACGAATCTAAAGGCCAGGAGTTCGAATCTCTTAGGGCGCGCCATTTATTTGCTGGTGTGGCGGAATGGCAGACGCGGCGGACTCAAAATTGTACGAGGCGGTTTTCGTTCGCGCGAAATGCCGGGACGCCTTGATATATAAGGGGTTTGCGAAAAGTCGACCTCGCTTTTCTCGGTTAGACCTCGCCAAACTCCGTAAATTTCAACCGCTTTTGACCCGTCTCGCTTTTGTCACGACGTTGCGAGGTGGAGTTGTGCGCGGTTGGTGAGTCGACATTACCTCGAAATGAAAAATGAGTCAAGTTTATTGATTGTAAAAATCTGTTAATATTTAATTGTGGACAAATTGATTTAATTTGTGTTATAATTTAAAAATGTGCCGGTGTGGCGGAATTGGCAGACGCGCGCGACTCAAAATCGCGTCCGAAAGGGTGTGGGTTCGAGTCCCTCCACCGGCACCAATTCAACAATAATGAAAAAGCCCTTATACGCTGACGGGCTTTTTTTGTTTTGGTTAAAGTGTTTGTTGGACAAACTTTAAATATAGCCTATAATGGAGGTTCAATAAATCAAATTTTATCGTTTTTGTGAAGAAGCTCAGAAGTTTAGTTATTAAAAACAGGAATTTTGGGCACTGCATAGAATCATGAAATTAAAGGAATTTGACCTTTTACCGCGTAGTGATGACTTGGCTAAAACGTTTACTAAACCTGGAACTCTCATCGTAATTTACGAAGCTCCAAATTTTCATCACCACGCAAACCCCACGTTGGTAACTGGAACCTTTGTTCCAAGTTTCAAATATATGATTTCAAATATAATTTGACAAGGGGAAATAAGATGGCAAGAGGAGACTTGCTTAAAAAGCTGTTTAGCAGCTTCAAGCATAATGATAAAGAAAATTTTTACAAGATCGCAAATGAAATCATCGAGGATGAACGTAAGAAAAATCATGGGATATTGGCAGATGAATTAAGAATGATTTTGTTCAATGGCAATTCTACGTATAAGAACACGTTAAACACTATGAAGCCGGTTGTTCCCAAAGATGTGGACAAGGATGTCTCTCTAGTTGAAGTTGTTTATCCTGATAAATACTTTGTGGATCTAGTACTACCGCAAGAAAGGAAAGTATTTCTTGAATCCATTATCCGGGAATTCCGCAATTGGGATATTCTTGTAAGCAACGGAGTTTTCCCGGTCAGAAAGATTCTTTTTTATGGACCTCCTGGTTGCGGAAAGACAATAGCAGCACATGTTATTGCTTGTGAGTTAGGCATTCCCTTGTTGTACGTTAGATTCGATGCAGTGGTTTCCTCATTCCTTGGAGAAACAGCAAGTAATATTCGAAAAGTTTTTGATTTTGCAAAGAAAGATAACTGGGTTATATTTTTTGATGAATTTGATGCCATTGGCCGAAGCAGAGATGACTTCTCCGAACATGGTGAAATCAAAAGGGTTGTCAATACTTTTCTGCAACAACTTGATAATTTCAAAGGCCGGTCACTGATTATTGCGGCAACGAACTATGAGAAATCATTGGATTATGCTTTATGGCGAAGGTTTGACGAAATATTAAAATTCGATTTGCCAACTCCTGAAGAAAAATTAAAGTTATGTGAATTATCCATCAAGCGATTTAAGGGACCTGTACAGGTATTTGAGCAGTATCTCGGTGAAATGGAAAACTTTTCACATTCCGATATCGACAAAATGTGTCAAATTATCATGAAACAATGCATATTAGAAGGACGGAAAATGTTTACAAAGCACGATGTTGAATATGCTGTAAGAAAACAGGCATCCATAGTGAAAATGAGAAAAACAAGCTATTGAATGAACATACGAGGAGGATATGCAATGCAGGAGATAGAGAAACTGAATCACTTGGAGATCATGCGGGAAGATTCGGTAAGACCTTACCGTTTTCCCCAAAACCCAAATGCTCCAAGTCCTCCGTCTCGGGAACGGCATATTCATGGTAAGAAACTGGAAAGAGAAATGAAAACCGCTACGGAATCAATAAATAAACATCGAGAACAATTAGGTATTGAACCTGACAAACTGGTGATTATCAGCATAACAAACCAAGCATTGTCGCAAGAGCTATTGAATCGCATGATAAGCGTTTTTAACTTGTCGTTGGTAGAGGAAGTATCAGTAGATAATGGGCAGTTCACAAGGCTCCTTGTCCAGTTTCCAGATCGGGAATCTATTTTAGCATTTGAACGCGAGAGGGCACTTTGGGAAGCGGATTCAAGGGAAAATGGCCTTCTTACATATGCGCAGCGACGCGACATATTTGCTTGTATTGAAAATATCAGGGCCGTTCAACGTGAAGATAGAATGGGCCAAAGACTGCGGCGTAAAATAGATAGTAGCGAACCATTGCCGGATGGTTTTTTCATTATGGATATCGATGTCTGGTATAACGGTGATAGAAGGCAGATATTGGAAATTGAAAAAAACATAAAGAAAGTATTGGGGACAGAAGGAAGTGCTTTAATCGGTGATCTATTTGAGACACCGAGTCTTCTGCTTGGTCGTGTTAAAGTCAACCAGTACAGTCTCGAGGCCTTATTAAATTGTGACTTGATTGCAACCGTTGATTTCCCCATGGGAACAGTGTCGGAGGAGCCTTGTGAATTGCTTGCTGCAGATTTGGAACCAATTATAAACGATAACCTCGATGCAAATGCTCCGTTGGCGACTATTCTGGATTCCGGTGTATTTTCCGCACATCCTCTTCTAAACAATCTAATTGTAGCCGAAGAAGATTTTGATCTTGTTGAAGGAACCACTTCAGACAACTGTGGTCATGGAACGGGCGTGGCGGGCATTGTCGTATACGGAGATTTTCATAAATGTCTTGAAACAAAGACGTTTACACCTTTGGTGCGAATCTGTAATGCCAAGGTTATGCATGATGATGGTAGTGGACATCCAATTTTCGGTGAAGAGAAGCGCCCTGAAAGAATTGTAAAAGAAGCAATTGAATACTTTCATCGTGAATATGGTTGCAGGGTTTTCAACCTTTCTGCTGGAAATGAGGATATGGTTTATAATATGGGGCGTCAAATGCCATGGGCGGAGGTTCTGGACCAATTATCCAGAGAATTAGATATAGTGATTGTTGTCAGTGCCGGAAATGTATCGAATCCCGCGATACCAAATTTTGCGAGCAGGGAGGAACTAATGGAGCAATGTCGCAACCAGCTATTTGAACCTGAGCATCGGTTGATCGACCCAGCGACAGCTTCTCTCTGTGTGACAGTGGGTTCTATTACACGTTGTGATGAGCCCGAATTAGTAGAGTTCAGAAGTGTAAGACTTTCTGCCGGACCCCAAAACGCTCCATCTGTATTTACCAGGATTGGTCGAGGTGTCAATAAAGCCATAAAACCTGAGTTGGTTGAATACGGTGGTAATTATGCCGTGCATCAGATTGTGCGCGGCGAAGCAAGATGGGTAAAGATGGACAGAGTTCTAATAGAACCCAGTTTGAATAATAATCATTCGAAACTTTTTAAAGGGTTTTGCGGTACAAGCTTTGCGGCTCCACGTGTTACACATTTAGCTGCGCGAATTGAAAGAGCACTTGAAGAACAAATTGGGGACAAGCCTTCCGCAAACCTGATAAGAGCGATGCTGGTCAACTCCGCATCTCTTACAAAGGAAATGGTTGAATGGGCAGAGCAATCCATAGACAGACATTATAATGGAAAACAGAATCTTAAGCAAGAAAGACGACTTCGGCTTTTTGGTTACGGTAGGCCGAACGATGTATGGTTATATTCAGGTCGAAAACATGTGACTTTGTTTTCTGAAGATGCTCTTAACCTCCGAACGTTTCATCTTTACAAAATACCTGTTCCCATTGAATTTTTGCGTTTGAATTGCGATAAGCAAATTTCCATTAGTATGGCATACAATCCAGTAACACGTTTGAGCCGGAAAGACTACCTTGCAAACCATCTCTGGTTTGAGGTCTACAAAAGAATAGATGAGGAAACTCTGGCCAAATATAAAGCCAAAAAGGAAGAGGGACAGGATGATGATTCTGATCCTTTACCGGACGAATTTAAGGCGAATTTTTTCCCGGGTCGTACGGAAGTAGACAGTTCCACGCTTCAACAGCGTGTCTGGGCCAAAAGTAAATCAGGCGGAAGAGATTTAATCTGGGATGGAGAGTATATTTATGTGTTGGTTACTGGCAAAGAAAGATTTAAATATGCTGAGCAAGAGCAGCCACAACCTTATGCTCTGGTCATCACCTTTACTTACGAAGGCGATCAGGATATACAATTGTATAACAAATTGCAGCAAAGAGTGCGCATCAGAGAACGCCAGAAAGAACGTGCCCGTACTCAAATCAGAACGTAGTATTTTATTCCATTACCGTTAGAGTACCAAAAAAACAGTTTTGGATGCTTTTATTGGGATTGCATATTAGAGCAGACATCGATTGTAAAAAATGACCGGGCACCTTAATTTAAGCCCGGTCATGAATTAGAAATTTATACTTTCATATTCTCCACCGGACTAAATTTCCGGTGTTGCTCTTGAATGTCGGATCGAAAAAGCTGAACATAGTGCCGAACCATGTCCAACGTACTATGGCCCAGTATTTGCTGAAGGGTAAAAGCGTCTCCGCCATTTAAGATATAAAATTTGGCCATGGTGTGTCGGAATGTATGGGGAGAAACCCGAACGCCACGGAGACCAGCCGATTTTCCGTAGTTTGTCAAATTATCCTGAAACGTCCGGGGATGAACAGGTGTGTGATTCACAGTAACAAACAAAACATCCGTGCTTACATCTCCCCGTTCCTTTAAATATTGCCGGATTGCATTGGCACATGTATTTTGGAAAGGTACCCGTCGCGTCTTGTTGCCTTTGCCTTGATAAACATAGATTTCGTTATCAGCCCATCGGATATCTTCGACCCTTAAATTCAGCAACTCATTTAACCTTAACCCGGTTTCAAGCAGGATCAGCATCATGGTGTAGTCCCGGAGGCCGACGAATGTGTTACGGTCAGGCTGTTGCAGGAGGTTGATGATTTGATGCTTGGAAAACGTGCTGATCATTTTCTTTTCCGATTTCACCAACACAAAGTGTTCCGCCAGGTTGTTTTGGATGAGATTTTCACGATATAAAAAGGCGAAGAAAGCTTTGCAGGATTTGATCCGGCCATTGATCGTATTGCCGGCCAATTTTTGTTCCAGCATGCCACCGATAAAGTGATGTTTGATATCGTTGTAGGTTATGGAGTGGAGATCAATTGGGATCTGCTTGTCCATCAATGCCTTTTGCAAGGAATACAAATTGGTTTCATGGAATTCCAACGTTCGCACCGATAAGTTTTTTTCCCGTAAGTCGAGCAGAAACAGACGTTCCGCTTCATCAAACGAGAGTGGGATATTCGGTTGGATCGTTTCTTTTTCATTCCTTTTCAGCAGATATGATCTTCGTTTTATCGGTTTATTCATGATTTGAACACCGCACTTTCCTTAAATTCTTCATTTAGTCTTTCAACCGGGCTGTACAGGGCATGTTTCTCGTGAATATCCTGGGAGAAAAGCTGGACATAATAACGTGTCATTTCCAGCGTGGTATGGCCAAGGATGGTTTGAAGGGAAAAAATATCCCCGCCGTTCATCAGGAAGAATTTGGCCATGGTATGCCTGAAAATGTGGGTGGAACCGTGCATCCCGGTAATCCCCGCCTGTATCATGTAGCTTTTGACCATCTGCATGATTCCCCTGCGCAGGAAACGTTCTTTTTTCCGGGTGACCCAGAGAGATTCCGATTCCCATGACCTTCGGAGTTTCAAATAGTGCTGAAGGGCTTCGATACACGTTTTTTGAATGGGGACCATTCTGGATTTCCGGCCTTTTCCATGACGAATGAATATAAGACCTTCCTCCGGCAAGACATCGGATACGTTAAGCTGACTCAACTCTCCAAGGCGCATGCCCGTATCTAACAATACCAGCATAATGGCGTAATCTCTGGTTCCTTGTACTGTGTTTCGGTCAGGTTGATTTAGCAGCCGGGAAACCTGTTCCGCGGTAAAGGTATGAAGGAACCGTTTCGGACTTTGAATGGGTTTTAAACCGGCGGCAACGTTTTCTGTGATCTTTCCGTCCAGGTACAAAAATTTAAAAAACTGGTTGCAGGCACGAATGCGGCCATTAATTGTCGCCGCGGCGGCACAGGAATTCAGCATGTGGAGAACCATACGATGGGAAAGATCTCTGGACTGAATGTTGGCCAGCGAAACGTTCCATTTTTCCAAATCCAACTGAAGTTGATTTAAATGAGCGTGATAGCCCTTGATGGTTTCCTCGGTCAGGTTACGAAATTTGCAGTCGAGCAGAAAAAGACGAATGGCTTCGCGGAATTCGGCACGCGAAGCCGTATTTGTCACGATTTGCTGTGTCTGCCGGGATGGCACGATAGAATCCTCCTTTGTCGGTGCGTACAACTTTTGCAAAAAAAGATGTACGCGGTTTGAAGTCTGGCGTGGCTTTTTACAAAAACGGGTGAAAGAGACGCGTACTACTGCCCTTTTAAGCAAAATTCATATCATGTCCAATATCCTGGAAGCCCAGACAGGACAAGGACTCGAGCTATCACCCCCTTGCGAAAATGATTCCGAGACACGCTCATCTCAAAAGCGAATTGCCGCAAGGCAGTGGAGGTTCGAGTCCTCTCACCGGCACCAAATACGTAACGAAGCTCTTAAGGATAACTTGTCCTTGGGGCTTTTGTTGCGTACCGGAGGTGCTCGGACATGATCCCGAAAAAGCTGGACAAGGAAACGGCTGAACAATTCAAGTTTTTGCTAGCCAAGTTAAACATAACGGATCGTAGAGTAACAATTGATCTGGATAACGAAACCATCGAGTTGGAAGACGATTATTCGATTGATGATATTCTTGAATCGGCAGGGGTTCTGACCCCTGAACGGGCCAAAGAACTACAAGAAGAAGTAAGTCGTATGCGTGAGGAATGGGACTCGTAAAATGGGCGAGAATGGTTATTTATTGGACACCAATATTGCGATTGCATTATTGGCGAACGAAGAAGCAGCATTGGCTTTTGTGCGGAAAGCGAACGAGGAAAAGAAGAGGATTTATTTTTCTGTTATCTCGGAGTGTGAAGTCTTCAGCGGGTTAAGTTCCGAATATGAGCTGCAAGGTGTAAAGCTTTTTAATCCACGCAGATGCCT
>NZ_KB899872.1 GCF_000378425.1 Cohnella laeviribosi DSM 21336 | reverse complement strand
TGTTTGCCGAAGGCAAAGTCGCACATGGTCTGGGTCGCGCACGGAGCCGTGGGCTGGACTGCATGCAGGAACAGACGCTACTGACGGCAACCATTCAAAATCTGAAAAGACTATGCCGGTTTAAGAAAAAACGACCTCAAACCGGTGCTTTGGCATGCCACAAACCGAAATCCGTGATGACGGAGGCGGTGTCAAACCTGCTCATATCAGTGGTGGCTATGTTTGTTTCCTCATTTTTCATGTCAGTTAGACGGCTAAAACTGACTTAATTCACCGGACTTCTAGAGGATGCCGTTTAACGAAACCGAAGGAAAACCGTAATTTTTTCTTAAGAAAAGTTTAAAATCAGCGGGGGCCATGCGCGTCGGCCGCTTCGGGACGATCCGCCGGCGGCGTCTCCAGCCTGGAAAGCAGCGCCGGCCCCACCCTCGGGTCTTGCATCGCTTCCTCCAGCGACTTTCCGTACTTCGTCTCCAGCTCTCCCCGGGTGTACGCGATCTGCCGGTCGGAGCCCCCATCCAGCTCGAAGGTTACGGTTTCCGCGTTCCGGATAAGCGCCAGCATGACGGCCGCCTGCGCCTCCAGAAGGTCCCGCTGGCGGGCCTCTCCCCATTGCGGCGGTTCGCTTCCGCCGGGCGACCGGGCGGACGGTATTTCGGCATAGGCAATCCGGACGCCGTACGGTTTTTCCTTCGTCTGCAGGGAGAACCCCTTGACGGCATAGGGGCCGGGAGCCGGAAGCTGCGCGAGGATGCCGCCGACGGCGATGTTGTCCCCGATATGCGTGTTCCGGTACGGAGCGAGCCTCTCCTCGAGCGTCTTTGGCTGAAGGTCGGAGGGAGGCCTCGTTTCATGTTGGACATACCGGTACCCGCCCAGCAGCAGCGCCAGAAACGCCGCAAGCAAAACCGCATTTCGAAGATGCATGCTCATGACGGTACCGCCGTCCTTCCGTAGCCGTCCGGCGCGGCGGCCAAAGGCAGCGAAACCCGGAACACGGTCCGGGAAGCATCGCTTGCCGCTTCGATTCGCCCTCCGTGAAGCTCGACCAGGCTCTTGACAATGGCCAGGCCGAGGCCGGAGCCTCCGTTATGCTCGGACCGCGATTTGTCGACGCGATAGAAGCGATCGAAGATATAGGGCAGGTCCGTCGACGGGATCGGTTCGCCGTAATTGACGACCTCGACGACGGCCTCGCGGCCGGACCGCCGGACGAAAAAGTCGATCCTGCGGCCGTCCTTGCCGTAGGCAATCGCGTTCGAGATCAAGTTCTCGAATACGCGCGCCAGCTTGTTCGGATCGCCCATGACCGCGATCTCGGGCTCGTCGGCATGGACGCCGCCCTCCATTCCGGCTTCTTTCAGCAGGATCCGGTGGTGGGCGAGAAGCTGTCCGACCATTTCGACGAGATTCAATTTGATTTTCTGCAGGCTGACCGCCCCGTTGCGCATCCGGGTGTACTCGAACAAGTCGTTGATGAGCACGTTCAGCCTTTGCGACTTTTCGTACGCGATAGAGATATAGTAGCGAAGCTCCACTTCATCCCGGTAACGGTCCTGTTCGATCAATCCCAGATAACCGAGGATGGACGTAAGCGGCGTGCGCAAATCGTGGGAGACGTTTGTAATCAGCTCGTTCTTCGTCTGTTCCGCCCGGCGTTCTTCGTCGAGGGATCGCTTCAGCCGGTCCACGAGGCGGTTCGTTTGAACCGCCAGCTCCCGCAGCTCGTTGCGCTGCTTGACGGGCACCTGGTCGTCGAAGTTGCCTTCGGCGATATGCGCGACCGCGGTGCGGATTTCGGCCAAGTACCGGAATCGGCGGAGCTGGAACAGGATCATGTAAACGACGAAGAACGCGAACCCGCCGGCGTTGAAGAGAAAAGACGGCCCGAACAGGTCGCGGAATAAAATGTAGACCTCTTTCAAAACGGCTCGCAGCCAAGAGAGCTGGGGGGGAAGGCTGAGCGCCAGGGCGTATGCGGCGAAGACGGTGAACGCAGCCAAGGCGGCGCTGAAGACGATGTGCCAGATTAGACGCCAGACCATGCGGCCGATCAGATTAGGGATCAATTTTGTACCCGACCCCCCATACCGTGGTGATGAGCTTGTCGCTTGTCTCCTGCTCCAGCTTGTCCCGAAGCTTGCTGATATGGACCATCACCGTATTGTTGGATTCGAAAAATTTCTCCTTCCACACGTGCTGGAAGATTTCCTCCGCGCTGAAGACCCGTCCGGGATGGCTCGCAAGCAGGTACAAAATCCCGAACTCGGTAGAGGTCAGGCGAATCGGCTTTCCGTCCGCTTCCACCGTATGCGACCGCTTGTGGATGCGGAGCGGACCGACGGTCAGCGTTCCGTCGTCCGAAGGCGGCGATAGGGCCGCATTGTACTGGTAGGAGCGCCGCAGCAGCGATTTCACTCTGGCGAGCAGTTCCAGCGGGTTAAAGGGCTTGATCATATAATCGTCGGCTCCGGTCATCAGGCCCAGGATTTTGTCCATATCCTCGGATTTGGCGCTGACCATGAGAATGGGGATGCCTTGGCGCTCCCGGATGCGGCGGCACGCTTCCAACCCGTCCAATCGGGGCATCATGACGTCGAGCACGACCAGGTCGTACGATTCTCGCTCCAGCTTGTCGAGCGCATCCTTCCCGTCGTGGGCGAGCTCGATTTCGAAGCCCTCGTTTTTCAAATAGATGCCGATCAACCCCGCGATTTCGCGATCGTCGTCCACGATAAGTATTCGACGCGTCAATTCGTATGCACTCCTTGCTTTGCTGCCTCTTCCTCTTAACTATAGTCCAGACCGGGGATTTCTGTCTCGTCGGCGGCGCAATCTTAAGAATGTTTAAGGTTTTCTTATGATTTGGACCGATCGGCGTTTTTCTTGCGTTTATTGCGGAATGTTGACGTTTGCCGTTATGCTAGTCTTGACTATAGGACAGTCAGGAGGCGCTTTTCGCATGTTCTCTCCTCAGCGAAGGGAAAGAATATTGGAAATTCTGCACGAGCGGAAGCAGATCGTCGTCCGGGAACTTGCGGCGGAGCTTGGGGTGTCGGAAGGGACGCTGCGGACCGATCTTAGGCTCCTGGAGGAGGAAGGGAAGCTGGAGCGCACGCATGGCGGGGCGATTCCGGTCTCGGCCCCGGGATACCGGCAGGCGGAAATCGCCGAGTCGCCGCGGAGCGAACTGAACCGTGCGGAGAAGCAGGCGATCGGGCGCGCGGCCGCCGCCCTGGTGAGCAAAGGGCAGTGCGTGATGCTGGACGCCAGCACGACGGCGCTGGAGTTGGCCAAGCATCTGGTCGACATGGACTATCTGACCGTCGTCACGAACGGCTTGAATTCGGCCATGCTGCTCAATCAAAATCCCCGCATCAACGTCATTCTGATCGGCGGCGTGCTCAGGCCCGGCTCCCGGAGCATCGAGGGCTTGCTCGGCCAGGGCATTCTCGAAGACATCCATGCCGACCTGTTTTTCACCTCGTCCGAAGGGTTCACCCTCGAGACGGGCATGACCGATTTCAGCGTATACGAAGCCGAGCTCAAAAAGCGGATGGCCGCGGGCGTCTCGCAAGTGGTCGCGCTGCTCGACCACACGAAGCTGGGCCGGCGCTCGATCGCCGCCTCGATCCGTCCGCCGGGCATCCATACGCTGATCACGGACGGCCGGGCCGATCCGGATTATGTCCGGAAGCTGAAACGGAACGGGATACGGGTGATGATCGCGGACTGAACGCCGGCGCAACCGGCCGCGCGCAAGTCTAGAAGCGCAACGATAGAAATAGAAGAAACGACAATAAACGCAAATAGATGAACGGTTGTTTGTTAACGAATGAAAACGTCAGTAAAAGAAACCAATCGTTGACAAACGAAAGAAAACGGTGAGACGATAAAGACGGAACGGCGACGATGAAGGCGGGTGATTGCGGCATGTTGGAACGGACGGACGGGTTCATCTTGGATCTCGACGGGACGGTTTACAAAGGAACGCAGGCGATCGACGGAGCGTCGGAGGCGATTGCGCGGCTGAGGAGGTGTGGCAAGCGGGTCGCTTTCCTGAGCAACCGGGGGAACATGTCGAGGCGCATGTGCCGGGCGAAGCTCGAGGCGATGGGCATTGCCGCGGAGGAGCGCGAGATTATTCTGACCTCCTTCGTTGCGGCTGCGTATCTGAAGGAGACCGACCCGGACGCCAAGGTGTGGACGCTCGGAGATCCGGGGCTGCGGGAGGAGCTGGCCGCGCACGGCGTGGCGCTGGCGGAGCGGCCGGAGCAGGCGGAGTGGCTGGTCGTCACGCTTCACGAAACGTTGACCTACGACGATCTGAACCAGGCGTTCCGGGCGGTGCGCCACGGAGCGCGGATAATCGCGACCAACGCCGACCGCATGTTTCCCGGGGACGAGGGCGATTCGATCGACGTTGCCGGCATGATCGGCGCAATCGCCTATTCCACGGGGAAGGAACCGGAAATCGTGCTCGGGAAGCCCTCGACGCGGATGGCCGACGCCGCGCTCCGGACGCTCGGGCTTCCGGCGGAGCGGTGCCTGATCGTCGGGGACAGCCTGGCCTCGGACATCGAGCTCGGCCGCCGCGCGGGCATCCGGACCGCGCTCGTGCTGACAGGCTCGACCCGGCTTCAGGACGTGGCGGAGGCGCCGCACAAGCCGGACGTGATTTGGACTTCGCTGAGGGAGCTGGACGAACGATTAAAGGAGCTGATGCCATCGTGAACGGAATACCGGATAAAGTCGCGGCAGCCGCCGCAAGGCTCGGGAAAGAACATTCGGTCGGATTCCCGGAGGCCATTGACGTTGAAGCGGGCGCATTGAAGCGGGTCGCCCCGTTTGTCGCCGAGCGCGGGTTTAAACGGCCATTGGTGGTCGCGGACGAGCGCACGTTTCGCGCGGCCGGGGAGGCCGTGCTGGCGGATTTGGCCGGAGCGGGGTACCGGGAGGCGCTCACGCTGGTGCTGCCGAACGCGCAGGGAGACGTCGTCGCCGACGAGGCGTCGATCGTTCAAGTCATTCTCGATATTCAAAAATACGCCGCCGACGCCATCGTCGTCGCCGGCTCCGGCACCTTGCACGATATTTCCAGATACGCCGCTTACACGACCGGCATTCCGTTTATCTCCGTGCCGACGGCCGCTTCGGTGGACGGCTTTACCTCCAAGGGAGCGCCGATCCTTGTCCGGGGCGAGAAAATCACCGTGCCGGCGACCGGACCGGCGGCCATCTTCGCCGATTTGGATGTGCTGCGCCAGGCGCCGGCGGCGCTCACCGCAGCCGGATTCGGCGACATGCTCGGCAAGTGCACCTCCCTGTTCGACTGGAAATTCGGCAGCGTGACGGCGGGCGAACCGTATGACGAAGCGGTGGCCGACATTACGGAGCAGGCCCTTCGCGCCTGCATCGAGCATGCGGAGGCGATCGGGCGGCGGACGGAGGAGGGCATTCGCGTCCTCATGAACGCGCTGATCGAATCCGGCCTGGCCATGCTCGTCTTCGGCCAGTCGCATCCGGCTTCCGGCGCGGAGCACCATCTGTCCCACTACTGGGAGATGGAATATATCCGCACGGGCAAGCGGCAACTGCTTCACGGAGCGAAGGTCGGCGTCGCTTGCGCCGAAATCGCGGGCCTCTATCTCGGCCTTCGGATCGAGGATTATGCGAAAGACGAAGCCGCGGCGCAAATGCTTCGGGACGCCTTGCGGCGGATTCCGAGCCCGGATTCGCTGCGCGGGCTGCTGGACAAGGCCGGCGGCCCGGCCACCCTTGAACGGCTGGGCGTAGACGGGGAACTGCTGAACCGCAGCCTGCGGGAGGCGCACCGCATCCGCCCGAACCGTCATACGCTGCTTCGGGCTTACAACGAAAGCCGGGAAAGCTGCTAAATGGAAAATTCCACTCTTTGACAAGCGGGCAATCGTCTGGTAGAATCCTTCCGTCGGACGATCGTCCGCTTCATTATTGTCCCCAGCGGACAATTGTCCGCATTCGGCGAACAGACAGATTCCCTCTGGGGGGAATCGAATCGTTCATTTAAGGAGGAGTGGAGTTTGAACGCGGCAAGTGCAAAGCCGGAGCCTCAAACGCCGGATTTGAGCAAGATCAAGAGAGGACCGATCGTCGCGGTGCTGATTATCGGGGCGTTCGTCGCGATTTTGAACGAGACGCTGCTGAATATCGCGTTTCCCGATCTGGTCCATGAATTTGGCATCCAGCTGTCGACGGTGCAATGGCTGTCCACCGCCTATATGCTGGTGATCGGCGTGCTGGTGCCGGTTACGGCGCTTTTGCAGCAGTGGTTTACGACCCGGCAGATGTTTCTGTCGGCGTTGCTTCTGTTTCTGGCGGGCACGGTGATCTGCGGATTTGCGCCGGTGTTCGAGGTGATGCTGGTCGGCCGGATCGTTCAGGCGCTCGGTACGGGCCTTATGCTTCCGGTCATGATGAACACGATGCTGATTATTTTCCCGCCCGAAGAGCGCGGCGGCGCGATGGGGATGATCGGACTGGTCATCATGTTCGCTCCCGCGGTCGGTCCGACGCTGTCCGGTCTCATCATTGACGTTCTGAATTGGCGGTGGCTCTTTTTCCTTGTCATTCCGCTCGCCGTGTTTGCGGTTATTTTTTCGGCCATCTATTTGAAGAACGTCTCGGCGATTACCCGGCCGAAGGTCGATTTTCTGTCGATTCTGCTGTCCACGGTCGGCTTCGGCTGCATCGTTTACGGATTTAGCAAGGCGGGCGAATCGTCCTGGTCCGAACCGGTGGTCGGCTGGTGCATCGGCATCGGCATCGTCGCGCTTCTGTTCTTCGTCTGGCGTCAGCTGACGATGAAGGAACCGATGCTGGATTTGCGGGCTTTCAAGTATCCGATGTTTACCATCGCGGCGATTTTGCTGATCGTCGTGATTATGTCCCTGTTCTCCACGATGGCGCTGCTTCCCTTCTTCCTGCAAGGGGTGTTGCTCTATTCCGTATTCAAGTCGGGTCTTGTCCTGCTGCCGGGAGGCGTCGTGAACGGCATTATGTCGCCGGTGGCGGGCAAATTGTTCGACAAATTCGGCCCGAGGGTGCTGGTCATCCCCGGACTTGTGCTCGTGTGCACGGCCACCTGGCTGTTTAGCGGCATTTCGGCCTCGGCCGGAGCGGGCTATGTCATTTTCCTGCATGTGGTCATGCTGATCGGCATTTCGCTGGTCATGATGCCGACGCAGACGACGGGGCTGAATCAGCTTCCGCCGCATCTGTACCCGCATGGAACGGCGATTATGAATACGCTGCAGCAAGTGTTCGGCGCCATCGGCATGGCGTTGTTCATGAGCATTTTGTCCTCCGGCCAGAAAAATTATTTGGCAAACGCGGGCAATCCCCAAGACCCCCAAACCGTCGTCGCAAGTCTGGTGGCGGGTCTGCAAGACGCCTTTACCGTTGGCGGCGTGTTCTCCCTGATTGCGCTCGTGGTCGCCTTTTTCCTTAAACGCGTCCGCGCGCCCGAAGGACAGGCGCAATCGTTCCATTGATTCATCAAAGGGGGGTGAAGCGGTTGTCGCGCAGAAAAAGTACGGAGGATCTGAGGTCGGAAATTCTGCGGACGGCACAGTCCCTTTTCAATGAATTCGGAGTCGAAGCCGTAAGCATGCACCAGATCGCCAAGGCCGTCGGGATCGGTCAAGGGACGCTGTATCGCCGTTACGCCAACAAGGGCGATTTGTGCATGTCGCTGATGCGGGACAAGTTTGACCGGTTTGCACGGGAGGTTGAAGACTACCTGGCGGAACACGCGGACGTTCCGGTCTTGGAGCGGCTGGCCAGCTTGGTCAAGCGGCTTATCGCGTTTACGAGCCGGGACATGGAGTGGGTCAGGACGATGATCTCCTGCGGCAAGCCGGACGAATCGGTCGGCCGCTTCTTCGATTCTCCCCCCTTTCGGTTTATCCTGGACACGATTCGGAAGCTGCTTGCGGAGGCGCAGGGGCAGGGCAAGCTGATTCCGCTCGATGCGGAATTCGCTTCCTGCGTCCTTGCCTCCTCTTCGCTGGCGCCGGAAACGATCTTTTATCTTCGCGAGTCGGGGTACAGCCCGGACGAGATTTCCGACCGGCTGACGCAAACGTTCCTTGCGCCTTTGTTCCGCGAATAGCGGCCTGCGCCGCCTGGATGTTGGATCCGGAAGAGCGGCAATTTGAGGGCGGATAGGAAATTTTGCGCAACGTTCGGCTTGCGACGGACAGGATTTCGGCCTTCTCGCTGCGGCGGGGGGGCCGTTTTCGTGATAAAAATCACATTCCCGGCCTGTTTTTATAAAAAATCCATTCAAGTTTGGAGCAAAAAGGTGTAGAATAGACACGAAAGGTTCTGACTCGGAGCCTGCCCGCTTTTTTGCGAAGGGTCGGGCAATACCGGAAACGCGGCACGGCAACAGATTCGAAGAACCGGCTTCTCGGCGCGGGTCTTTATGTGAAATTTGTTACAATGTTTGTTTTCGGTTTCGCAGCCCCTCCCCCGCATCCGTCAGGCACGAAGATGGCAACCATACCGACATCCTTGCAAAGGAGGACGCTCCCGTATGTCTGAAACAGCTGTTTCCCAAGAAACGCTTGCCGAGCAAGCGGAAGCACAACGCCCATCGGTCGATGTATTGGATCAACTGATGAGGCCCGAGGTTCAAGAGTCTTTGACCACGTTGGTGGAAAATCTGCCGAAGCTGGCCGAAATGGTGACGTTCCTGACCAAAGCTTACGATTTCGCGCAAAGCGTAGCGACGGACAAGGTGCTGATCAACGACCTGACGCAAGGGATTAGCGAGTTCGCCAAGCCTGTCGTGGAAAAGGCGAAGGGCATCGCTTCCGCCGCAATCGAAGCAAGCGACCGCTCGCAAAACGAAACGGCAACGATCGGCCTGTTCGGTTTGCTCAAGCTGCTGAAAGACCCTCAAGTGCAAAAAACGTTCCGGTTCCTGCAAGCTTTCCTTAGCGTATTGGCCGAACGTCAGCAACAGCGCCCGTAAAGACAGACTTTCCCGATAACGCATAAGAACGGAGGATGGATATGTCGAAAAAAATTCTGATACTGGGCGGAGGATACGGCGGCTTGCTGGCAGCGCTGACGGCGCGTCAACATTTGAGCGCTTCGGAGGCTCAGATCACGCTTGTGAACCGTTTTCCGACTCACCAAATCATTACCGAGCTGCACCGCCTCGCGGGCGGCACCATCGGGGAGAAAGCCGTTTCCCTGCCGCTTGAGAAGCTGCTCAAAGGCAAAAGCATCAACCTCGTCATCGATACGGTGACGGAAATCAAGCCCGACGACAAAAAAGTGCTGGGAGCGAGCGGAACGACGTATACGTACGACGCGCTCGTGGTCGCGCTCGGCAGCGAAACGGCCTTCTTTGGCATCCCGGGCCTTCAGGAGCACAGCTTCGTGCTCAAGTCGGTCAACGACGCCAACCGCATCCGCGCGCACGTCGAAGCCGAACTGGACGCCTACAAGAAAACCGGCGACAAAGCGCACGCCACCTTCGTGGTCGGCGGCGGCGGCTTGACCGGCGTCGAGCTGGTCGGCGAATTTGCGGACAAGATGCCGGAACTTTGCCGCGCCAAAGGCATCGACTTTAACGATATTTCCCTGTACGTGGTCGAAGCGGCGCCTTCGATCCTGCCGGTGTTCCCGCCGGAGCTGGTGCAGCGCGCGGTCGAAAGCCTGTCGAAGCGCGGCGTAGAGTTTATTACGGGCGTGGCCATCACCGAAAGAACGCCGACGACCGTATCGCTGAAGGACGGCCGGACCATCGAAACGCATACGCTCGTCTGGACGGGCGGCGTCCAAGGCCATCCGGCCGTGGCGAATTCCGGCCTCGAAGTCAACCGCGGACGCGCGACCGTTACGGAAACGCTGCAGTCGACTTCGCACCCGGACGTCTTCCTCGCAGGCGACTGCGCCGTTGTGTTCCCGGCCGGCAGCGAGCGGCCTTATCCGCCGACCGCGCAACTGGCATGGCAAATGGGCGAACTGGTCGGCTACAACCTGTCCGCTTACTTTAAAGGCGGCAAGATGGAGGCCTTCGAGCCGGTCTTCTCCGGCACGCTCGGAAGCCTGGGCCGCAAAGACGCCATCGGCACGATCGGCGCAAACCAAATCCGCCTGAAAGGCTTGCCGGCCACGCTGATGAAGGAAGCGAGCAACATCCGCTACCTGTCGCACATCAACGGCCTGTTTACGCTGGCTTACTGATCGGAACCCCAGCGGCAATCGCAGCGGCGTCCGCCGAATCGGATCGCGACGGATGCCGATTGCCGAAGAAGACGCCCTTGCGGCGTCTTCTTTTTTTGGGATCGTGTATTGACGTTGAATTTGCGTGCGGAGGTGGACTGCAGATCCGCTATTCGGCCTTTTTAACCTCCGATTGAATCCTTCGTGGACACCATGTCCGTTATTTCCGTTGAATCCTCCCATATGGCGCCGTTCCGGAAGGAATACCGGAACCAGGGTCCGCATCGGCCGGATTACGGCACTTTTTTTGTAGAATAGTTATAATGAACGAAACCGACATCCTGATTGCTTATCCGTAGGTTACATTTGGAAACAATGAGATTAGCAAAACACCATTGCAACCAAATCAGAGCTACAAACAAAAAGGAGTCGGTCTATCATGAGTAATTCCATAAAATACGTCGGTTTAGACGTATCCAAGTCAAAAATTGCAGTAGCGGTCGCGGAAGAAGGCAGACAAGAAGCCCGTTACTGGGGAACCATCGTGCATACGAAAGAAGCGGTCGCTAGACTGATGCAACAATTGCGCACGACGGAAGAGATCACGCTAA
>NZ_KB899871.1 GCF_000378425.1 Cohnella laeviribosi DSM 21336 | reverse complement strand
GGACCGCCACTGCTGCTCGTTCATGATCCGCGTCACCGTTCGCTCGGAGATCGTCACTCCTTGCTGCAGGAGTTTACGGGTGATCTTCGGACTGCCGTAAAGCTTGCGGGACTGATCGTAGATTTCTTTGACCTGCTCGGTCCATTCCTTGTGCTGACGCTCCCGTTCGCTTTCCGGGCGCTCCTTCCATTTGTAGTAGCCGCTGCGAGATACTTTCAATACGCTGCACATCTTCTCCAGTCGGTACTCGGAGCGGTGTTCGTGGATGAACGCATATTTCACCGACGGTCTTTCGCGAAGAAGTGCATTGCTTTTTTTAAGATTTCGTTCTCCTCTTGCAGGTCTCGTATTTGCTTTTGCAACTCCCGCAACTGATGATCTTCGGACTTAAACGTTTGCGCCGCAACGATCTCCGGCCTCACCGCCATACTTCTTCATCCAGCCGTATAGCGTGTTGTCCTTGATCTTCAGTTCGCGGGCGACTTCCGCCACCGCCTTTCCGCTTTCCTTGACGTATTGAACCGTCTTTCTCTTGTACGTCTCATCATACAAGGGCTTTTTCATTTCGACACAGTCCTCCGATTCAGCTTGATTTCATCAGTGTAATCTGTGTCTACTATTCAGTCTAGCATCAGTATTCCCTTTCTCCGTAGTTCATCTGATGCACCTGATTAGCTTGTCCCGAATTTACAAAATCAGCAGCTATGGTACAATTGATACGGACAAATACTTAATTTTCTTGTGCCTTCACTTTTCCGTAGTGGAGGCGTTTTGTATTTCGTTCAGCCAATCACCAGGATCCACCCCAAGGTATTCGGCCAGTTTTTCAAATCGGACAACTTTTCTCCCGTCAACATCTGCTGCTTTTTCTGCGCATAGATCGAAAATTTCTTCCAACCCGTGATTCCCCTTCTCCTTAAGTCTGGCAGCGATTTCTCTTTGAATGCTTGACATGATGATCATGCCTCCTTAGAAGTTCGGCTACTTCTTGCTGAGGATGAAAAACATCTCGTCCACCGATTAGGATCTGATATGCGTGTTATTAAAGAGGCTCAGACAACGGTGCCTCCTCGTTCTCAAATTGCTGCAGGATATTATCTCGGTCCAGCCGTAGCTGCTCGATTCGGTCTTTGTAAATCCTCACCTCTTCATCCGACAGTTGATCGCGATCGACAATTAAGCTCCGCGCCAACCTGGTGTGTTCCTGAGTGATCTGTACCAGACGGTCGCCATGCTCGGAATTGACGGCCAGCCAGATTGCGCGTTTACTATGGTTCATAGACTCGCACCTCCTATCAATCGCACGATGTTCATAATTTCCTGACTGTCTGAAATGTACCGCTCATACGTCCTCTCAACCCAGCGGATCGCTTCCGACTTGCTCATCCGGCGAACTTCCTGCCTAATAGCTGCTGCAGTTTTACCGTATCGTCGTAAGGCCAAGAGCTTGAAATATTCATCCATGAACCGAGCGCCTTTCGGGTTTTTATCAAGCATTTCAAGCAAGCTGAATTTGACAATACCGCGCGCGGAGAAAAGCATTGTTTCTGGAGCGTCTGGATGCGGCATGACATCCACGCCGTTCTCCATCAGTAGTTTGTCGACGTTGGACTTTTTCAGCCGGCGCATCGTCACGTCTGGAGCGTCCATTTGAGCCTGGTAAGAGATGAACCGAACATCTCGCGAATAGTCAACATTAACCCCTTCTTCTTTCAGCCCCTCAAGAAGCATCTTAATGCAAGCAGCAACTTCATCATTAATGGTCATCGGCTTCGGGTATGTCTTAAAGTGTCCCCCACCCAAATCCATCGTGATAGCATACTTGGAAAACGGATCGGCATCGTTTACGGGGAATGCAAAAATCTTCCCGCCCAGTTGTTCTTTCAGTTGTGCTGCCCGCTTTTCAATTTCCTGAATGTGCATCGCACTGCACCATCCTTTTCGTAATTAATCCATACCAGTTTGGTATACCTTCGCACTTACTTGAGCGGTGAATTTTCCCACAAGGTGTCTTCACTTTATGGGGAAAGTACACTCACCGCAGTCATCTATGTGGATCATGTTCATATCCAGCAGGGCGGCCGGCATACCAAGCAAACGCTTGAGGTGTTCCACGGCGTGTTCTCGAGCTAGTTCTTGCACTTTTTCTTGATACGGTGTGAACACATTCACCTTGAGACGACGGTAGGGGCCAGCTAGCATCATTCATGGAAAATTAAATTGGGCAAAGCTATCGAGAAAGATAGGAAAATGGCCGACAAAGGCTTCCTCCCAATTACTAACAAGGCGCAGAGAGAGTTCTTTATACAGTTCGGTTTCAACGGTCCAGATCGACTAAAAAGGTAGGTGAATGCGTAATGGCTCGGAAACTCCACGAGATCAGCTTTGCCATTGCGGGTAAGGTCCTTTCGTCCTTTCAAACTTCTTTTTCTGCTGCCTCCGGCCGCGTCAAGCAGTTGGGGGTTGATGCCAAAAACTTAAAAGGGCAGTTGAAAAAACTGGAGGAGGACTACCGCAAGGGCGCGATAGCTGTTCAGCAATACAACGCAGCTCATCAAAAGCTTTCCCGCCAATTGGATGCCGTTTTGGCCAAACAAAAGCAGCTGGTAAACTTGCAAACCCGATACAGAGAGGTTCAGGCACAACAACATGAACTTGCCGGCAAAATTGCAACAGTCGGCATTGCTTCGTCTCCATTTTTTCTCGCCGCCAAGCAAGCCATGGACTTTGAAGATGCCATGCTCGGCGTAGCCAAGCAAGCCCAGGGCGCCCGCGATGAAAACGGCAAACTCACGCAAGTCTACTACAACATGCGGAACCAGATTCAGCAGTTGGGCAGAGAGATCCCCATCGTAACAAACGAAATTGCTGGCATGGTTGAGGCTGGTTTACGGATGGGGATACCCAATGAGAAGATCATCGAGTTCACCCGGAACACGGCCAAGATGGCGACCGCGTTTGAAATGCCGGCAGACGAGATTGCCGACTATATGGGGAAAATCTCAAACGTCATGAGCATCCCGATTGAGAAAATCGGAGAGCTTGGCGACGCGATCAACTGGCTGGATGACAACTCGGTAGCTAAGGGCAAAGACATCATCGGTGTGCTGTTACGCACTGGCGGTGTCTTTAAGCAGGTCAATATGAACGCACAGCAAGGAGCGGCCCTGGCTTCCACCTTCCTCTCACTCGGGAAGTCGGAAGAAGTGGCGGCCACGGCCACAAACGCTCTCATCCGCGAGCTGGCGATTGCCAACCAGCAGCCGACTCGCTTCCAAGAAGGTTTGAAGATGCTTGGGTTAACTTCGGAAGAGGTTAACAAAGGCATGGTCAAAGACGCGCAGGGAACAATCCTGAAAGTGCTGGACTTGATCAACAAACTGCCGAAGGAGAAGCAGACCGAAGCAACCACTTTGCTGTTCGGAAAAGAATACGGCGACGACATCGCGGCCTTGGCTGGAGCAACGAAAGAGTACCGTCGTCAACTTGCCCTGTTGAATGACCCGAAACTGACTGGCTCAATGGGAAGGGAGTTTTCGGCGAGATTGCAAACGTCATCGGCGCAAATGCAGTTACTTAAGAACAGCATAACCGAAACTGCAGTGGCTATGGGCAACGTACTGCTGCCAGGGCTAAACAGTATTTTTAATTCATTATCACATGCGGCGCAAGGGGCATCCGAATTCGCTGAAAAACACCCTGCAATAACCAGGACCATCGTAATGGGAATCACAGCTGTCATAGGCGCGAGAATCGCATGGCTTGGCTTACGGTTCGCTTGGACGCAGACTGTGCTCTTGGGGAATGATTTGACTCGGTTATTTGTTAAACAAGCTGCAGCACAAACGACGGCAACAACGGCCACTGCCCTTGGGGCAACAACTACGCAGAGGATGACAGTTGCTCAGAGGCTGCTGAATCTCACCATGATGATGAATCCGATCAGTTTGGTTGTTACAGCTATCGGTGGATTGATCGCTGCCGGAGTTTATCTCTACCAAAATAATGAAATGGTAAGAAATAAACTGAACAAATTGTGGGATACGTTTAAAAAAGCCCCTGAACTCGCGTTAATGGTAACAGGCCCATTCGGCATGATTGTAGCTGCTGGGATCCGGCTTTATCGAAATTGGGACGAGATCAAGCAGTTCGCTTCTGATTTATGGGTGAGCCTTTACAACACCTTTGCGTCCGGTGTGAACAAGGTAATCGCCATTCTGAATCCCTTGATTCAGAAGTGGAATGAGCTGACCGAGCGAATATTTCCCTCTTTCAAGAGATGGCGCTCGATTACTCGGTGCAAATCAGAAAGATGAACGAAAACAAGCTGAAGCGTAACCTTGACATCGATGGATCCCACGCCAACGGCCTCCCATATGTCCCATACAACGGATACATCGCAGAGTTGCACCGTGGCGAGCGCGTTCTTACGGCAGCAGAAAATCGCGATTACAATCGCTTGTTACGAGGATCATCTGGATTTGGAGGGGGTTCGCCAATCAAGGTCAATATCACGTATTCACCAGTCGTGCAGGGGAATACCAGAGCCGATGTAATGAATGACCTGAAACGTGATCGTCTTGAACTTCGCCAAATGGTGGCTGAAGTTATCAGGGATGTCATGTACCAACAAAGGAGGATTTCTTTTGTTAAGTAGAGTGTACACCATGATTCAAGGCGTTTCAGAGGGGGATAAACTGTAGTAGCGCGCATCCACCACTTCCGAATTGGAGGATATCCTCGGGATATAGTATTAGTAGTTTGAGAAAAAACATGAAGCTGAATGAAGTGTATGACATGAAGAAGGACGGAAACATAGTGGTGCTGATCCACCGGCTTGCTGGGCGCCGCCAAATTGGCGTTGGAGGCGTTCGGATACAGCATCATCACCGACGACCAAATCAACACTATTGCGAACGGTGTGGCGGCTGTTGCAGCAATCGTAGCAGCATTTCTGAATAACCGAACCCCTAACAAAACAACTCCCCGTCGTGACGACGGGGAGTTATAATTATTGGATTGGTACCAAAATTTCGTTAACTGTACGCATTTGAATAGGCTCAAGAGCACGATATTCTGAAAGAATATCTTCATATAAACTACCTTGGTATCGTGGCGCAGAAATTGTAACAATAACTGCATAATCCATTCTATCCGATCCGCTGTTGCGCCCCAGTCCATGTAGAACAATGAAAGGATTTCGTAATGAAGTTGATCTCATTCGATCCCAACGATGAACTACGGTATCCCACTTTAGTTCACCTCTACGAGCCTGTTCAGTTTGGTAGCTGTTTGTGCTCCTAGACGCAGGTAAAGTGCTTTTTTGCCAACCTTGTGCTAAAAGAGCTTCAATTTCACTAGCGTCCTCAATTTCATGTTTTACTACAGTCTGACCATTTCTTGTATAGCGATGTTTTTGGTCGTGTGGATAGAAAGTATCTTCAATGGCTGACTCTGTATAATCTTCGACGTGTAAAGGATTCGCCTTTGATAGAACGGCAATCGTATAAGAAATGTCTACCATCCCAGCATCCCTTGCATTAAGAGGAAATGGTATTGGTAACTTAGCAAAATGTGTTGGCATAATTGAACTGCTGTAAACTAGGGTTACATGCTTGTCAGTACAATTGAGAATTTGATCAACATTCTGATCAATGTATCCATAGCCAAATTCATGGCATACGCCATTTGGATTAGTTGCAGAATGAATGAGGAGTGCTCTAGCAACTAAAGGATTAAAACGATCGCATCGGCCTAGGATTTCCCCTGCCATACCTGCAATTATAGGGGCCGCAAAGCTTGTTCCCATACTTAAATGCTTATGACCATGGTTTAAAGATATCAGATGAATTGGTCGGTTTTCATCTCCGCCAAATGCAGTAAAATCAGGTTTAACTTTACATCCTTCACGTCCTTGTCCCACGCAACTATAAGATGCTCGAATAATTTCCCCGGTAGAGTAATCATAAGAGAAAGCTCCTACCCCAAGACCATTGACCAAGTCAGAGGGTGATTGGATCCGATTATACGGTGACGGTAAGTTACCATCGTTTCCCACAGCAACAACAAACAATTTTCTATAATTCCAAGCGAGCTGATCAAGGACATATGTAAAGCGAGAAATATCATCGTCAAGAATTGGCCCGCTAGGACCGAAAGAAAGGTTGTACACTTGAATGTCATCTCGTGATGGTACTACATCTTCAATGATATCAATTGCTTCATACAGTTCAAAATCCATTGGATTATGCAAAGGTAGTACGCGGAAACTTTCAACAGAAACCATCGGTTGTTGCACGGTGGATCCTTGATTGTAAGAATTTAGCGGTCCGTAAAGGATGCAACCAGCAACAGCAGTTCCATGAGCGATTCCCTCTGGTATAGGTGGTGTATTAATTACCTCATTAACATTTACGTGATTAATGAGCAAAGGGTTAGTCTCATCGACGCCACCATCGAACATACCTACTTTAATTCTGGAACGAAATTTTCCCGGAGCTGGATGTGGTGCATTTGGAACTATACTAATGGTTCTCATTTCAGGAAAAGCATTAATTCTTAGCGGGTGGGTTGTTCGAAGTGGATTAAAATCATTGATCGCTTGAAGCGCTTGACGGTTCATGTTAGCGCTAATGAAAGTGGGCCCACCATTATAACTTTTTATACGAAGAGAATCTTCCTCGACACCGTTGGCCAAAAGTATACGTTTAAACTTCTCAATTGCCGCGTCCATTTCCTCGTCGAAAGGATGCAAAACCATTTCTACTTTCCCGTTTGTCCAATCATCATCAAATCCAACAACAATCTCCTCAGGGGTAAGCAAGGAAATTTCTTCGATTTTTTGGACGTCTTTTCTAAATGATTCTGTTAAAGAGGTCTCACTTCGATCCAAATAATGCTCTATTCTGGACAGGTTTTGAATTGTTGACTTCACAAAATGCATCTTACTGTATTGAATTGTTTCGGTACCCTCCTCAGGATATAACCATCGTCTGGAACCCACGTTTTCAATATTAAATTCTCTGAACAGCGTATTTGGTGTATAAGATTTTGCAAGGAATTTATGGTTTAGTCTTACTGTAACGATAACTTCTTTCATTCGTTTCTCTTCGGGAATGGTATCAACTACTCGACGAAGATCGGAAATTTGTTTTTTTACCCTATCTCTAGCCTCCGCGTAAGTTCGCGGAAATGTAGGGTCTCCAAAACCACTCCTAGGCGTTACTGGCTCAATCATTTTCTCGCCGTATCCTAAAATTGGTAGATATCGTTGGTCATTACTCATGCTTCATTCCTCCCTTTTTCAGATGGTGACTCAAGGTCGATTCGCTAATACCAAGCCAGTTTGCAATCTGTTTTTGTGTTACTTTTTTTCCCAGTGCCTCTTTCGCTGCTTTAGCAAAAAGCTCATTAAACTTTGCAACATCCGAAGCTGTGCCTTTTAGTTCACTAATGACCACTTGTATGGGTTCTACTTGATCAACAATAACCTGGCGCAGAATACGGTCACTTAAGCGACAAATATCTGCTGCGCTTAAACCTTCAGTCACTTTAGCAAGTAGATTAAAAAATCCCTTATTGAGATCGATAATGTTAGATCCTAGTCTTTGTTCCCAAAGTAATACTCTCGATTCGAATGAAGGTAACCCGATTTCTATCGCACGATCAAATCTTCTCCATATTGCTTTATCTAACATATCAGCATGATTTGTTGCTGCAACCACAATAGAGTGGCTAGGCCAATCTTCTAATTCTTTAAGAAGAACATTTACAATTCTTTTTAGCTCGCCAAGATCACTTGGGTCATCCCTTCGCTTAGCAATCGCATCAAACTCGTCGAGAAAAAGTATTGAAGGGGTACTACGAGCGTAGTCGATTACTTTTTTTAGGTTCTGACCTGTTTTGCCCAGATAACTTGAAATTGCAGATGCCAAGTCTAATGTAATAAGAGGTAAGTTTAACTTATGGGAAAGCAACGAAGTTAGAAAAGTCTTTCCTACTCCTGGAGGACCGTAAAGTAGTAGACTGGTTGGTGGTTTAATACCTGAGGCAAGCAATTTGTCCGCCATATTACGTTCACGAATAAACCTTTCAATAAGTTGTGTTATTTCCTCGCTCAACACCACTTTTGGTTCCGAAGCAACAGGTTCGTCCACCCGTGCTAGAGACATGAATGTATCCCTGTCCGTAGGAGGAGGTTCGATTCCAATTGATCGAGTTACGGCCGCACCAACACCGTGATAAGAGAGGGCCTTTGCGATCTCTTCAGCAATTTCTGGGTAATCATTTTTCAGCTTTCGGATCAGGGTGAGCGAAGATGACTCAACTGTTCGCATGTCATTTTCTAAAGAAGCACGGACTAGCTGGGGAATCATGCTAATTATTGATTTCATATCTTCGAACACCTCAATAAAAACATTTATCATCGAATGACCTTAGTATAAGCATTATAAGGGTTTTAGTCAACACAAATTCGATGATGTAGTAATTTAATTTTTATATCGAATGTTTTTTGAGGGGGAATTCAACCTGTTTCTGTAGGAATATTGTTCGCATATAATGCAGATGAATGTTCTTATTTGGTGATCTCATGAACCCCCATGAACTGGTCCTGACCTGGCTCCTATGGCACCAGACTGTTGAATTACTAAAGCACGACATTCCCTTAATGGAGTCCTCAGATACTCGCTTTCCGATTGTGTATGCCGGGTTTCTTCGCCTGCTTGGAAAAGCAGCGTTCACCAAGGAGAGGGAAGCCGCCAAGGAGCTGCGTCGCGCCGGCATCACCATAATAGGTGAGAAGAACGACCGTAGCGAACACATCGTCATGTGGCGATGGGGCGACCAGACAGAAATTCTTCGAATTCACGAGGTAAAGTTGCGGGAAGAAGTGCAGAAGATGATCGACAAGCTGATGGTTAAGATAGCGGAAGAACGACAATAATGACAGAGGATACCCTCTTTCTCCGTTCCCTCGCTATGGCGGGGGATTATTTTTTGCTTGTTGAGGTATGATGGTGGCAGGAGGGGATTGCCCATGTGCGTTTATTTCACGATGGTCACCGACCCGGAAAAACTCATGAACCGATTTCAACTACAGGAGCTCCCGTTTGAGTTGAAGCCGCGATACAACATCGCCCCCGGCCAGCTGATCCCGGCCATTCTTGCTGACGGCGGACGCCGCAGGATCGGTCAATTGCACTGGGGACTGGTTCCATCGTGTGCATAGGACGAGAAGATCGGCTACAAGATGATCAACGCGCGCGCCGAAACGCTGCGGGAGGAGCCGGCTTTTCGGATGCTGTTTGAACGCAAGCGTTGTATGATCCCCGCCGACGGCTTTTACGAGTGGAAGCAGATGTACGGTCGAAAGCAGCCGATGAGTATAACCATGTGGGATGGAGAACCCTTTGCCTTCGCCAGCCTGTTTGACACGTGGACTTCGCCCAACGGCCAGAAACTCCACAGCTGCACGATCATTACCACCCGGCCCAATGAAGTGGTCGCTGACATCCACGACCGATTGCCGGTGATTTTGGGACAGGAGGATGAAAATCTTTGGCTTGACCTCGAGCGGTTTGACCTTGAGTTGTTGCGGTCTGTGCTGGTATCCTATAACGCCGGACAGATGAAAGCCTATCCGGTGCCTGCGATGGTTGGAAACCCGAAGAACGAGGCGTCGAAGAGCATCGAAAATATTTCTGAGCCAGCGTGATGAATATACATTATCCCGTGGCGCCGCCTCGACCACTAAATTGGCTGCCAACGTGTCCTTGACTCCGCTCATCTCTGCGATGGCGACGTGGGGGGAGGCAAAGTTCGGCCATGTTGTCCAGCGGTAGGAATACGCCGATCTCGCCATCCTTCTGCTGCACGGTCCCAATCTTAACTTCACGCCGGCGCAGCGCGGCCGGCACCTTGCTTTCGCGCTGACGGCGGCCACGATGCCGTACTCCTGCTGCAGCGAGCGGGGCGGGAGTTGGAGCAGGCGCTCGATTTTCGCCGGAGTGAGAATGTCGCGCTGACCGGAGAAAAACGGTACCTGCAACCGACGAGACAACACGTCTCGAAGGAATAGGTCAAGCCTCCACCTTGGTACCTGTCGGGCTTGGAACTGGTTGTCTGCGTTCAGGCTGGCCAAGGCAGGCACAGGCCGTGGTCAAGGCGTTGCCGACGGTGCGCTGGCGAAGACCCCTGCCGAAAGAAGTGGGGCTTTATATGGACAAGACTGCATTATTGACTCAATATGGGAAATGGGAGGGATTATTGATGGAATTGGATACCAAACAAAAGGTATTACTAGCGTTGTACGCTGAATACCAAAAGGATTTGCCGAATATGCGAGAGATTAGGGCAGATACTCTTGGCTTAACGAAAGATGTATTTAATGTGGCTATTGAAAAGTTGCAGAACGAAGGGTTCATTAGGGATGTGAACATCGCTTATGCTGGCAGGGGACCGTACCCTTTTGATGTAAAAATCGATCATTGCAAGTTGACTCGTTACGGCATTGAGTATGTTGAAAATAAACTGCAAATCGAACCTACTCTAAGCGGAACTGAGAAAGCAAAGAGTGTTGCAAAAAAAGTAGCGGAGTGGGGATGGGAACAGGGAAAAGACTTTTGCGCAAAGGTATTGACAGAACTTATAAAGGGGAGCACGGGCGTTCAATAATGGACGCCTTTTACTATTTTCAAAGAAAGGGGTTGATCCCAATGTTGCGTCACCAGCACCGGCTGTAACGACTGTACTCCACGTAGGGTACAGTTCTGTACTCCACGTAGAGTACTAAGAAAGAAAATATTAAAGAAATATACTCCTGACACTCTCCATAACTGGAGAGTGGTTTTTATTTCTCAATAGGGGAGAGTGTATGAAACGATGATCAAACCCATCGAGCAGATCGTCAGGCACATTGAGGAGTTGGATAAGGACCTGGTGTCAACAATACCCGGAAATCCTTTTGAACAGTGGCAGGTGTATACCGCTTTGATGCAAGCCAAGTCCACAGCATTGTTGGCATTGGCACAGGCGGAAGCGAATGCGATGAGTAGGCAGCCATTGAGATACGCAGTGAAGGTGGAGAGGGAGGGATACAAGACTGTAATGCATGAAGGGGAAAGCGTCATACCGGCATGGCAAGCCAAAGAGCACGCCTGCACTGAGGAGAACACGGGTCCTTCTGGAGGATAAGAAGGCATGCGAGTCGGCAGAGCCCCGAAATCTGTCTAGTTTTACTTTCAAAAATTCACTTTCTCTTTCCGGCCAAAAGGCGAGAAAAAGGGAATTTTAAATTTTTTCCTTCCGAACTTATGACCAAAATTTTCAACTCTGTGAAAAACACTCAAAAACGAAAGTGGAGGGGTGGACGATGGCGAAACAAAAAGCGAAAGGGGAGGCGCTGCATGAAAGAGAGATCTTGACCAGCGAATTGGGCGCAATTGTCGGAAAAACTCCGCAGTGGATTCGGCAACTGACCAGGGAAGGTGTTCTGAAACAGGACGACCGGGGGAAGTACATCCTCGGCGAATCCGTCCAGGCGTACATAGAGTATGCAGTCGGTGAAAAAATCGACAGCTATATCCCATTACCTCCAAAACGGAAAATTCCGTTCAGTGAACTATCATAAGCCGCCTACGGGCGGTTTTTATCTTACCCCACTTCTGGTTGAACACTTGCAGCAGTTTATCCCCATCACCTCTTGGGCAACCGTGAACACAGTGGGTTAAAGGAGTAGAGCTTTGGTATGGACATGATTCGTCGCTTCTCTCAAAATGGAAGTGAGGAGGGATTGAAGGATGAGAAATAATAATTGCAATGAATTCCCAACAAAAAAAGACATGGTCTATTGGCTAATAATTTTGGTACTTGCTTTAGTGATGGTATCTGTTTGGAGGGTAGAAGATCCGAAGAAGCTTTCAGGTCAATTATCATTAGGAGCAGCATTGCTATCAATGTTACTTGCTGTTGTGGGAATCATAATTCCTTTTATTCAGGGAAATGAAACATCCCGTCAAAACTTCACCTTACTTGAACATATTTCCGTATTAACGAAAGAAATTGCGCTGTATAGAAAATTAACTGAAACATATGAACATGTAACAATAAAAATGGCTGAGGACTTAAAAGAAAAACAAGAAACCAACCACATAGCAAAAACATCTGAAGGCTTTCTGATTTGGCAAGAAAAGCAAACTGAAATTAATGATATTAAAAGGGGTATTAGTGAATTATCAGGAAGTCTAACGTTAAAAAATAATAGACAATAAAACCGTACAAGCACCCACGCGGTGCTTTTTTCTTTATTGAAGAGGTGATCCTCGAGTTGCGAACAGGACGAAAGACTATTGATGCTAGACTGAATAGTGGACACCGAGAATCGAGAATGCGACAATAAATTCAGCAAAATCGAGGTGTCCGAAGATGAGTCAAAAGTATGACAAAGACTTCAAAATCCAAACCGTGAGGATGATCCAGGAACAGAGAAAAACGGTGGCGCAAGTCGCTCGGGAACTGGGTGTATCCGACAATACCTTGTA
>NZ_KB899870.1:11984-13663 GCF_000378425.1 Cohnella laeviribosi DSM 21336 | reverse complement strand
GGACCGCCACTGCTGCTCGTTCATGATCCGCGTCACCGTTCGCTCGGAGATCGTCACTCCTTGCTGCAGGAGTTTACGGGTGATCTTCGGACTGCCGTAAAGCTTGCGGGACTGATCGTAGATTTCTTTGACCTGCTCGGTCCATTCCTTGTGCTGACGCTCCCGTTCGCTTTCCGGGCGCTCCTTCCATTTGTAGTAGCCGCTGCGAGATACTTTCAATACGCTGCACATCTTCTCCAGTCGGTACTCGGAGCGGTGTTCGTGGATGAACGCATATTTCACCGACGGTCTTTCGCGAAGAAGTGCATTGCTTTTTTTAAGATTTCGTTCTCCTCTTGCAGGTCTCGTATTTGCTTTTGCAACTCCCGCAACTGATGATCTTCGGACTTAAACGTTTGCGCCGCAACGATCTCCGGCTCACCGCCATACTTCTTCATCCAGCCGTATAGCGTGTTGTCCTTGATCTTTAGTTCGCGGGCGACTTCCGCCACCGCCTTTCCGCTTTCCTTGACGTATTGAACCGTCTTTCTCTTGTACGTCTCATCATACAGGGGCTTTTTCATTTCGACACAGGTCCTCCGATTCAGCTTGATTTCATCAGTGTAATCTGTGTCTACTATTCAGTCTAGCATCAAAATGCCCAAAGTCCGCGATGGGGCGGGAGCGCGATCTCGGTCGAATCCACCGCATACAAAGGGCCGATGTCCGGTAATCCCGGCTTGCCGATGTAGTGCCTGGCGATCTCGTCCAGCAACTGGCGATACAGCTCCTGCAAAAGCGAAAGAGGAATCTGCTCCAATCGACCATACAGGGTAGACGGAGAAACGGACGTAAGACGGGTCCATTCTTGAAGCCATTTACGGGATTGAAGATGAAGACAGATCTCCTCAATGCTTTTGCGCTTGCGCAATGTAGCTTCCAGAAACAAGGCAACGACGGCCCCAATAAAACATTTTTTTGTCCGATGATCGGCAAAAAGATCTTGATAATGACAATCCAACCAATTTAAGCATTGACGCATCACCGTATGCTCCGGTACACTTACGGACATAAAGCTCCTTTGCTCGGGTGATTTGGTCGTTACTTTGAGCATAGGAGCTTTTGTTTGTTTCGGCAAGGTGAGCGTCTTCTCGCTTTTACATTTACAGTAAGTTTTGTGGATGAAGTTTTTATTTGTCGACACTTTCGTTCCATGTCAGGTTTGAGCGAAGTGTTGTGCGTGGATTGAAATTCGGATTAACGTAGATTTGGTCACAGACACCCATTGTCGCATCCCGCAGGGATGCGTGGATTGAAATACCTCGACTTTCTCCGGCCGCCCAATGTGTCCCGTCGCTCCCCGTGCGGGAGTGTGATTTGAAACGAATGAGACGATCCACAGGCAGTCACTCCCTGCCCGGCACTTTTAACATGCTCGGAAACTTTGAGAAGATGAAGCAACGCTGCAAAAACGGAGGTTGCCTCATGAGATGTGACCTAAGGATCAACTTAAAACTGGCCTTGGACCTTGTGACTCGTCCGGTGCCGCAAATGCGCGAACCACCCCCGTCTATTTCGCTCGCGCTTAGGCCACCGCTAAATTCATCGCAAGAAGTCCGCCCAGTACCCTACATCGCGTCGAGTCGCGATGCTCGGCCGCCAAGAAGTCCGCCCAGTACCCTACATCGCGTCGAGTCGCG
>NZ_KB899870.1:0-11884 GCF_000378425.1 Cohnella laeviribosi DSM 21336 | reverse complement strand
AAGAAGTCCGCCCAGTACCCTACATCGCGTCGAGTCGCGATGCTCGGCCGTCAAGAAGTCCACCCAGTACCCTACATTGCCCCGAGCCGCGGTGCACAGCCGCTAAGAAGTCCGCCCAGTACCCTACTTTGCCCCGAGCCGCGGTGCATAGCCGCCAAGAAGTCCGCCCAGTACCCTACATCGCGTCGAGTCGCGATGCTCAGCGGTCAAGAAGCCCCGGGCCGCAATGTGCAGCGGTCATGCTGTTCGGCGCTTACAACCATCCCCCGCACAACATCCCCCGGACAAATCCCCCACACAACCAGCACCGCCAACCGCCGCATGCAACAAAGGCGCCCGCCGTGGCGGACGCCTTTGCAAGGCTCACTTGTACTCTCCCAAAATCTTCACCGCTTCATCCGTCAGCGACGTGTCGATGGCTTTGCTTAAGTCGACTTCTCCGGCGAGCGCGCCGTTGCTTTTGTACCATTCATACTGCGACTTGATGTCGTCGATGAACATTTGTCCGTTCGGATTGAGGCCGGTGACGTTGACTTTTTTCCAAATCTCCTTGTCTTTGAGGGCGGTGTACTTGGTCATGATGGTGATGATTTCGTCCAGGTTGCCGGTCCCCTTCACGAAGGCGTCGTTGTAATCCCGCAACGCCTTGATGTAGGCCAGCATGAAGCGGAGGGAGACGTCGCGGTTTTCCACGAACTTCGGCGAGCCGAGCACCATTGCGATTTGCGCTTCGGGGGCGAAGTCGGTCGCGTCTTTGAATTTGACGTGAATGCCCTCCGCCGTGCCTTTGGCGATAAGGGGCTCGATGTTCAGCGCCGCGTCGATCGTGTTGTTGCTCATGGCGGCCAGCATGTTGGCGAAGTCGGAGATGAGCACGAATTCCACGTCGTCGCGCTTCATGCCGTTTGCGGCCAGCATCTGCGAGAAAATGTAGTCGTCCACCGCGTTTTCCGCCGAAACGGCGATCCGTTTGCCCTTCAGATCGGGGTAGTCCTTGATCGTCCCTTCCAAGTCTTTGTCGATGACGAAGGTGAAGTAGGACGCGCCTTTGTTGTTGTGGCCTTTGTCGGCGATCATCCGGACGTCGATGCCTTGCGCGATCGAGTTGAAAAACGACGCCGTCGATATGCCGCCGGCAACGTCGATTTGGCCGGCCGCCAGAGCGGGAAGCATGTCGTCGCTGTTGGAGAACGAGGTGAACTCCACTTCAATGTTGTAGTCCGCAAAATACCCTTTGGCGTCCGCAATGTAGAAGCCGGCTCCGGACGCGGCGCCGTCCTCGGCGATGAGGACTTTGGTTTTATCCTTGAGCGGCTCGAGGTCTCCGGACGGCGCGGTCTCCCCGGAAGCGGGGGAGGGCGAGGCAGCCGGCGTCGGCGAGGCTTCGCCGGCGCCGTTTCCGCCGTTTTTGCCGCACCCGACCAGAATGGCCGCAAGCAGCACGAACATGGCCAGGAGGGCAGACAAGCTTTTTTCCATCCCAATCATCCTTTGCACGGTTTAAATTCACTCCTTGCCCCCTGCACTTCCCGCTGGAGATGATTCCAGATCTCTACGAAAAGCTGCGCCATTCCGGGATCGGAGCGGATTTGCTCCACGGAACGGGGGCGCGGCAGGTCGATCCGTTTCTCGGCGACGATCCGGCCGGGGTGGGCGCTCATCAGCACGATCCTATCGCTCACCAGAATCGCCTCGTCGATGCTGTGGGTAATAAACACCACGGTCTTGCGGTGCTCCTCCCAAATTCTTAGCAGCTCTTCCTGCAAAATGAATTTGTTCTGTTCGTCGAGCGCGGCGAACGGTTCATCCATCAGCAGCAGCTCCGGATCGTTGGCGAACGCCCGGGCGATGCTGACCCGCTGTTTCATGCCGCCGGACAGTTCTTTCGGGTACAGCTTCGCGAACGGGGTAAGTCCCGTCTTCTCCAGGTAGTAGTGGGTTCGCTCCTTGACGAGCTTCGCCGGCAGCTTCCGCAAGTTCAGCCCGAAGGCGACGTTCTGCTCGACGGTCATCCAGGGAATGACGCCGTTTTCCTGGAAAATCATCGACTGCAGCGGCTTCTGCTCATCCGTTCTCCGCACGTCGAAATGTCCCGCGCTCGGCTTCTCCAGTCCGGCGAGAATGCGGAGCAGCGTGGTTTTGCCGCAGCCGCTCGGACCCAGCAGCGTGACGAATTCGCCGTCTCGAATGCGAAGCGTAATGTCCTGCAGGGCGAGGATGGATTGTTTCTTTTTGTAGAAAACTTTCGCGATCCCCTCAATGGCGATTTTGGCTTCGGGCGCATGCACGTGGACGGTCCCCTTTCTTCTGTAGATCTTACTGCCAGGGCACGAGCCTGTTCTTTAACCACCGCAGCAGGAGCGAGAACATGTATCCGAAAAAGGAAATGAGGATAAGGCCCACGTACATCGGCTCGAACAGGAACAGCTTATACGACGACCAGATCAAGTACCCGATTCCTTCGCGGGCGCCGATCATTTCCGCGGCGACAATCGTCAGCAGGGCGATCGCCTGGCCCATCTGGATGCCCTCCATCATGACGGGAAGCGCCCCGGGCAGCGCGATTTTGAAGAAAAAGGCTTTGGGCGAAGCGCCGTAGTTTTTGGCGACGTCGATGTAGATGCGGTCGATATTGGCGACGCCTGCGGCCGTATTGATGACGACGGGAAAAAACACGCTCCCGGCGATCGTCACGATCTTGGACCCTTCCCCGATCCCGAACAGGATCACGATGATCGGCATGAGCGCCAGCGTCGGAATCGGCATGAGCGCCATCAAGAGCGGCGAAAAGAAAGCCTTCATCGGCCGGTACATGCCCATCATCAGCCCCAGCATCACCGCCGGGACGGTGCCGAGCAGAAAGCCGGCTGCGATGCGCAGCAGACTGATCGATACGTGCGACAGCATTTCTCCGCTGGCGATCATGTCGAAGAAGGTTCCGACGATCGAAGTGGGGGCCGGGAAAAAACGGGAATCGATCAGCTCGGTCCGGGACAGCAGTTCCCACACAGCGAGCAAAAAGACAGGCGAGGCGCCGGTCAGCGTCTGTTGGACGATCCGGGCCCGCCGCTTGCTTTTCCATTCCCGGAGGGCGCTTTCTTCGTCGTGCGGTCTTGCGAAACCGTCCTTCATGTTGCTCACCACCTTTCTTTGCATCGTATGCACATACGCCCAGAGAAGTGAGTGACTTGTTCATGGAAACAAAAATGACGCATCGCCGCAGCGATGCGTCAGATATGGAGCGTGATTCGGGGACGGGGCTCTTTACTTTGAGACTTGCCGCCAAACGGCGTAGCCGAAGGCCGGCAGCTTCGCTTTCAACCGGCCGCCCTCGAGCGGCACGGTCTTGCCGTCAAACGCGTCCGCCCAGCTTCCTTCCGCGGGAACGGAGACGTCGGCCGATTCTTTGTCCGCGTTCATCGCGATGATAAACCGCTCGTCGTCCGCCGCGCGCCGCTCATATACGAGCACGCGGCTTCCGGGTTCCGCCTGAAGGAAGCGGATGTCCGCGCTCCGCAGCGCGGCGTGGTTTTTCCGCAGGCGGATGGCGTCGATGAAGAACTGAAGCAGCTCCTTGTTCTGCTTCTCCTCATCCCACACCATGCATTCGCGGCAGCCCGGATCGTCGCCGCCGGTCATGCCGACCTCGTCGCCGTAATAAATGCAGGCGGTGCCGGGGTATGTCAGCTTGAACAGCGTCGCCAGCTTCATCCGGCCGACTTCGCCGCCGCATCTCGTCAGCAGGCGCGGGGTGTCGTGGCTGCCGAGCAGGTTAAACGCCGTCTCGGTCACCTGCTGCGGATACGCCGCAAGCTGCGAGCCGATCGCGTTCGCGAACTTGCGGGCGTCGATCTTCCCCGTGGCGAAGAAATCGAGCGCCGCGTTCGTGAACGGATAGTTCATGACCGCGTCGAATTGGTCGCCCTGCAGCCACATGATGGAATCGTGCCAGATTTCGCCCAGAATGTAGGCGTCCGGCTTGATGGACTTGACCGTATCGCGGAATTCGCGCCAGAACTTGTGGTCGACCTCGTTCGCCACGTCGAGCCGCCAGCCGTCGATGTCGACTTCCTCGATCCAGTAGCGGGCGACGTCGAGCAAATATTGCTTGACCTCGGGGTTCTCCGTGTTCAGCTTGGGCATGATCGGCTCGAAGGCGAACGTGTCGTACGTGGGAATGCCGTCCACGACCCGCAGCGGGAATTCGCGGACGTGGAACCAGTCGGCATACCGGGAAGCGGCCCCTTTTTCCAGCACGTCGACAAACGGCGGGAATTCGCGCCCCGAATGGTTGAACACGGCGTCGAGCAGCACCCGGATGCCGCGCTCGTGGCAGGCGGCGACGAGCTCTTTCAGCTTCTCGTTGGTGCCGAAGTGCGGATCGACCTTCAAGTAGTCTTTCGTGTCGTATTTGTGATTCGTCGTCGCTTCGAACAGCGGATTGAAATAAATGGCGTTTACCCCAAGGCGCGTCAGATGGTCCAGATGATCCAGCACGCCCTGCAAATCCCCGCCGAAGAAGTTCGTCGGCGTCGGCTTGCCGCCCCAGGGCAGCACGCCTTCCGGATCGTTGGAAGGATCGCCGTTGGCGAACCGTTCCGGGAAAATCTGATAGAACACCGCATCCTTCACCCATGCCGGAGGGGTGAACACATCGGCCGGGTTAATGAACGGAAAGTCGAACAGCTCCAGGCTGTTTTCCGGCGGGGTCGGGCGGAATTCCTTTTCCGTCAAATACAGCTCCTTGTCGCCTTGAACGAAATGAAAGCCGTAGCGCAGACGCCGGAAAGGGGGCTCCACCGCCGCTTCCCAGTAATCGAACAGCTCATCCGACGCAAACCGCCGCATCGGCGCAACGCGCCTCGTCCGCTCCCAGGCGTATTTGTCCCCGACGATGGCGTTGACCGCATCCATATCGCCGCGTTTCGTGCGAACGCGCAGATGGATCGTCTTCCCGTCGTAGGCGTAGGCCCAGTTCTGTTTGGGACGGTGATAAATCGCTTCGCGCAGCATGACCAGCACTCCTTCGCAAGATGGGAATTCGATAATCCGCGGGAACGGGGCAAACAAAAAAGGCACAACCCCGTTAAATACCCGCCGAGGTTGTACCTGTACCGGTAGCATTGCCTTTAAATTATCGCTTATTCTATTATATACGACACGGAAGCCATATGCCAATAGGTTCGGTCCGTTTTGCCCGCCGCTATTTCATCCGGATGACGATTCTTCTCGTGCACAGGCGAATGATCGCCAAAGCCAGGCCCAGCATCACGATCGTCCCCAGGTAAGAGATGTGCGGCGGAATGCCGGACGGGTCCAGCGGGAGCAGCCGCGACAGACGGCCTTGCAGCTCCGACTCCCAGAAGATATTGGCCGCCGCTACAATCAGGAGGGCAAGCGCGATAAAGCCGATCCCAAGCGGCCATCCGTTGCGGTAGAAGCCTACGCTGATCAGCCAGCCGGCGATGTAGTAGGTCAGAATATTGATCCCGAAAATCAGCAGGGCCGAAAGCCAGCTCTCGCGAACGTCCAGTAACGCCGATGCTTGCGAGGGCGTCTGAAAGAGGAGATACTGCAGCCCCGTTCCGATTCCCAGAATCGCCGCGAGCGTAGCGGCGTGCAGCACCGAAGCGATGGCCGAACCGGCGAAGCAGTCTCTGCGCGTGACTCCGTGCTTGACGTAAAAGGTTAAAAAAGACGAGGCCGAGCTGATCCCGATCACCAGCATATAGCCTTTGGCCGGGCGGTAGGCGAAATTCAGAAAGTCCGAATGCGCGGAACCGATGGCCAGCATGACCAGGTAGGCGAGCAGCACGAACACCATAAACCAGAACGACCATGCGAGTTGCAGGGCGAACAAATCGAACGCGACTTTGGGGATGTTGGATTTGGCTTTCATATCATTCTTCCTCGCTTGTCAAATGGATGAATAAATCTTGCAGGGACACCGGGCCGATGTCCAATTGCCGCTCTCTGGCCGCAAGCCGGGTTTCGTCCGCGATTTTGCCGTAGACCACGACGGATTTCGTATCGCCGAGCTGCTGCGCGTGAAGCTGTTTCATGCCTTTGACGAATTCGTCTACGGCCTTGGACGGCCCCGTAACCGACGCCCCCTTGCTGATCAAATCCTCGTAGTCTTCGTGAAGGACGAGCTTTCCTTTATGGAGGATGATGACTTCGTCAAACAGGTAGTCCATTTCGGACACGAGGTGCGTGGACAAAATCACGGTTCGGGGATGCCGGGCCTGATCGTCCAGCAATTCGCGGTAAAAGAGTTCCCGGGTCGGCGCATCCATGCCGAGATAAGCTTCGTCGAAAATCGTCACCGGCGAGCGGCTGGCAAGGCCGATCGTGACGTTCAGCGCGGACTGCATCCCGCGGGAAAGCTCATGGACCGGTTTGTTCATGGGCAGTTCGAACCGCTGCGCAAGCTCTTCGGCGTACCCGGAATCGAAATGCGGCCGATACCGCTTAGCGGCTTCGAGCATTCCTTGTACGTTTTCGGTTTCGCCGCGGAGGTCTTCCGCATAAACGAACGTAACGTGCGGCATGATCCTCGCGTTTTCGAAGGGATCCTCGCCGCCGATCCGGATCGATCCCGCCGTCGGTTCGCGAAAGGAAGCGAGCAGGGAGAGAAGCGAGGTTTTGCCGGCGCCGTTCCGTCCGACAAGCCCGCAAATTTTGCCGCTCTCCAGGCGAAAAGAGATGTTGTGCAGCGCTTCGAAAGCGCCGTGTTTCAAGGTTACTCCGTTTACTTCCACACCCAGCCTCATCCTTGATCACGTCCTTTTGCCTGCTTGATAAGGGAAACCATCTCGGATTCGGAAATGCCCAGTTTTTCCGCTTCCAGCACCATCGGCCGGACATATTCGTCTAGAAAAGCGGCCTTTCGTTTCTGGACAATCTTTTCTCTTGCTCCCTCCGCGACAAACATGCCTACCCCTCTTTTTTTGTAAAGAATTCCATCCTCGACTAGCAAATTGATCCCTTTGGACACGGTAATGTGATTGATCTTGTAGAAATGGACCAGCTGGTTGGTCGACGGCACTTGATCCTGCTCCTTCAACTGGCCGTTCACGATCTGATCCTCGATCCGGTCGCGGATCTGCAGAAAAATCGGCTTGCTGTTGTCAAATGCCGTGCTCATCGGAAGTTCACCGCCTTAATCGAACCCATCCCCTCTATACACATATAGTTATATAGTCATGTATATAACTTAGCCGAAAAAGGACCGTACGTCAAGCCCGGTTCCGAAAACAACAAAAACGCGGATTGGCTCTATCTTCCGATTATTTTTATGGTTTAATAGAAAAGGAAGAAAATTCCGCGACGGAGGAATCGAGATGAAAAGCAACATTGGGCGCAAGATGATGCGCATGGCGTTCGGAGCCGCGCTTGCGGCGGGGCTTGCGGTTTCGGCCGCATGCGGGGGAGGAGCGGGCGGCAAGCCGTCTGCGGCCGATACGTCCGCGCCGGCGCCGAATAGGACCGCCTCCGCTTCCACGGAAGCGTCCGGGACGCCAACCGCGGCATTTATCGCCCCTCTGACCGGGATGCCCGTCCAGGAGGAAGTGACGAAGCGTCCGCTCGCGGTCATGATCAACAACCTGAAGCCGGCCCGGCCCCAGTCCGGACTCTCGCAGGCGGATATCGTATGGGAGGTGCTGGCGGAGGGCGGCATTACGAGACTGGTGACGATTTTCCAAAGCTCGGCGTTCAGCGACCCGATCGGTCCGATTCGCAGCATTCGCCCTTATATGATCGACATCGGCGAATCGTACGGCGCCGTTCTTGTCCACGCGGGAGCCAGCAACGACGCGCTGGCGCTGCTGCAGCATTCGGGCAAAGCCGACCTGGACGAAATCAACAACGCGGGCGCGTATTTTTACCGGGACAAGTCCCGGAAAGCGCCGCACAATCTGTACTCTACGCAAGAGAAGCTCCGGGAAGGCGCGGTCAAGCTGGGGCACAGCGAAACGGCGAACGTGCCGCAGCTTCGGTTCAGTTCCGCGCCCGATCTGTCCGGAACCGAAGCGGCGACCGACGTTCAGGTGAAGTTCCAGCTCGACAGCTACAAAGTCGCCTATCATTACGATCCGGCCAAAGGACTGTACGTCCGTTCGATCAACGGCGAGCCCCATACCGATCTGAACAACGGAGAGCAGCTTACGGCGGCCAATCTCGTCATGATCTCGGCCAAGCACCGGGTGTACGACAACGCGGGACGGCTGGAAATCGATCTGAAAAGCGGGGGAGACGCGCTGCTGTTTCAACAAGGCCATGTCATCGCCTGCGAGTGGAAGCGGGAGAAGGGCGATATCGTCCGTCTCGTAAAAGACGGAGTCGAGCTGCCCTTCGTCCCCGGAACAACGTACTATCACGTCATTCCGAATTCGTCTCCGCTTGCGAAGCTAGTAACCTATCAATAAGGCGATGCGGATGCGGCTATGCGGCCATGCGGCCCGCGCCCGAGTTTTGCCTGGCCCTGCCCCAAGCGATAAAAAAACCGCGGCCCTGCCGTGCAGGCGCTCGCGGCTTGCTTGTTGCCGTCAATACGGATTGTTCTTCACGTTCAGCAGCTCGGACAGGAAGGCCAGCGCAAGCCCCTGGCCCCAGCCCTGGATGCGCTTGTCCGGCACGTTCCGGTAGCCGTCGGCGTCCTTCATGACGGCCGTGCCGGCGGACACGCCGGTGACGGTGCCGTCCTCGGTGATTTTGGAAAGAATGCCGCCGATCGACTTCTGGGTGTATTTGTTGTACAAGCGGCCCCGGGTCAGCAGCGCGCAGGCGATGCCGGCGGAGCCGGACGTTTCCAGCGGCGAGGCCGGGTCGTCGACGATCGTATGCCAAAGTCCGGTGTCCGGGTCCTGCAGCCGGACGAGCGCGCTGAGCTGGTCGCGCAGCGAGCCTTCGATCACCATGAAGGAAGGATGCGTGACCGGCACGATTTCGAGCGCGCGCGCCATCGTCAGCGCCGCCCACGCATTGCCGCGGGCCCAGTATATGCCGGACATATGGTTGCCCGCGATGTTGTCCCAGCCGTGGTAGTACAGGTTGGTGACCGGATCCTGCAGCACGTTTTCGTGCCCGTGGTATTGCCGCAGGCCGTCTTCGAAATACGCCTTGTCGTCCAGCAGCGCGCCGATGCGGAGCAGGAAATACCCGGCCATGAACATCGTATCGACCCAGGCCTGCTCGGGGAAGTTGTACGTTTCGGAATTGACGGTATGCTGGAGGATGCCGTCGCCGAACCGGGCCGCCTCATGCGCCAAAAACTCGGCCATGTTCTTGGCCGTTGCGATATACTTTTCCTCCTTGGTCGCTTCGTAAAGCGTAAGCAAGGAATGCCCGATCGATACGCCGTTGACCGACAGCTTGGGCAGTCCGTCCTCCATATTTTCGTCGACCCACGCTTTTACTTTTTCCAAATACGATTCATTGCCTGTCGCCTTGTAAGCCTCGCAAACGCCGTAAAACGCGACGCCTCCCGGCCAATCCCAACTGAAGTCCATGCGGAACGTGCGGCCGACCACCCGGTCGATGACTTGGCGGATGTGATTTTCGTCGAATACCAGTGCAGGCATGTTGTCGATTCCCTCCATATTTGAATTATCCTTTCAAACCGCTGGTGGCGATGCCTTCTACGATATACCGTTGGAAGAGAAAGAAAATGATGAATACCGGAACGAGCGACAGGCTGGACATGGCGAACATTCCGCCCCAGTTGTTAAGCGACTCGCCGTCCAGGAACAGCTTGAGCGCCAGCGATACCGGGTACAGCTCCGGCTTGTTCAAATACAGCAGCGGATGGTAGAAGTCTTCCCACGTCCAGTAGAAGGAGAAGATCGCCGCCGTCACGAGCGCGGGCAACGTCAGCGGCAGAATGACCCGGAAGAAAATGCCGTACTTGCTGCAGCCGTCGATTTTGGCCGCTTCGTCGAGGTCGACGGGAACGGTCCGGATAAACTGCATGATCAGAAAAATGAAAAACGGAATGCCGAAAAATTGCGGCACGATGATCGGTTTGAACGAGGACAGCCAGCCGAATTTCGAAAACATGATGTATTGCGGGATGATCGTGACGTCCCGGGGCAGCATCAGCGTCATCATCATGCAGGCGAACCAGAAGCCTCTGCCGAAAAATCGGATCCGGGAAAAGCCGTAGGCGACCAGAGCGGAGCTAATGACCGCGCCGATTGTCGATAGAATCGCGATGAAGAACGAGTTTTTGAAAAAGGTGTCGAACGAGTTGCCGGCAAATCCCGCCCAGCCGGTCGCGTAGTTTTTCCATTCGATGCGGCTGGGGATCAGGCTGTACGCGGTGGCGAAAATTTCGTCGTTCGGCTTGAGCGAGCTGGCGAACAGCCACAGAATCGGGTAGATCATCACCAGCGCGAGACCGCCGACGAGAAGGTGATAGACAAAGGGCTTCCAGCGTTTGCTCGTATGCGCCATATTAGCGGTCTCCTTTCGATTCGTAGTGAACCCAGAAACGGGAGGTCTGGAACAGAATCAGCGTCAGAATCCCGATCACGAAGAGCATGATCCAGGCCATGGCGGACGCGTAGCCCATTTCGTAAAATTCGAACGCGCGTTTGTACAGATACAGCGAGTAGAGCAGCGTCGTGTCGAGCGGTCCGCCTTCGCCGCGGGAGATGATGTAAGCGGGCGTAAAGGTCATGAAGGCGGAAATCGTCTGCATGATCAGGTTGAACAGAATGATCGGGCTGAGCAGCGGCAGCGTGATTTTGAAGAAGCGGCGGATGGAGCCGGCGCCGTCGACGCTGGCGGCTTCGTAATAGTCTTTGGGAATGTTTTTGAGACCGGCCAGGAAGATCAACATGGAAGAGCCGAACTGCCAGACCGACAGGGCGATCAGCGTCCAGAGCGACGTTTTCGGGTTGCCGATCCAGGACGCGTTCGATTCGATGCCCAGCAATCCGAGGGCGGAATTGACCAGCCCCTGGTCGCCGAACACCTGCGTCCAGAGAATCGAAACCGCGACGCTGCCGCCGATCAGGGAGGGCAGGTAGTAGGCCGAGCGGTACAGCCCGATGCCGGTTACCGCCTTGTTGAGAATCATGGCGACGAGCAGCGCGAACGCCAGTCGGAGCGGCACGCTGGCGACGACGTAATGCAGCGTCACTTTGACCGAGTTCCAGTACTTTTCGTCGTCCGTGAACATCTTTCTGAAATTGTCCAGGCCGACGAAGTCCGGGGCGGTCAACAGATTGAAGTTCGTAAACGAATAATAGAGGGAGGAGAGCATCGGGAACACGGTAAAAATAAGGAAGCCCAGTATAAACGGGGCGGAGAACAAATAGCCGACCACATGGTCGTTATGGCGCAGCTTCATACCTTCAACTCCCTTGTGCGATAGGTTTGGCAGGCGGATTTTTCCCGTGAAAACGCTCTTACGCTTATCTTCATTATGAAGGCCGGCGCGGGCGATCAGAAGGCAAAAAACCGTCCTTTTTGTTTAATTAGCCGACATGGTGGGAGGGGGAAGCGAACGCGATGCACGGGAGGGTGCAGAGGAGGGTGTACAGGAGGGTGCAGGCGCAGGGAAGATGGCAGGTAACGGACAGACAATCCGTTGATATGAACGAAACCTGTCAACCATTCTGTGGGCAGCCTTGTTTTTGGCGCACCTAAATAGAGCCTGTCAAGCGTTTTTCTTTACAGGCGACTCCATTTGCCCATACTTTCAAGGTCACCCGGCATTTTTGCCGGGCCTGCCTTACGGCGAGTAACGGGGTGCAGGGGGTTGTACTCCCTGCGTTTCCCCTTTAGGGGACGGAAGGGGGGATTCTTCCTTAGCTCAGAGGCAAAAGCAATACGTTGGTCGGCAAGCTGATATTCGTGGTTTCACACACATTTTTCA
>NZ_KB899869.1 GCF_000378425.1 Cohnella laeviribosi DSM 21336 | reverse complement strand
TCCCACGCTTGTCTTCAAATGCCGCTATTCCATTTTGACGATATTTCCTCATCCAGACCTTGACTCGATCTTTATCCTGTATCCCCAAATGCTCCGTGATCTTCCTGTAGCTCCATCCCTCTTCCACATGTAATCGAATGGCCTCTAGCTTAAGCGATTTTGGATAATGCTTGAACTTCTGTCCCTTTATAGCCATAAGAAATGCACCCCCTAGAATTTTCATCGGATTAACCAAGGGGTTTTTCCAATGTCTATTCTAAAGGGTGCACTCTAGTTTGTCCGGTCAGGGGCTTTCTTCATCAGTATGGAGGCCATTGCAGCGTTCTCGCTTTGGCAAAGCGTTCGGCTACATAAGGCCAATTCACGACGTTCCACCAATCCTTGATATAGGCGGCCCGATCGTTCTGGTGCTTCAGATAATAGGCGTGCTCCCAAACGTCCAGCGGCAGCAGCGGCACGATATCCCACTGCGATAAATTTTGATGCTTTTCCGCCGTGAGAATCTCAAGCCGCCGGCTGCGGGGGCTCCATACGAGAATGGCCCAACCGCCGCCTTCCACCTTGTTGGCCGCTTCCGTGAACTGGCGCTTGAACGCGTCGTAGCTGCCGAAATCGCGGGAAATCTGGTCGGCGAGCGGTCCGGCCGGTTTGCCTCCGCCCTTGGGCGACATGGCGTCCCAAAAAATCGTATGCAAATAATGCCCCGCTCCGTTAAACGCCAGTTCCCGTTCCCAATGCTTGACAAGATCGAAGTCGTTTCTCCGGCGGGCTTCCTGCAGCTTCAGCTCCGCTTTGTTCAGGCCGTCGACATAGCTTTGATGATGCTTGTCGTGGTGAATGCGCATCGTTTTCTCATCGATATAGGGCTCCAAAGCGTTATATGGATAGGGCAGGGGAGGCAGAGTATGACCGCCGATCGGCACGGGCCGCCCGATTTCGGCCGAAGAAGGCCTCGCTCCGTCTTCTTCCGGCGTGCGAAGCTGCTCGTCGGCCGGCTGAGGAACATCCAGGGCATCCTCGGACTCTTCTTCGACTGGCGAACGTTCGGATGGCGAACGGTTCGAGCCGGGTTGAGCCTCAGGATGCGTCCATTGGCGAAGCGCGTCCAAATAGCGGCCGGATTCCGCCGCAAGCTGCTCCAGGATGGCCGCTCCGGCCGGATTCCGCCGTACGGCTTCGCTGTTTCGGCGTATCGTTTGCAGATGGCGGATATATTCGTCGGATTGACGGTCCGCTTCCTTGGCCAGATCCGGATAATGTAAAGCTCCCTGCAGGGGAAATTCGCGGGCATCCGGCGCTGCCGCGTTCAGCGAGAACTGGGCGACGGCGGCTGTTCGTTCGAACACGATTTGCCAGTCGTGAAGCAGCTTGGCGTATACCGGTTCAAGATCGGGGATTCGCTGGCGGATCAGGATCGTGCCGTTTCTTTCCCGTGCTTTCCATACGATCAGATCATTGGCCGGACCGTGCGGGAGACCCGCATTCTCAGCTGGCGGCATGCCTATTCCCTCCTTCCGATGGTCGCGCCATAAACGGCTACGTCCCCATCGTATGCAAAGAGAGCGGCCGTTATGCCACCGATTCCGGTACGTTTGTCCCGGTTCGCCGGAAGCGGATCGCTCGTACGGCCGGCTGACGCTCACGAGCCGCCGGAATCCATGCACCGCCGAAATCAGACGATCCGGGCGGACGCGGCTTGATGAACGTTGTTCAAAAAGTCGGCGGCCCGTTTCATATATTCCTTCGTATGAGTCCGGTAAGTCATCTCGTGAAGCACATCGGGAACGATCCAAAGCTGCGAATAAGGATTGGATTGGGCGGCGGCGATATTTTCGCTGATCGACCGGGGCGATTTATCGTCGGCCGTTCCATACACGAGCAAAATCGGGAAATCGAAAGCGGTGGACTGAGCTTCCGCCGAAGGAATCTGATCGAGACTGCTGCCGCTCCACAGCGGAAAGAAGAGTTCGACAAGGCTTTGCGTCAACAGCTTGGGAAGGGAGACGTACCGTTTGATGTTGGCGTAGATCGTCTCCTTGTCCGCCAGAAACGTGCTGTCCAAAATCATGCCGTCGATCAGATCGGTCTTCAAGGCGGCCTGCAGGGCGGTGCCGGCCCCCATGGAAAACCCCCAAACGACCAGCTCCGAGCTGCCCTGCTCGCGCGCGTATTGCAGGGCGCCCAATAGCTGCTGCGTTTCGGTCAGCCCGCCCGTCGCCGGGGTCGGGTTGACGGGATCGGCATAGCCGTAATCGAACATCAGCACATTGTAGTTCCAGCCGTTGAGCATTTCGGCAATATCGTACATCGGCACCCAGTATTCCTCCCGATTGGCGCCGTAACCGTGGCTTAAGACGACGGTACGGTCGCTGCCGCCGGGAATCCACCAGCCGTGCACGTAAGTGCTTCCGTCCGCGCTCGGGAACCGGATGTCGGTGTAGGGGAGGTTTTTGGCTGCCATAGGGTTCGAGGATAAAACCGCGACTTTGGGATGGGTGAGAAGGTAGGCCGCATACGCGAAAATCGACACCGCCAGAAGGGCGGCCGAGACCGCTGCGATGAGTGCCGTCATCAGAAGCTTCCTGCCTTTCCTTTTGGCCAGCGCCGGGGGCGAATAGCCGAGAGAGTCGGGAAGAGACAGGGCGTCCAGGGGATAGGCGTTCATCGTTGTCGTGTTCATGGTGGCCCCTCCGCTTCTATGAGAAAATGCTCAGATAAATCCTTAGAATGATCGTAATTTTGAAAAAAGAAGACGTCAACGAGAGTTGTCGAATTGTTAGACAGACGTAATGGAACTGTAATAAAACGCTTACAATATTTACGGCGGGAAGCACTTGCGTTATACTGGGTGTACCACGGTTTCATTGGGTGAAACGATTGGAGGGTCTTCGGATGGAGGACGAAAAACGCACCGTGCGGGCCGTTGAAAGGGCATTGGATGTGCTTCTCTGTTTTACTTCGGGAAGCGAATGGGGACTTACGGACATCGCGCAGCGCGTCGGTCTTCACAAAAGCACCGTCCATCGTCTCCTCGCCACCTTGGAGGAAAAAGGCTTTGTCGCGCGCGACGAAGCTACCGATAAATACAGATTGGGGTTGCGGATATTGGAGTTGTCGGCCCATCTGACCCGATCGGACGATCCGGCCGTCGTCCTTCTGGGAGAGATGGAGCGGCTGCGGGACCAGCTTGGCGAGACGGTCAGCCTGTACGTGCGCGACCGGAAAGACCGGGTGCGCATCCAGGCCGTGCAGAGCGAGCAGGCGATTCGCCGCGTCGCTCCGGTAGGAGCGAGACTGCCGCTTTTCGTCGGGGCTTCCAGCAAGGTTCTGCTCGCGTTCGCCGAGCCGGAGGTGCGGGAGGCGCTGCTGTCCGATCCGGCCTGGCCGGCTTCGATCGATGTCGAAGCGTACCGGAAGCAGCTCGCCGAGATCGCCGAAGCGGGGTACGCCACCAGCTATGAAGAACGGGAAGCGGGAGCGGCGGCCATCTCGGCGCCGATCTTCAACCGTTCGGGCAAGCTGGTGGCGGCGCTGTCCGTGTCGGGGCCGTCAAACCGGCTCACGCCGGACGTCATGCGGGAGCGGGCGCCGGCGGTTGTCAGCGCGGCCAAGCGAATGGGGGCTTTGCTGGGATAAGCCTCCGCCGCTGCCCGCCCCCCGGCAGCCTGCGCCCGGGGATCGGCGGCGCGAGTTGCGGTCGTGTGCGGGATTGAATTGCTTTGCCGCCGTGTCAAAAGAGGGCTCTCCAAATGCGGGGTTTCATGGTTTTCCGGCATTTGGAGAGCCCCCTTTGCCTTTCAGTTGCCGAATCGGCATTTTAGAGGGGCCAAGATTACGCTTTCGGTTCCAGATTCCGCAGAAACGCAAGCGCGTCGCTCAGCGACGAAACTTTCACAAGCTTCAGCTTCAAACCGAGTTTCTTGACGGTTTCTTCGGCTTCCTTCCAGTTGCCGAGGCCGTTTGCCTCATCGTAAGGAACGAGGAAGTAGTCGGCCTTCTCCCGGTCCGCGGCCATCAGCTTGTACTTGATGCCGCCGATCTGACCGACCGAGCCGTCGGCCGCGATCGTGCCCGTACCGGCGATCCGGTAGCCCCGGCTCAAATCCTCCCCTGTTAATTGGGCGATAATCTCCAGCGTCATCATCAGGCCTGCGGAAGGGCCGCCGGTATCCTCAAAATCGAACTTCACCGGGTCGGGCGCCGTAACCTTGAGCACCGTCTCCGGGTAAAAGCCGATGCCCGGCTTGCCCGTCGAGGCCATCTCGATCAGCGGCACTTCCGCCTCGAAAGGCTTGCCGCCTCGCGTTCCGGCAAGCTTGACGGTATCTCCGGCCTTCTTGCCTTGAATAATGGCGGTCAGCGCTTCCGCCGTCAGCGCTTCCCGGCCGTCGGCCGATGTGATGATATCGCCTTCCTGAAGACCGTGCTCGCGCGCCTTCGTTTCCGGCAAAAACGCTTTCACAATGACGCCCTGCTCCTTGATGTCGATTTTCCGGCCAAGCGCGTCGTAGGCCGCCATCAGCGCCCCGTTTTCCGAGCTGTCGCGCATATAGGCGAGCAGGTTGCGGTACGCGGCGTAGTTTACCGTTCCGCCTGTCGCCTTTTCCTCGGTCACGATATCCATCCGGGGATTGAGCCAGGCATACAGGATGGAAAATACATTCGGCTTCGAATACGTCGATACGGTCGTAAACAGCAATGCGCCTTTCTCTTCCAGTTTGTGTCCGGTCTCGACCCTTGGATGTACGGGTTCCGCGGAGCCGGGGCCGTAGAGCACGTAGGGGAGCGACCAATTGCTCGCCACAAGGAAGAGAACCGCAATCAGCCCGACAATGACGGCCGATTTGTAGCGGCGGAGCCAACGTTTCGTTGCGGCAGCCATCCGGGGCTTCACCTCCGGTAAACATTATAGCGCAACTGCTTGAGCGGAGACAAAGAAAAAGCCGAACGGGCAAAGCGCCCCCGAACTCTAACGCGCCCCTGAACCGGCACAAAAAAACATCCGCAGATACGGAGGTTAACCGTATCTGCGAATGCCTTCATAAAGACTTGATTATTGCGCGGCCAGCATTTGGCGAAGCACCGTTTGCAGGATGCCGCTGTTGCGGTAGTAGTCGACGTCGACCATCGAATCGAGACGGACGGTAACCGGGAACTCGAACGTGGAGCCGTCTTCGCGGGTCGCCTTGACGGTGACCGTTTGGCCCGGCTGCACGTCGTTGCTGAGCCCGATGATGTCGAACGTTTCGCGGCCGGTAATGCCGAGCGACTTCCAGCTTTGGCCGTTTTGGAACTGCAGCGGCAGAACGCCCATGCCGACGAGGTTCGACCGGTGAATCCGTTCGAAGCTTTCGGCGATAACCGCCTTGACGCCAAGCAGGAACGTGCCTTTGGCCGCCCAGTCGCGGGAGCTGCCGGTGCCGTATTCTTTGCCGGCGATGACGATCAGGTTCTTCTTGTCTTGTTGATATTTCATCGAAGCGTCATAGATGGACATGACTTCTCCGGTCGGCAGATATGTGGTTACGCCGCCTTCGGTGCCCGGAGCCACTTGGTTGCGGATCCGGATGTTGGCGAACGTGCCGCGCATCATGACCTCGTGGTTGCCGCGGCGGGAGCCGTACGAGTTGAAGTCCTTTCTCGCCACGCCGTGCTCGGTCAGGTACAGGCCCGCCGGGCTGTCCGGCTTGATGTTGCCCGCCGGCGAGATGTGGTCCGTCGTTACCGAGTCGCCGAGCAGCGCCAGGACGTTTGCGCTCTTGATGTCGGTGATGTCGCCCGGCTCGGAGCTCAGATCCTTGAAGAACGGCGGATTGGCGATGTAGGTCGAGTTCGGATCCCATTCGTACAGTTCGCCTTGCGGAACCGGAATTTTGTTCCATTGTTCGTTTTGCGTAAACACGTTCTCGTATTTCTTGCGGAACATTTCCGGCGACAGCGATTGACGGATCGCTTCCTGAATTTCTTCGTTCGTCGGCCAAATGTCCTTCAGGTACACCGGCTCGCCGTTGTGGCCGTAGCCGATCGGCTCGTTGGCCAGATCGATGTTCACCGTGCCCGCCAGCGCGTAAGCGACGACAAGCGGCGGCGATGCCAGGTAGTTCGCTTTCACTTGCGCGTGAACGCGGCCTTCGAAGTTCCGGTTGCCGGACAGAACGGCGGCTACCGTCAGATCGTTGTCGGCGATCGCCTGGCTGACTTCATCCGGCAGCGGACCGGAGTTGCCGATACAGGTCGCGCAGCCGTAGCCGGCGACGTAGAAGCCGAGCTTCTCCAGATAAGGCAGCAGGCCGGACTTGGTCAGATAGTCGGTGACGACGAGCGAACCCGGCGTCAGCGAGCTCTTGACATATTCCGGTTTGGTCAAGCCGCGTTCGACGGCTTTTTTGGCGACAAGACCCGCGCCCAGCATAACGCTCGGGTTGGAGGTGTTCGTGCAGCTCGTGATCGCGGCGATGACGACGGCGCCGGTTTTCAGCGTGCTGGTTTTGCCGTTTTTGTGCTGCACTTCGACGCTTTGCTCGATCTTCTCTTCGGACAGGCCGTATCCGCCTTTGTCGATCGGGGTCCGGATAATTTCGTTGAACGATTCCTTCATCTTCGTCAGCTCGACGCGGTCTTGCGGACGTTTCGGACCGGCCAGGCTCGGCACGATCGTCGACAGGTCGAGCTCGATGACGTCGGAGAATACCGGGTCCGGCGTATCGTCCGTGCGGAACATGCCTTGTGCCTTGTAGTAGGCTTCGACAAGCTGAATTTGCTTTTCGTCGCGGCCGGTCAGGCGCAGGTAGTTAAGCGTTTCTTCGTCGACAGGGAAGAAGCCGATCGTCGCGCCGTATTCCGGAGCCATGTTGGCGACCGTCGCGCGGTCCGCCAGGCTGATGTTCGACAGACCGGAGCCGAAGAATTCGACGAACTTGCCGACAACGCCTTTTTTCCGCAAAATTTGCGTAATCGTCAGCGCAAGGTCGGTTGCCGTCGCGCCTTCGGCCAAGCGGCCGGTCAGACGGAAGCCGATGACTTCGGGCGTTACAAAGTAGAGCGGTTGGCCCAGCATGCCGGCTTCGGCTTCGATGCCGCCGACGCCCCAGCCGACGACGCCGAGACCGTTGATCATCGTGGTGTGGGAGTCCGTGCCGACAAGGGAGTCCGGATACACTTCGGTTACGCCGTCTTTCGTTTTCGTGGCGGCGACGGAAGCCAGGTACTCCAGGTTGACCTGGTGAACGATACCGGTCGCCGGCGGAACGGCGCGGAAGTTGTCGAACGCCGTTTGCGCCCAGCGCAGGAAACGATAGCGTTCTTCGTTGCGTTCGAACTCGATGTTCATGTTCGTTTGAAGCGCGTCCGGCGTGCCGAACGCGTCGACCATAACGGAGTGGTCGATAACCAGATCGACCGGAACAAGCGGATTGATCCGTTTCGGATCGCCGCCCGCTTTCTTTACGGTTTCGCGCATGGCGGCCAGGTCGACGACGACAGGCACGCCGGTGAAGTCCTGCAAGACGATGCGCGCGGGAATGAACGGAATTTCTTTATCCTCGCGGCCGTTGGCCCAGCCCGCGATTTGCTTGACGTGCTCGAGCGTGATCGCGCGTCCGTCGAATTGACGAACAGCGGCTTCAAGCAGCACCTTCATCGAGAACGGAAGTTTGGATACAGGGCCCGCACCTTGTTGCTCCAGCTTTTCCAGGCTGTAGTAACGGTACGATTGTCCGGCTACCTGCAGCTCGGACTGCACCTGGTAAGGCAGTTTAGACAATTCCATCAGCCTCCTGAGTCATTGAGAATGAGTTTCATTGTGTGAAACACGATTTCAAAAAACCTATACGTATAGTATAACGTCAGACATGCGTTCCGTAAAGTTGCATTTGCTGGTTATGTGAAGGTTCTGTGACGATTTTGTGCCATTGGAGCCTTTTTGAGCGCCTGATTCGAACCTGTTTTGAATAGGATGCCACTTAGCCCGCTTCCTTCATCCCGAACGGACGAAACGGCGCGCGTTCGAGCATGCTTCGGCAACCTGCGGCATAGGATGAAAACGACAACCGTCTGGACGAATCGGGAGGAGGAGCAGCGGTGCCGGATCAGGAATGGAAACAGGCGTTGGTCGATTATGTCAATGTCATCAACGAGGCCGACCTGCTCGGCGACGCCGGGGCGCTGCGCCGCGTGCCCGACCCTCTGCACCGCGCGCGGCTTGCGCAGCGCGCGGAAGCGCTGGCGCAAAGAAGCCATCTCGTCCGCTTCAGGCCGATTCGCAGCGAAATCAAGGCGCGGCTGCTGCGCTCCAGCGAAAGAGCGGCGGAAGCGGCCGTCGAGCTTCAACTGCATATCATCCGCTCCTACGAGCAGGACGGCCATCCTTGGCGGGAGGAGCGGCTGGAGCGGGAACGGATCCGTCTGATCCGGACGGGAAAAGGCTGGAGAATCGACGGGATCGAACCGGTCGGAGGCGAGTCCCGCCCGGTACCGATGACGGAGACGGATACCCGCGTTGCCGGCGAATACGGCTGGCCGGGCCGCCCGGTGCTTCCTTCCATACCGCTGATCAAAGCGTCCGCGTCCGCGAGCCGGAAATCGAAAGTATATGCGGCGCCCGGGACAAGCGGAAGCTGGGACGACTGGAGCGAGCGCGCCGCCGCTTACCGCAGGGAAGAAGCGGTTGCATACGCGGAGCTGTGGTGGGATCGTCCGAATCCCGCGTTCGAGCATTTTGAAGTCAACTGCACGAATTACGTCTCCCAGTGTCTCTTTGCAGGGGGAGCGCCGATGAACTATACTGGGAGAAGGGAATCGGGCTGGTGGTATAAAGGATTCGTCAACGGAAAGGAGCAGTGGAGCTTCAGCTGGGCCGTCGCAAACAGCCTGCAGCATTATTTGTCGTTTCCGAGGTCGTTCGGTTTGCGGGCTCAAGCGGTCGAATCGCCCCGTCAGCTGATGCTGGGGGATGTCATCTGCTACGATTGGGACGGCAACGGCCGTTACCAGCATAACACGGTCGTCACCGCCTTTACCCCGGACGGCATGCCGCTGGTGAACGCCAACACCGTCAGCAGCCGCCGCCGATACTGGGATTACCGCGATTCCTACGCATGGACGGAGCGGACCCGGTACCGTTTTTTTCACATAAGCGAAGAGTTTTGAACTTAGGATCCGGAGGCAGACTATGAATTCTAAAGTGCGCGTTGGCCTTGTATACGGCGGACGCTCGGGAGAACACGAGGTTTCCCTGCAGACCGCGTTTGCGGTGCTGAAAGCTTTTGACTACGACAAGTACGAACTCATCCCTTTTTATATAACCAAAACCGGACAGTGGCGCTCCGGACCGAAGCTTAAGGCGCCTCCCGGAGCCGTTGCCGAACTGAAGTTCGAGCCGGATGCCGGGGCCGAGGCGGAGCAGGCTGACGCTTTGCAGCCGGTCGTTCGCCGCATGAGCGAGCTGGCGGCCGGCGAGAATTTCGCCCAGAACGCCATCGACGTGATGTTTCCGCTGCTGCACGGCACGTTCGGCGAAGACGGCACCATCCAAGGGCTGTTCGAGATGGCCAACCTCCCGTACGTGGGGGCGGGAGTGCTGGCTTCGGCGGTCGGAATGGACAAAGCGGTGATGAAGACGCTGTTCGCCCAGGCCGGCCTTCCGCAGGTCGGGTACCGTTTCTTTACCCGGTATCAGTGGCAACGGGAGCGGGAGGCGCTGCTGTCGGAAATCGAATCGGCGCTCGGCTATCCGTGTTTTGTCAAACCGGCCAATCTCGGATCGAGCGTCGGCGTCTCGAAGGCCCGGGACCGCGAAGAGCTGGCCGCCGCCGTCGTCACGGCGCTGCGCTACGACCGCAAAGTCGTCGTCGAGGAATTCGTCGACGCCCGGGAGATTGAGGTCAGCGTATTGGGCAACGACGAGCCGAGGACGTCGGTTCCGGGCGAAATCGTAAGCTCGAACGATTTTTACGATTACAACGCCAAATACATCGACGGCAAATCCGTCATGATCATTCCCGCCGAGATCCCTCCGGAGACGGCGCAGAGCGTGCGGGAGATGGCGGTGAAGGCTTTCCGGGCGATCGACGGTTCGGGGCTCTGCCGGGCGGACTTCTTCCTTCGCCGCAGCGACGGAAAGCTGTTTATCAACGAAGTGAACACAATGCCGGGGTTCACCCCCTTCAGCATGTATCCGCTGCTGTGGCAGGAGTCCGGCGTATCGTACCGCGAACTGCTGGATACGCTGATCCGGCTTGCGATCGAGCGGCACCAAGAACGGCAGGCGCTGGAATACGGAGGTTAAGCTATACGGAGGGATACGGATGGGCTTTCGGACGGAGTTCAATTCCGTGTGCAAATTCAAATCCGAGCAGGAGCTCTATGAACTGCTTGAATACGGCCGCGGAAAAATGGTCAAAAAAGGGTTTCGCGTTTACCCCACCGGCCAGAAAGTGATCGCGTACGCGCCGGACAACAAGGCGATCGCCATCGTGCGCATCGTCGCTTCGATCGCCGAAATCAATTTCCAGGGCGAAGAAGTGACCGAGGTGGAGATGGAGCTTGTCCGGACTCTGACGGAAGAAGAATCGCGAGTGCAGACCGCTCTGGCGCACGAGATGTTTTTCGGCGAGCAAGCGCGGACTGGCGTCTGAGCCGGCTTGACCGGCCGGCGGAGCGGCACATTCCATAAGGCTATTGCAGACCGGGCCGGGCCAACGGGCCTTATGCGGGCAAGGTCCGGTTTTGGCCGCGATGCCGGTTCCAACTGAACAAACGCATCCCCCGTCCGGAACGCTGACGATGGCGATTTCGCCAAACGCGCCGACCGAAAAGCGGGGCTTCGTCGTTTGGAGCGGCTTGCGGGTATTCTTTTCGCCGGTCTTTAAGACGTACGGATAAGCGGGAAAAGGGCGGCCGGGACGTGCGGAAGCCCGATGGGACGATGGCGGCCGGAGCCGCCGTCAACCGGTCCCGGGCATCTTCCGGCGGCTGGCGCACGGCCCTGGGCTGGGAGTGGGAGCATTGACTGGATGGGCTTGGCTATTCATCGCGCTGATCGGCGTCGTCTCGGCCGTTTTCGGCAGCATTGTGGGGCTTGGCGGAGGCATCGTGATTGTGCCGTCGCTCGTTCTGCTGGCGCCCGCCATGCTGGATGAGGCCGTTTCGACGCAGACGGCCGTCGGCACTTCGCTTGCCGTGCTGGTTTTTACCGCCATGTCGGCAACCTGGACGTACAAGAAGCAGGGCAAAGTGGACTTCAAAACCGGATGGCTGCTGTTTGCGACAAGCGGGCCGGCGGCGATGGCGGGGGCTGCGGCGACGAATCTCGTGCCGAAGGGACCTTTTCAGCTAAGCTTCGGCTTGTTTATGCTGGTCATGTTCGCCCTTATGATCGCCAGGGAGCGGATGAAGCCGCTGCGCTTCGATTGGCCCGTAAAACGCATGTTCCGGGACCGGAACGGAACCGAATACCGCTACGGCTTCAGCGTCCCGCTGGCGCTGGCGATCGGAGCGGGCGTCGGCGTTTCGTCCGGCCTTTTCGGCATCGGGGGCGGCTCCCTGTTCGTGCCGCTGATGGTGCTGCTGTTCGGGTTTCCGCCGCACGTGGCGACGGCTACGTCCATGTTCGTTATTCTGCTCTCGTCCGTAACGGGAAGCTTTGTCCATGCGTGGAACGGCAATATCGACGGCATGCTGTTTGCCGCGCTCGCTCCCGGAGCGATTGTCGGCGGCCGGCTGGGAGCGGCGATCGCCGCCCGGTTGACGGGCAGGCAGTTGATGTGGCTGCTGCGGGCGACGCTGCTTGCGGTGGCGGTTTATTTGATTTTGAAGGGGCTGCGGGAAACGGGCTACCTATGAGCCTTTTTTCGCCGCCAATCGTTAGACGCCGGAACTTGCCATTTTCATTGACGTATACAATACAAGATAGATTTTAACTTTTATAGCCAAAATAAGTCGGAGTAAGGGTTTTCATTATACGGCTGCGGCTTTCCCGTTCATCGGGCGGAAGCTTTGCCGATTCAATCATTTTAGAATATGAGGGATGATTCGATGGATGCCAACGAGCCGGTAATCGGCAGCAAAAGCTTTACGGCGGTCGCTGTCAACTGCGCGGCCAAAGCCGGAGAATGGATCAAGAGTAAAATCGGCAGCGCCGCGCCGGATATCAAATCGAACATGCACGATCTGGTCACCGAGGTGGACAAAGGCTCGGAACGGCTGATCCGCAATCTGATCGGAACGCACTTTCCGGATCACTCGTTCTTGGGCGAGGAAGGGGTCGAGCCGGGTCCGGAGGCATCGGCCAAAGCGCTGGAACGCAAGAGCGGCGCGGAATATTTGTGGATCGTCGATCCGATTGACGGAACGACCAATTACGTGCACCGGTTTCCGTTTTATTCGGTGTCGATTGCGCTGGCTTATCGCGGACAAGTCATCGTCGGCGTCGTGTACGATCCGGAACGGGACGAGCTGTTCGTGGCGGAGCGGGGCAAGGGCGCGTATGTGCACGGCAAGCGCATGAAGGTGTCGGGCGAGCCGGAGCTTCGCCAAAGTCTGGTTGCGACCGGGTTTCCGGCCGATCATAAGCTGGCGCTGCCGGCTAACCTTCGCCAGATTCAGGCGCTCGCTCCGCAGGTCCGGAATTTGCGGATCGCGGGTTCGGCTGCGCTGCATATGGCGTATGTCGCCGCGGGAAGGCTGAGCGGCTTCTGGGAGGCAGGGCTGAACGCCTGGGATCTGGCCGCCGGTTCGCTGCTTGTCGAAGAAGCGGGCGGACGGCTTACCGATCAGAACGGGGAGCCTTACCATCTGGGCGTCAGAAACGTGGTGGCGAGCAACGGGCTCATTCACGACGAGCTGCTTGCCTCCCTTGCGAAGGCGTAATTGCGCTTTGTGCGGGCCGCAAGCCGGGAGGACAAGGCGTACATCGGCCGGCGGGATTGTGGCCATCCTAAAGCCAAAAAGGAGGCGGCGGCCGTGGCAAGCGAACATGAGGACGCGAGGGACGGAATCTCCCCTTCGGAACGAGAAGGCAAGCCGGCTCAATCCGCGGCGGAATCCGAACTGGTCCGCAGGCTGACCGAAGGCCCGATGGAGGAGCCCGACGCTGCGGAGGCGGCGGTTCGCCGGCTTTCGCCGCGCTGGGAAATCCGCGTTCGGGCCGAGCGCGATCCCGTGGCGGAGGAGACGGCAGCCTACCGGCGGATTGCGGAGGAAGTCGACGGAAGATACGACAGGAAGCCGACGGATTCAGAGAGTTAGCGGGGCAACATCGGAACGAATGATTCGGGGTGCTTCCGCCAGACAAGCCATCGATCCAGCGAACATATTCGCGGATCGATGGCTTGTTTGGCTGTCAGGAGGCGGAAGGGAATCCTGAGGGGCCGGTTTTGGGGTTTTCTCGCGGATCTGGCGGCTGCCGGAGGAACCCGTGCGGACGGAGGAAGGAAGGGGCGATGCCTGAGGTTGCCGAAGTTGCATGACCCACAACTTTTTTTTTTCGCACGACTGGCCTCCTTACTTGACTCAAACGTAAGCATCGTAAGCGTCGAATCTCATCGTCCCCACCGTGGCGCTCATCCATCAAGTAGTCCGTCCAGTACCTCACATGATCCCGATCGGCGGAGTGCAGCGGTCAAGTAGTCCGTTTAGTACTCACATGGCCCCGAGCGTCGGAGTGCAGCCGCCAAGTAGTCCATGTTCAGTAAGAGTCCAAACATCCTCCACCTTGTTGTCCAGGTAGGCTGCACTCAAACGGACCGTCGTTCCCTTATTTTTGTCCGGATGGGCCAAAACGCGGGCAAATCGGACAGGGGTTCCGCTATTCATTCCAACCGGGGGTCTTTTTGTACGATCGGACGGAAATAGTTATAATGAACGAAACCGACATCCTGATTGCTTATCCGTAGGTTACATTTGGAAACAATGAGATTAGCAAAACACCATTGCAACCAAATCAGAGCTACAAACAAAAAGGAGTCGGTCTATCATGAGTAATTCCATAAAATACGTCGGTTTAGACGTATCCAAGTCAAAAATTGCAGTAGCGGTCGCGGAAGAAGGCAGACAAGAAGCCCGTTACTGGGGAACCATCGTGCATACGAAAGAAGCGGTCGCTAGACTGATGCAACAATTGCGCACGACGGAAGAGATCACGCTAA
>NZ_KB899868.1 GCF_000378425.1 Cohnella laeviribosi DSM 21336 | reverse complement strand
ACATTCTATCTATAGAAGCCACGGTTTGATCCTCCTTCTAAAGGTGAGTCGCGTCACTTTAGTAGAAATCATACCGTGGCTTCCCTTGTCAAGAAGCTCGGTGCCATTTTACACCACTACTAGGGACTAAAACCTAATCAATCAATACCGAGTCATCTCAAGAAGATAGCGCTGAAATCATGATCCTCACCTTAGTCAAAGCAGGAAGAAAAAATAGGGGTACACTTCTTATGCTCGAATAAAAGAGTTCTTAAGGTCGTCTAATATGAGGATGGGGGAACTTCGATAAAGCAGATATCCCCATTTCTGCTCACCGGCACCGCAATTCCTCATAGATTTCAGGTTGTACGCATAGATATGGTATTGGGAGACGAAAAGGTTGTCTTGCGGGAGAGGAGGAGCTGGCGAAGAAGTATTACAATCATCATGGAGGTCTGACCATGAGAGCGGATCTTCTCATTCAGTTGCTCATGCTCATTGTAATGATCATCGATCTGGCGTCCCGTTCAGGAAAATCGTAATCGTCCCCAAACCCGAAAAACCGGATCGCCTTGCGCGCTCCGGTTTTTCCATCGTTATAAAGTCATAAGGGAAGACACCGAGCACATCCGGATCCTGGCGAACGAGCGGGTTGGAATATTTGACTTTACCTGTAAGTGACACTATAATCATGACTGAACTTAAGAACTTAAATGACTGAACTTAATGCATGAAATTTAAGGAGGATTATTAAAAGTGTACTCGGTCAGACTTCGTTTCCCGGCTTTGACCCGCTAATTTCATACGGTCAAAGGCTCTGCTTGTGTAGGCAGAGTAAACGGGAGAAGTCTGTCCTTTTCATCGTCTTCGAGTGAATCGATCGAGTGGCATACGTCAAAAGGCAGCTTGGGCTGCCTTTTTTTATGCTTTTTTACTTCTTTGCTTTATGCAAGAAGATCTATTTGCTTATCGGTTCCTTTTCTCGGCATGAGGTCTGTCCATTCATGTTCCTTCTTCCTTTGCTCTGATTCACAAGCAGCGGCTTGTGAATTTTTATTTTTGAAAGAAGAGATAACATGACCCGTAACACGAGCGGAGATCCGCCCAATTTTTTGGGACAGCATTTCCTTCATCACCGAAAGACCATCCGTGAAATCATCGATCAGGCCATCGTTGGAGATCAAGAAACGGTTTTGGAACTAGGAGCCGGAAAGGGAGCGCTGACCTTCATGTTGGCTCAAAAAGCCGGAAAAGTGTTGGCCGTAGAATATGATGCCAAGTTGGTCGAATCGCTAAAACAAAAAGCAGTTCCGTATCCCAACATCCACATTATCCATCAGGATATTTTGAAAATGCGTTTGCCTAAGGGGAAATTCATCGTCGTATCCAATATTCCGTATTCCATTACAACGCCGATCATGAAAATGCTCCTTAATGCACCTTCAAACGGCTTCCAAAGAGGGGTTATGGTGGTGGAAAAAGGAGCGGCCAAACGATTTACGTCGAAATGGGTTAAAGACGGTTATGTTGCGGCCTGGAGAATGTATTTTGACCTAACGTACGTTAAAGAAATTTCAAGAAATCATTTCTCTCCCCCGCCCAACGTTGACTCTGCAATGATCACGATCAACAGAAAAGCAACGCCGATGGTGCCCGTCAAAGATTATTTGGCTTTTCGCGGACTTGCCGATTATGCGCTTATGGAGCCTCGAGCCTCGATTGATTGGGCGCTAAAGGGGGTTTCACGCCGCCTCAAATCCGCTATTTGAAAAGAAAGCTTGGGTTGAAGCAAGACGTTCCCGTTGCCTGTTTGTCCGAGCTGCAATGGGGATTGATCTTCGAAACGATGAAACAGCTTGTTCCAAGATTCAGATGGCCAAAGGCCAGAAAGGAAAAGAGAGGCCGCAATGAGCGAATATTCGATGACCGAAGCCGATAAACGCTGTCCCGATGTTGATCCCGATGATTTCCCTAGTTTGGTTGAACAAGGATTACCAGCCAATTAGAATAATACACAGTTACAATAAATGGGGTGAAAGGATTGGAACGATGGCTTGACGTTCAAACGCTGATCTGGCTATTTCCCATTATGTTTGTTCTCCATGATCTTGAAGAAATCATTATGATCGAAAAGTGGATGAAGAAGCATTCAGAGGTCATTCGTGAAAAATTGCCAAGCAAAATGGCCGACAGAGTCATGAAGCAATTTTCAATGTCGACGGCCCAATTTGCTGTTTCGGTGTTGGTTATTTTTTTGTTCGTCGGCAGTTCGACGTATATGGCAAGTCAATTTCTTCATCAAGGCCCGCTTGCCAACATTCATTTCTTTACCGTATGCATTCTGGTTTTCTTTCTTCACGCCTTTGCGCATATCGGTCAGTCTGTCTTTTTTCGTTCGATAACTCCCGGTGTCATTACTTCAATCGTGATTGTTTTGCCGTATTGCATCGTATTGTTGAACGCATTGCTTCAAAATCAGGTCATTACTTGGAGTACGATGTGGTTCAGCTTGCCTTTTACCCTCTTCGTGTTCCCGATTTTGCTTGCTGCGCATTGGATGGGGAAAAAAGCCGTGTAACATTCAATCGGCTGATGACTCCGTTGCCTCGTCTTCGAGATTGAAATGAACAAGCGGATATGGTAAAATGTTGCTAATTTAACGACGGGAGTGGAAAAGGATAATGTGATCTTTCTTGCCCAATCGTAAAAAATAAAACAGCTTCTGTTTTATTTTGGATGAGCAAGAAAGTTACTTATTCTTTTCACGCAAAAAATAGATCCGGATCCGGCCCTGCATCGGGGTGGATTTGTCGTATTTATTTGAGCTGCAAGAAAGGTAACTTTCTTGCGGCTTTTCTATTTTTATGCAGGAGGATCCTGTCATGTCGTTGATTAAAGTGACCAACCTGACGTTTGCCTATGACGGCAGCTACGACAACATTTTCGAAAACGTAAGCTTTCAAATCGATACCGATTGGAAATTGGGCTTTACGGGAAGAAACGGCCGAGGCAAGACCACATTTCTCAACCTGTTGCTCGGCAAATACGAATACAGCGGAAGCATTTCGGCCAGTGTCGACTTTGAATATTTTCCTTTCCATGTCGAGCACAAGGAATACAACACCCTGGACGTCGTCGGCGAAATTGTTCCGGACTACCAGCACTGGCAGCTCATGCGCGAGCTTTCGTTGCTGAAGGTGTCCGAGGACGTCTTATACCGGCCCTTCGATTCCTTGTCCAACGGCGAGCAAACGAAAGTACTGCTGGCGGCCTTGTTTTTGAAGGAAAACAGCTTTCTGCTCATCGACGAGCCGACCAACCATCTCGACCTGCATGCCCGGAAGCTTGTCAGCGACTATCTGAACACCAAGAGCGGATTTATTTTGGTGTCGCACGACAGAGCGTTTCTCGACAACTGCGTGGACCATATTCTTTCGATCAACAAGGCCGGCATTGAAGTCCGGAAAGGAAATTTTTCCGACTGGTGGGAGAACAAGCAAAGGCAGGATCACTTTGAGCTGGCCGAGAACGAAAAGCTGCGAAAAGACATTAAACGGTTGTCCGACGCGGCCCAACGAACGAGCAACTGGTCGCACGAAGTGGAGAAAACGAAAAACGGCACCCGCAATTCCGGCTCCAAGGTCGACAAAGGGTACATCGGTCACAAGGCCGCCAAAATGATGAAGCGGTCCAAATCGATCGAGCACAGACAGCAAGCCGCGATCGAGGAAAGATCCAAGCTCCTGAAAAATGTCGAAAGCTCGGAAAGCCTGAAAATTTCGCCGCTAGCTTACCATAGAAAACAGCTGATCGAACTGGATCACGTTTCGATTCATTACGGCGGGAAGACGGTTTGCAGCGACATAAGCTTTACCGTCGAGCAAGGGGAGCGCATTGCGCTTGCGGGTCCGAACGGCTCCGGAAAATCCAGCATTCTCAAGCTGATCTGCGGCGAGGATATCGCCTTTTCCGGCACATTCAGAAAGGGCAGCCAGCTTAAAATCTCCTATGTTTCGCAGGACACCTCGCATTTGCAGGGCAATTTGTCGGACTACGCCAGAAATAGCGGGATCGACGAAAGCCTGTTCAAAGCGATTTTAAGGAAGCTTGATTTTTCGCGCGTGCAATTCGAAAAGGACATGACCTCTTTCAGCGGCGGTCAAAAAAAGAAAGTGCTGATTGCGAAAAGCCTTTGCGAGAACGCTCATCTGTATATTTGGGACGAACCGCTGAATTTTATCGATGTCCTCTCCCGCATGCAAATCGAGGAGCTGCTGCTCGAACATTCGCCGACCCTTCTGTTTGTGGAGCATGACAGCGAATTTTGCCAAAATATCGCGACCAAGGTCGTGAAGCTTTAATGCGGTTCCGGATCAGGGTGCCGGAGCTTTTAGTTGACGGCCTGGCTGTGTTATCCGTCATCCTGCCATTTTTACGTAGGGGGAATTCAGATGAATGTGTTGATTATCTACGCTCACCCGAATCCGAAGAGTTTTAATGGGGCCATATTGAACGAAGTGAAGCGTGGGTTACAGGAGGCCGGACACAAGTATACGCTGATTGATCTATACAAGGACAACTTTAATCCCGTTCTGATTTACAACGACAAAATTCGGCGCAGCGAGCTCAAGAATGATTCGGAAACTGCTCATTATCGTGAGCTTGTACGGCAAGCCGATCATCTTATCTTCATCTATCCCGTTTGGTGGTATAGTGTTCCGGCAATTCTTAAGGGGTTCTTCGATCGGGTTTTTGTCTCAGGATTTGCATATCAATATGACGGAATGGTGCCAAAGGGGTTGCTCAAAGGAAAATCGGCATGGGTTATATATACGATCGACTCACCCGGATGGTATGTAAGACTTGTTCGCCGCAATGTAGAATGGACGGTCATTCGAGAGGCTATACTCAAGTTTTGTGGAATCCGGAAGGTTAAGAGATTCATGTTTGCCGGAGTCAAGAGAAGCAGCCAAAAGCGGCGCGAAAAGTGGCTGGAATATCTATATCACAAGGTGCGTTTCGGATTAAGGTAGGGGAAATGAATGTGTCGTTGCTCTTTACGCTGATCTATGCCGACATGAGCTGATAGCAAATTGATCGTCCCTTGATAAATTACTCGCATTAAAAAAGAGGAGGAACCACAATGACTTTCATTGCGCATATTCGTGAGGCAGACCGGAAGATTCAAAGCGTTAAAGAGCATTTGCTTGAAGTCCAGCGATTGGCGGAAGCGTATGGAGCCAAGATTGGCGTCAGGTATATAGCCGGGCTTGCAGGCGTGCTTCACGACATGGGCAAATACACGGATGAATTCAGGGAATATATTTTAAAGGCCGTAGCCCATCCCGACGCTCCACCCAAGAGAGGAAGCGTGGATCATTCGACGGCGGGCGGCAAGTTATTGTATGAACGGTACCACACAGGAACACCCTCCCAAATTTCTTGGCTTTTGGCGGAGGTCGTCGGAAACGCCATTATTTCGCATCATGCTTATCTTCATGATTTTTTGGATCCGAATTTGGAATCTGGCTATTTGAAGCGTGTTCGGGACAAAACGGACTTGGTAGAGTTTGAACAATCGGTAGAGCGCTTTTTTGCCAACGTCATGAGCGAATCGGCGTTTCAGGACTACGTCCGGCAGGCAATGGCGGAGCTCGAGGCGTTTTTGGCAAAGCCGGCTCCGGAGTCGCTCGAAGGTAAACTGATGTTTCTGACCAAGTTTGTGTTCAGCGTATTAATCGACGCAGACCGGACAAGCACGCGGATATTTGAAGAAAATCGGGCGGAAGAAGAAAACGAACCTGAGCAGAATCATGAATCCTTGTTTGCGGCCTATTACGATAAACTGATCGCCAAAATCAACGCTTTCCTGCAACAAGACGATGCCCAGACCCCCGTTAACCGGTTAAGGCACGAGATGTCGGAGCAGTGCGACCGATTTGCGGAAAGGCCATCGGGTATATACACGTTGTCGATTCCAACGGGCGGCGGCAAGACGTTGGCCAGTTTACGGTATGCCTTAAAACATGCCCTGCTCTTTCATAAGAAACGAATCATATATGTGGTTCCGTATACAACCATTATTGAGCAAAACGCCGAGACAGTCCGCCGAATCCTGAAGGACGAACAGCATATTCTGGAGCACCATTCCAATGTGGTGGAAGAAACGGAGGAGAACGACGAATCGGAAGACGGAAGAATAACGATCCGGCAAAAGCTGAAGCTCGCCAAGGATAATTGGGACGTTCCGATTGTTTTTACCACCATGGTTCAGTTTCTGAACACCTTTTACGGAAACGGGAGCCGGGATATCCGCCGTTTACACAATCTGTGCGAATCGATCATCATTTTCGACGAGGTACAGAAAGTTCCGGTGTCCTGCATTTCCCTCTTTAATCACGCGCTGAATTTTTTGAAAACGTACGGCAAGTCCAGCCTCATACTGTGTACGGCCACCCAGCCCGCGTTGGATTTCGTCAAGCACAAGCTGGATATGAATCCGGACGGCGAAATGATCCGGCGGTTGGATCAGGTCATTGACGCCTTTAAACGGGTAGAGATTATCGACCGCGCCACGAATGAACGGTTTACAACCGAGGAGCTGGCCGATTTTGTCGTGGACAAGATCGCGGAGGTTCAAAGCGTACTGGTCATTCTGAATACCAAGTCGGTGGTCAGACGGCTATACTGCCAACTTAAAGGCTGTGGCGTTCCGCTGTATCATCTGAGCACGTCGATGTGCGCCGCACATCGGCAGCGGATTTTGAGACAAGTCCAAAACCATCTGAAGAACCGCGAGAAGGTGATTTGCGTAAGCACGCAGTTGATTGAGGCGGGAGTGGATGTAAGCTTTGACTGCGTCATCCGCTCGTTGGCGGGGCTTGATTCGATTGCGCAAGCAGCAGGCAGGTGCAACCGACATGGCAAAAACGGTATTCAGCACGTGTACGTGATCGACCATGCGGAAGAAATACTCGACAGGTTGAAGGAAATTCGCAAAGGCAAAGCCATAACCCAAAAAATGCTGGTCGATCTCCGGCGGAATCCGGCGCTTCACGGCGGCCATTTGCTGTCCAGACAGGCGATGACGTACTATTTTCAGGCCTTCTACAAAGAGGAAGAGGCCGATCTAGATTATCCGATTCCGAAGCTGGGCGTCGCCATGACGAATCTGCTTCTTGCCGACCGGAAACACAATCCTTTTAATTCGGCGTACGTTGCCAAGCATGAGGCCAGTATCCCTCTGTTTATCGTGAATAGCTATCGCACGGCTGCCGAGCATTTTCGGGTGATTGAAGATGCAACCGCTTCGGCGATTGTTCCCTATGGCGAGGGCAGACGAATCATCGCGGAGTTGAGCAGCAACCTGACGATAACGGATTTATCCCGACGGTTGCGAGAGGCGCAACCGTATATGGTGAATCTTTTTCCCTTCGAGAGGCAACAGTTGGAGCGTAACGGCGGCTTGGTTTGCCTGCTCGACGGAAACGTGCTGGCTCTGCGGGAGAGTGCGTATCATGAGGAATTTGGATTGGATCTCGACAATGACAGCGGATTTGATTTGAGCCTGTACTAAAGCTAAAGCCGCAACCGACTTCCGAAAGAAGAAGAAAGGTTGCGGCTTTATTCGCACTTCACACACTATATTTTTCAATCCGCGCCAGAGGACCGGCGATTTCTTGTATAGATTAGCATAGTTAAGATCCTAAATCAAATTTCATATATTGTGTAAAGTATTGACAATTCCATTCTTTGAAACTAAGATAGAGTATGAAAAATATGTAAATAAATGTCGTAAGGAGGTGAATTTCGTTGCGAAATGGAATTGAATTTGTCGTGTATGGAAAGTACGCCTTATTTACCGATCCGCTGACCAAACTGGGCGGAGAGAAATTAAGTTACCAAGTTCCAACCTATCAGGCGCTGAAAGGGATTGTTGAAAGCGTTTACTGGAAACCGACGCTGCTGTTTGTGGTCGACGAAGTTCGGATTATGAACCCCATTCGTATGGAGTCCAAAGGAGTCCGTCCCATTGAATACGGCGGAGGCAATACGTTGGCTCATTACACTTATTTGAAGGACGTTTGTTACCAGGTGAAGGCCCATTTCGAATTTAACCCGAACCGGCCCGATCTCGCTTTCGACCGCAACGAAAACAAACATTACAGCATCATGATGCGGGCGCTGAAGGCGGGCGGGCGAAGGGACATTTTCCTCGGAACCCGGGAATGCCAGGGTTATGTCGAACCTTGCCGGTTTGGCGAAGGCGAGGGCCATTACGATCACTACGAAGAACTCCACCTGGGAACGATGGTTCACGGGATCAATTATCCTGACGAAACCGGCCGGAACCGGATGGAAGTCCGACTCTGGAATCCGGTCATGCGAAACGGCATCATCCGGTTTATTCGACCGGAACAGTGTACCCTAGTGCGGCCGATTGCCGACATGATGCCCAAAGCTTTCGGACCCCACAATGTCCAGTCGGCAGATGAACTTCTTGCGCAGGTGGAAGAGGGGGGAACGCAATGAGTTGGCTGCTCAATCTGTATCAAACCTATGAGGCCAATTTGGCGCAAGTCGGCAAGGTTGAAAGGCGGTATGACCAGCAGGAATTTACCTTGCTTCCGGTTTCGCATACGACGCAAAATGCGCATATTGAAGTCGCGATTACGGAAGATGGGCAGTTTCATTCGGCAACCGTGGTCGACAAGCAAGAGGCCAGTACGCTCATTCCCTGCACGGAAGAATCTGCAAGCCGCGCGGGATCCACGATTGCGCCGTATCCGCTGCACGATAAGCTGAGCTATGTCGCCGGGGACTTTGTCGAATACGGAGGAGTCGTCAAGGACGAGAATCCGTTTGACCGCTATATTCAAAACCTCAAAGCCTGGGCGGATTCGCCTTATGCCACGCCCAAAGTTAAAAGCATCTATGCCTACCTGAGTCAAGGTAGACTGATACGGGACTTGATCGACAGCAAGATTTTGTACGTAGACGATCGCAATTGTCTGATCGAGAAATGGAACGACCAATATCAGGCGAAATATGGCGAAAGACCACCCATCTACTCGGTCATTGCGGGTGGGATTGAGAGCGCATTTGTCCGTTTTACCGTTTATTCGCCCGACCGGGTGCTGCCTAAAGTCTGGAAAGACCCTGAAATGTACGATTCGTTTATCCGGTTTTACCGGGAGCGGTTGGGCAAGCCGGACTATTGCTACGTTACAGGCCAGCTTCTTCCGAGCACGGACCGACACGCGAACAAGATCCGGCATGCGGCGGACAAAGCCAAACTGATTTCTGCAAACGACAAGAGCGGATTTACCTTTCGGGGAAGATTTCAAACCGGATCGGAAGCGGCCAGCATCAGTTACGAAGTGTCCCAGAAAGCACATAACGCACTGAAATGGCTGATTAACCGGCAAGGGAAAATGGTGGATCAGCGGGTTTTCCTCGTATGGGGAAACGACGAACCGGATATGCCGGGGTTAACCGAGGATCTGTTTACCCTTGCGCCCGAAGCCGCCAGCGTGACGGACCGCGTAGCCTTTACCAACCGGGAATTTGCGCGAGAAGTGGCCAAAGCCATGGATGGTTACCGCAGCCAATTGTCCACAAAAGCGAATGTAAATATCCTGATTCTCGACTCCGCAACCACCGGCCGCATGGCCGTGCTGTATTACCGGAACATGGAAAAGGAGCTCTACTTGGACCGGCTGGTCGACTGGCATACCTCCTGCGCATGGCTTCACCGGTACCGTAAGGATGAAAACGGAAATCTGGTTACCTTTTACGGTGCCCCCGCGACCCGGGACATCGCTTTTGCGGCCTATGGGCCCAGAGCGGATGACAAGCTCGTCAAAGGACTGATGGAGCGGATAATTCCCTGTATTCTGGATAAACAGAGAATTCCTCTCGACATCGAGACCAATGCTTTCCATCGTGCTTCCAATCCCGTCTCTATGGACAGATGGGAGTGGGAAAAGACGCTCAGCATCGCGTGTGCCTTGATCAACCGACGACTGGAGGGATATTCGGTGGCCCTGGATGAAGCCAACCAACATCGCGATTATTTGTTTGGACGTTTGCTGGCCGTTGCCGACGTGCTGGAGCGAAACGCGTTAGGGGTTGAAGAGACGCGCGCGACCAATGCGGTACGGTACATGAATGCGTTTTCCCGGCATCCGGCGAGAACCTGGAAGACCATTCAGGAAAGTTTGCAGCCTTATCAAGCCCGTTTGGGAACGAGAGCAACGTATTGGAACAGGATGATCGACGAAATCGGTTCGCGTATTTCATTGGACGATTTTAATAACAAGCCGTTATCCGGCATCTATTTGTTGGGCTATTACAGTCAGCGGCAGGCTCTATACACCCGAAAAAACAAATCCGATGATTCGGAATCCTAATGTAGAGGAGAGATCGCAATGAGCGTACTGGATCATAAAATCGATTTTGCTGTTGTCTTGTCGGTCAAGAAGGCGAATCCGAACGGCGACCCCCTGAACGGCAACCGGCCGCGGCAAAACTACGACGGGCACGGCGAAATTTCGGATGTGGCGATCAAGCGGAAGATTCGAAACCGGCTGCAAGATATGGGAGAACCGATTTTCGTTCAATCCAACGATCGCCGAACGGATGAATTTGGCAGCCTGCGGGAACGTGCAGAAGGCAACGCCGAGCTTCAAAAACTTTTGAAATCCAAAAACGTTTCCAGCGAAGCGTTCGCCCAAATCGCTTGTCAGCAATGGCTGGACGTGCGCAGCTTCGGCCAAGTATTCGCGTTTAAATCGGACAAGGCCGGCTCGGGAGTTTCGGTCGGCATTCGGGGACCGGTCTCCATTCATCCTGCGGTCAGCGTAGATCCGATTGACATTACCAGCACGCAAATTACCAAAAGCGTCAATTCCGAATCAGGAAAGGAACGCGGCTCCGATACGATGGGCATGAAGCATCGTGTCGAATCCGGGGTGTACGTGTTCTACGGCAGTATCAATACGCAATTGGCCGAAAAAACCGGTTTCTCCAACGAAGATGCAGAGAAGATCAAGCAGGCGCTGGTTACGTTGTTTGAAAATGACGCCTCTTCCGCCAGACCGGAGGGCAGTATGGAAGTTCATACCGTCTATTGGTGGGAGCATACCAACAAGATGGGACAATACTCATCGGCCAAAGTCCATCGATCGTTGACCATCGAGCCGCTTGTGGAAGAACCCAAACGATTCGAGGATTACAAGTTTACCGTGCAACCGCTGGAAGGTTTGAAGGTTGAGACAATCGATGGAAGATAACCAGGAAGACGAATATTTGCTGTTGTCCGGTATTCAACATTTTCGATTCTGCAAGCGGCAATGGGCGTTCATTCACATTGAACAGCAATGGGAAGAAAATGTGAGAACCGTTGAAGGGCAGCATCTTCATCGGAAAGCGGATCAACCTTTTGTAAAAGAAAAACGGGGCGATAGAATCCTTGTTCGAGCTATGCCTGTAAAATCGGACACCTTAAGAATCACTGGCGTATGCGATGTTGTGGAGTTTGTTCGCGATGATGCCGGTGTCGCGATTGCCGGTACAGAAGGGAAGTACATCGCTTATCCTATTGAATACAAGCGAGGAAAGCCGAAGAAGGGCGATGAAGATCTTTTGCAGTTAGCAGCACAAGCGATCTGTCTGGAAGAAATGCTGTTGTGCCGCATTGACTCGGGCTATTTCTATTATCATGAGATCAGGCACAGGGTTGAAGTGAAGCTAACTGCCGAACTGAAAGACAAAGTAATGTCTATCGTAACTGAAATGCAGGATTACTACAAGCGAAGGCATACGCCAAAAGTAAAGACGGGGTCCTTCTGCCGAAACTGTTCCCTTCAACATATTTGTTTGCCGGAACTAATGAACAAGCGCTCGGTTAAAAGCTATATTGAAGGGAAAATCAAAGAATGAAGAAGTTGCTCAATACACTATACATTACGCAGCCTGACGTTTATCTGTCGCTGGATGGCGATAACATCGTATTGACAAAGGAGAAAAACACGTTAGGCAGGTTGCTGCTTCACAACTTGGAGTCCATTGTCGCTTTTGGATATACCGGCGCCAGTCCGGCACTAATGGGATATTGCGCGGAGCGCAATATCTCCTTGGTGTTCCTGACCATGAACGGGCGTTTTCTAGCGCGGGTTATTGGCGAAAGCAAAGGCAATGTTGTATTAAGAAAAAAACAGTACTTGCTTTCAGAAAACGAAAATCAGTCGGCCAAGATCGCCCGCAATTTCATCATAGGCAAGATCTTTAATCATAAATGGATGCTGGAACGGATGATCCGGGATTATCCGTTGCGAATCGACGTTGCCCATTTTAAAGAGATTTCGCAACAATTGTCCGCACTTCTCTTGGAGGTACGGGCATGTGAGAATCTTGAACGGCTAAGGGGATTGGAAGGGCAAGGGGCTAATAGCTACTACCGGGTGCTGGATGCCATGATCTTACAGCAGAAAGAGGACTTTTATTTTCAATCCCGTTCCCGAAGACCGCCGTTGGATCCGGTTAATGCCATGTTGTCCCTGGCTTATACGTTGTTGGCCCATGATGTGGCTTCGGCGTTGGAAGGCGTAGGACTGGATGCGTATGTGGGATTTCTGCACCGCGACCGTCCGGGAAGAGTCTCGTTAGCCCTGGACGTAATGGAAGAGTTGAGAGGCGTATTCGCAGACAAATTTGTATTAACATTAATCAACAAAAGAATCGTAAGCAAGGATGACTTTGTGAAAAAAGAAAATGGTGCTGTTCTGATGAAAAACGAGGCTCGAAAGAACTTTCTATCTGCATGGCAACAAAGAAAACAAGAGAAAATCACACATCCGTATCTTGGCGAGAAAATTTCTTGGGGCTTGGTTCCGCACGTGCAATCCTTGCTTTTGGCAAGATTTTTACGCGGCGATCTGGACGAATATCCGCCATTCTTATGGAAGTAGGTGAATGAGTGCTGGTATTGATCACCTATGACGTGAGTACAGTGAATTCTGCTGGACAAAGAAGGCTCCGGCAGGTTGCCAAGGCATGTCAGGCCTACGGACAACGCGTTCAAAATTCCGTGTTCGAATGTGTAGTCGACGCCACGCAATTTAAGCTCTTGAAATTAAAACTCCTGGAGATCATCGACCCGGAACAGGATAGCCTTCGAATTTATCAGTTGGGGAAAAACTACAAGGGCAAGGTAGAACATATTGGAATAAAAGCATCCATTGACCTGGAAGGTCCTTTGATTATGTAGTGAAGGTTGTGGTGCGAATGGGGAGTGAACATAAATTTCCGGGGACATTCGCACCAAGAATTTGGATCAAAAACCCATTTTATTACTTTTTATGGATGTTGATTTTGGGTTTTTGTTGTTTTTTTTGTGTGATATGATTGTAATAAGTTGATTTTATGTCCGTTTGGACTAGAAATCGCTGTCGCATCCCGCAGGGATGCGTGGATTGAAATCTCCAACATCTTCCTGCGCTTGTTGATCAGTCTGGTTGTCGCATCCCGCAGGGATGCGTGGATTGAAATCGACAAGGACTCGCAGCGGCTTACGGAGACATGGCGTCGCATCCCGCAGGGATGCGTGGATTGAAATTCCATTGGCACATTCGTTCAATGACGAAGGTGAGGACAAGTCGCATCCCGCAGGGATGCGTGGATTGAAATCCGAGACCGTCAGCCTTTCCGCCGTTGCATCCGAGTCGCATCCCGCAGGGATGCGTGGATTGAAATCCCTATACATTTGTGTTGAGTAGACCTATAATCGTGTCGCATCCCGCAGGGATGCGTGGATTGAAATTTACCTTATCTTGCGTGGGTCCAACACTATCCATCCGTCGCATCCCGCAGGGATGCGTGGATTGAAATAGTATCTGATTTATTATCAGGACAAGCTTTATGCGTCGCATCCCGCAGGGATGCGTGGATTGAAATTTGTCTCAAAAAATGCCGTCTCTGCCATCGGACAAATGTCGCATCCCGCAGGGATGCGTGGATTGAAATCGGATTGCCCTTTGCAGTATAGGCTTGATCGACCTATAGTCGCATCCCGCAGGGATGCGTGGATTGAAATGCCGTTCTGGCTCATCGATGTTTTTGATGGCGATGTCGCATCCCGCAGGGATGCGTGGATTGAAATATCCACGACAAACAGCATATAGTCCTCATGGAAGTCGCATCCCGCAGGGATGCGTGGATTGAAATCGCACCATGAGTTATGGCGAAATGACGATTGCGGCATTGTCGCATCCCGCAGGGATGCGTGGATTGAAATGGCAA
>NZ_KB899867.1:8188-15765 GCF_000378425.1 Cohnella laeviribosi DSM 21336 | reverse complement strand
CCATTTTCAGATTGCCGCTGCCGCGAAAAGCGTTGACCGGATCCTGTTTGAATTCGCTGATCCAACGGTACAAGGTATTGTCGGATACACCCAGTTCCCGAGCGACTTGCGCCACCGGTTTTCCCTGTTCCTGGATCATCCTCACGGTTTGGATTTTGAAGTCTTTGTCATACTTTTGACTCATCTTCGGACACCTCGATTTTGCTGAATTTATTGTCGCATTCTCGATTCTCGGTGTCCACTATTCAGTCTAGCATCATCTTTTACTGCGCATGCGAGCCCGAATTGAAACTAAGGATGTCAACAACCATAAGAATGAGCGCCACGGTTATCAAGGCATAATTTGGATTTTTTATAGAGGTTATTTTTCTTTATTTATACGAAATAAACACAAAACAGTAAGGTTGCCTCAACTGGGTTCCGCAAGATATTCGCAGCAATAGCGAAAAAGTTGTCTTTTATTGTGTCTTGAGCGCCGATTTTGCCTAAATCTCGTATTTTTTGCCGCTCTAACTACCGAGCCTCGCCTTACGGAGCGTAATCCCCGTTGTAGCTGACAAGCGCAACGTAACCGGTCGCGCGTATACAAGGCTTCCACGCGACGGATTCGAGTGTCGAACGAAGCACAAGGCAGTCGCGTTGCTTGCCGATATAATCCAGATCCTGAAGCGTCCCCGTAAGACGATGGGCCACGACCTCGTTGTCGACGGAAAAGCTGAAAGAGCTCTTTACGCTGCGGCGGGATTATTTTTGAGCGGCGTATGCAAGGTCAAACATGAGCGGGGCAATGCCCTTCAATCGGCTCCGGCGGCTAGCCGTTTCACGAACGGAAGGTCCGCCGGCGCCCATGGATAGTCGGGCAGCGCCTTCCGCTCGACCCACTTGCAATCGTCGTGGTCCGTCAGCCGGATTTCCCCTCCCACATACGTTGCCTTGCAAGCGATGAGCCGAATCCGGACCGTGCCATAGTCATGCTCGTTGACCCCGAACAGCTCGTAAGGCGCGATTTCGATATTCATTTCTTCCCGAAGCTCCCTCCGCAAGCAGGCCTGCGCGGACTCTCCGGGCTCGATCTTGCCTCCGGGTAATTCCCACAGTCCTTCCTGGGCTTTTCCTTGTTTGCGCCTTGCGATCAGGATGCGCCCCTGCTTGTCCTCGATAATCGCTGCGGCCACCTCAAGCATCCCTATCACTTCCTATGCAAAAGCATTCATCTTCTAATAGCGTAAAATATTAACGTATTAAAGGGGCTCAAGCAAGCCGTCTCTTCGGCAGCCCATCAAGCGGCGCGGAACGACCGGAGGGCACGAAGCCGCTTTTTAGGAGCCGGACTCCTGCTTCCGATCAGAAAAACGCTCCCCCTTCCCCCCACACACATAGCGCAATCGGATTCTTAAATTATTTAAGGATAGTCTAAAGAATCTCATGTCCCGGTACAACGGTTCCTAAACTATAATTGGAAAAAAGCGCCTGAGCTCAAGATTTTTCGTAAGCGCTTTAATTTTGATTCCAGATAAGGAGGACGCGACGGGTGCGAAGGAACCAAATGCTGAAACAAGCCGTGCTTTTGCTGCTGGCGGCCGCTTTGTTCATACCGCCGGGCTGGTCTCCTCCGGTTGCGGAGGCCGCGGCGCCTCAAATCGGAGATGTGATCCTTGCGCATGATTTTGCACACGACACCCAGGGATGGTACAAGAGAGGCGAAAGCGAAACCGTGACCCACTCGGCATCCGAGGGGCGCGCAGGAACGGGAAGCATCTTGTCGGATGTCCGGAACGCAACTTGGAACGGCCCGGGGTTCAACCTGGGGGCTGCAAACTTGTTGCAAAAAGGGGCCACCTATGAAATTTCCGCCTATGCGAAGCTGAAAGAAGGCACGCAAGGTTCGGAAACGCTCCAATTTGCCGTGAAGCAAACCGGAGCGGCACAAGAGTATGTGAACATCAGCCCCGCTGTGGAGGCAACGGCTGACGGTTGGGTGAAAATAACCGGCCAATATACGTACGATCCGCAGGCTGCGGTGCTGGAAGTCTATTTGCAAAGCCCAAGCAGCGCCACGGCCGCCTATTACATGGACGATTTTCAAGTCAAACTGGTTTCTTTGCCCCCGGACAACGGCAACGGCAGCGGCGGCGCCGGGCCGGAACCGTCCGATTCCGTCGTCTGGGACTTCGAGGACGGCACGCCGACGGACTGGGGCCCCCGCGGCAACGAAACGGTCGCGGTAACGCAAGAAGCGGCGAAATCCGGCAGCTATAGCCTCAAAGCGTCCGACCGGTCGGCAGACTGGCAAGGGCCGAGCCGCGACGTTAAATCGATCCTGCAGAAAAACAAAACCTACACCTTCTCCGCTTTCGTCAAGCTGGCCGCAGTGCCGGACACGCCACGCACGATTCGCCTTACCATGGAAAACAAAGCGTTCGGGGCGCCGTCCGCCTCCTACACCACAATCGCTCAAACCACAACGAGCGGCACGGATTGGATCGAGCTGAGAGGAACGTTCAGCTTCACCAACGACATGGAGACATTGAAGCTGTATGTGGAAACGACGAACGCCTCGGACGACTTTTATGTGGACGACGTGAAGCTGTCTCCGCCCGGCGCCGTTCAGAAGGACATCCCGCCGCTGCGCGAAGTGTACAAGGACGATTTCGAAATCGGGGCGGCGGTTGAACCCCAGCATTTGGTGGGCGTCCACAAGGAATTGCTGAACTATCATTACAACTCCATCGTGGCGGAAAACGTCATGAAACCGGAATCGATCAGCCCGCGCGAAGGAGAGTATCACTGGACAAACGCCGATCAGATCGCGAATTTCGCCCGGGAAAACAATATGAACCTGCGTTTCCATACCCTTCTCTGGCACCAACAGGGCGCGGAGTGGATGCTCAAAGACGACCAGGGCAATTACCTGGAGCCCACGCCGGAAAACAAGGCACTGGTGCTGCAGCGGCTGGAAACGTATTTGCGCGAGGTTGTCGGCAGATACAAAGATGTGGCGCGCGACTGGGACGTTGTGAACGAAGTGATCGACGAAAGCCGTCCGGACGGGATGCGTGACAGTTACTGGTACCGGCTGACGGGACTCGATTATATCCGGACCGCGTTCCGCGTCGCGCGCGAGGTAGCCGGACCGGACGCGAAACTGTATATCAACGATTACGGCACGCACGATCCCAAAAAACGCGATTACCTGTTCGACCTTGTTACGAGATTGAGAGACGAAGGCGTGCCGATTGACGGTGTCGGCCATCAGACCCATATCAATCTTACGGCGCCTTCCGTTCAACAAATAGCCGAGTCGATCCGGAAATTCGGCGAAGCCGGGTTTGACAACCAGATCACCGAACTGGACGTTTCCGTATACACGAACAACACGGACGCTTACCCGTCGGTTCCCCAGGATTTGCTCGACAAGCAGGGGTACCGCTACAAGGAATTGTTTGAAACGTTGAAGCGCCTGGATGAAGAAGGCAAGCAAAAGGGAGCGCCCGGCGGATGGATCAGCAACGTGACGTTCTGGGGAATCGCCGACGATCACACCTGGCTGCATGACCGTCCGAAAGGCACGGGCAGACAGGACGCCCCCTTCCCGTTCGACAAGCAATACCAGGCAAAACCCGCCTACTGGGGCATGGTCGACCCTTCGAAGCTTACGATCATGAGAAAATCGGGAATCGCGGTCAAGGGAACGCCGACCGTCGACGGCCGACCGGATTTCGCCTGGAACCTGGTCCCCGCTCTGAAAACGGAAAAAATCGGCGCATTGGAAGCCGAATGGAAGACGCTGTGGGACGATCATCATCTGTACGCCAGTGTAGCCGTTCAAGACGGCTCCGTCTCCGAAAGCGATAAAGTCGAACTGTTCGCCGTCGACGGCGAAGGAAGAAAGAAAATCGAGGTCGTTCGCGGTGCGGCGGGCACAAGGGAAACCGCCGGCGGTTATGTCGTGGAAGCGGCCATTCCGCTTGCCGGAACGAACGAGCCCGGGCGCCGGGTGTATTTCGACATTCGGGTCACGGACGCCGGCGTCGACGACGGTTCGGAGCACGGGAAAAACGGCGCCATCGTATCCTGGAGCGATCCCAGAAGCGCTCAGGATGCGGATGAGCAAGGGTATGGCATCCTGACGTTTGCCGCGGCGCCTAAATCCGCCCAAGCGCAGTACGGCACGCCGGACATCGACGGCGAGTTGGACGGTGTCTGGAGCAAGGCGAGCGAGCTGGCCACAGACGTATGGGTGGAAGGCGGAAGCGGTTCCGCCGCGACATTCCGAACGCTGTGGGATGACCAGAACCTCTATGTATATGCGGTTGTAAGCGACAGCTTGTTGAGCGATGCGAGCGTCAACCCTTGGGAACAGGATTCCGTCGAAATATTCCTGGACCAGAACAATGGGAAAACGGACTTTTACGAAGAAGACGACGGACAGTACCGCATCCAATTCAACAACGTCCGCACCGTCGGCGGTCACGCGAATCAGGACAACTACCGTTCGGCAACCCGGATCGTGGAAGGCGGATATATCGTGGAAGCGGCCATGGCGCTCGATATGATTTCGCCCCAAAACGGCACCGTTGTCGGGTTTGACTTCCAGGTCAACAACGATGAGGACGGAGACGGCCGAAGAGACAGCGTCGCCATCTGGAGCGATCCTTCCGGGCAATCCTACCAGAATACCTCGAGGCTTGGGGTACTCGAGCTGATCGGGAAGCCCGGCTCCGGCAACACGGGTGGCGGCAACGGCGGAACGGGAAGCCCGGTTGGCGCGGCTCCCCCGGATGCCAGGGTTGAAACGAAAGACGGCGTCACAAAGATAAACGTGTACGCCGCAAACACAAACGGTCCGGCCAAAGGGAACATCCCCAATGAAGTATGGCGACAGGCGCTGCAACAAGCGGCGGCGGACGCGGACGGTAAGAAACGAATTCTCGTTGAACTGCCGGCAATGGAAGGCGCGACGTCCTTCGAGGTGCAGTTGCCGGCTCAAAGTCTGACGGGCGCGGAATCCTTCCTATTGTCTATCGATACCGTTCTCGGAACGATGGAGATTCCGGGTAACATGCTTGCCGGAACGGATATAGGCGGCTCCGAGACGGTTTCGATTCGGATCTCCCAAGGCTCCGCGGAGGGTCTGCCCGCATCCGTTCGCGGCCCGATCGGCCATCGCCCGATTGTCGCGCTTCAGGTTCTCGCGGGCGGCCAAGTTATCGCGTGGCACAACCCGGGCGCCCCGGTGTCGGTCTCGTTGCCTTACGAGCCGACTCCGGAAGAGCTTGGCGCGCCGGACCATCTCGTCGTATGGCGCATGGAAGCCGACGGCAACGCGACGCCCTTGCCGAACAGCCGTTATGATGCCGAAAACGGCAGGGTTCGTTTCCAAACGGCCCGCTCCGGTACGTTTGCGACCGCCTTCGTACTCAAAACGTTTGACGATCTGGCGCCCGTTCCTTGGGCGAAAGAAGCCGTCGAAGCGATGGCTTCCCGCGGAGTCATTCTCGAAACGGCTGAAACCACCTTTAGCCCGGCGGCTGCCGTCCGAAGAGCGGACTTTCTCGCGCTGCTCGTTCGCGCCCTGGAACTTCAGGGTACGGGTGAAGACGAATCCATGTTCAGCGATGTCGATCCGGCCGATAACGCCTACCGAGAGGTGAAGATCGCAAAAGAACTCGGGATCGTTCAGGGTGTGGGCCATAACCTGTTCTTGCCGGATGCCGCGATCACGCGCCAGGACATGATGGCGCTGACGATTCGCGCGCTGAAAGCGGCCGGTAAAAATCTCGAGGCCAAAGGGTCGCTGGATGCCTTCTCCGACTCGGCATCGGTTGCCGATTACGCCAAAGCCGGCGCAACCGCGCTCGTTTCTTCCGGAATCGTGCACGGCATCAACGGCAAAATCGCTCCCCATGAGCCGTTGACACGCGCGCAAGCGGCGGTGATTCTTTACCGGATTTGGAAAAACTGAGGTGCCTAAGCCAAGCATCCTTCCCCAAATCCGGAACGGGCGGTCTCCAAGCCCTTATCGGCTTGCGAGACCGCTTCGCTTTTTCCCGCGTGGCCGATCTACGTTTTATCAAGGGCTAAAGGCGGCGTACAGGCCCGCTTGCTTGCGTTCACAAAGGAGAATAAAGGGAACTCCTTCCACGAATAATAAGGTGCGAACCATGATAGAAAGGGTGTTGCGAGCTTGCTGGATCGGCTGGAAAGCGACTACGACTGCTCCAATGCCGGCGAGGACCTGCATCGGTTGAAGCAAGAGCTGGCGCAATTCGATGCGGAGAACGGCCGGAATCTTTCGCCGGAAGCGGCGGAAATCCGAAACCGGCTGGAAAATCAAATCCGTTTCATTCAAAACAAATGCGATATTCGTTAAACGAATGTCCGCACGCAAAGAACCGGCCCAGACAGGCCGGTTCTTTGCGCGAAGAAACGCCTTATGCTTCCTCCCGGTAATCTTCCACGATGACATCCAGCTTGCCCGTCTCCGGATCCATAACGCATCCGTGAACGGGAACGGCTTGCGGAAACAGCGGATGCCGGCGGATCATCCTGACGCTGTGCATAACGCCTTCCTCCGCCCGGTCGAACCCGCGCAGAAACTTGTCCATGCGGATGCCCGCGTTTTCCAGCGTCTTGATGGCCAGCGGATCGATGCCGTTCTCGATGAATTTGCGCACCATCCGGTCCGGATCGATTTCCGTCATGCCGCAGCCGTGATGGCCGATGACGATGACTTCGCGCGCGCCCAGCTCGTAGACCGCGACCAGGATGCTGCGCATGGCGCTTCCGAACGGCTGGGTCAAAATCGCGCCGGCGTTTTTGATGAATTTGGCGTCGCCGTTTTTTAATCCGAGCGCCTTCGGAAGCAGCTCGATCAACCGCGTATCCATGCAGGTCAGGATGGCGACCTTTTTCTCCGTATATTTGTCGGTCAAATACGCTTCGTACCGTTTCTCCTCGACGAATTTCTGGTTGAATTCCAACAAACTCGGGATGATGGACATGCTAAAGCCCCCCTTGCCATATAACGGCGCACGGCTGCCGAAGACAATCCGCGCCGCCGCTTGCCGCCGAAGCGGTCTACGCTTATTTTCGCACTCCCGGCAGTTTGTGTCCACCCCGGTTATCCCGGAATGCTCCATAATGAACTCTTGACCGCCACCGCCCCCGCTGACCCGTCATGTAGTCCGCCTAGTACCCTTCTTTGCTGCCAACCCCATAGTCAGCCCGTCATGTAGTCCACCCAGTACCCTTCTTTGCTGCCAACCCCATAGTCAGCCCGCCATGTAGTCCGCCTAGTACCCTTCTTTGCTGCCAGCCCCGAAGCTAACCCGTCATGTACTCCGCCTAGTACCCTTCTTTGCTGCCAACCCCATAGTCAGCCCGTCATGTAGTCCACCCAGTACCCTTCTTTGCTGCCAACCCCATAGTCAGCCCGCCATGTAGTCCGCCTAGTACCCTTCTTTGCTGCCAGCCCCGAAGCTAACCCGTCATGTACTCCGCCTAGTACCCTTCTTTGCTGCCAACCCCATAGTCAGCCCGTCATGTAGTCCACCCAGTACCCTTCTTTGCTGCCA
>NZ_KB899867.1:0-8088 GCF_000378425.1 Cohnella laeviribosi DSM 21336 | reverse complement strand
TCCGCCTAGTACCCTTCTTTGCTGCCAACCCCATAGTCAGCCCGTCATGTAGTCCACCCAGTACCCTTCTTTGCTGCCAGCCCCATAGTCAGCCCGTCATGTAGTCCGCCCAGTACCCTTCTTTGCTGCCAACCCCGAAGCCAACCCGCCATGTAGTCCGCCTAGTACCCTTCTTTGCTGCCAGCCCCGAAGCCAACCCGTCATGTAGTCCGCTCAGTACACTTGCGGGGGCATTTAACGTTCGTTTGATGCTGCGTTTACGCCCGATTGATCCCGCGCTTACAAATAAAAAGTATGCTTTTAACGATACTAAGAAAAAGATGGGAGAGATCGAACTGCGCATGAGACAGAAACGATTTCGAAAATGGTGCGCCATCGGATTGGTCTGCAGCCTTCTGGCCGGATGGCTTCCCCCCGGGGAAAGAAGCGCGGCCGCAGCATCGGCCCCGGCGCCGGAGCTGCTGATTACGGAGCTTGTGCCGGACACGAAGAACCTGCCGGGTCTTTCGGTCGACGGTTACGAATTCATCGAGGTGTACAACAACTCGAGCGAGAAGGTCAATTTTAAGGACTACGGCTTGTTTTACGTGAACAATGGCGCAGGAACGCAGTGGACGCTGACAAGCGGCGGGGATGCGTTCATCGACCCGGGAAAAGCGATCGTGCTGTGGGTCATGAACAACGACAACACAAGCGAGACCGCCGAAGCGTTTAACGGCGTATTCGGCACCGGCCTGATCGAGAACGTCGATCTGTTCCGCGTAAACGGCGGCGGCGGAATGCACAATTCCAGTCCCCGGACGCTTCAGATCCGGGACCGGGACGGAAACGTCATCGTCTCGGCCTCTTACGACAATGACGATCAGACGAAGCCGGACAAGGGGATCTTTTACCAACACCCCGCGCCGGGTTCCACAGCGATGGTCATGATGCCGAACCCCGGCACCGTCCCGGCCAATCCCGGCTCGGTTCAGCCGGAACAGCTCGTCCCTTACGCCGAGGGATCGGCCGTTACGATCGCCCACACGCCGGCCGCCGAAACGACGGACGACGCGGACTATGTCGTCAGCGCGGACATTACCGGCGCCGAGCAGTCGGTATCGGCCTCCGTTTACTACAAGACGGATACGGCCGGAACCTATTCCGCGATTCCCATGAGCGTGTCGGGAGCCGTCTATCAAGCGGCCGTCCCGAAGGAAGCGCTCGCCGGAAGCAGTCTGCTCAGCTACTACATAGAGGCGCAAGACGGAGACCGCGATCCGGTGCGCACGGCGGAGTATACGGTCCGAATCGTCAAGCGCCCGGAACCAGCAGGACAGCTTCCTCCTCTTCTCATCACGGAGCTACTGCCGAACAGCAGCAACGTGAATGGAGCGGACGGGTACGAATTTATCGAGGTCTACAATAATACGGACCGGGAATTTCATTTTAAAGATTACAAAATCTATTACCGCTATACGGACTCCGGACCGGAGGCCGACGTCGTCTGGCCGACCGACCGGGAAGACCTCGTCATCGCCCCGATGCATACGATGGTGTTCTGGGTCATCAACAGCGCCAACCGCGATCTGACCGTCGACGACTTTAACCGGGCATTCGGCACGAATCTTGCGGAAGGCACGGACATCGTCAAAGTATACAGCGACGGCATGGCCAACACCTCGCGCAGAGGCATCGTCATCGGCACGAACACGCACAAGGAAGTCGTATCGGCCTATTACGACGGCAGCCTGTCCAACGTGGAAAACAAGGGAACGCACTATATGTACCCCGCCGAGGGGACGACGATGACGCCTTTAAGCACGGGAACGGTGGCCGCTTCGCCGGGAACCGTCACCAGCGCGCAAATCCCCGCCCAGCCGGTGAGCGTCAGGGAAGACACGGAAGCGCCCACGCTGCAGGATAGGACGGGCGTAACGGAAATTGATCAGTCGCAATCGCTGGAAATCGTCGCGGACGCGCAGGACGATCAACAGGTCAAGTCGGTCGCCCTGTATTACAAGACCGACCGGGACAACGAATATACGAAGCGTTACCTTTACGAAGATTACAACGATACGATGTACCATTATACGGTGTCTTCGCCGGAAATGATCGGAAGAGCGTATGTGTCCTACTATTTCGAAGTATCGGACGGCACGCATACGGTTGTCTCCGACGTACGCCTAGTCGCCATCCGCAGCAGCCTCGACAGCTCGCCCGTTCGGCTGAACGTCAAGGACGGCGACGTATTGAGCGGCACAAGCGTCATCAAGGCGGCGGCGAACGGACTGGACGCAGACGACCTGAAGCTGTCCGTCGACGGACATGAAGTTGCGGACACGTACCGCGCCCTCGAGCACGACGCCTTTTTCGCGTTTGAAGCGACGGAAGTGAACTACTATTTCAAAAACGCCGTGACGATGGGCAACGATATTTTGTACACCTTTCTGGACCCGATCAACGCGTATACGACGCTGACGTTCCCGATCGAGGCCGCACGGCTTCATGAAGGCCGCAACGTCATCTCGATCCGGGCCGGCTCGAAATCCGGACCGTTCGACGACCGGCCGGAGGAAAACAAAGACGACTTCAAAATCCGGAACGTGCGTCTTGTGCTGGCGGACGGCACCGTGCTGTACGATCCCGCTTACGCCGACCGCAATCAGGAACTGAAAATGGGCGACAGCGCGGGAAGAAACGAAGCGATCGACTTCACCTTCGAGCTGAACGCAAGCCACCTCGGCGCCAAAGCCTACAACTGGGATACGACATCGGCCGCCGACGGCAAGCATCGTCTGGCCGTGACCGCCCCCGGCGGCGCATCCGCGGAAGCGGAGGTCACGATCGACAATACCGCGCCCGCCATCCGGCCGTCCGTCGAGGAGGGCAAAACATATCGCGGCGCGTTTACGCTGGATGCGGCCGTCACGGATGCCCTCGCGGGCGTCCGGTCGGTCGAAGCCTCGCTGGACGGAAAGGCGATCGCGCTGCCGTATGAAACCTCCTCCGGCAAGCTGGCCGGCGGAACGCATACGCTGTACATCAAAGCGACGGATCATGCAGGCAACGTAAACGAAGTTACCGTCCGATTCGATGTACCGAACGAGAATCCGGACAAGCCGGCGCTTATCTCGCCGCAAAACGGACAAGAGAACGTATCGCTGCAGCCGGATTTGACGGTCACGGTCAAGGACCCGACAGACGACCCGATGTCCGCGACCTTCTACCGCGGCTTCCGTTACGACAGCAACCGCAAGGACGGCTTCCGGGGCTTTGCGGGCGCATCGGACACCGAGCCGCCGAAGCAACTGCAGCCGGGCGGAGAACAGCCGATGTCCGCCGACGATTACGGCAAGATCGGCGCAGCCGACGGCCAATACCTGGTCTCCGATTCGTCCGATCGATTCCCATATCAACGCTTCGAGCTGACGCTCGATCCTTCGGTCAAGCCGACCGACCGGGTGGATATCGAATGGAAGGGCCATTCGCTCGAAGGACGCAAGGTGAGCCTGTACGCCTGGAGCCCAGCCGCAAGCAAATGGGTTCCGCTGGACAGCGAAATCGCGGGCCGCGAAGATTTCACGTTGTCCGCGACCGTCAAGGCGGGAGATTACAATGCCGATGGCCAAATCCATGTCATGATCCAGGACGAAATGCCGCAGTCGCAGGACCCGTACGACTTCACCTTCGTCTGGATGTCGGATACGCAGTACTATTCCGAAAGCTATCCGGAGATCTACAAGAAAAACGTTCAATGGGTCGTAGATCAGCAGCAAGCGATGAACATCCGGTACGTCATCCACACCGGGGACATCGTCGACGATGCCGATCAGGAATACCAGTGGATCAACGCGAACGAAGCGATGAAGCCTCTGGACGAATCCGGCATCCCTTACGGCGTGCTGGCCGGCAACCACGACGTCTCGCACCAGAGCGGCGATTACAGCCACTTCTGGGCGCATTACGGCGAAGACCGCTTTAAGAACCAGCCCACCTACGGCGGTTCCTACCAGAACAACCGCGGCCATTACGACCTGATTTCCGCCGGCGGCAACGACTTTATCATCGTCTATATGGGCTGGAACATCGGCGACGACGAGATCGATTGGGTCAACGACGTCGTCAAGCAATATCCGGACCGCAAAGCGATTCTGGCGTTTCACGAGTACCTGCTCGTATCGGGCAACCGCGCTCCGATCGCGGATAAGATTTTCGAGCGCGTCGTCGTGCCGAACAAGAATGTCATCGCCACGCTGAGCGGCCACTACCACGACGCGGAAACGCTGGTCGACGAGATCGACGACAACGGCGACGGCATACCCGACCGCAAGGTGTACCAGATTCTCGCCGATTATCAGGGAGCGGAAATGGGCGGTCTCGGCTATATCCGCCTGCTGCAGTTCGATCTGGACCACAACAAAATCCATGTCAAAACGTATTCGCCGTATTTGGACGACTACAACTATTACGATCCGGCCGAATATCCGGGCAAGGACGAATTCGACATGGACGTCGACCTCGGCGCGATGAACAAGCGCGTGGCGACCGATTATTTCGCCGCCAACGTGTATACGGATCAACTGATCGGCAAAGCCGAACACGTTCAAAGCGGCTCCCGGGCGACCGTAAAGTGGACCGGACTCGAGGCGAACCGGCACTACGAATGGTACGTGCTGGCGCAGGATGACCACAGCGGCGCCACGCTGTCCGACATCTGGGGATTCTATACCGGCCAAAACGGCGGCGGTCCCGTCAACCCCGGTCCTGTCGCGCCGTCCCCCGGCGGAAACGACGGCGCAATCAGCGTCCGTCCGAACGGCGAAGGCGACTACGCCGTGGACGCGAAAGCGTTGGAAGCGGCCGCAGCGAAGGCCGGTTCCGGTCCGGTCGAGATTCGCATCGCGCCGGAAGACGGCCGCGATACGTTCCGGCTTCTTTTCCCTGCAAGCGGCGTACAAGCGTTGAAAGCGGGCGCGCGGACGACGGTGATCGCCTTCCCGCAGGGAGAGCTGGAAATTCCGGCCGCCGCATGGCCCGGACAAACCGCAGACAGCGGCAAGATGGTGCTGACGCTTAGCGGCTCGTTGGATACCGCCGGCCAGGAGGCATGGGCGAAGGCATTGAACGCCGATTCCGCTTACCGGCAAACGGGCGTCTTCTTCGCGGCGTCCCTGGCGGGCGCAGCAGGCGAGGCGGATGCAGCAGGCGGCGCAGGCTTCGCGGCGCCCGTCACCGTTCGGCTGTCGCTCAAGGAAGCCGGGCTCGATCCGGAATATGCGGGCGTATATGCGTTGAAGGACGGAAAACCGGTTTATATTGGTGGCGCCTTTGACGGCGACGAGGTTGCGTTCGAGACGACCGGCGCTTCCGGCTACGCGGTGCTGGAATACCGCAAAGCATTCGCGGACATGAACGGAAGCTGGGCGCAGGACTATGCGCAGAAGCTTGCCGCCAAGCACATCGTAAAGGGCATCGACGACAGCCGCTACGGTCCTTCCCTCGCCGTAACCCGGGCCGAATTCGCCACGATGCTCGTCCGGGCGCTCGGCTATCTCGAACCGGACGCCGCATCGGCGTTCGCCGATGTGAAGCCGGACGCTTACTATGCCGGGTTTGTCGCGAAGGCTTCCGAGCTCGGCATCGTCAAAGGAAGCGGCGGCCGGTTCCGCCCGACCGAGACGATCACGCGCGAGGAAGCGGTCGTCATGCTGATGCGGGCATACGAACGCATGTCGCCGGACACATCCGTGCCGGCAGCAGCCGCAGGCTTCGCCGACCTGTCCGACGCCTCCTCTTGGGCTGCGGATGCGATTCGTTCGGCTCAAGCGCTCGGTCTGGTCGACGGAAAAGCCGGCAACCGGTTCGATCCGCAGGGCGGCTTGAGCCGCGCGGAACTCGCCAAGCTGGTCTACACGCTTTTGCAAAAGTAAAGCAAAAATAAAGCTTTCCGACTCGGCTTCTCGGCCGAACCAAAGGCTACGCGAGGGGACTCCCCCTGCCCTTCCCGAAACGGCAAAGCCCCCGGCACTCCTGCAGTGCCGGGGGCTTTGCCTTCACCTCGCCGCTTCCTGACGGTTCAACTATGCCACCTGGAAGCGCCCGGATACGGACAGCGCGAATCCCGGAGCCGGGCCCGGACGTCGACCAGGCAGCCGCAGTACCGGCACGTCGTGCCGTACTGCAGGCCGGGGCACGCCCGGCAAAGCGCCAGACGCCGGGCAGCCTCCGCCTCCGGCGCGGCATCACGGCCCCGAACGGCGATTTCGATCAGCCGCTCGAGCTTCTCCGGCGATACGCGGACGCTTTCCGAGCAGCCTTTGCATCCTTCCGGGCGCGGCATCTCCGCCCTCTCCCCGAAGACCGCCGTCATGCCAGCGCCAGCACGACAACGGAAGCCGGCGGCAATTCGATCCGGAGCTTCCCGTCCGCGAAGGCCGCGCCCTTGAAGTCCGCCGGCGCGACCTCGTCCGGCTTCTCGAACGTATTGTGCGCGTTCAGCGCCGCATGCGTCAGCACTTTACCGGATACGCTGCGCGCGCCGCTTCCGTCCAGCTCGCAACTTAACGCCGCGCCCTCCGCATGGTGGAGATTGCAGAGCGAAAGATGAATGACGCCTTGCGCATCGACCGAAGCCGACACGCTAAGCTGCGGAATCGAAACGCCGTCCATCGTATACGCCGGGCTTTCGAACGCCACCTCCAGCAGTTCGGCATCCTGATGCACCTTGTACATGTCGAAGACGTGGTACGTCGGCGTCAGCAGCATCTTCTCGCCTTCCGTCAGCACCATCGCCTGCAGCACGTTGACCATTTGGGCGATGTTGGCCATCTTCACGCGCTTCGAATAGTTGTGGAAAAGGTTAAGGTTGATCCCGGCGATCAACGCGTCGCGCAGCGTGTTTTGCTGGTACAGAAACCCCGGGTTCGCCCCCGCTCTGAATAATTGGATGTCGGAAGAGACGCAACCGTCCCGGTTCCGCTAACCTTTTACGGCTCCTGCCGTCATGCCGTCGATAAAGTATTTCTGGAACCCTACGAACAAAAGGAAGATCGGCAAAATCGAGAAAAACGAGCCGACGATCAGCAAATCGTAATTGTTCCCGTATGGCGTCAGCAGCGTTTTCAGCCCGATCGGCAGCGTGTACTTGTTCGAATCGCTGAGCACCATAAACGGCCAAAGAAGGTTGTTCCAGCTGTGCATGCCGTTCAGGATCGCCATCGCCGCGAAGGCCGGCTTCATGATCGGCATGACGAGACGGAAATAAATGCCGTATTCGCTGGCTCCGTCGACCCGCCCGGCCGTGATGATTTCGTTCGGAATGCCTCTTAAATATTGCCGGAAAAAGAAGATCGTCGAGGCGTTCGCGACGCCCGGCAGCACGATGGCCGAGAACGTGTTCATCAGGCCGAGGTCGAACGTCAATTTATACAGGGGCAGCAGCAAAATTTCAAACGGCACCATCATGATCAGCAACACGCAAATAAACAAAACATTTTTCCCCTTAAATTCGTAAGCGGCAAACCCGTATGCCACGAAGGCGCTGACCAGCAGGGTCAAGGCTACCTGCACGATCGTCAGCAGAAAGGAATTGAAGAACCAAAGAAAATAAGCGTGGTTTCCCGTAAACAGAAAAACAAAGTTGTCGAAGCTCATGACCGACAGATCGAGGCTCAAATTCAGCCCGTTGCGGACCAGCTCCTTGCCGGGCTTGAAGGAGCCCAAGGCGATCGCGTAAAACGGGACCAGCACAAGCGCGCATAGAACGGCGAAAAAAGCAAAGAGGACGATGCGGATCGAGATTTCTTTTCTCATCTTAATCCTCCCACTATTATTTAATGTTTTCTCGCGTTTTCTCACTCGTTCTTAGATTTTCAACCATCGACCATCCTGAAAGATGGATAAGTCATGTAGCTATGACATAATTTTCTGGAGGAGCCGGAGGCGGGAATAGAGGTTGGGACGCTGTTCCCAATCTATGGATGAGTCGTATGACCGCACTCTGGATATCCACTCTATTCCCCCGACGGCTTACCCTCCCATGTCACGCTGGGTCTTAGCCCTTACATTCCTTCGTTCTGCCTCTCGAGGTGTGGACGCCGTTTCCTT
>NZ_KB899866.1 GCF_000378425.1 Cohnella laeviribosi DSM 21336 | reverse complement strand
CCTGTACAACGGAAAGCAATGCCTTTTCCGCACGCTTCCGGGGTTCAAGCAGGGAGGGAAAATAGCTGCCTTTGCGAAGCTTCGGAATGCTCAGATCGAGCGTGCCGACCCGGGTATGCCACTCCCGTTGCCGGTAACCGTTCCGCTGGTTGGTTCTTTCCGTGTTTCGTTCATAACGCTCGGCACCGATCTGGGCCGCTACTTCCGCCTCCATCAAGGAATGAACAAGAACATTCAAGGCTTCCTTTAAAAAATCCACATCACCGTCAGAACCGGATTTGCGTAAAAGCTCCAAAAGTGACATTCTATCTATAGAAGCCACGGTTTGATCCTCCTTCTAAAGGTGAGTCGCGTCACTTCACTTTAGTAGAAATCATACCGTGGCTTCCCTTGTCAAGAAGCTCGGTGCCATTTTACACCACTACTAGGGACTATAACTCATCATGTGTCGTCCCGAACGTATTATTACATTACTTTGGAATTCGACAACGGCGACAGACGCGAATTTCTGGATACGAAGGGGTTATACGGATTGGTCGCGGAAGGGGACGAAGGATACGCGGCAATACAAGGCGATTGGCTCGTCGCGTTCGAGCGGCAACCGGCCCGGTTTTTATAATGCGGCGTAATGCGTCCGACGAAACATTATAATGTTATATTTACTTACGGAATCAAATATGATAAGCTAGTAATGTGTTCATCGCGGGCTGTAAAACGGATTCACAGGCGATGACTCAAGAGCACTTGGCAATATGTGTAAGGTTAACTGTCGTGAAAACGGCGTGCTTTTACGATTCGCTAAGCGTTCCTGCAGTCCGTTTTTTAGCCGAATGAAGTGCCGTGCTTTTTTAAACTTATAAACATTATAACGTTATATTTACTGGAACAAAGAGGTGTGCTATTCTGATGTCGACGCTTGCTTGAAGAACGTGGAGGTGCTGGCGTGAAGGAAAAAATCGTGCTGCAGCAAGCGAAGCTGATTGACGGCCGGCCGATCGACATTGTCGTCGAGAACGGCATCATCGCCGAGTTGGCCGAAGCGGGCACCCGCTCCGGCGGCCTGGAGATCGACGGATCGGGACTTTATGTATCAAGCGGCTGGATCGACATGCATGTTCATGCGTTTCCGGAATTTGACCCTTATGGCGACGAAATCGATGAAATTGGCGTCAAACAAGGCGTGACGACGATCGTGGACGCAGGGAGCTGCGGAGCGGACCGCTTTGCCGATCTTGCCGCAAGCGCGGAGAAGGCGCGAACGAATCTGTTTGCTTTTCTGAACATTTCGCGGATCGGGCTGCAGCGGGTGGATGAACTGTCCAGGCTGGAGTGGATCGATGCCGACAAGGTGCTGGAAACGCTGCGGGCACACGGCGGCCGGATCGTCGGGCTCAAGGCCCGGATTAGCCGCAGCGTCGTTCGAGACAACGGCATTGAACCGCTGCGCAAAGCAAGGGAACTGTCGAACCGGACGGGACTTCCGCTGATGGTGCATATCGGCTCGGCGCCGCCGGCGGTCCGGGATGTGATCAATCTGCTGCAAGAGCGGGACATCGTTACGCATTACCTGAACGGCAAGCCGAACAATCTGTTCGATTCGGAAGGGCGGCCGCTGCCGGAGTTGTTGCGGGCGATTCGGCGGGGCGTTCATCTCGATGTCGGACACGGCACGGCGAGCTTCTCGTTCAAGGTTGCCGAGGCCGCAAAGCGAAGCGGCATTGCGCCGGATACGATCAGCACCGACATTTACCGCAGCAACCGCTTGAACGGTCCGGTGTACAGCATGTCGAACGTACTGTCCAAGTTCCTGCTCTTGGGTTACAGTCTGGAGGAGACCGTTGCGGCGGTCACGTCCCGGGCGGCAAGCTGGCTGGGCAAGCCGGAGCTGGGGCGGATTCAGGTTGGCGACAAGGCCAATCTGACGCTGTTCGAAGTGAAACGCGGAAAACTGACCCTGGTGGATTCGGAGGGCGAGCGCCGCGAGACGGACCGTTATATCGAAGCAAAAGGAGCGATTACGAATGGCGAATTCATTGAATGCTAAATACGGACTGAAAAGGGTCATCAATGCGAGCGGCCGCATGAGCATTCTCGGCGTTTCGGCTCCGTCCGATACGGTCATGGAAGCGATGAAGCAGGGCGGCCAGCAGTACGTGGAGATTGCCGATCTCGTCGACAAGGCCGGCGATTACATCGCCAAGGTGCTCGGTTCGGAGGCGGCGGTTGTGGTGAACTCGGCATCCAGCGGCATCGCGCTATCCGTCGCGGCTGTCGTGACGCAAGGGGATCGCCGCAAAAGCCTTCGGCTGCATCAGGAGCCGATCGACAGGAACGAGATCATTATGCTGAAGGGCCATAATGTTCAGTACGGGGCTCCCGTCGAGACGATGGTTTATCTTGGCGGAGGTCGTGTAGTTGAGGTCGGTTATGCCAACGAAGGGCGCAAAGAACATATCGAGGACGCGATTTCGGACCGTACGGCCGCCATTCTATATGTCAAATCCCATCATTGCGTGCAGAAAAATATGATCACGGTAGAGGAGGCGTGGGAGATCGCGCAGCGCCGCGGCATTCCGCTGATCGTGGACGCGGCCGCCGAGGAGGACATCCGCAAGTATGTCCAAGTCGCCGATCTGGCCATTTACAGCGGTTCCAAAGCGATCGAAGGGCCGACGTCGGGCATCGTAGGCGGCAAGCGCAAGTATGTGGAATGGCTGAAGGTTCAGCTTCACGGCATCGGCCGCAGCATGAAAGTCGGCAAGGAAACGATATTCGGCTTGCTTCAGGCGCTGGACGAATACATGGTGAAGCCGAATAAGAGCGAAGAAGAGAAGGCGTCGCTTCAAGCGCTTATGCCGCTGAACGACCTCCCGGGCGTCAAGGTGACCGTCGTGCAGGACGAGGCCGGCAGAGCCATCTACCGCGGCCGCATCCATATCGACGAAAGCGTGGCGGGCATCTCCGCCAAGACGGTGAACGACCGGCTGCGCGAGGGCGATATCGCAATCTATACGCGCGATTACGGGGTCCGCCAAGGGCATTTCGATATCGATCCGCGGCCGTTGATGGGCGACGACATCGAGATCATCGCCGCGAGAATTCGCGAAATTGTAGGAGGGAACCAGGATGTCCAATATGGAAAAACGTCTGTATAAAGGCCGCGTTGCGCTTAACGTGCTGGCAAGCAGCACCGACAACGCCAAGGAGGTCTTCGAAGCGGCGGAAGGCCATGTTGTGGTCGGCGTCTTGTCCAAAAATTACCCGAACGCCGAAGAAGCCGTCATCGCCATGAGGCAATATGGCGAAGCCATCGACAACGCCGTCTCGATCGGCCTTGGCGCAGGCGACAGCCGCCAGGCGGCGGTTGTGGCGGAAATCGCCAAGCATTACGCGGGCACGCATATCAACCAGGTATTTACCGCAGTCGGAGCGACGCGCGCCAATCTGGGCGAACGCGACGGCTGGATCAACAGCCTGGTATCGCCGAGCGGCCGTCCCGGCTATGTCAACATCTCGACCGGGCCGGTCAGCGCCGCGCACGCGGAGCATGCCGTCGTTCCGGTCAAAGCGGCGATCGCGCTCGTGCGCGATATGGGCGGCAATGCCCTGAAATATTTCCCGATGAAGGGGCTGGAACTGGAAGATGAATTCCGCGCCGTAGCGGCAGCTTGCGGCGAAGAAGGCTTCGCGCTCGAGCCGACGGGCGGCATCGACAAGTCCAATTTCGAGAAAATTGTCGGCATCGCGCTTGAAGCCGGCGTGCCGAAGGTGATTCCTCATGTTTACTCGTCTATCATCGATCAAGCTTCGGGCAAGACGATCGTCGAGGATGTAAAAGAGCTGTACGAAAAAATGAAAAAGCTGGTCGACCGCCATGGCTAAGCGGATTGCGGCTTTCGGCGAAGTCATGATGCGTCTGCAGGTGCCCGGTTACGAAACGCTCGCCCAGGCCAATACGCTGCAGTATTCCTTCTGCGGGACGGGAGTGAACATCGCTTCCGCTCTCTCCCGCTTCGGGCATACCGGTTATTTGGTCTCCAGGATCCCGGACAACCCGGTCGGCGAAGCGGCGATGGCTTATTTGCGGAAGCTCGGCATTACGACGTCTTTTGTCCAAAGAGGCGGCCAATTTATCGGCATGTACTTCCTTGAAAATGGCTTTGGGGTTCGTCCCAGCCGCGTAACCTATACCGACCGGTTGGGGAGCAGCTTCAACACCGCTCCGCCGGATGCGTACGATTTTGCCGCGATTGCGCAAGGGCTCGATTATGCGCATTTTTGCGGCATCACGCTGGCGATGAACGATGCGGTGCGGGCGCATATGAAGGCCTTCGCAGCCGAAGTGAAGAAGCAGGGCGGCAAAGTGGTGTTCGATTGCAATTATCGTCCTTCGCTCTGGGGACCGAACGGCTATGCCGAAGCCAAACCGCATTATGAGGACATGCTGCATTTGGCCGATATGGTCCTGATGAACGAGAAGGACGCGATGTTGATCCTCGGCATGGAAACGTCCGCATCGGACCGTATGGGACAGCTTCAGGATCTCATTCCGCAGGTGGCAAGCCGCTACGGCATCGCGGTTGCGGCGGGCACTCACCGCACGGTGAACCGCGACAATACACATTCGCTGACCGGTTACCTGTACAAAGATGGCGCGTTCGTTTTCTCCAAGATGCTGACGTTCTCCGTCTATGACCGCATCGGCGCGGGAGACGCTTATGCGAGCGGGATTATTCACGGCGATGCGCAAGGCTTTCCGGCCCAACTGACGGTCGATTTCGCCGCTGCCGCCGCTATTTTGGCGCATACGGTAGCGGGAGATGCGCCGATCGCGACCGAAGCCGAGGTGTTTCGGGCGATGTCGGATAAGACCTCGGACGTCGTAAGGTAGGCAAACGGAGTCGGCATGGCACTTGTCCGTTAAGGGCAAGCCATTCGAAACGCATTGCGAAAGCGGTTACAGCATGAGTGAATGACGATTTGTTTGGCAGCGGATCCGGATGACGGCGCAACAAGCAAGTCGCGAGGAATAGGGGGAGGAAAAGGAATGAACGCGTATCTTTTAGTCATTACGGCGCTTTCGATTGTGATCGTAATTTTAGGCGTATCCTGGTGGAAATGGCACGCATACATCAGCTTGACGGTAGCGAGCTTGTTTCTGGCCGTCATGTCCGGCATGCCTATGGACAAGATCGTTGCCGCGTACGAAAGCGGAGTAGGCAGCGTCCTGGGCCATTTGATCGGGATTTTGGCGCTTGGAACCATTCTCGGCAAAATGATGTCCGATTCCGGAGCCGGACTGCAGGTCGCCAGATTTTTTATACGCTTGTTCGGACCCAAATTCATGCCATGGGGGATGTTGTTCTCCGGCTTCATTATCGGGATTCCCGTCTTCTTCGAAGTGGGTCTTGTCGTTTTGTTGCCGCTTGCGATTGCCATCAGTAAATCGACCAAACAAAATCTGCTGCTCGTTGGCCTTCCGGTCTTGGCGGGCATTTCCATCGTGCACGGTCTGGTGCCGCCGCATCCGGGAGCCATGACGGCGATTCAGATTTACGGCGCCGACCTCGGCAAGGTGCTGATGTACTCGCTGCTGATCGCCATCCCTCCGGCTATCGTCGCGGGCCCGCTGTTTGCCCAATGGGTGAGCAAGCGCGTGGTTCCGTCGGAAGAACCCGCCATTCAGATTGCCGAAGCGGAAGAAGTCAAGAAGCTGCCGGGCACGGGCATATCCTTCTTCATCATTTTGCTTCCGGTCCTTCTCATCCTGCTCCCGGTTATCGCGCCGATCTTCCATTTGCCGGAAGTCGTCAACCGATTCATTTCCTTCATCGGCGGCTCGGTCATTGCGCTTCTGATTACCTGTTTTGTCGCGTTCATTTTTCTGGGTTACCGGCTCGGGTCGAACAAGCATCGGCTGCAAAAGCTGGTCGAAGAATGCTTGTTGCCGATCGGTTCCGTCGTCCTGATTATCGGCGCCGGCGGCGGCTACAAACAAATTCTGGTGGATAGCGGCGTCGGAAGCGCAATTGCGCAAATATCGGAAAACCTGTCGCTTTCTCCGATCTTGCTGGCTTTCCTGGTTTCGGGCCTCATCCGGATCGCAACCGGCTCGGCAACGGTGGCGCTCACGACGGCTGCGGGCATCGTATCGCCGATCATCGCCAACATGTCGGGCGTCAATCTGGAACTGCTCGTGATCGCGACGGGCGCGGGGTCCCTGATGTTCTCGCACGTCAACGATGCAGGCTTCTGGATGGTAAAGGAGTATCTGGGCTTGTCGGTCAAAGAAACGTTCAAGACGTGGACGGTGCTCGAGACGCTGTTGTCGTTCATTGCATTTGCGGGCGTGCTTGTGCTCGACGCGTTTATTTGACCGAAAGCATGGCCGATTGGAAGTTATTGACATTACAAACGCCAAGCGTTATGATATGAAACAATAAAAGCTGGAATCAAGGACACGCATCCTTAACGAGATCCGCTCAGAGAGAGGCCATCGGCTGAAAGCCTCTTCGGTATCTTAAGGATTTACCGCCTTGTAGCTGCGATCTGGAAATCAGGGTTGATCCTTGAGAGTATGCTTCGCCGGTATTCCCGTTATCGAATGGAATGAGGATTCGCGACTTTGCGGATCGAATAAGGGTGGAACCACGAGCGCACTCGTCCCTTGCGGGCAGGTGCGCTTTTTGCGTTCAAATAATCAAATCATCATAACGGAGGGGTTTCGAATGGCCATACGAGTGACGCTTCCCGACGGAACGATTCGGGAATACGAACGCGGCGTGACAATCGAGCAGGTGGCGGCGTCCATTAGCGCAAAACTGAAAAAAGAAGCGGTGGCAGGAAAAATCAACGGCAAGCCGGTCGATTTAAACCGGGCGATTGAAGAGGACGCGCTCGTCGAAATCATTACGCTGGACAGCAACGACGGTCTGGACATCTGCCGCCACAGCACGGCGCATTTGATGGCGCAAGCCATTAAGCGCATTTGCGGGGATAAGGCCGTCAAGCTCGGAATCGGCCCCGTTATCGAAGACGGGTTTTACTACGACATCGACATGGAGAAGCCGCTCACGAACGACGACCTTGAGGCGATCGAAAAAGAGATGGAAAAGATCGCGCAGGAAGACCTGCCGATCACCCGCCGCGTGATCAGTCGCGAAGAAGCCATAAAAATGTTCGAAGCACGCGAAGAGCCGCTCAAGTTGGAGCTGATTCGTGATCTGCCCGAAGATGCCGTGATCACCGTCTATACGCAGGGTGAGTTTAGCGACCTTTGCCGCGGACCGCATCTTCCTTCCACAGGCCGCATCAGAGCGTTCAAATTGATGAACGTTGCCGGAGCCTATTGGCGCGGGGACGCCAAAAATAAAATGCTTCAGCGCATTTACGGGACTTCATTCCCGAAAAAGGGGCAGCTCGACGAGCATTTGCAACGCCTTGAAGAAGCCAAAAAGCGCGATCACCGGAAGCTGGGCAAAGAGCTAGGACTGTTCATGTTTTCCGAAGAAGCGCCCGGGATGCCATTCTTCTTGCCCAAAGGAATGATCGTCCGGACGGAGCTTGAACAATTTTTGCGCAGTATGCAGCAGAAACGGGATTATGAAGAAGTGCGCACGCCGTTCATCATGAAACAAAGGCTGTGGGAGGAGTCGGGCCACTGGGATCATTACCGCGAAAACATGTACTTTACGGAAGCCGATGAAACGAAATTCGCCCTCAAACCGATGAATTGTCCGGGACACATGCTGATATTCAAAAACAGTCTGCATTCCTACCGCGAACTGCCGATCCGGATTTCCGAGTTCGGGCAAGTGCACCGCCATGAGTTTTCGGGCGCTTTGAACGGGATGATGCGTGTGCGTACGTTCTGCCAGGATGATGCGCATATTTTTGTAAGACCGGACCAGATCGAAGATGAAATTTCCCGCGTGATCGAGTTGATCGACCGGGTCTATGAAGTGTTCGGTTTCGAGTACAGGATCGAACTGTCCACACGTCCGGAAAATTCGATGGGCTCCGATGAGCTGTGGAACCAAGCGGAGACGGCGCTACGGCATGTGTTGGACCGGTTGGGCATCGTGTATCGGATTAACGAAGGCGACGGAGCCTTCTACGGTCCCAAAATCGACTTTCACATTTTGGACGCCCTTAAGCGGAGCTGGCAGTGCGCGACGATCCAACTGGATTTTCAGATGCCGGAGAAGTTCGACCTGTCGTACATCGGCGAAGACAACCGGAAATATCGGCCGGTCGTGATTCATCGCGCCGTATACGGTTCCATCGACCGTTTCATCGGCATTTTAACCGAGCATTACGGCGGCGCATTTCCGCTTTGGCTCGCGCCGGTTCAGGCGAAGCTGCTGCCCTTGTCGGATCGCTATCTTGACTATGCTTTCCAAGTGAAGGCGGCGTTGAGCGAGGCGGGGATACGCGTGGAGATCGATGGGCGCAACGAGAAGTTGGGCTACAAAATCCGCGAGGCGCAACTGGAGAAAGTCCCTTACATGCTGATCCTCGGGGAAAACGAAGCCGCCTCCGGCACTGCAGCCGTCAGAAAACGCGGGGAAGGAGACCTGGGAATTCAAAGCGTACAAGCAGTCGTTGACCGGATTAGCAAAGAAATTCGCGAAAAAAGGTGACCGCCACAGCCGCCCCGAACAAAAGCCGCCGGCCTCTACGTGCGTAAAGGACGACGGCTTTTGTTCATATCGGTATGTGTTGACACCACGAAGCAAGGGTGATATAATGTCCGAACTAAAATATAAATTCATTAAATTTCATTATATCACAAATTCACGAAAAAGTCAATAGACAATTTAACGCCATCCATTCCGACGGGAGGAAGCCGCATGAACCTGTCCCGCCTCTTCAACTCCATGAGCTTGTCGATACCGGAGCAGCATCTGATCGAGCTGCTTGAGCTGAACGAGAAGACGCAGCCGTTCGGACTGACGCTTGCCCCCGACGAAATCAAACAGCTTTTGGCGGAAAGAAATCGGGTGCTGCACAGCTACGGGCGGTTGGAATTGGGGATAGCAGCGACAAAGGAAATCATCGAGGTTTTCTCCGAATCGCCGCATATCCGCCAGGATCATTACGCATCCACGCTCAATGAACTGCACGAAATCTTCTATTTTCTCAAAAACGAAACCGAGGACAAGATCGGCGACGCCAAGCTGATCGGGATCATGAAAGATTGCTTCGACAACGAATGCGGGGGTTCTTTAGAACTGTTAAGAAGCAAGCTTGAAGAGTTCGCGGCGGATTTCAGAATCGAAGCCATGCGCGACGAGTTGCTGCGCGAAGGAGAGGATGACGAATGAAGCTTGATCACTTTGGCCATGAGGCAAACGACAGCCGGTTGCCGATTCCCCAAAGCGAAATCCATTTCTCAGGGTTAAAACGAAACCAGTATACGTTGTCTCTCTTGAACGAAGGGCAGCGCGCAGGCCTTTTGGACAATCGGGAAGCGTACGTCATCCAGAATCGGCTGCTGCTCATTTTGCAGGATCTGATCCGACGGTATACGCAAGGTAAAAGTTCTTCCGTAACCACCGAAACGGCGGAAAACATTTTGGCCTCCGTGCTGTATGCAGTGGATGCTTATTTGGCAAGCTTAGAGAACCACGACAAGGCGATTCTCTGCTTAAAAACAGGCGATATCGCAGACTTGTACGAAAAAGGAGTCGAACGCGTCCGGCAATGCTTCGAAGAAACCAAACGGCTCTACAACGAAGTCAAACGGCAGAAACTGGACGTTCCGGTCGAAGCCTACAACACGACGATCGAGGAATCGCTGCCTATCTTTCTGAAAAAGTACGGTATCCTATTCGACGCTCATAACACGATGGCCAGCATGGATTACCCCTTGGCGCTGGATGACATGCGTCTGCAGGGCATCTTTTATATAAAGCAGTACTTGGAGCGGCTGCAAATCGAGAACCGGTTTTGTTTCAAATTCGCCCGGGAAGACCTGCTCCGGTTGCTGGAGAACTTCGGGAGCGTGTGCCGGTTCGATTATCGGATTGAATTGTTCAACATGTTCGAATTGGTGCTAAACAACGCTCTATTTTCCGTATTGTCCGGGGGAGACGCCGGCCAAATCCGGATTTCGCCCTATCAATTTGAACGGTTGGAACGCATGTTCTCTTATGCGGACGCTTCCGAGATCCGGAAGATGATTCGCGAAGCCATGACCCGGCTGCAGCACAACTTGCAAATCCTCGATCCCAAGACCGTAGCCTATATGAATGAATGCGGCCAAAATCTGATACGGCGAATCGTCAACGCCGCAGAATACCATAACCTGCAGGCGGTCATCATTACGGACATGGAAGAGAAGATCCAGCCTGTCGTCCTCTCACTCCGTGCGGGGGACAGGATGAGCGATGTCCGGCTGCGCAGATTGCTTGACGAAATCATCCGCAGCGAAACGAAGGAGGAGAAAGTCCGGCTCATTCAATCGAATTTTTTCTCTTTGCACGATTATTTGGATATGTTGGAAAGCGATTGCCTATACGGAGATGAATACGATGCGCTGTACGCATCCTTCGGCGACATGGAGCTGGCGATCCTGGCGAAGATCGTCTTTTACGAGGAGCTGCGAAACGGTTCCGGCGATCTTCTGTCCATCATCCGGCAGAAGGAGGATGCGGAGCCGGATTGGCAGAAGCGGTTGATCGGCTTTTTGAAACGTTTGGACGCTTCGCGGATCAACGGGATTGACAAGCTTATCGGCAAAATCGATTATGAAGAAATCTCGTTTTATTGACAGAACAGCGATGCGGATCGAGTCCATAATCAAATGTTGCGATGATGAAGAGAGTACGCATAGATGCGGGCTAATGAAGGTGGTACCACGGGGATTCTCGTCCTTTCAGGACGAGAGCCCCTTTTTTATTTATCACGAGGAGGGATCACATGAATAAAGAAATCGTTTTAACGGGAATTAAGCCCACAGGAAAAGCCATGTCGGGAATTACATTGCGGCGATCAAACCCGCTCTCCAAAAAGTAAAAGTCGAAATCGTAAGGGGCTGCCGAATGGAACGATTCGGTAAGGGGAAGCCTATAATCAAATGAACATTTGACTGAATCATTTCGTTATGATACGCTCCTAATAATCAAACGGGCATTTGATTGTATGGGGGTACGGCATGAAAGACAGCTGCGAAGTTTATTGTTATGACGAACAAAAAGTACGCAAAGTACAAGATGCTCTGCGGCAACACGATATTCAAAGCATGGTTAAGACGTTTAAAGTGCTGGCCGATGAAACCCGCATGAAAATCGCATTTGCTTTGTTCGAGGAAGATGAGCTGTGCGTATGCGACGTGGCCAATATCATCGGATCCTCGCTGGCAACCGCATCGCATCATCTGCGAATGTTAAAGCAGCTTGGATTGGCCAAATTCCGCAAGGAAGGGAAGCTGGCATTTTATTCCTTGGAGGACGATCGCGTCCGACAGTTCATTCAACTGGCTTCAACCCATAGCAAGGAGTGGGTGGCACATGCGACAACATGAGGCGGCGAACCATGAGAAACAAGTTTACCGCGTACAAGGACTTACCTGCACCAATTGTGCCGGCATTTTTGAAAAGAACGTAAAAAAATTGCCCGGAGTAGCGGATGCGCAGGTTAATTTTGGAGCCTCCAAAATTACCGTTATTGGAAATGCGACCATAGAAGAGTTGGAAAAAGCCGGCGCCTTTGAAAATTTGAAGGTAATTCCGGAAAAACAACGGGTCACCGAAAAGAAAGAACCGTTTTGGAAAGAAAACGGGAACGCGCTCCTCTCGGCAATGCTGATGGCCGCAGGATATCTCCTTGCTTCAGTTTACGGGGAAGCGGGCATGCTTCCTGCTCTGACGTTTGGTGCGGCCATGTTGATCGGCGGTTACAAACTCTTTCAAAAAGGGATCAGAAATCTGTTTCGGCTGCAGTTTGACATGAACACGCTGATGACGGTCGCCATTATCGGAGCCGCTGCCATTGGGGAGTGGGGCGAAGGCGCTGTCGTCGTGGTGCTCTTTGCGGTCAGCGAAGCGTTGGAGCGCTTCTCTATGCAAAAGGCGCGCCAATCCATCCGCTCGCTTATGAACATCGCGCCCAAAGAAGCGCTGATTCGGCGCGGTTCTTCAGAATTGACGGTGAGTGTAGATGAGATTCAAGTTGGCGACGTGATGATCGTCAAGCCGGGGCAAAAGCTTGCGATGGACGGTGTTGTGATCAAAGGGACGTCAACGATCAATCAAGCGGCCATTACGGGAGAATCGGTTCCGGTCACGAAAACCGTAAACGACGAAGTATTCGCCGGCACGTTCAACGAGGAAGGCTTGCTTGAAATCAGAGTGACGAAGCGCGTTGAAGACACGACGATCTCCAAAATCATTCATCTCGTAGAAGAAGCGCAGGCCGAGCGAGCGCCATCTCAGGCATTTGTGGACCGGTTCGCCCAATATTACACACCTGCGATTATGGCGCTGGCCATCGGGATCGCTGTCATTCCGCCGCTATTGGGCGCGGAGTGGGGAGACTGGATTTACCGTGGATTGTCGCTGCTTGTGGTGGGATGTCCTTGCGCACTGGTTATTTCCACCCCCATTTCCATCGTTACCGCTATCGGCAATGCGGCCAAAAACGGTGTGCTGATCAAAGGCGGCATCCATCTCGAAGAGGCGGGACGAATCTCGGCGGTAGCTTTTGATAAAACGGGCACGTTAACCAAGGGATTTCCCGAAGTGACGGACATCGTCGCATTTGGCGGGCGTAGCGAAAGCGAGCTGATTTCGATTGCCGCAGCAATCGAAAGAAGATCCCAGCATCCGTTGGCTTCGGCCATCGTGCGCAAAGCCAAACAAATGGGTGCCGATCTACCGCTTTTGGTGGATGATTTCCAATCGATCACAGGCAAAGGCGTCAAAGCATCGGTAGACGGCCAGCTGTATTTTATCGGTAGCCCAAAGCTCTTTGACGAACTAAGATCTGGCATCATCGATACGGCGCGCGAGCGAATCCGTACGCTGCAGACTCAGGGAAAAACCGTTATGGTACTGGGGACGCAGCAAGAAGTGCTCGCCTTCATCGCGGTGGCCGACACCGTACGCGATTCGAGCAAAGCCGTTATAGAAGAGCTGCATTCCATTGGGGTTCAAAAGACGATCATGCTCACAGGCGATAACCAAGCGACGGCTGACGCCATAGGAAATCAGTTGGGTGTGGACGAGGTTAAAGCGGAGCTGCTGCCTCAAGATAAGCTCCAATACATCAAGCAGCTGCGGCAAAGCTACCCTAGCGTGGCCATGGTGGGCGATGGAGTGAATGACGCGCCAGCGCTTGCGGCTTCCACCGTCGGCATTGCGATGGGGAGTGCGGGTACCGACACTGCGCTGGAGACGGCTGATATCGCATTGATGGCAGACGATTTGCGAAAACTGCCTTACACGATCCGCTTAAGCAAAAAGACGCTTGCGATCATCAAACAAAACGTGACGTTCTCCTTAGGCATCAAGCTGCTTGCGCTAGTGCTTATCGTGCCGGGCTGGCTGACTTTATGGCTTGCGATCCTGGCTGATATGGGAGCGACGCTGATCGTGACACTCAACAGCCTGCGGCTATTGAAAGTTAAGACAAGAACATCATCCCATTTGAAGCCGTTGAGATAGCGGCTTTTTTCATTTATGGGATTTAGACATTTCCCCCTTGGCGATCGCTCGTTCGGCCGTCGCATGAGCCAAGCTCTTGCGGGCCAGGGGAGGGAGCGCAGCTAAATAGAAGAAGCTTACTCCTACGGTACAAATGGCCAGTATATAATGCAACCATGTTATGGATATCCAGACCGGAAAGGCTAAGGCGATGCCTCCCAAGGCCAGTGAGTGACCAAGCATCATGACCGGCTCGATCAAAGAATTGACACGTCCCATATTTTGAGGGGAGACAAGCTCCGGCATCCAACTGCCAAGCGCGATATTTATAGGAGCGATCGCTATTCCCGCTAACAATACAAGAATAAAATAGACTTCAACCCGCCCGGCCCGGCCAAGTCCCCCGACCAGAAGGCTGGATATAAACAGGCCGGATATGAGGATCGGTGCTCTCTTGAAACGTCGGATCAGATGAGGGCCAAGGAGGCTGCCGAGAAGAAAGCCGATGCCCAGAAAGACGGTAATAAGTGAGGAGTGAACGACGTACTGATCGGGACTGAGCTTATATTTCATAGCAAAGATGGGGAGGACGGCGAAGACGCCATTTACAATGCCGAAAAACAGAAAACCGCTAATAAGCACGAGAAGCAGCCGATTTCCCACAATATAACGAAGGCCATGCAAAAAATCTTTCAGGAGAAGGGAAAACCGCAGATCGCGAATGAGGCTTTTTCCGTTTGGAGTACGGGCATGTTCAGGGAAATCCCCCCAGGCAAGCAGCAGACCGGATAATAAGAAACTGAGCCCATCGACGATGATAGCCCCTTGAATGCCGATGAAATGATAGGCTGCTGCTCCCAAGCTCATGCCAAAGAGCATAAACATCCCCATGACCATTTGATTCAGACCGGAGGCTTGAACATACTGGTCCCGGTCGATGCTTCCTTGCAATAGTCCCATTTCGGCGGGGCCGAAAAACTTGGATATCGAACTGCGCAGAAATAGCACCAGAAAACAGAGAAATAGCAAGTCATAATGAACAAAAAGCAGAAACAGCAAGGTCAATCCCGCCCGAATCCAGTCGCTATAGGCGGCAATCCGCTTACGGTCGAACCGGTCCGCAATCACGCCGACGATCCAGAACACCGCCAAGGTCGGCAGCGAGTACATCAGCTCTGCCGTAGTGGCCAACGACGGCCTTTCGCTGTACCTGTCAACCATATAGTAGGCGAATGCCATGTTTCCAACTACCGTTCCCAGCTGGGATACAAATGCTGCGAAAAACAACTTGCAGAACGCCGGGTTGCGAAAAAGCGCCTTCATTCAATCTCCTCCCGTTGATATGACTCTTTAACGGATTTTGTACGTGGCAGGCTTTTCAAATATTCCACCAGGGCATCAACCTGCATTCGGGTGTTCGCCTTTTCGGTACCGCCGGTGATGGAATGGGGCATAATGCCTTCCTGATAGGATGCTGCAAGTCTGGAGATATCCATGATGTCCATTTCAGGCGAGAACTCTCCGCGCTCGACGCCGATGTGAAGATGACTGTGGAGCAGGCATTGGATTTTTTTCAGCTAAAAGCGGTTGTGCGCAAGCTCCAGGCGATGAGTGATGTAGGTCTGAACTATATTACACTCGGCCAGCCGCTCAGCACGCTCTCGGGCGGGGAATGCCAGCGCATCAAGCTGGCAAGCGAGCTGCATAAGAAGGGCAGCATCTACGTGATGGACGAGCCGACGACCGGCCTGCATATGTCAGATATCGATCATCTTCTGGGGATCACGAACCGCCTCGTGGATGCCGGTAATACGGTGATCGTCATCGAGCACAACCTCGATGTGATCAGCCAAGCGAATTGGATCATCGATATGGGACCGGACGGAGGCAGCAAGGGCGGCCAGGTGGTGTTCGAGGGCACACCTTCGCAGATCATCCATGCGGAGCAGTCTAAAAGTCCGGTGAAAAAGTCCGTATAAGCAGGCCTTTCCCATGGTTTTATCGAATTTATTTTAGTAACAAAACGATCGAAAGAGTGAATGAGCATGAAAGCCCATAAGTCGTCGGCCATCCAGCCGCAATTGTTCCAATTCGTGAATATGGATGATCTCGTGCCGAAAAAACACATCCTGCGCCAACTGAACGAAGCGCTTGATTTTTCCATCATCCATGATTGGGTGGCGCCGCTGTATACGGAACGTACCGGCCGCCCGGCGGCTGACCCGGAACGGATCGTCCGGCTTATT
>NZ_KB899865.1 GCF_000378425.1 Cohnella laeviribosi DSM 21336 | reverse complement strand
AACGTTCCACAATATCATCGTCAACGCGGCCGAAGCGATGGAGCCGGGAGGAATGTTGTTCATTTCGGTATGCGAAACGCGGAAGCATCTTACGATCGTCTTTAAGGATAACGGAAAGGGAATATCACAAGACGAACTTTCCTATTTGTTCGATCCGTTTTATTCGACCAAACATCGCAAGCAAAACTTCGGTCTCGGATTGACGTACTGCTACAATGTTATTCAGCAGCATGACGGATCGATCGATATTCAAAGCGAATTGAATGTCGGGACGTCGGTCGTAATTCAAATTCCACACAAAAGGATTCGATCCCATTCGCTTCCGTTAACCGAGGTGAGGGACATTGGATCAAATCAAGGTTATGTTGGTTGAGGATGATGCCGTCTGGCGTGACCAACTCACAAGTTTCCTGAGCCGCGAGCATGATCTTGTCGTCGTCGGTTCGGCGGCGAACAGGGAGGATGCGGTTCATCTCGCCAGGCTTAGTGACGCGCATGTTGTGCTCATGGACCTTATTTTATCCGATAATGGGTATGACGGACTTGAAGCGGCCATGGATATTTTGGAAATAAAGCAAACCAAGATCATTATGCTGACCGGCATCGACGAGGAAGAGGCAATTATGGATACGTATGCGGCAGGGGCAGTCAATTATGTAACGAAGGCCCACTTCGAAGATATTCCCTGCGCTATTCGCGCTGCCTACAATAATTTGAATTACATTCATCCGGATTCGGCTGGTGTGCTGGTGAAGGAATTTCGGCGGATGAAAAGAGAGCAACGTAGTAAGCAGTTAACCTCAGCCGAGCAGGAAATATTAAGGTACATTCATAAAGGGTACAAGCAATCGAACATTCAAAACGAATTGCATACAACTGAAAGCACCATTAAAAAGCATGTGAATCATATTCTGAAGAAGCTAGGTTCCCGCTCCAGCCGTGAAGCAGCCCGAAAAGCCAAGCGTCTTGGATTGATTAGAATCTTAAAGCAAACAGTCCGGCTTTAACGGAAGACCGGGCTGTTTTTTCTCTACAAAGCCAGAATAAAGCAAGGATAAATCTTCCTCTAGAGTTAAAGCCGAACACCTTCTATTTGGGGTAGTACCAGCGTAGATGACACAACCCGCAAAGTAGATGTAAATAAAATACAGGAGCACAGTGCGCATGAGTCCATCGTTTCAATATAAAGTAAGCTATTCGTTGCAGTTGTAAACGAATGGGGTATGAAGGTTTCATCTTTTATAGATAATTCTCCCTGTTCGGTCCCATTTTTAGCAATATTGGACGGAACCATTAATACGGTGACGATCACTAAATTGAAGGATCCCCGTTGGATTCGCAAGAGCTTAATGGGGATCCTGTTCGTTTGCATGAAATGGAGGATTCAAGGTAATTCTATTCATGACTATCCACCTATCCACGATCAAGGAGCCCGAGTATGAAACGCCGAACATTATGGTATCTCCTTATCCCCGTTGTTCTATTCGGTGCGATATACGTCACCTTGAATATTTGGGAACCGGAGTATGCTTATTTGCCCCCTCAAGAGAAAATTCTCAATCCTTCACGCGTCAAAGGTTTACAAACTGTTGATGAGAAGCAATATGACCTATGGGGACAGACGCTGACGATCAAGGAGGCGGCCAATTCGAAAACCGATCCCTCCAAGCTTTCTCCTGCCAATGGGACAGTCGAAATCAACGAAGCGCTGTTGAAATTGGGACGGGAAACGTTATATCGAGAAACGTTTGGCAATGAAGTATTCCTGACAGATATCATGGGAATTGTGGATGGCCCATTAACGATTACGAACATCGCCAAAGCCATCGTGCAGTTAAAGGGGCAAGGAACGACCAATCTCCAAGTGGAACTGGCAAAAGATGTGACATTGGGAGACCGGACCTATCGAAAAGGGGAGAAAATCGATACGGGTATCGATGTTCCTAAAGGGGCGTATGCCCCACTCGGCATGCCGGTCAAATATTCGGAAGGAAGGCTGAAAGTCGGCATCAGCTGCATGGCCTGTCACGCAACGGTCGATCCTCAATCGAAAAGAACCATTGAAGGCGCACCAAACGTTGACTTGAATGCCGGTCTGCTGATGGCGCTTGCAACCAATTCATCCGCTTATTTTACCCATACCGATATCGAAAACGTAAGGAAATACATGGATAGCCTCAAGGACACCATCCAAACATCGGACGGTCGAACCCGCCCTTTGCCCGATCCGGTCGCTTTGGAAAAGGCCGTGGACGAAACGTTTGTCAAATGGCCTAGGGGGAACTTCGATTCAACGATTGATATGAAAAGCAATCCAGCACAAATTCCGGATTCGTTCACCAAAGGCGGACACCCTTATGGTTGGAGCGGATTTGCCATGGCCGGCCCTTTTCACGGGCTTAGCGCGTTCAGCAATAACGTTCACGCCCAAAACTCTGATCCCCTGGCACAGGTGGAAGCCAGCCCATATCTGTTCGGCATGGACAAAGAGGTATATATCGGCACGATTCTGCAAAATGCGGCAAATCCCAAGTACCGTTACAATCCGAAGAGCGGGCAGAAGCCGTCGGAATTTTTCGCGAAGGTGGATCCCACTCCGGGCGTTCCGGGCGTCAACGAAATGATCAAACCGCCGTCTTTTCCCAAATTGACCATGATGGCTCCTGACGGCGTATACATCAGCTCACCGGGTTATCGTGCGGGGGAGCAAGTAAATGCGATGGCCGCTTATCAGAATGCGATCATACCACCTGTGAAAAAAGAAAGTGCCGAAGCGAACGTCATCAAGGCGGGAGAAACTGTCTTCCAACGGGCGCAATGTATCGCTTGCCATGCAGGCGATGCATTCACGAACCATCGGATTATTTCCTCGCAAATCATCGGAACGGAACCGTCACGCGCAAAGGCGCTCAAGAAGACGGAGTATTTTTTTGGAAAAGCCTCCTTCTACACGCCGGATACGCCGGTTCCCGTTCCACCTGATGCTAAGACGTTGAACGTGCCGACCGGTCAATTCGATCCCGAACAAGTCAAGCTGGCTTACGCCCATGGCGATTCACCTGGGGGGTACAAAGTCAAAGGACTAATCGGACTTCAGTGGACGGCCCCTTACCTTCATGATGGGGGGGTTGCCGTCGGACCAGATCTGACGCAGGTTGGTATGCCCGCTACCCTGATGAAAGGGATCGCCCCCGATCCGGCCAACAGTCTGCGGGCGCTGCTCGACAGTCGACTGAGACGCCAAGTGATCGCGGCAAACCAAAGTGTCAAAACGCTTCAAGACGTCCACGTAGCCGGTATGGGACACGAATATTGGGTTGACGAAACCACGGGATTCACGAAAGAGCAGCAGGATGCGATAATTCGATATTTACTTTCCCTTAAAGGAAAATAGGTGCAAGAGAGAGGCCGCTGAAACAACGGCTGCCTTTATAATCTGAACGACTACCGGCTAAAGCCGGTAGGTTCCTTATAGCGGCTGAAAGCCGCTGTTCAGGCTAAAACCTGCTGAAAAGCTACCTGTGGCTAAAGCCACCTAAAGCTTTCGACTGAAACTCGAGCTTGCGGCTCAAAGCCGCTGGTTTGGGCTAAAGCCCGCTGAAAGCTACCTGTGGCTGAAGCCACCTAAAGCTTCCGACTGAAACTCAGTATGGCTACCGGTCATTCTTCGATGTCGAATACATCGTCTCCCTCGACTTGTTGTCCTTCGATGTATTTGTGAATCGTCTCTTCATTTACTGCACCAACAGTTGCGCAAAAATATCCTCTCGCCCACAAGTGCTGGCCCCAATATCTCTTTTTCAGGTGGGAGAATTCGTCCTGCAGCATTCGTGACGATCTACCCTTGAGATACTGGATTACCTTAGCGGGGGCCATCGTTGGCGGACATGAGATCAGCAGATGGATATGATCTTTGCCTACACTGCCCTTTACAATCGTTATTCCACGGCTGAAGCAACATTGGCGAATGATTTCGCGTGCTCTAGCTGCAACTTCTCCAACGAGAACATGATATCGATATTTGGTTACCCACACGAAGTGGTACTTGATATCGTAGACAGAATGCCCGCCTGTCTGGTAATCAACCATCCGTCTCACCTCTAACCTCATGGTAGAGATGTGCTGCTACGCTGTCAACGCGCTGGAAGCTGACCGGCTAAAGCCGGTGGGTTTAGACCTGGCGCATGGAAACTAAATCGCCTGAGGACAAATATTTCCGCAGGCGATTTTTATTAACATCGCGCGCCTAGCCAAGTTAGGCACAACTAGCCGGTGCGAGTCCGGCCGAGGTAAGAGCCAAGTCGCCTCGTAGCTGACGGGCAACTGGTGGAGAGATCCTAAGGTTGAAGCCCCGTGACAAAGTAACTCCTGCGGGAGTGCGAGCAAATCAGCAGGCCGTAACATGAAGTGAATCCTGCCGCATCGTCAAAAAGAACCTGCAAAGGACAAGAGGGAACCGAGCTCCGGATGTTTGGGCGAAGGCCATGGAACGTGCGAAGCACTTGGAAACGCAGCACGGAAGAACTCTCCGGTGTATGGGGATCGGCATGCTGAGAAAGCTGTGACTGAAACTATGGAAACCCTACCCCGCACGGCGGACGCCGTAAAAAGCGACCCTATAAGCCCGAAAGGTGAAGTGGCAAGCTGCGGGGAGGGAGGCGGAGGGGGTTGTAGTACCTATGAAGCAAGGACAACACAACCTTGCGGAGGAAAGGACCCCTGCTTTGTTCACGTACTGGAGGAGGTAAGAGTCAGTGAATGGCAGTGAAACCTGCTAACTACGCCAAAGCAAAAGCTCGACAACTCCAAAACGTACTATACCTTGCGGCCAAGGGAAATCCGAGGCGGCGATTTCATGCGCTGTACGACAAAGTGCACCGCGGCAACATACTTTGGGAAGCATGGAAACGGGTCAAGGCGAACGGCGGAAGCGGTGGCGTGGATGGCGTAACCATCGACTACATCGTCAAGGAATACGGTGAAGAACGTTTCGTCAGCGAAATCCAAAGGGCCCTTATGAACGGCAAGTATCATCCGCAACCGGCAAGACGTAAGGAGATACCGAAACCGGACGGGAAGATGCGTCCGCTCGGTATTCCCGTGATACGGGATAGAGTCGTTCAAATGGCAACGAAGATGGTTATGGAACCGATTTTTGAAGCAGACTTTCAAGACTGCTCCTACGGATTTCGGCCGAAGCGAAGTCAGCACGATGCAATCCGACACATTCGCCGGGCTGTGAAGAAAGGCGTCTACTGGGTCGTCGACGTTGATATCACCGGATACTGCCAGTGGCTGAAAGCGGGATTCGAGAAAGATGATCAGTTTCACGAAACCGAACTCGGAAGCCCGCAGGGCGGGGTCATTAGTCCGCTTCTTGCGAATATCTACCTGAACTACCTGGACACGATCCGGGACACTGGTGCGATACGCCGATGATCTTGTCATCCTTTGTAAAACCAAAGAACAAGCCTTGAGAGCGATAGATGTCCTCAAAACGGTATTCGGAAAACTGGAACTGGAAATGAACAAGACGAAGTCCAAGCTCTTTAACCTCTGGGGGGAAGAGCAGGGATTCGACTTTCTCGGGATGCACCACCGGAAAATACCGAAGATACTAAAGGGAAACAAAGAAGTCTCCATTCTTCGCAGTTACCCGTCCAAGAAGGCGATGAAGAACATGAGACAGAAGGTGAAGGAAGTGACCGAACCGCGCGATCGTCTGTTTTGGACGATGAACCGGATGGTGGAGGAATTTAACCCGAAGATACAAGGGTGGAAGAACTACTACGGTCTTGATTCCTTTGCCGACAAATTCCTCAATAAGATCGATTGGTACATTCGCAAGCGCCTGACTTTGTTCTGGAACAAGAAACGCAACCGTCGTAACAAACACAGCAAATCCAGGCAAGCGGCCATAGCGGCACAGCTTGCAGGACTCAAGAAACTCGCCAGCTAAGAGGAGCACCGTAATGCCGAAGGAAGAAGAACATCGGAAAGCCGGATGAGGGAAAACCTCACGTCCGGTTTGATGAAGGGGGAGCTGGAAAAGTAAATGGATGGCTCTCGCCCTCCTATGAAATTTCAGTTCTCTACTCTACATGTTAGTCATTGTTAGAACTAATCTAAAAGTCCGGTGATTTAAGTCAGTTGTATCCGTCTCTTCGGCATGAAAAAAGAGGAAAACAACCCAACCAACACCGAAATGAGCAGGTCCGACACCACCTCCATCATCACGGATTTCGGTTTTGGACATGCCGAAATACCGGTTTGAGGTCGTTTCTTCTTAAACCGGCATAGTTTTTTCAGATTTTGAACGATTGCCGTGAGCAGTGCCTGCTCCTGCATGCAATCCAGGCCGCGGCTCCGCGCGCGACCCAGGCCATGCGCGACTTTGCTTTCGGCAAACACATGCTCGCACCGCGTCCGTAACTTTTGCAGATGACGGTAAGAACCCTTGAGCTGAATTTGTTTGGCTTTGTTGCGGATTTGGATTTCTCGGATTTTGGCCAGACGCTTGCGTTGTTTCTCCGGATCGTTCGTTTGGCGTTTCCAAGTCGGTACATCTTCCAGTGCCAGGTTGCGAAGCGAAACCAGAGGAATAATCCCTTGCTCGAACAGCGATCGCAGATAATCTGTCGTACCGTAGGCTTTATCGGCAGAAAGCGTGCGAATCCGGATTTGCGGATGGGCAAAACGGATCGCGGCCAGCTGCTGCAAGCTCGTCTCGCGCTCAGCCGTTCCGGACGCGATGCTCGCTTGCGTAGCCAGAATGACGCCGGATTTGACATCCGTCACATGATGCACCAAATACCGCAAATGCGCTTCCTGACCGTTGCTCTTTTTGTACAAGCGAGCATCCGGGTCCGTCACGCTGCGGTGGGTCTTGTTCGAGAACGTTTTGCCATGAAAATCTTCATGTGTCGCTTCGTCTTCCAGACGCCGTTCTGTTCGCGTGGGCGGTGCGGGCGGCCGTCTGTCATCATCGGAATCAGCGGCGTCACCTTCGGGTTGCTCGTCTTGCCGGGCCATGCGAGCCAGGTAGTCTTCAATCGACTCCACAGGGGCCAGAGTGATTTCTTTCAAGCTGTGGATAGAAGCGTTGGCGCGTACTTGGGAACCGTCGACTCCCGCATCTACATCGGGTTGGACCAGTCCGGCGGCGATGCACTGATCGACGACATGTTTCATGAGCGTGTCGAAAATACCGTGTTTTCGCCACAATTTCCGGGTCTTCACCAAGGTCGTCCGATCCGGCAGGGACGGCCTGGATGGATCCGGGCGCAAGACGGATTCGAAATCCAGTCCGCAAAACCACAAGTAGCCCCCATGCATGGGCAACAGTTGATACAATTCCCGTTCGGAATGGTTGAACAAATACGAAAGCAGCATGAGTCGAACCATCCGCTCCGGGTCAGCCGCCGGGCGTCCGGTACGTTCCGTATACAGCGGCGCCACCCAATCATGGACGATGGAAAAATCAAGCGCTTCGTTCAGTTGGCGCAGGATGTGCTTTTTCGGTACGAGTTCATCCATATCCACAAATTGGAACATCTGAGGCTGGATAGCCGATGACTTATAGGCTTTCATGTTCAATCACTCTTTCGATCATCGTGTTACGATATAAATTCGACAAACCCGTGATAAAGGCCTGCTTACGCGGACTTTTTCACCGGACTTCTAAATTTAACCGTCTTATTCTCTTGTTGAGCATATGAATGGCATGAGCAAGTACTCCTTCTGCAGCCATTAAAGGTTCCGGCAGAGTGGGATGTGCATGTATGTCAGACTCAAATCTTCAGCGTTTGCTCCCATTTCAATGGCTAAAACAACTTCAGCAATAAGGGAAGAACCATCCGGTCCCACCATTTATACATCATAAGTGGCTTTGCCTGTTACCAAAGTTTCAAGCCGACCGGAATCCAATTCACGAATCGTCTTGATGAGCTCGGTCGTCTGCAAGTCATCCGGTCCTTGATCGCTCTTGTAGACGATGCTTAGGGTTGAGGAAGGAAAACCGAAATCGTCCTTAAGTTGCTTCGTTTCAAGGTCGGATTCCGTTCCATATGGAGTAAAGCCGTTTTCTTTGAACAAATCCGGAGCATTGGGAGCCACAAGGGAAAATCCCGCCAAAAGGACGATCCATAACACAAGCACGATCCACCGAAATTGATACATGGCCTGACACCATCGCCAATAAAATCCTATTGTCTTCGTTTCTCGCATCAGAAACACCTCCAATGAATCATTCTTAATAAAATAATCAAATAATCATAATAATGTATGACTAATACCGTTTCTTTATCTTGTCAATACAAATGCTCAAATAATTATTTGAATATTTTCTTTGACAAATGCTCGTCTGCGGAATATTATAATACTCAAAGGTGTATTTGATTATAATGAACTGAGGTGACTCCATGAAGCGTGATGATTCATGCGAAATATTTTGTTTTGACGAGGATAAGGTCAAACGGGTCAAGGAAAAACTAAGCAAAAATGACTTTCAGGACATGGCTAAAGTATTCAAAGTACTCGCCGATGAAACACGGCTAAAAATTGCATTTGCCTTATGCATTGAAGACGAGTTATGCGTATGTGACGTAGCCAACATTATCGGTTCTACCGTCGCTACAGCTTCACATCATTTACGTCTGCTTGGCAATATGGGACTGGCCAAATATCGGAAAGAAGGGAAACTGGTGTTCTATTCGCTGGAAGACGAGAACGTTAAACAGTTGATTTTATTGGCGATAACCCATCAGAAAGAAGGTGTTTCACTTGGAAAATAGCGTGAATAAAAAAAGCGTCTACCGTGTTCAGGGCTTTACCTGCACGAACTGTGCGGCCAAGTTCGAACAAAATGTGAAGGCCTTGCCCAAAGTGGTTGATGCGCAAGTCAACTTCGGGGCTTCTAAAATTACGGTATACGGGGAGGCCAGCGTGCAGGAGTTGGAGAAAGCTGGTTCTTTCGAAGGATTAAAAGTATACCCTGAAACAGAAAAACGAGCGATCGAACGTGTACCGTTTTGGAAGCGCAAATCCACGATAACCACCGCTGTCTCCGCCATTTTTCTGCTTGCAGGCTACCTAATAGGTGAAGGACAGACCGTATCGCCCTTGTTGTACGGTTTATCCATCCTAATTGGCGGCTATGAATTATTTATTAAGGGCATTAAAGGACTCGTTCGCCTCAACTTTAACATGAACACATTGATGACCGTGGCTATTTTGGGAGCGGCAGCCATCGGGGAGTGGGGCGAAGGCGCAACGGTTGTATTGTTATTTGCCATCAGTGAAGCGTTGGAGTCATTTTCGATGGAGAAAGCCCGTCAATCCATTCGCTCGCTCATGGACGTGGCGCCGAAAGAAGCGACGATCCGCAGAGGAAATCAGGAGATGCAGATCCCTGTCGATGACATTCAGATTGGTGACATCATGATTGTAAAACCGGGTCAAAAGATCGCCATGGACGGCAAAGTCATCAAAGGGAATTCAGCGGTAAATCAGGCGGCCATTACAGGCGAATCCGTTCCGGTATCCAAAACGCCGGGCGACGAAGTGTTTGCGGGGACTTTGAATGAAGAGGGCCTGCTGGAAGTGGAAGTCACCAAGCGGGTGGAAGATACTACAATATCCAAAATCATCCACCTTGTAGAAGAAGCGCAGGCGGAAAAAGCGCCTTCTCAAGCATTTGTAGATAAGTTCGCCAAGTATTACACTCCCGCCATTATGCTCGCAGCACTTGTCATAGCGGTCGTTCCGCCGCTTTTATTCGACGGTGCTTGGAGTGATTGGATTTATAGGGGATTGGCCTTGCTTGTAGTAGGGTGCCCGTGCGCCTTGGTCATCTCGACCCCGGTTTCCATCGTTACAGCAATTGGGAATGCGGCTAAAAACGGTGTTCTCATTAAAGGCGGCATTCACCTGGAAGAAACTGGTAAACTTTCCGTGATCGCATTTGATAAAACCGGCACATTAACCCGAGGTGTTCCAGTCGTAACCGATCTGATCCGTCTGCAAGGCCCTGAAGAGGGCAACCTGTTGGGAATAGCCGCGGGGATTGAAAAATGGTCCCAGCATCCGCTCGCTTCCGCGATTGTGCGTAAAGCGGATGAAGAGAACATTTCTCTGGAGCAGTGGGTCGCGGATGATTTTTCGTCCATTACCGGTAAAGGCGCGAAAGCCGTTGTCAAAGGAACGTTGTATTACATCGGAAGTCCAAAATTGTTTGAAGAAATGATGGAACTGAATAGCGAAACTAAGGAAAAGATCCGACAACTGCAAGGGGAAGGCAAAACGGTGATGGTGCTGGGAACCGAAAGCGAGGCACTTGCTCTCATTGCTGTTGCTGACGAAGTTCGTGAAAGCAGCCGTGAAGTCGTGCGGAAACTTCACGAACTGGGTGTGCAAAAAACGGTTATGCTAACCGGCGATAACCGAGCCACGGCGGAAGCGATCGGGAAGCAAGTAGGCATTCGCGAGGTTCAAGCGGAACTTATGCCGCAGGATAAACTGGAGGCCATCAAGAAGTTAAAAACAGCCGGACCCGTAGGCATGGTAGGTGATGGCGTCAATGATGCTCCCGCCTTGGCCAGCGCCACCGTAGGCATCGCGATGGGGGGAGCCGGTACGGATACGGCGCTTGAAACAGCCGATATTGCCCTTATGGCGGATGACCTGACCAAACTTCCGTTTACTATTAAGCTAAGCCGTAAAGCGTTGCAAATCATTAAGCAAAATATTACATTCTCTTTGCTCATCAAGGCATTGGCGCTGCTTCTCATCATCCCCGGCATGCTTACGTTATGGATGGCCATTTTCGCCGATATGGGGGCGACGCTGATTGTAACGTTGAACGGACTGCGTTTAATGCGAGTTAGGGGATAACCCCCTAACTCCTTCTCTATAGGGGTGATAAATTGCTCCGCTACTATATACTTGCCATCTTCGTCCTTATGGCCGATCAAGTGACCAAATGGGCAGTCTCTACGTACATGGACATGGAAGAAACGATTCCTCTCATTCCAAACGTTTTTCATTTGACCTCCCATCGAAACAGGGGGGCAGCTTTCGGGATTTTGCAAAACCAAAGGGTGTTTTTTATCGTCGTCACGATCATTATCGTTATCGGAATCATCGTTTACTTACGTAAAGTTTATCGCGAGCAAAAGTTCCTTTCATTTGGACTCTCCTTTGTATTAGGTGGGGCCCTTGGAAATTTTGTTGACCGGGCCATCAAAGGGGAAGTTGTCGATATGCTTGATTTTCGCTTGATTGACTATCCCATTTTTAATTTGGCGGATTGCTTTATCGTTACTGGGGTGGCCATCATTATCCTCCATACGTTCTTGGAGGCAAGAATCGAAAAGAAGAGGAACTCAAATTGATAGCGTACCAAGCTCTACCGTAAATAAAATGGATACTCTCGGTACTGTTAATGGAGTGGTGGAATGAATTGGAGCAGCTTTTTGTTTGTTTTGCTGGCGGCCTGCGCCAATGTGGTGGGCGGGCTGATGCTTGTATTAAAACAAAATTGGTCGCGAAGAGGCCTCCATGCTTTGATGGCGTTGAGTGCGGGACTCTTGATGGCGATCGCTATTTTGGATTTCATTCCCGATTCGTTGGAACATGAATCTTCAAGCCCGGTATATATTCTCTTGGGCGTGCTTGCCGTTTATTTTTTCCAACAATATGTAGCCGGACATTTTCATTTTGGCGAGGAAACTCATGTTCATGACCACGTCAAAAGTACGACCGTGGGAGCCATGGCGGGAATGCTCATCCACACATTTTTTGACGGGTTATCGATCGTGGCTAGCTTTGAGGTTGATTTTAGCCTGGGAATTACGGTGTTCATTGCCGTACTTCTACATAAAATTCCGGACGGATTAACCATTTCGTCCATCATTTTTATCCTTTTTCAAGACCGGAAAAAGGCAATAGGAGCCGCTCTTTTATTAGGGGTATCCACTCTTGCGGGAGCTGCTGCCGCATTTGTTCTATCGGATTTTTATTTGCCAGGCGAACAGACAGTCGCTGTCGCTATTGCATTTTCTTCGGGGATCTTCCTGTATGTTGCCGCGACGGACTTGCTTCCGGCAGTGAATGCTGCCGGGGACCGTCGTGCGGCGCTATTTTTTTTCGTTGGCGTTCTTTTATACTATGTACTTCAATGGGGTTCAAACTGGCTTTGGCTTGCCCCTTCTCTTCACTAACCAATCTGTCAAAATTCGCAATGGAGGGATTACTTTATGGGAAAGCAAAAAAAGATGGATCCAGGTTGCGGTTTTGTTCGCCTTTGTGATCATTGGAGGGATAACGATCGGCAGCACCTTTTTATCCGGAGACGGTATTCCTCGAAATGGCAAAGAAGCACCCGCCTTCTCATTGCTTGACCTGAACGGCCAAGTCCACCGTTTGTCGGACTACAGGGGGAAGGTCGTTGTGATTAATTTTTGGGGGACGTTTTGCCCACCATGCCGAGAAGAGATGCCTGCCATACAAAAGCAGTATGAAAAGTGGAGAGAAAAAGGCCTAGTTGTCCTCGGTCTAAATTTGAACGAAAGTGCGGTTACTATACAGGGCTTTGTAAGACAGACGGGAGTGACGTTTCCAATCCTGTTTGATAAGGATCTGCTTATTGCCAAAAAATATAACGTAACTGCGTATCCAACTACATTTTTTGTTAGCCCGGATGGAATTATTCAAAATATTTTTGTCGGGGGAATGACGGAGAACTATATCCAGCAGCAGATCGATCAGATATTTAAATCATATTCCAACCGTTAGCACAAGATAACTGTTCCCCGCTGACTGTAAAAGCTTAAATTCTGACTATAAGAGAGTAACTTCTTTACTTAAGGTCTTCCAGTTCTTCTACGTTGTATGGATTTGCCCTCTGAACCAAAACATTTTATACGATTAAAAGATATCATAATCATATATCGACTTAGTGACTGTACTTTCGTTTTTATATCAAAAATCAACAGCTACAAAATTAAATAAATCTCCAGACTAGGAGGCAAGTTATGTCCGATATTATTAACATGAGTCACTACAATTTCATTGTAATAGTTTTTTTTTCTGTCCGGCTTGGCGATACTGTACTTCGATGTAAAAAGGTACAAGATGTTGGGTATGAAAAAAGAGAAAAAGGTGGCTCTTATCCTAGCCTATTTCAATATAACAATCACAGTTTTGATGTTTATTGTACAATTGGTATATCCTAACTGACGAAGAAAAACATTCAAAAAGTTTAATCAAATGTCTAAATTGTTACATAATTTTTCCAAACGAGTGCATTAATTCTTTCTATATGAAAGCGCCTGTTTACCCATGGTCTCCCAGCTTTTTATGAACTGCAGTTTGTCAACCTTTTGTCCTTTAACTCCGGTGAGCGGGTCATTCACGTATACGTACTGTTTATCGAATCCAACAAGAAGAACGGAGTGTACAGAAAAAGTGGCTCGGATGGGTCCGAGGGGGGAATCCCAAACCACCCACTGCTTTGGCTCGGTATATCCTATTGTTGTCCAAACTACAACCGGAATGCCGTCCGAAATTTGTCGTTCCAACTTATCGAAAGAGGTACCAGTCAAGTCTACCCCTGTTGGAATGTACGATTTCAACAAATCCAAAAGAGCGGTGTGATAAATGCTGTACCCTTTTTGCTTTCCCGTTATGTCCCCGACAAAACCGAGATTTGGGTTTCCCCAGTAAGTGATATTCCCGTGTTCGTCGAACTGAATGGGCGTAGTGTCTTTTTTCATTTCCGGTATAAGGTCCATTTTACTTTTCGAAATTCCGTAATACTGAAGTAGCATGGTTAAACTGGTTAGCTCACAACCGTTATAAAGCTCCGGGTTTTGTTTTATAATGGGGGCATCCAACATCGCAGCACTTTTACTAAGGTTCATCGGCTCTGATCGGTCTGTATGCTGCGTCTTCGTCACCTGCGGAGTCGAAACCACCGAAACAGACACTTTGTCATCTGAAAAGATCAATAACTGTCTATCCGATATTTTTGCATAAAGCAAAATGCTGAATAACCCGCTTGTGAATGCCAATGCGATAATAAGAAAAATCGTGAATAGAAGCCTAGCAAACCGAAAAATCAACATAATCACCTGAATGAATTAGTATGAAAAAGCTGTAGAGTCATAAAAATTTCACGAAAAAAGAGATTAAAATCTACTAAAAGTTATTATATACTAAATACGTTTATATGAATATTTGAATGTTATGTTGGAAAGAGGGTTAATAATGATCACGACGGACATCACGTTATGGCTGGCTTTCGGTGCGGGATTCTTATCATTTATATCTCCATGCTGTCTGCCGCTGTATCCGTCATTTTTATCTTATATCACAGGAGTATCGGTGAAAGATTTAACAGAACACAGAGGTATACTTCAACGCCATGCCTTATTACATACGTTATTTTTTGTCCTCGGCTTTTCCGTAATCTTTGTTGCCTTGGGACTCTCAGCTAGCTTAGTGGGTGAGATCTTTTCGAATAATCGGGACTTGATACGCCAACTGGGCGCTATTGTCGTCATCATCTGGGACTTGTTATGCTAGGAATCTTTCAACCGCAACTCTTGATGAAAGAGTTCCGTTTGGAATTAAGGCGCAAGCCTACGGGGTAATTGGGTTCGGTTTTGGTAGGGATCATCTATGCGGCAGGTTGGACGCCATGTATTGGACCGATTTTATCCGCCGTATTTGCATTAGGGGTTACAAATCCGGATCAAGCATTAGCGTATGTTTTCGCTTATACATTCGGGTTCAGCATTCCTTTTTTTATCATGGCTTTCTTTATGGTAAGCATGAAGTGGATGATAAAGTACTCTCGGCTGATGATGAAAATTGGCGGGGCGCTAATGGTCTTGACGGGTGTTCTTCTTTATACCGACAAAATGATACAGATTACGATATGGATCATAGAACTATATGGAGGGTTTTAATGAAATCTCATAAGTCAAATCAATTCATTGTAACACATTGGGCGACAATGCCGATCGTTACCTTAAACGAGTTCATATGGCGGAGCATATTTATGAGACTCGTAGTTCTAAAACGGTCTTTTGCCGGATTCCGAAGGTACAGCCTAACCGGATATGTTGTTGCGTCCGTTGGGGATACCACTGCTGTAGAGCGCATCGCTGGCAGCGATGAGGTCAGGGGGTTGATCCCCCTTGGCTCCATAAGGGGATTTTGTCAAATACCTGTCTTTTCGTCGTCAAACGACTCGCATCGACCTTGTACAAAATATTCCGCTGCGTTCGGGCGATAGAAAAGCAATTTGGGAATACTTCATGGTACATGATGCTCTTTGAGACTATAAGGTTATTTTTTGCATTAGGCAGCAGAATTTAACCAATCCACTTTTCGATAAATTCAAAAATTTCCCAATTTAGTTCTTGCCTTTTCTGACAAACTGGTAATATAATAATAGGTAATAAGTCTGACTTGGATAATGGCAAACCTGTTCGAAAGACAGGGACGCAAAGCCACGGGTCTTCTGCATAAAACTATGCAATGATAGCCGGGTTACCCTACAGTCATCCAGAAGATACTACGTGTTCGGGGTAGTGTCTTTTTTGTTTTTCTGAGAAAAATGATGAAGGAAGTGATCGTCTTCGGTATGCCCTAGGATTAATGTGAGATCCAGGTCTTGGGAATTTCAACCTATCTGAGGGGAGATGTAATGAAGCACATTAGAGATTTTTCGCAGATTGACGGATTATTGGCAAACGGGGTGAATCATGCGGTTATTGATGTCGACAATACGATTACCAAAAGCAATATCGCGCAGTTCTACATGTTCATCAAGAGAGAACGCCTGAAGAGCCGGCTGCTGTGGTGGCTGTTTCTTATGTACTGTTTTGCTGCGGCTCCATTTTATCTTGCAGTGGATCGTTTGTCGAGAGATTGGTTTAATCACATATTTGTTCAAAGAAAGTTCGGGAAGTACAC
>NZ_KB899864.1:10424-17477 GCF_000378425.1 Cohnella laeviribosi DSM 21336 | reverse complement strand
ATCTATCTGAACAAGTACGAAACCCGTGCAGAAGCCGAGAAAAGCATCTTCGAGTATATTGAGGTCTTTTACAACAATGAACGTATCCACTCGTCGATCGGATACAACACGCCAGCTGATTTTGAACGCCAATACTACTTTAATGCGCTAAATCAATAAATTCTGTGTCTACTATCTTGACAGAGGTCCAGAAAGACAAAAACAGTGAAGGGAATGACCAAGCGGGAGGCAGAAAAGGAGCTGGCAAAGTTTGTTGTAGAGGTTGAATCTGGGGAGTATATTGACCCCGCCAAAATGACGTTCGAGGCCTTTGTTGAGGAATGGTATACAAAGTATGCCAAGAAAGAGATTAGCCCGAGGACATTGGACATATACATGCGTTTCATCAAAAACCGCATTCTCCCCGTTTTTGGTCATATGCGCCTGGACCAAATTAAGCCTTTCCACATCGTAAAGTTTCTCTCCGAATTGTCTGATGAAGGTAGCCGTCACGATGGCAAGCACGGCCGGTTATCTTCTGGAACGGTTCACTACCTATACCGCGTACTTAACAATGTGTTGTCCCGCGCCGAAGAATGGAAAATCATAAAGAAGAACCCGGCTTCCGATGTCAAAAAGCCAAAGGTTACTTACAAAGAAGTGGAGGTTTATACCGAGGAAGAGGTAGCAGCACTATTTAAAGCCCTGGAAAATGAACCGATCCATTGGCGAATGATGATTACCCTTGCAATAACAACAGGTCTGAGACGAGGCGAGATAGTTGGCCTGGAATGGAAGCATATAGACCTGGATAATGGAACGCTAGAAGTATAGCAAAGTATATCAATGATGGTCAACGGTGAGCCGATCATAACGGAACCTAAAACGAAAAAATCAAAACGGAAAATAAGCCTGCCTGACGCATTGATCGACCAGTTGAAAGAATACTATCTTCACTGCCGCAAAGTACGTTTACAGATGGGGGACAAGTGGCGTGGAGGCGATCATTTCTTTGTGTTCTGTAATCCAGATGGCAAGCCATTCTATCCAGAGACTCCATACCTGCATTTTCGATCTTTCCTCAAAAAGAACGGCCTGCGGTACATCCGCTTCCACGATCTTCGCCACACTTCCGCAACCTTGCTAATTAACCAGGGAGTCCATGCGAAAATCATTTCGGAGCGGCTCGGACACGCCAGCATAACCACAACCATGAATGTCTACGGCCACGCGCTCCAATCCGCTGATAAAGAAGCGGCCAACAAATTCAATAGCATCATTCCCATGAAGAATAAAAAAGCGTAAGGAACCGCGGCAGCAGCTCCTTTTTTCGTCAACAATTCGTCAACAATTCGTCAACAACTCGCTTTTCAGGTGGTCAAAAACCTTTATATATCAAGCACGCAACGCTTTCTATATGCCCCGTATGCGGGAACATGTCCACCGGCTGCACCTCGACCGTCCGATATCCGCCGTCCTCCAGCACCCGCAAGTCCCGGGCGAGCGTGGACGGGTTGCAGGATACATACACGACACGAGCCGGGCGAAGCTGCAGAATAGTTTCCAGCAGCTTGGCGTCACAGCCCTTGCGCGGGGGATCAACGACGATCACGTCGGGCTTGATCCCCTCCGCTTGCCAACGCGGAAGCACGACTTCGGCTGGGCCGACGGCAAATTCGGCGTTGAAGATGCCGTTAAGCGCCGCGTTGCGGCGGGCGTCCGCGATCGCTTCCGGGACGATCTCGACGCCGTAGACGCGGCGAGCATGGCGGGCGAGGAACAGCGTGATCGTACCGATGCCGCAGTAGGCGTCGATCACCGTCTCCTCGCCCGTTAACGCGGCGTACTCGACTGCGGTCCGATACAGCTTTTCCGTTTGCTGCGGGTTGACCTGGAAAAAGGAGCGGGCGGAAATGGCGAACTCAATGTCGCCGATCCGGTCGTAAATCGCTTCTTCGCCCCACAGGACGCGGGTTTCTTCACCGAACACAACGGAGCTTCGCTCCGTATTGATGTTCTGGCAAATGCTCGCGACGCCCGGGATTTGCCGGCGGATGAGCGATACGAGCTCGTCTTTGTGCGGCAAATCCCGTCCGTTCGTGACCAGCACGACCATGCGCTGCCCAGTCGCCTCCGCGTGGCGGATGACGACATGGCGCAGAAGGCCGCGGCCGGTCTCGCGATTGTAGGCGCTGTAACCTAACGAGCGCGCAATCGCCTTTACGGCGCGAACGGTTTCTTCATTTGGCTCCTGCTGGATCAGACAAACGTCCATGTCGACGATTTGGTGGCTGCCCTGCTCGTAAAAGCCGCCGATCAGCCCGCCCTCTCCGCCGCCGATCGGCACCTGCGCCTTGTTGCGGTAGCGCCAAGGATCGGGCATGCCGATAACGGGGTGGACAATGACGGGCGGGCGCGAAGACTCTGCGGGGGCGCTTTCAGCCTCGTTGGCAGCGACTTGAGTATTCGGAAGGTTTCCCGAAACCGAGCCTGCGTCAGTCACGCCGGCGGCTCCGCTTTCTGCCGTACCTACCGTCTGGTTAACATCATCGGCGGCATCCTTGCGGGCGATGCCGGTCCCCGGCTTGTCGGGACCGCCGCTCGCCTCGTCCAGCGGCACGACCGGCAGCTTGCCGATGCGCGCCAGATTGTCCGCGACGTACTGCCGCTTCCAGCGCAGCTGCGCCGCGTAGTCCCAATGCTGCAGCTGGCAGCCGCCGCATGCGTCATAGATCGCGCACGGCGCGGCGATCCGCTCCGCGCTCGGCTTCACCAGCGCGGTCATCCGCGCGCGGCCGAACGATTTGCCGACGCTGACGACGGCGGCACGGACGCGGTCGCCGGGCAGCGCCCCGCGAACAAAAAGGGTGTAGCCCTCCACCCGGACTACCCCTTCCCCATCATGCGTCAAGCCGATCACGTCGGCTTCGATCGATTGTCCCGCTTCAACCGGCAACCCGGTCGGACGCTCCTGCGCGCGCCCCGCGCGCTTTCTTTGTTGATGACGCATTGTCGCCTTACGCTCCGTTCCTTTTCCTTAATGATCCGTAAAAGGGTCCGTACTTCTGCTGAAACGTTCATGCCGCTCATGTACCGGTGCCGTTCTCCTGCTGCGATGCCGGCCAACCTTGACTGGCGGAAGCCTCAAAAAGCAATGCATATTCCCTATGCCGACATCGCTCCCACCCGCTGTGTGCCATGCGGCACGGATAGGCGGAGCCGATTTTGACCTGCGACCGTGTTAGACACCGGTGAATCAAACGCCGGGAACGGCACTTCGCCTTCCATTTACCCCTGACGCTCCGGTCCCTTCTCTTCACCCACCAGCACCGACAAATGCGACGGCAGCATCGTGAACGAGCAAGGCAGCTCGCCGCCGAGCTCGCCATCCAGATTGAGCTGGACGCGGTCCTCCGATTCCACCTGAATCCGGTTCGTCTGAAAGTGGATAATATGCGAATCCGAAATATGATCACCGCGCAGAGCGAGCGTGGCCAGACGGATCATTTCCGCAAGGTTGCATTTTTTCATAATAATCACGTCAAAAAGACCGTCATCGGTCGCCGCCCGGGGAGCCAGCTTGTCGAAGCCCGCTACGGTATGGCTGTTGGCGATGAGGAACAGCATATAGTCGCCTTCCATATCCTCGATGCCTTCCGCCCGGATCCTCAACCTTGTCGGACGAAAACGGGTGATGCTCTCGAAGCCTTTGATGTAGTAAGCCATATGGCCGATCATCGTTTTTAGCTTGCTGGGCACCTCATACGAAATCTCGGTCAAAAAGCCTCCGCCGGCTATATTAATGAAAAAATTCCCGCCCGCAAGTCCGATATCGACCGGACGTTCATGGCCTCGGATAATCACATCCACCGCGTCTTCCCAGCGCCTCGGTATGCCGTGCGCGCGTGCGAAGTCGTTGCTCGTTCCCATCGGCAAAATGCCGAGCGACGGCCGTTTTTCATGGCGGCACAAGCCGTTGACGACCTCGTTCAGCGTGCCGTCTCCGCCCGCCGAAATCACGATATCGAATCCGCGCTCCACCGCTTCCGAAGCGGCTGTGACAGCATCGCCCCTGCTTTCCGTCGCGTGGCACGACGTTTCGATCCCGCCCTGCTCCAACCGCTGCAAGATGGAAGGAAGCCGGCGCCGCATCTCTTCCCTCCCGGATGTCGGATTGTAAATTAACCGGGCTCTCTTGTACGTCAACTTGCTCCCCCTCTTTTGCATTGGCATGACAATATCAACGTTTCCGGTTTTTCGGTTGTCAAAACCATCGGGTTCCATCCAGGTTCGGCGAAAATCCGCGTCTTCATCTGCGCAACCGCGCGCAGCGTTTTTTTCAAGCCACGATCGGCCAAAAAGAACTGCAGCCGTAGTCATCGCCTTACGTTGTGCCATCGTTCTCCATGCCTGCATCGCCCGTACGCTTGAGCTGCTCCAACCATTCCAATGCCTGGCGCACGATCCAGTCCGTCACGCGGGGATGCGGTATGATCGATCCCGGCACATAGGCGCAGCCGAGACCGGCAAGCCGCTCCGGAACGACCTTGGCCGTAAAATACCCCCCGCTCACAAAAGCCGGGACCGCCACGATCCGGCTCCCCGGCCGCCTGTTCCGCAGCCGCTTCGCCTGCTGCGCCACCAGATCCGGCCGCAGCGTTGCGGCGGCGGCGTCCGCAAAGCCGACCCGCTCCGCGATCCGGTCGGCCAAGCCGCGAAGCTCCCGTTCCCAAGCTTCGCAAAACCACGGCTCGTCGCTGCCATGGCCGATGACGAGCAAGCTCTCGTCCGCAGGGTTCGCCGACGCCCGCGCGGCCAAATCCGCCAGCGCATCCGCCACCTCCGGATCGTTGGCCAACGGCCTCCCGTACGTGAGCCGGGCACGGACCCGCATCCGTTGCAGCTCCGTTTCCCTTCGCGGCTTCGGGTAGGCGCCGAGCGCCCAGCCGATTTCGTCGACATGCGTGCTGCCGGTAGAAAGAAAAAGCGGAATCGCGAGCAGATGCGTGACGCCCGCCGCTTCGAGACGGTCGATGCCGTCCTGAATGAGCCGTCCTTCCACCAGTTCCAAATAAGCGCCCTCAACCTCGACGGCGGTTCCCTCGCCGGCTGCGCCCTGAACGCCGGATTCCTCGCCAGTCGCAATGCTTTCAACGGCTCGCTCATCTGTCGCACCTTCGACTCTTGAACGGCTGCCGACCGCTCGCTCGTCGGTTGAACTTCCCCCAGTCGCACTTCCGTTAACGGCTCGTACAACAGCCGTACTGCCGCTATCCGCTCGCTCACCGGCCGCGTTTCCGTCAGCCGCCCGCTCGTCGGTTGCTCGCCCGGCGCACGCCCCTTCGTCGCCTACGCCTTTGGCGGCGGCATCGGCGTTACGGCCGAACGCAGTCTGGGTCTTCCGGCCCCCCGGCTGCAGCCCGGACAGCGCCCGCCTTGCCTCGGCGACCGTTTCCTCTACACGCTCCACCCATTCCTTCTCTCGGGAGCCGTGACTGATAACCAATATTCCGGGCTTCACAAGCCGCACACCTCTTTTTCGGAAAAACCGCGAAACGCCGACCGTTGTAAACCTTCCTTGTTAATGCTAGCGAAACGTTAACCTAATGTCAACGAACTCGAAACGACGAACTCGCGCGTCTCGAACCCATGCATGCGACAGCCTTGCTCACGCATACACGATGCCAGGCCCTGACCTGGATCCACGCATACGCGTCCCCAGTCCCTAATTGATTCTCGTGCATATATGACGCCAATCCCTAACGATTATCATGTTTACACGACGCCAGTCCCTAACCGAATCTGCATGCATACGCAACGACAGTCCCTGACCGGATCATCCATGCATACCGCAACGCCAATCCTGTTCGGCCCGGGACCCATGCGCATCGGCGTCCTCCCCGGAACCGAAGCCGCATCCGGCACACCGCTCCCCCACCGCCAACCTCGCCACTCCCGCGCAGGCGCAAAAAAGAACCGACAGACGCGAAAGCGCCCAGCGTTTTGGCGAAAATGGCTTATTTGTTGGACGTAAGGAACGGTTCAATTGCTCCTGTTTCTCGGCGATCACCTTCCTTTGCCTATTTCTTTCACTGTACATACCCTAACACTGAATCGTTGATTTTGAATCGGCATACGGGATTCGCTAAGTCCCGTTCCATGACCGGTATTTACTCTACTTTTCGTCTTTTCGCCTGAAGAATTTTCTTGAATATGGAACCGAATTCACCGGAACATACCGCATGGTTCGGCCATTTGCCGAATGCACCGGGGCAAGCAGGTCTTTATCTGCCAGCGACCGAAGATTTGCAGTTGCCGTTTTGCGATTGATGGCCAGCTTGCGTGCCGTAAAAACGGGGGTGAGCTCATCCGGCCGTTCCGCCGCAAGATGCAAAATCGCCCGTTCATATACATTTAAAGGGATATCCTCTTTATCGCTTGCGCCCGACCATTTCGCCAGCCCTAACAGCAACGTTTGTTGACACTGCCTGGGCCTCTCCAGAATATAGTCACGAGTAAAGCGCAGCAGGTTCCAGCCATCGATCAACAAATGATTTTGCCGCTCCATATCATCGCCGTATTTCCATCTGCTTACATCCCGAAAATGGGTTCCGAAACCGTCGGCTTCAATTAGCATCCCGCTTCCCCGGGGCGGCAGATAGGCAAAATCGCAAAATCGGGTTCCGTCTTTAAAATCGCGAACCTCGTATTCCGGATGCAAAAATTTCAGGTTCCCGACAGCCGGCCACCACACTTTTTCCAAAAACAACTTCTCCAGATAGCCATGGTCTTCCTTAATCTTTCTTCTTCGTTCTCCCCGCGCATTTTTGATCGCCTTTTCCATCATCCGTCCGTACGCCTGTTCAAAAAGTTCCTCCATTTCCGCTTCTCCTCCTGTAAAACAAAATGGCCGTCCATTCGGAAAACTCCGAACGAACGGCCTATTCTTCAGGTCCGTGATTTGCGATTATGGAATCATTATAGTACCTTATGGGAAAAGTATCAATTCCTTCCTTTCTCTTTGCCACCACTCCCGCTGCTGACCCGCCATGTAGTCCGCCCAGTACCCTTCTT
>NZ_KB899864.1:0-10154 GCF_000378425.1 Cohnella laeviribosi DSM 21336 | reverse complement strand
ACCCGCCATGTAGTCCGCCCAGTACCCTTCTTTGCCACCAAACCCACTGCTCACCCGCCATGTAGTCCGCCCAGTACCCTTCTTGGCCGCCACTCCCGCTACTAACCCGCCATGTAGTCCGCCCAGTACCCTTCTTGGCCGCCAGCCCCGACGCTGACCCGCCATGTAGTCCGCCCAGTACCCTTCTTGGCCTCCACCCCCCTACCGCCACCCTCGCCACCCCCGAGCCCCAAACAAAAAACAGGACCGCCGAGTTCCCCTCCGCAGTCCTGTTCCCGTCCGCTATGCCGCGATCGCGGCCGGCCTATTGCCGTCAACCGCTGCTTTTCGCCTGGCCGCTCTCGTCCGAGCCGCCGTTGCCGAACCGTCCGAGCCGCTCGAGCGCCAGCTTGTAGCCGTCGTTGCCGTAGTTCAGGCAGCGTTTGACCCGAGATATGGTGGCCGTGCTGGCGCCGGTCTCCGCTTCGATCTGGTTGTAGGTGTTCCCCTTGCCCAGCATGCGGGCGACTTCCAGACGCTGCGACAACGATTGAATTTCATTGACCGTGCACAGATCGTCGAAAAACAAATAGCATTCTTCAACCGTTTTAAGCGTCAATATCGCTTCGAACAATTGATCGATCGTTTTGTCGTTCAGTTTCTTCAACTGCATCCCGAATCACCTCAATTCGCGGCGTCGCTTTCGATTTCCTCCATTCTACTGCGTTTCGAAAACTTCTTCAAGCGTCACCGTATTCACGCTTTACAGAAATAAAATATCCCGAACACGGGCAATCGTCCAATCTTGCCGTAGCCTCCGCTCATAACCTGTAGAAAGCGTACCGGCATTGTGCTCGGTTTGGGACAATGCCCAAAAACTCTCAAAGGGTGTGACACCTTCCGCATGAATAACCGCAATCCGCCCTCGCTGCATAGCTTTACGCCCGGGTTCGGCGGTCCCGGAGGAGCACTGCTCGGCGGTCCCGGGGGGGCGCCGTTCGGTGGTGGTCCCGGCGGCTCTCCGTTCCCCGGCCTCGGCGATCCTTTCGGCGGTCCTCCCGCCGCATTCAACCCCGTCGAGGTCGTCAATCTCGGCGGGCAGCCTGCCGCCGGCGCGGCCAAAGGCTTGGGCGCCTTCGCCAATCTGAACGACATTAAGGGTATTATCGACCGGATGGGCGGGATCGACGGCATTCTGTCCGGCATGACCAAAATCCAGAAAATCGTATCCACGATGCAGCAGATGGCCCCGCTCTTCAAGCTGTTCGCGAAAGGCGCCGCCAAAGCCGGAACGGCTTCCTCCAACACGGCGGTCCGTCCGCGCAGACGCACGCGCCGGCGGCGGAGCGGCGGCTCCGGGCGCCCGTCCTACGGGCGGCGGACCGGCAATTACACCCGCAGGCGGCGGTAGCGCATTCCGGGCCGCGCATACCGCTTTGGCTCAGGAACCGCCGAAGCCGCCAGACGGCAAAAAGCGATGAAGCCGGCACCCGTTGCCGCTTCACCGCTTTTTGATTTGCGCTTGAACCGCTCTTGCCGCGGATCAGGCTTCATATTCAAGAAACGGATCCTCGATCACGATCCGGTGGGCTTCCGCATCGCTCACTCCGGTATACAGCGTCGCGGTCCCGTCTCCGTTGCGGTGCAGGCCCCCGCTGAACAGCACGTCCTCCAGGTCAAGCCGCTTCGCCGGACCGTCCGGGAACATGTCCCGCGAAGCGATCAGCTTGATCGGCGTATGCCGGCGCGTTTCCGGATGAAGAGCGAAGGTCATCGGATAATAATGGCGGATGTTGCCTTCGTCCATGCACGCGATGTGGCCGAGGACGCCGATCCAGCCGTTGCGGAGCAGGTGCGCTTCGTTGCCGCCGCCCCACTCCTCCTTCAGAAACTGGCCCTGAAGCACCGGCGCCTGTTCCATAACCTGCTCGGTCAGTTCCTCCAACGATCCGATCTCCGTATAGCCGATCATCGCCCGCGCGTCGTCCACCGGCATCGGCCGGGTAAACACGCCGATTCGGCCGTTCTGCAGATCGACCAATCGGATGTCCTTCATCGTCAGCGGCCCTTTGGCGAAAGGAACCAGCTCGTTTACGCGAGGCCCGCGGTAAAAAACCGTTCGCCACGAAGTCACTTCATGCACATCGACATCGTCGAAGTAGACTTCGACGCCGCCGAACACCAGCTCGCCGCGGACAAACGAAACGAACGGATCCTGCAAAGCGAAGACGGGAGCACCCGGCCGCGGCTGCCATTGCCCGTTCCGCTCGACAAAAAAGATCACTTCCGAGCGCTCGCTGTGCCTTTCCTCAACCCGTCCGGCAATGACCCACTCCCCGTCATCTTTGAACGGAGCCGTGATATTGTACACATCTCTGCCTCCAACGCCGGTAAAGATCAGTTTCTCTCCTTTGACGGCGGGGCGTTTTTTCTTGAACGCCTCAAACAATTCGGCGCACGACTTGGCTTGTTGCACGGATGTCTGCATGAGGGTCCTCCAAACTCCAAACGGTCGCCTGCCGCGACCGAGTTGGCGGCGAGATCGGATATGCTCAAAGATGGTTTCACTTTATTTTAGCCAGAAAACGCTTAAAGGTGATGGATGGATGCCGGGGATAAACGCCGCTTTATGACGATTAATGAAAAATGCTCATCAGCCAATAAACGATTGCTGCCAGCACGCTGGCGGCCGGAATGGTGAAAACCCACGTGACGACGATCCGGCCTGCCGTATCCCAGCGGACGCTCCGGAACCGCTTGGCCGCACCGACGCCCAGAATGGACGACGTAATGGCGTGGGTGGTGCTGACGGGAAGATGCAGCAATGTCGAAGAAAAGATGACGGCCGCGGAACTCATGTCGGCGGAAAAGCCGTTGATCGGTTCGATTTTGAAAATCTTCGTCCCCATCGTCTTGATGATTTTCCAGCCTCCGAGCGAGGTTCCGATCGCCATGGCAAGCGCGGCCGAAACTTTGACCCACAGCGGCACGTCCAGCGTCGTCTGGAAGCCGCCGACGACAAGCGCCATCGTGATGATGCCCATCGCTTTCTGCGCGTCGTTGGTACCGTGGGTGAATGCTTGCAGCGCGGCCGTCAGCACCTGCCCCGAGCGGAACACTTTGTTGACATGATGCGGACTTGTGCGGGCAAAGATATGTTTGAGCAAAAACATGATCGTATACCCCAAAGCGAACGCTATTACCGGGGAAATAACCAGACCGAGAACAACCGAGGAGAATCCGGAGTAGTTGATTCCATCCCATCCTTCGGAGGCGATGGCGGCTCCGGCGAGCGATCCGATCAGCGCGTGCGAGGAGGATGACGGAATGCCGAACCACCACGTGATCAGGTTCCACGCAATCGCGGCGATCAAGGTCGCCATAACCACGGTCAATCCGTGCTCCAGCTTGAACGGGTCGGCAATCGAACCGCCGATCGTCTTGGCGACCCCCGTAAACATAAGCGCCCCGATCAGGTTCATGAACGCTGCCAGCATCACCGCAACCCTCGGGCGCAGCGCCCGCGTCGACACGGACGTGGCGATCGCGTTGGCCGTGTCGTGAAAGCCGTTGATGAAGTCGAAAGCCAAAGCCAAAAATACGATAATGGCAACGATTAAGGTCATATGATCCATTTTGTCACGTCTTTCCTATTGCGCATCGATCAGGAATTGCGCATAATAATCGATTGGAGAATATTGGCAACGTCCTCGCAAGCGTCGGTCGTTTCTTCGAGGCGTTCGTAAATTTCCTTGTATTTGATCAGTTCGATCGGATCTTTTACATTGATGAAGAGGTTTTTGATGCCTTGGCGCATCAATTCGTCTCCTTCGTTCTCCAACTCGTTTAACATAACGCAATGCGTTTGCATCGCAAGAAGCTTCTTTTGGGTAAGCAGATAAATAGCGGATTTGATTTCCAAGCCGGAGCGGCGAAGGCAGTCGCCGAATTTGCGGATGTAGGGATCGGCTTTCGAAATCTGGTACATGTCGAACCGGGAGGCGCTGGCTTCGATCCCGTCCAGAACGTCATCCAGCATTTTCGTCAGAGCCATAATGTCTTCGCGCTCGATCGGCGTAATGAACGTTTTGTTCAATTCGGTCAAAATCAGGTGCGCAAACGTATCTCCGCGATGCTCGAATTCCTTCATCTGCTTGGCGAATGCCGCCGTATCGGGCAGATCGCCGTCGACCGCCGTCGCAAACCGATCGACCGTTTCCACGATGAGATCGGCCATTTCCTCCAACGTTTTAAAGAAAATATCCTTTTTCCGAAACACCGATAGCCCTTCTTTCTACATATGAATGCCTTCATTGTTGGGGTATGCAAAAATCCCAACCCATATCTTATCACGCCCGGACAAGCTGGTACAGACTCTTTCCGCCGTTTCTGGAGGGACTTATCCAAGTTTGGCCTAACCGCGCCCGGACTAATCGTGTCCTTCGCCGATTTGCGCGATATTTTGTCCGCGGAACGGATATTTGGACAAGCCGGAGGCGCCCGGAAGCTCAAGCCGCCCGGCCTTTGGATGCCATTCTCGCTGCCACCCCGCCATGTACCTCTCTTGCCCGCCGCCGCCCCCGCTAGCCCGCCATCTCATCCGCTAAAGCAAGGGACCGCAAATCGCAAATCGACTCAACATGCCGGCATCGACGAAATACCGGCTTCCTGCGTTCTCCTTCCGTTTCCATTGACAGCGCTTCCGAAGGGGTGACATAATTTTCATACCAAGGACAGACAGGGGATTGTCTCCATGAAAAAGTGGTTTCAGGCGTACCGACATATGAAAATCCGGAACAAGCTGTCCATCCTGGTCGCCCTCATCGTCATCGTCACCTTCTCGTTTACTTTGCTTGTGCAGCAATATGCGTTTTCGATTTACGACCGCCAGCTTTACGCCAAATCGTCGCAGGTGCTGAATTTGTCCTCGGCGGCCATCGAGAACGAATTGAAGCGGATCGAGCAGATCTCGTACAGCATGGTCGCCGACGTCCAGCTTCAGAAGCTGCTCCGTTCCCTGAAGTCGACCGATTCGGATTACGAAGCCCATGTCCTGCGCCAGAATTTGATCGACCATCTCCTGACCTACAGCGGCTCGGAACCGTACTTGTATTCGATCCAGCTTATCGATTCGCGCGGAGCCGATCTTGTCGTCGGCAACTCCTTCTTCATCAATTCCGCCAAAAAAGCCCGCATCATGCAGCTTGCGGGAGAGGCCGGGGGCGGATCGGTGTGGATTTTTCCGGACGACTCCGACTCCGCGCTGATTTCGGCCCGGGATATCCGCTCGTTCTCGACCACGAACATCGACCTGCTTTATTTGGGCACGCTCATCATCCGGATCAATCTGGACGCCATCGTGCGCAAGCTGGCCGTCGAAGAAGGTGAGCTGCTGATCCTCTCCGGCCGCGACGTCGTCTATCCGCGCAAGCCGTCGTTCGACACGAGCCGGATCGCGGATCGGCTGACCGGACGAACCGGCTACTTCACCGAAACGTCGGGCGGCAAAACGCTGTTTATTTCTCACAGCCGGTCGCCCTCGACGGATTGGACGTACCTCAATCTTACGCCGTACAACCAAATTTTCGAGCGGATTATCTTCATCAAGAAGCTGGTCGTGTTCGTTTTTGTCGGCATTTTCGTGCTGGTCATTTTTTTGGGCATCCGTTTCTCCAGAAGCTTGACGAAACCGATCGAAGATCTGATCGGCCGGATGAAGCTCGCGGAAAAAGGAAATTTCGCGGAAGCCCATGTGCTGAGCGCCGATGACGCGCCCATGGCGATGGACGAAATCGGGCTGCTGCGCCGGACGTTCCGGCTCATGGTGGAGCGGATCAACACGCTCATTACGGAGAACTACGCAAACCGGCTGCTGATCAAGGAGACGGAATTCAAAGCGCTTCAGGCGCAGATCAACCCGCATTTTCTCTACAACACGCTGGAGTCGATCAACTGGATCGCCAAAATGAACAAGCAGACGCAAATTTCCCGGATGGTCGAAGCGCTCGGGCTGCTGCTGCGCAATTCCGTCAGTTTGAAGGAGCCGATCGTGACGCTGGCCGAGGAGACGGAAATCGTCCGCAGCTACATCACGATCCAGAAATTCCGCTTCGGCGACCGGCTGGACTTTACGCTCGACATTCCGGAACGCTACGGGCAGCTGAAAATCCCGAAGCTTACGCTGCAGCCGCTGCTGGAAAACGCGATCCAGTACGCCCTGGAGCCTTCGGTCGGCGGATGCGCCATCGCCATCCGGACCTACGAAACGGAGAACAGCCTGAATCTGACGGTGGAGGACAACGGCCCGGGGATGCCGGCGGATACGCTTGCCCGGCTGCGCAGCGGCGAAATGAAATCCAAAGGAAAGGGCATCGGGCTGCTCAATATCGACGAGCGGATCAAAATCAGCTTCGGCGAGCCGTTCGGCGTACAGGTCGAAAGCCGCCCCGGACACGGCACAAGGGTTACGATCCGCATACCGAACGAAATGGAGGGATGAGTGATGTATAAAGTGTTGCTGGCCGACGACGAGCGCATCATTCTCGACGGCATATCCAGCATGATCGATTGGGCGCAGCACCGGACCGTTCTCGTCGGCTTGGCGCAAAACGGCATTGACGCCTACGAACAAATCGTCCGCCACGCGCCCGACATCGTCATCAGCGACATTCGGATGCCGGGCATGGACGGCCTCGAGCTGGTTGCCAAAACGCATGCCTCTCACCCCCGCACCCGGTTCATCATTTTGTCCGGCTTCGGCGAATTCGACTACGCGAACCGCGCCATGCAGTACGGGGTCAAACACTATTTGCTGAAGCCGACCAACGAGACCCGGATCGCCCAGGCGCTCGAGGAAATCGTCGCCGAACTGGATCGGGAATCCAGCCGCGAGGCGTTTCTGCAAAATATGAAGCTGCGGCTGCAGAAGATGATGCCCCACGTCAAAGAGCAGGTGCTGAAGGAATTCGTCACCAACAAGACGTACGGAAGCCGCGACTGGGACGACTACCGCAGCCTGTTTCAATTCGAATTCGACGTCCGGGTGCGCCTTATTCTGTTTCAGATCGAGGGGGAAGCGGAATACGAGCACTTGTTTGCGGTCAAGAACATCGCCGAAGACATTCTCGAGAAGACCCTGCTCGGCACCACGATCGGCAGCCACGTCCTCGTGCTGATCGAGGACCCGGACGATCCGGACGCGCTTTACCGGCGGCTCGGCGACATCCGCGCCACCTTTGCGCAGTACTACAAAATGGACGTCACGATTGCGCTCAGCAGCCCCGGCGAGATCGTGCGGGCCCGAAGCCTGTACCAGGAGACGCTGCAGTGCTTGAACTACCGTTTTTATCTGGACGAAGGCGGCATCATCACGAGCAAGGATACCTTCTCCTCCGCCCAGCCGTCGCAGGGGACGCTCGATTTCGACGAAGACCGGCTGCTTATGCCTGTGCGGTCCGGGCATCTGGAGGAAGCCGAACAGGCGCTGGAGTCGTTTTTCGACGCGCTCAAGCGGGCACAGCTCGACATCGGCATGACGAAGTCCTATGCCATTCAGCTGTTCATCGCGCTCACCCGGCTCGGCGATCCGCAGCGGATGAACGAGCATTACAAGCAAATCCCGCAATTGGTCGAAATGAACACGCTGCAGGCGATGAAAGATTTTCTGGGCCAGACCGTCCGCGACATCGCAAAGCGCAACTACGAGCAAAACGTCGTCAAGCATACGTCCATCGTCCGGAAAGTCCTCGACATTATCGACCAGCAGCTCGGCAACGCCAACCTGTCGCTCAATTTCGTCGCCAGCGAAATGCTGTACATGAACGCCGACTATCTCGGCAAGCTGTTCAAGAAGGAAACGGGAGAGAAATTTTCCAACTACGTCATGAAAGCGAGAATGAAGCGGGCGACCGAGATGATCGCCGAGCAGCCCGATATCAAAATCTTCGAGCTCGCCGAACGGCTCGGGTTCGGAGACAACCCGCAGTATTTCAGCCAGGTGTTCAAAAAACAGATCGGCTGTACGCCTTCGGAATACATGAAGCAGTCGGATAGCTCTGCTTTTTGAACAATAATATCGGTTTTTTGCCTTAACCTCTCCCCGAATTACCCGGATAATAACAATGTAAGCATTTTCAATGAGGACAGAACATCAAGGGGAGGATTAAGCAAATGAAAAAAGCTCTAACGATGTTGCTGATGGTTTCCCTCGTCATCGGCCTGGCAGCCTGCGGCGGGGGAAACAGCGGCGGCAACGGCGCCGCCGGCCCTTCGCCTTCCGGTTCCGCGTCTTCGGCTTCGCCATCCGGCTCGGCCGATTCCGGCGGCGACAAAGAACCGGTTACGCTCCGCATCGCCTGGTGGGGCGGTCAGGCCCGCCACGACTACACGCTTAAGGTCATCGAGCTGTACGAGTCGTTGAACCCGCACGTGACGATCGAGCCGGAATACGCCAGCTTCGACGACCACTGGAAGAAGCTCGCGCCGCAAGCCGCGGCCAAAAACCTGCCGGACATCATCCAGATGGATATTTCCTACCTTTCGCAATACGGCACGCAAGGCCAAATCGCCGACCTGACGCCGTTCATCGAGAACGGCACGATCGACACGTCGAACATTAGCGAGAGCGCGATTTCGGGCGGCAAGATCGGCGACAAGCTGTACGCGTTCAACCTTGGGTCCAACGCCCTGCTCGCCGTCATCGACAAGGCCATGCTGGAAAAAGCCGGCGGCAAGATGCCTTCTCAGGACTGGACCTGGGACGACGTAACCGCGATGGGCGAAACGATGAAATCGCAAGGCAAACTGCTGACTCAGGACCTGCGGCACGACGTGTTCTTCCCGTTCTACCTGAGAAGCAAAGGCCAGCATATGTACGCGGCCGACGGCAAGAGCCTCGGCTACGACGACGACAAATACTTCATCGACTTCTACACGATGTACAACAACTGGTATCAGAAGGGCTACCTGCTGTCGCTCGACAAGCTGGCGCAGAAGAAAGGGACGCCGGAGGACGGCGAGCTGGAGCTCGGCAACGCGGTCAGCACGTGGGGCTGGTCCAACCAATATATTCTGTCGTCCCAGGTCGCCAAGCGTCCGTTCGAGATTTTGCCGGTGCCGGGCTGGAACGAGAACAAAGCGCTGTTCCTGAAGCCGAGCATGTACTTCTCGATCGCCGAAAACTCCAAGCATAAGGAAGAAGCGGCCAAATTCATCGACTTCTGGGTGAACAACATCGACGCGAACAAGATCATCATGGGCGAACGCGGCGTGCCGGTATCGTCGGCCGTCAAGGAAGCCCTCAAGCCGCTCCTGTCGCCGGAGCAAGCCAAAGTCTTCGATTACGTATCCTGGGCCGAGCAAAACAGCAGCGAAATGGATCCGCCCAACCCGCCGGGAGCGACGGAAGTCGACAAGCTGCTCAAGGAAACGGCCGAGCAAATCATGTACAAGAAGCTGACGGTCGAAGAAGGCGCCAAGAAGTTCCGCGAAGAAGCGAACAAGATTTTGGCCAAAAAATAAACGCGCGCATAGCCGTTGCAAAACCGGGCCCCGCCTTGGCGGAGCCCGGTTTTATTGCGCCCGCCGGCGCTATTGGTCCGCAGCATCGCTTACTGAACGCGAATATCGCTCTCTGGTCCCCAGCAATCGATCTCTGATTCCCAGTTACCGCGTCCGCTGGTTTCATCGTCCGGCCTTCCGCAAACCCGTCCGCAAACCCGTTTGTCCGGGAACATCGGACCACAGTTCCCTTATACGGTCCAAAAACCGCTGAAATCAAGCAACTCCGGACACAGGTTCCGCTTTTTGCGAAAAACTTGCGCCTTTTTACGGTTTTCCGGGGGATGAACGGATCTCCTGTCCGCAACCAATCGTTTTTCCCGCTAAATGGCCTTCATAGTTATAATGAACGAAACCGACATCCTGATTGCTTATCCGTAGGTTACATTTGGAAACAATGAGATTAGCAAAACACCATTGCAACCAAATCAGAGCTACAAACAAAAAGGAGTCGGTCTATCATGAGTAATTCCATAAAATACGTCGGTTTAGACGTATCCAAGTCAAAAATTGCAGTAGCGGTCGCGGAAGAAGGCAGACAAGAAGCCCGTTACTGGGGAACCATCGTGCATACGAAAGAAGCGGTCGCTAGACTGATGCAACAATTGCGCACGACG
>NZ_KB899863.1 GCF_000378425.1 Cohnella laeviribosi DSM 21336 | reverse complement strand
GAAAACGAATTATGGTTCAAAGACTTGCAGCGTTACCGTGCAGCTGGAGAAGCGAAGATTAGTCTTCTCAAGCGGAAGTACGGTTTGAACCGCAGCAGGTATCGGGGCTTTGTCGGCTCAAAATGCTGGGTCGGCTTCGGGATTCTGACCCACAACCTGCAAAGAGCGGCAAAAATGCTCCAAAACTAACATGGAAACCGATCATTAGGGAAAGTTCCCCCTCACAACCCAGCCAGCAACCCGAAACTATTTTTGAAAATCGACTTTTTCAGGAGCAACTAAATAGATTGACTTTCATGGCTTATCCCCATTTCCTCCGGTGTTTTAAAGAAATGTCCCTTCTTCTTCGCGCGATTTCTCAGGTCCGATCGGGTCAGAAGCAACATTTCGCGTATCAGAAGGTAATATCCCTGCGGCATCATTCTGCTTCTCCTCCCTTTCCTCTTTTTTCACTTGCGTCGCTTGTCGGCTTTCCTTTCTTAAGAAGACGGATAATCCAACTCCCAACAACATCATCAAAAGATATACGGTTTGTTCCCCTGAGAAACTGAAAATAAACTCTGTTTTTGTATCAAAGAACGTCACCACCATCAATCCCATACCGTAATACGTCAGTGTGTTTAACAGCCACTTTCCCGTGCCCATGAGAAGAGCATTCCGCCATAACCATAGCAACATTGGCAAGGTGATGATCAAGCGATATATATTTACGGGATGGTACTTAAACTCAGGATTTTCAATCGAAATCCCCCATGGAAGCGAAGTGGGCATTCCATACTGCCAGCTGAGCAGGTTGTGTACCAAAACCGCGACAATGGTCCCAAACGATAACATATCCCCAACCAACCGCCATGGCACGCCGATTTCCCTCCAACTTCGGTACAAATAAAATGCAACAACGGCAAGCCCAAACCACCATCCGATATCGGTTCCGGGTATCGTCAGCCATAATAACGGGTGCTCCCGTAAGAGAGACGGTGAAAGTAAGATCGGACTCATTTTCCAAACGAAAAATATGATAAGCAGAGCGTTCACCAAAGGTTCGAGAAAGGATCGATCATGTATATCGGACCGCTTACATTTCCATTGCATGGCGGCATATCCTGCGAATCCTGAAACCGCAAGCACGACCCAATCCATCCTGATCATAAAAGGACCCAACTGCAAGATGCCCGGCAACGTATCTCCCTCCACACTTTTTTTGTCGATGAGTTCGGTAAGCAAACCTTATGGCAACAGTTTTTTGAATTTAGCTTCCATCGACTGTGGGTCAACAAGTCCGATCACTTGATCGACAATCACGCCATCCCCACCCACAAAAAACGTCGTCGGGATCGGCTGAATGCCGTATTTTTGCGAAACTTCTCCTTTATCGTCCAGCAGGACGGGAAACGAAAAACCGTATTCATCTGCGAAAGCCCTGGCTCCTTCAACCGAATCGCTGGCAGTCACATTAATCGCATAAATTTCGATCTTTCCTCTATATTTTTCATAAAGCCGTACCAATTCCGGAGCTTCGATCCGGCACGGCCCGCACCAGGATGCCCAGAAATTCAGAACGACAGGCTTGCCGTCCAATTTTTTCAGCGTATACGTTTGACCATCCAGAGCCGGCAATGCAAACTGCGGCGCTCTATACCCTTTTTTAGGCAGCTCCTCGCGATTGGCAGGCGAAGTTTGAAAGAGGGCAACAATTGCAAGAACGATAATGGCTGCAAGCACCAACCATTGCTTTTTCATGACCCTCCCTCCATTCTTCAGAATGTCCAATACGTCCATGTGTCGCTTACGCCTAAAATGACAAACAATACACCGGCTATTTTTTGAATCCGAATCCCCCAACGTTTGGCCCGTTTCACCATGATACGATCAAAGCCGAAACCTACGGTGAGCGCGGCAAGTAGCAGGAACGGCATGGCTGTCCCTATCGCAAAAACGGGGGGTAAAATACCGCCATATGAAGTTTGCATAGCGAGCGGCATGAGTGAACCGAAGAACAAGACGAACATGGTCGGACAAAAGCCGACCGAAAATGCAATCCCCATCAAAAATGCACCGCCTTTACCCCCTACCCGATCGGCAATGTTTCGCATAAACGAGGAAAAACGAGCACCCAACTGAAAAGGAAGTCGCACCCGCCCAAGCAAAAATAAGCCGATGACGACCAGCAATGGTCCTAACAGTTTCCTCGCAGATGCGAATAGCGGAATAAAGTCGCGGGAAATTTGCTGTCCGAAAAACCAGAACAATACGCCAAATAAGCTGAATAGCACGATTTTCCCCAAAAGATACATAACCGTTTCCGACCAGGAAAGCTTGGCTTGTGCCTGACGGTTGCCAAAATACACGATCGCGGCGACATTCGCCGAGATCTGGCAGGGCGCCACTGAACCGACAAATCCAAGAAACAGCGCGGCCAAAAAAGCAATATTCGAATGTGCTGCACCTAAGAACGGTTCGCTTAAGAAGGAACTGATTTTGCTGAAAAACGAATACATTCTCATTCCCCCTTAGAATCCGGTAAATCCACCGTAAAGCTTGATCAGATAGATCGTAATTTGCGTCATTTTATCCGTATACAGCAAAATCCCCGTCAATATCATCAAAGCTCCGCCGGCTTTCATGAATCCGTTCGAATATTTCAATATCCAACGCAGCTTTCCGATAAAAAAGGCCATAGCAAAAAATGGAAGAGAGAATCCGACGGTATAGGCAAAAGTATATACCACCGCCTGGCCGGGATTGCTTACTCCTAACGCCAGAACGGCAGCCAAAATGGGTCCGACACATGGCGTCCATCCAGCCGCATAAGTGACGCCCACCAAGATGGAACCCAAATATCCAAACGGTTTCCGTTTCCATTCAAACCGCGCATTTTTGAGCAATAATTTAGGTTTAAACACACCGAGCATGATCAGTCCCATGACAACGACCATAATGGCCCCCAATTGCCGGATCACATCCCGATTGCCGGAAAACAAATTCCCTACGAAGCTGGCCGATAGTCCCAAGGCGAAAAAGATGATCGAAAATCCGATGATAAAGAACAAGGTGTGCAAAAATGCCTGCTTTTGAAGCAGCCCTTTGCCCTCCTGCAAATCTTTAACCGAAACCCCCGTGATATATGATAAATACGAAGGGTAAAGGGGAAGACAACAAGGTGAAATGAATGATAAAAAGCCTGCACCGAACGCGATCCATACCGTTAAATCAGCAGCATTCATAGCAACCCTCTCATTTATACTACGAATTGTAGTGTTTTTGTTTAAGAAAAAGGCGGGCTTATGAACACCCGCCAAACAGTAGACTGCTCATCAAAAATAACGTCAAAGAAGATAAAAACAATGGTCGGTATAGTGTCAGCGGGACTTCAACTGTTTTTTGCGGTTCCAATAGCTGCTGAATCCGATAATTGATCGCGGTATTCGCAAAATAGACACCCGCCGCGCGGTATTGAACCATTTTTGTGTGATTCGCCAATGTCAAGAGTACGTTACCGAGGTCAATCTCGGTTCCCATTTGTTTCACCGCGAAACGGTCAGCCAGCAGTTCTTTCCATGTCTGATAATATTGGGCGGTCGATTTCACGATGGGTAAGTACCCAAATGCATCGACCATTAACGTCGAAAGGAAGAACTTCAGATTGTCGCGGTTACGGCAATGGTACCACTCGTGCAGCAGAATGGCCCGAACTTCGCGTTCATCAAACAAGTCGAACAGCGCCGAGGATACAATGATTTTCGGTTTCCACACTCCCAGAGCGAGAGCGAGAAAAGCATGATCCTCAATAACGATAAACTCGGTATTCCAATGACGATATTTCTTATTCAACCGCTTTGTTAATTTTTGATGTTGTGCCTCGCGAAATCTGCACAGCCATTTACGGGTTAAAACCCACTGCTTTCCGATGCGCCAAGCTATTTTGCCCACAGTGTAGACGATAACCAAGTTGAATACCAGCTTCACCCAAACATGTCCTGACGATTTTTCGCCGATTGCGGTTACGCAGTATTGAATAATATTCCATCGAAGCGGTATGTTCCAGATTTGATGGGCTACATACATCCCCATTTGCAATAGCATAAGGAACCCGAACAGAAGCATCACGGCGTAAACCCACTTGACTTTCGTTTCGGGTTTCATGACTGTTTCCTGCTTTTCATTTCGTTTATTTTCCGTTCAAGCTTGGAAATCAGTTCCGGATCGACATCGTCCAAGGCATCGATCATATGATTGACAACAAGTCCTCCGAATTCCTCAATAAGTCCGTGAGTGACGGCTTTTGTTTGTTCCGCGAGAAATTGTTCTTTGGACAGTACAGCTTCAAAAGATGTAACCCGATTTCTTCCTTTGCCGGTCGTTGTTCTCTTCAGAAGCCCCTTTTCCTGCAAGCGGCTCATGACGGTCATTACAGCATTGAAAGAGATGGGATTTTCCTGGTTTAAAATGGATTGCATTTCCTTGATCGTAATACTTTCAGAAGCCCAAACGATCTCCATAATACGCGCTTCAAGCGGTCCGAAAAAATGATTCAACCCGGATTCATGCATATTGAATTTTTTAATTTTCATTTTCTTCACACCCTTACACTACAAATTGTAGTATACAAAAATTGTCGCTGTCAACATAACGAAACTTTCTTGTCCGTGCTCACAAGTTCTACACATTTTTGCTTTATGATCGAAATGAAGAAGTACAAAATAAAAAAAGAATGGGGGATAACCATGAAAACCGGTTGGAAATTGAAAAGCGCAGCTGTTGTTGGCGCCATTGCCGTTTTATTGACGGGATGCTTCAACTCCAGCGGTGGTTCGATGGGCGGCATGGATCATTCAAAAATGAACATGGATGATAAATCGGCGGCCCAACAACCAACGAATACGAATACTAGCACCACAGTGAAAGTCGCAACGTTAACCGGTAAAGAGTTTACACTTACAGCAAAAACGAGCAATCAAGAACTTGCACCGGGAATAACGCTGCCGGTCTGGACGTTCAACAATTCCGTTCCTGGTCCGGAGCTTCGTGTAAAACAAGGGGAAACCGTGAAAATCAACCTTAAAAATGAATTGCCTGAACCGGTGACTATTCATTGGCACGGGGTTCCGGTTCCGAATGCGATGGACGGTATTCCGGGCGTTACACAAAACGCGGTTCAACCCGGACAATCGTTCACTTATACATTTAAAGCGGACGTACCTGGAACATACTGGTATCATTCCCACCAAGACAGCGTAAACCAGCTAGACCGAGGATTGTACGGTTCGTTTATCGTGGAACCGAAAGATGGAACCAAAGTAGACCGCGACTATACGCTCGTCCTGGATGAATGGATGAGTACCGGCATGAGCATGTCTGATATGAATATGTCTGGCGGCAACATGTCTAAAATGGATATGTCCAACATGGACCACAGCAAAATGAATATGGGGAATTCGAATAACAAAGGCAGCAATTCGATGGATCATAGTCAAATGAATATGGGACATGATATGAGCATGTACGATTTGTTCACGGTTAACGGCAAATCCGGATCGCTCGTGGACAAACTGCCCGTAAAACAAGGGGAAAAAGTACGAATACGGCTCATTAATGCCGGTTACCTGTCTCATCAAATCCACCTTCACGGACATGAGTTTAAAATTACTGCATCGGATGGCCAGCCGATTCACAATCCGGGTATACTCAAAGATAGTGTCGTCACGATTGCACCAGGGGAACGTTACGATATTGAATTTGAAGCCAACAATCCCGGTCAGTGGCTGATTGAAGATCATGGCGAAAACAAGGCCGTTGCAGGGATGAAAGCCGTAATCGCTTATGAAGGGGTTGCCGCAGGTTCGGATAAACCGAACGACAAAGAAAAACTACCGGTTGTCGATCTAACCCGTTATGGTCAAGCCGGAAAAATGAACTTTACCCTTGATCAGAAGTACACGATGGAATACACGATGAATCTGAATACGGAAATGAAAAATGGCGATATGGTTTATACCATCAACGGAAAAACATTCCCGGAAACCGAACCGATTAAAGTCAAAAAAGGTGATACAGTCAAAGTTCGTCTCGTGAACAACTCCAAGACCGACGACCATCCGATGCACCTGCACGGCCACTTCTTCCAGGTGCTAAGCAAAAACGGCAAACCTTTGGAGGGTTCGCCAGTCATTAAAGATACGTTGAATCTGAAACCGGGTGAAGAATACGTCGTAGCGTTTGAAGCAGACAATGAAGGCAACTGGATGTTCCACTGCCACGACCTGCATCATGCATCGGCCGGCATGGTGACAGAATTGAAGTATACGGACTATAAAACCGACTTTGTTCCAGATCCGAAAGCCGGTAACAATCCTGAATAATATTCAAATTGTTCTTACTTGATCCCCCTGGGAACGGACGCTCATCCGTTCCCTTTTTGCATGTTCAGTATCGGTTGCATAAGAAATTGAGGCCTATTCCTACTTTCTGATGAGAAGCCCCTTTCCCGTAGTTCTGCATATTCTTCTATTATCTTGCCTTGTCGGAGTTTTCTAATAATTTACGTTTATGGTCGAACTCTTCATCACTGAGTTCACCTTTGGCATAACGTTCTTTTAATATCATGAGGGGATAATCTTCCACCTTGCTTTTCCTCATTAACAAGCGGACAACCACGTAAACAGATACGCCAACAGCTAAGATCAACAAAAGTAATCCGAGCACCATCATCATACACATCATGCCCATCATGGAACCATCCATCATCATTGATCCGTCCATCATGATACATACCTCCCATCATTAGGATTATCATTTTGTGCACCGAGCATTCCTTTAACTTGCCTCGACCTTCTTTGTTAAACCTTTTCGATCTTCCCCAACCATTGATTTACAATTTCGGTGACGTTACCTAAGCAACAACTGCCTTGCGGATTATTAACCTCACAGCCACAGCGGTTAGCTTGGACGTGCCCGCGAATTTGATCAATGGGATTGACATTTTGCTGAGATGCCTTGAAAAGCTTTTCTCTCGTCCACCCGAAACAGTAACAAACGAAAACATTGGGCGCTTCATCCTTCTGAAACACTGGAACTTTTAGATCCCCTTTGTCAAAAAATGAACCCTCTGTAAAATACACAACAGAACACGAGGAATTGGGGCAAAAGGCAAATGACGCTTCCGGATCGAGTCTTTCCAAAGCAGATGGAATAAGCAAAGCTTTCAGCGTGATAAGCTGCACACTTTTTCCCTTGAAGTTACAAATAGGACATCGCATAACGCTCCGTTGAGAAGCCGCTGAACTTTTACAACAATCGTTCATTCAGATGCACTTCCTTTATTCGAAAAGCGTTTCCGCTTTTTGTAATAGATCCAAACCGCTGCCGCGGCGACCAATGCGGCGCGTAAGAAGTAAAGCGTTTCTTTTCCTTACAAACGAAAGTTAATGGTCGAATCCTTCGCTCATCGCGCCCCTCACATCCCTTTTCCTTGATCGGCAATTTTTGTCCAATTGATTCCCTTGTCCTTGGATAAATAAACATCTTTTTTATACGTAGCGAAAACGAGCTCTTTATCGTTGACCGGATTTTGTGCAACGTAAGCTGCGGCGTCTTCAACGAGAACAGGAATGGTTATCTCCTTCATTTGCTTTGTTGCCGGATCCATCTCATAAAGTTCGCCGTTTTGCTTATAGGCACCAATAAACAATGCCCCCTGCTGATTAAAAGAAAGAGCTGTCAATTGCAAATCTGCCACTTTTTCAAAAAGGTTTCCGCTATCCTTCGAAAGATACAATGCTTTTTTAGTTCCAACCGCCACGATCGCATCGTTGGTCGGATGGACCGCCAATGCAACAGGCTCATCGGTCAAACCATTCATCTCAGATTTGGTCCAGGTTTTCGTTTCATCCTTCGTATAATACAAACCCGCCGTTTTGAGACGTGTATTCGGTTCCGGGTTAAAGACGTACAGAGTGTGTGTATTATAGGCGGCATTCAAGAGATGAAAGTCAACTTCCCCGTATAAATCAAGATGTTCAAGACTTTTTCCTTCGTCGGAACTTTTCACGATTCCTAACGGATTCTTCATGTTTGACCCGGGCGCCGGGTGTCCGCTGCTATAGAACCCGTTACTCACGGTCGTGAATCCCATGTAATCATGCTTTTCTCCTGATGCTTCCGACCACGTTCCTTGCGAATACACTTTCAGCCCATCATGAGAAGGAATCATGATTCGCTGTCCATCTGCAGAATAACCCAATCCATGAAGGTGGGGCATGGTTATTGTCTTTGCTCCTTTACTTTGCAGCGTGAAGACACCGCTTATAAGGACACCGATCAGAGCTACGATCCATGCCCATTTTAAACTGTTAGCCTTTTTTGCGAATTGAAGCCTCTTCTCGCGGTCTTCCTGTTTTTTGGCATTGCTCAGTTGCTTCGCTTTTGTATGGAATGAAAAAAAGAAGTATAAAAATAAGACAAACAGAACGGACGAGCCAATAAATAGAAACCTCATCACAAAGCAAATCTCCTTCCAGATCCATTCTGATAAATAAACATTTTGCAAGGATAAAAACATTCCCGCATCATTTTATCATAACACTACATATTGTAGTATAATTATATATAATTGCACAAGTTTAACTCCCTCCTCGTGTTAGTCTGTACTTTTTGTCATAATAATACAAAATGCTTAACAAGGGTGAAACAATGATGAAGACGATTTTAATGGTAGATGACGAAGACAAAATACGTGATGTGGTGGTTTCTTATTTGCAAAAAGACGGGTTTCGTACTTTGGAAGCCGGTACAGGAACGGAGGCGTTACAAATGGTACGAAACGCTCCGATCGATCTGGTCATCCTTGATTTGATGCTGCCGGATTTTCCCGGCGAACAGGTTTGTCAAACGATACGCAAACTTTCATCCGTTCCCATTCTGATGCTTACCGCCAAAGTTGCCGAAGAAAACCGGATACAGGGGCTCACGATTGGTGCTGATGATTATATGACGAAGCCATTCGATCCCCGCGAGTTGGTGGCCCGGGTCCGGGCCATTCTGCGCCGGACAGATGATCATTACTTGTTAGCAGACCGAATCTCGTTTCACAATGACGAATTGGTTATCGATTCGGCCCGTAATGAAGTGTTTTCTCGTGGCGAACCGGTTAATTTGACCCCAAGCGAGTATAAACTGCTGCTCGTCCTGGCTCGTCACCCGCTGCGGCAGTTTACCCGCGAAGAATTGGTGGAGAAAGTTCTAGGCTTCGATTTCGAAGGGGATGCTCGCGCCATCGATCAGCACATCAAAAATTTGCGCCAGAAAATTGAACCCGATCCCAAACAACCGAAGTACATTCATACCGTTTATGGGAAAGGTTATCGATTTGTCGGAGGTGTATAATGAAACGCGGGTTGCAATTTCGCCTATCCCTGCTTTTGATCGGGGTTGCATCGGGAATTTTGCTTATTGCGGGAATCAGCTTCATGGCAGGAACCCATTATCATTTTAGATTGTACCAAGACCAGTACGGGATGGATCACAGCCTGCCGGGGCTGGCTTACCATCTGGAACAAGCTCTGCTTCAATCGATGATGTGGACTTTAGTTGGAGCCGTCCTTCTGTCCATCATGATCAGCCTTTATGTTGCCAAACGTCTTTCAGCACCTCTCGTGGAAATGAAAAACGCGGCGGAACAAATCACACGAGGAAAGCTTACGGTTCGGACAAGCATCCGAGGCAACGACGAACTCGCCGATCTTGGGAAAGCTTTAAATCACCTTGCGGAACAATTACAGAAACAAGAGAAATTACGTGTCACGATGACACAAGACATCGCCCATGAATTAAGGACGCCTCTCGCCACTCTGAAAAGCCATATGCAGGCCATGCTGGACCAAATCTGGGATCCGACGCCTGCACGGCTGCGAGCTTGTTACGAAGAAACTGAACGTCTCATCGCATTAGTCGCCGATTTGGAACAATTAACGGTGATGGACTCCCCTCATTTTCGCTTGCAGCGTAAACCGGAAGATCTATCGACGCTCATTCAACAAAGTTTGGGCATTGTAGCTGCTGCGTTTATGGAAAAAGGCGTTCGACTCGACGTGATGCCCCATCTTTCTGTCCGCCTGCATGTCGATCGGGATCGTTTCATACAGGTATTGGTCAATGTTTTAACCAACGCACTCAAATTTACACCTGAAAAAGGGCAGGTCAAAATACAGGTGCAAGACGAAAACGATACGGTTCTCATTGCTATACAAGACACGGGAACTGGCATTGCCCCGAACGATTTGCCGTATGTTTTCGAACGGTTTTATCGGGTGGACAAATCACGAAACCGGAAAATGGGCGGCGCCGGAATCGGCCTGACGATTGTCAAGAAGTTAGTTGAGGCGCATGGCGGTACAGTGTGGATCGAAAGCGACAAAGGTACAACGGTCTACCTTCGTTTTCCAAAGTAACATTAGTCCAATTTTTTAGCGCTATATAAAGATAGGGTACCATATACCGTCATGAATCGATTCTCCTCCTTGACGTCGGCAAAACCAGCCTTTCGGATCAGTTCCGGAAACACACCGGTTACATGATCGGTCGTTGTAAGGAACCCGTCAAGTAATTGAACAGAAAAGAATGCGGTTCGCATGATAGCATTTTGGGCTTTGCCCCAATCGGCAATATGCAGTTCTCCGCCCGGCCGCAGAACCCGATAAACCTCATGTAACGTTTTGCTTTTATCTTCCCGCGTCAAATGATGAAACATCAAGCTGGAGATAACCCGGTCGAACGCATTCTCCGGATAAGGCAGTTCGAACGAGAATCCGTGAACAAATTGAATATCGGAATGAAGCTTAGACATTTTATGACGGGCAATCTCCAACACTTTCTCATCCCCATCAAGTCCATCCACTTTGGCTTCCGGATGGATTTTTTTGATCAGAAGTGTAAGCGTCCCCGTCCCACATCCAAGGTCAAGTACCCGATGCCTGTCTCTGATATTTGCTTGTGTCACCAACTGATGTTTAAAAGTCTCTTCACGCATTGTCCAACGCATTATTGGATCGTAAAGTGATGTCAACCAATTGTAGCGAAGTGCAGGTATGATTTTCTTACGTTCATCCATAATGATACCCCCCAGATACGGATTGGATGTCCTATACTGACGAATATTGAAGGTTCGCTTGGGAAATCTAAATGATGTGTTTAACACCATCACAGTTTTTGGAAAGGAGAGCTTGTTTCATGTCTGTCATGATGCATACAGCTCAACATCAAACTTGTATCGATGCTTGCAACGCCTGCCTTCAAGCTTGTGAACATTGCTTAACCGCCTGTTTGAATGAACCCGATGTACAGGCAAGAGTCCGCTGCATTCAGTTACTGCGGGACTGCGCAGACATATGCTCGTTGGCATCTCAATTCATGTCACGGGATAGTTCGTATGCCAAGCAAATTTGTAATGTATGTGCAACCATTTGCGATGCTTGCGCCGCGGAATGCGGCAAATTCAAAGATGAACATTGCCAAAAATGTGCCAATCTTTGCAAAAAATGCGCCGACGAGTGCAGAAAAATGGCTGCTTAATCATGGCAGAGGGAGCAACTGCTCCCTTTTTTCAAAACAACCGAAATAAGGGGTCGGTTTACGTGAACTTTCGCTGGTTATTTGTCATTTGTTTGACCATTGTACTGCTTTCAGCCTGCGCTCAAAAACCAAAGCAAGATCAGACGATGCCGGGCATGGATCACAATCAACATAATCAGCCGTCCGGCGGAAAAGAATCAACCAATACGTCGCAAGTTCAGGCCGTTTGGAAATTTGCCGATTCTGCACCGCAAAGCGGAAAGGACGAACAGATTTCCATTCAGATCCAGGATAATACGGGGAAGCCGATTGAGAAATTTCAAGTCAGTCATGAAAAACAAATGCATTTAATCGTTGTTAATAAAGATCTGTCATTTTTTAATCATATCCATCCTGATTACAAGGGAAAAGGGCTGTTCCAAATTCGCACTCAATTCCCAACAGGGGGAGATTATAAACTCATCGCTGATTTTATCCCAGAGGGCGGTGAAGCGAAAACGGAAAGTCAATGGGTCAAAGTCTCCGGGGATGTTCCTGCCGCTCAGCCACTTACACCGGAGACTAACTTAACCAAAGTCGTTGAAGGGAAAGAAGTATCTTTATCCTTCGACCAGCTTCAGGCAGGAAAAGAACTGACCATGACATTCAATTTTCTTGATGCCAGTACGAAACAACCGATTACAAACCTTGAACCGTACTTAGGTGCAGTGGGTCACGTCGTTATTTTGAGTGCCGACGCAGAAAAATACATTCATAACCACCCCCTGGAAGAAAAGGCAACTGGACCACAGGCTAAATTTGGAACAGCATTCCCTGCAAGCGGGATTTATAAGTTATGGGGGCAGTTTAAACATCAAGGTAAAACCTTCATTGTCCCCTATACAATCCAGGTTCCGTAAAAGTCAACGAAAACATGGTTGCAAGTAAATTGCGGCCATGTTTTTTGCAGATTTTATGCTAATTCATGCTGATAATTATCGGTAATAACCGCCCCTTCTTTTACCTCTGTCTTTTGTATTTTGCAGCAGGAGACGACCAACCCGAAGATCACATCATCGCCCTCTTATCCGAATACGTTTTGCTCACTATCAACCTTATGTTTGTCGAAAATCAAAGCCGCGCATGGCTTGGATCGAGCCCGGAGGCGCGGGGTATAGTCTAACCTTGAATGGCTGACTTGGATTTGTTGTTTGATCGTCTCCGGAAAAACCAATAGATGAGAAAAACTACGGAAAGAAAGAGAACATAGATCAACGATGTCCAAAGAACATCACGCAAGTCGGAGAGCAATTGGTCTCCAATGACGGCAAACACAAACATAACAGGTATTTTCCCAAGCAACGTAGCCGCAAAAAAAGGTCCAAATCTCATTCGACTGATTGCAGTGTAAACATTTACAGCGGCAGCAGGTACAAAGGGGATAAGACGGGCCGTCAAAACCGCGAGAAACGCGTTCCGTTCCATCAACTCCGTAAACCGGTCCATTCGCTTGTATTTTGACAAAAGCCTTCTTCCCTGCTCCTGAAAAACCGTCCTCACAGACAAGAATAGCAGAGCGGCTGCAAGGGTGGAGCTAATGACATTCAGGAATCCTCCCCAAAAAGGGCCGTATTTGGCCCCCATTATTCCGGCAACAACGCCATAAGGGACAATAGGAATCAGGGCCAATAATACAGCTGCACCAAATAGCAGTAGAAGATGATTAGCACTCTCAGCATCCAACCAACGAAGGATCGGACCTTTGTTCATGACGATCACGATGATGGCCGCCACGTAGCCGAGAAGTGTAATCCACTTTTTTATCATCTTTCAGCATTCTCCTGAGAATTCTGTTATTATTGCCAGATGGTGAGAGGGCAAATTTCTTAATAAGCCAATTCCCTCACTCCCTTATTTAACAATGGCTCGCTGCAGCCTGAGTGCGTTGAGTACGACCGAAACCGAACTGAACGCCATCGCCGCGCCTGCCAGCCAAGGAGCCAAATATCCTGCTGCTGCGATGGGAATGCCGACTACATTATAAGCAAGAGCCCAGAACAGGTTTTGTTTAATATTTCGCATTGTTTTCCGGCTCATCAAGATAGCATCCGGAATGCTGTTCAGGTCGCCGCGCATCAGCGTCACATCTGCAGCTTCCATGGCAACGTCGGTACCCGTACCGATGGCCATTCCGATATCGGCTGTGGCAAGTGCCGGGGCGTCATTGATGCCGTCGCCGACCATCGCCACTTTCCTGCCCGATTGCTGTAATTTCTTAACTTCATCCGCTTTGCCTTCGGGCAGCACTTCCGCCAGTACCCGGTCGATCCCGACCTGCCTTGCAATCGCACGGGCGGTTCGTTCGTTGTCACCGGTGATCATGACGACATCGAGGCCGAGTTCTTTCAACCGGGCAACGGCTCGCCTGGAAGTGTCTTTGATCGTGTCAGCCACCGCTACGATACCGGCGTAACGCCCATCAACGGCAACAAGCATCGCGGTTTTTCCCGATTCCTCAAGTGCATTCATCGTTGCGAAAGCCGATTCCGCATCGATCTGATTTTTGACCATCCATTTTCTTGTTCCGATCAGAACCTCTTTGCCTTCGACGACCGACCGAATGCCATAACCCGGAACGGCTTCAAACGCTTCAGTTTGCGGCAGGACGATGTTTCTTTCCCGCACGCCGGCTACGATCGCTTCCGCAAGCGGATGCTCGGAGTTTTTTTCGGCCGCTCCCACCAAAGCAAGAAAGCGGCTTTCATCGATAAATTCCGAAACGATAACATCCGTCAGCTCGGGTTTGCCTTTCGTTACCGTACCGGTTTTATCCAACACGACAGTTGTAATTTTATGCGTCGATTCCAGGTGTTCTCCGCCTTTGAACAGAATTCCGAGCTCCGCCGCGCGGCCAGAGCCGGCCATAATGGAGGTTGGCGTTGCCAATCCGAGCGCGCACGGACAAGCGATGACAAGCACCGCAATCGCTTTTTCCAAAGCGCCGGAAAAATGACTGGGTTCGACACCGAAATACCACACCAGGAAGGTGATCACAGCAATCCCGACGACAATGGGAACGAATATACCCGAGATCACGTCCGCAATCCGTTGAATCGGCGCTTTGGAACCTTGCGCTTCTTCGACGACTTTGATGATTTGCGCAAGCGCGGTTTCTTTTCCTACTTTGGTTGCCTCAATGCGGAGCATGCCGTTTTTATTGATGGTGGCTCCGATCACCGGATCGCCCTGCCGCTTGCCGACAGGAATGCTTTCACCCGTCAGCATCGACTCGTCCACAGAAGATGAACCTTCAAGCACGATTCCGTCAACAGGCACTTTTTCGCCGGGTTTCACGATTACAACATCACCTACGGCAACTTCCTCTATCGGTATGGAAACTTCCTGACCGTCGCGAACGACAAGCGCTGTCTTGGCCTGCAATCCCATCAAGGTTTTGATGGCTTCCGATGAACGGCCTTTCGCTAACGCTTCAAACAGTTTTCCGAGAACAATGAGCGTAATCAGCACGGCGCTTGTCTCGTAGTACATAGCAGGCACATGATGCGCCCCAGCCTGGTTGGCCCATTGAACCGTTAAATAAAGACTATAGAAGTAAGCGGCCGACGTGCCGAGCGCCACCAAAACATCCATATTGGCGCTGCCATTCCGAAGCGCTTTATACGCTCCGATATAAAAATGCCGGCCGACGATAAATTGAACGGGCGTTGCCAGAAGCAATTGAAACCACGGATTCATGAACAATTCGGGCACCCAGATCCAGGCGGTAAACGAAAAATGACCGACCATTGCCCATAACAGCGGCAGTGACAAAAGGGAGGAAATGAGAAGCTTCTTTTGTTGTCTCTTGATTTCTTTTTTTCTGTGGTCTGCAGACTCTTGTTTTTCCTGTTTTATCGCTGCTTTGTAGCCGAGCTGCTCCACTTTCCTCACCATATCCGAAGCGGACACCTCAGCAGGTGAATATTCTACTCGTGCCGTCTCCAGTGCCAGATTGACGGTTGCTTTGTACACTCCGGGCAGTTTGCTGAGCCCCTTCTCAATCCGGGCGGCACAGGCGGCACAGGTCATGCCGCTGATTTCAAAATCAACGGCTTCTTTGACGGTATCGTATCCGATCTCTTGAATTTTCCGCTCGATTTGGGGAAGTTTAACTTTATCCGGATCGTAAGTAACGGACGCCTGCTCGAGAGCAAAGTTAACTGTCGCTTCCGATACACCTTCCAGTTTGTTTAATCCTTTCTCAATCCGGTTTGCGCATGCGGCACAAGTCATACCCGATATTTGCAAGGTCGTTTGCTGTTTTTTTGGGGATTCCGTGTTTTGCATGTAAACCGCCTCTTTCATACCCCTATAGGGTATTTATAATAATAAAAAGAAAGGCCACCAGCAAGTGACCCCCCATGCCTGTTAGGCAACCTCGTAGCCTTGTTCTTCAATGGCTTCCTTCACGGCATCCAAGGATAATTTATTTTCATCGTATTCTACAGTAACCGAGTTGCCTTTCAGATCAACACGAGCCGACGCACCTATTTCTTTTAAGGCTTTCTCAATGGAATTGACACAGTGTTGGCAGGACATACCGTTCACTTTAAGTGTTGCTTGTTTCATACAAATCCCTCCGATATTTATGATTTCATTATTTCATTAATTTATTAACCGTAATCAACAATTCGTCAATGACTTCATGTTCTCCGGCCTGGATGCGTTCCACGACACAACTTTTCATGTGTCCTTCAAGCAAAAGCTTGCCAACGCTGTTTAAGGCTGACTGAATGGCCGCGATCTGGTTCAGTACATCGTCACAATAAGTATCCTTCTCAATCATCCCTTTAACTCCGCGAATTTGGCCTTCGATACGGTTCAAACGGGATATCAAGTTGTTCTTCATTTTGTCCGAATGATGGCTTTTCCTTTCGCTTTCTGGAGAACAACAAGAACGGTCGGCTTCATCCGGTAGCAATTCCTCTTGGTTCGCCACGACTTATCACCTCACAATAAATATACTATACCCCCTTAGGGTATGTCAAGATGAAATTATTCTAGTCAAATGAAGGTGTTCGGCTTTAACTCTAGAAGAAGCTTAATGTTTTGTAGGACAGAATAAACAGCCCGATGTTCCGTTAAAGCCGGACTGTTAGCTTAGAGATTCTAATCAATCATACCAAGACGCTTGGCTTTTCGGGCAGCTTCGCGACTGGAGCGGGAGACTAGCTTCTTCAAAATATGATTCACATGCTTTTTAATGGTGCTTTCAGTTGTATGCAATTCGTTTTGAATGTTCGATTGCTTGTACCCTTTATGAATGAACCTTAAAATTTCCCGCTCGGCTGGGGTTAACAGCTTGCTCCGTTGCTCCCATTTCATCCGCCGAAATTCCTTCACCAGCACGCCGGCCGAATCCGGATGAATGTAATTCATGTTATTGTAGGCAGCTCGAATGGCCCAGGGAATATCTTCGAAGTGAGCCTTCGTTATATAATTGACTGCCCCTGCCGCATACGTATCCATGATTGCTTCTTCCTCGTCAATGCCGGTCAGCATAATGATCTTGGTTTGCTTCATTTCCAAAATATCCATGGCCGCTTCAAGTCCGTCAAACCCGGCATCGGATAAAATGAGATCCATAAGCACAACATGCGCGTCACTAAGCCTGGCGAGATGAACCGCATCCTCCCTGTTCGCCGCCGAACCGACGACGACAAGATCATGCTCGCGGCTCAGGAAACTTGTGAGTTGGTCGCGCCAGACGGCATCATCCTCAACCAACATAACCTTGATTTGATCCAATGTCCCTCACCTCGGCGACAGGAAGTGAATGGGATCGAATTCTCTTGTGAGGAAATTGAATTACGACCGATGTCCCGACATTCAATTCGCTTTGAATATCGATCGATCCTTCATGCTGCTGCATGACATTGTAGCAGTACGTCAATCCGAGACCGAAGTTTTGCTTGCGATGCTTGGTCGAATAAAACGGATCGAACAAATAGGAAAGTTCGTCTTGTGATATTCCCTTTCCGTTATCCTTAAAGACGATCGTAAGATGCTTCCGCGTTTCGCATACCGAAATGAACAACATTCCTCCCGGCTCCATCGCTTCGGCCGCGTTGACGATGATATTGTGGAACGTTTCCTGAAGATGAACCGGATCGCAGAGTAGATAAATCGCCTTATTATCAACATCCGTATGAACCTGAACGCTCCGCTTTTCCAAGAACACTTTCGTCATCGAAAGCGCGCGGCTTAGGATGTCCGTTACCTCATGAATCCCCTCTTTCAGCATGATATCTTGCGTCCGGTTTTGAATGCGCGTCACCATATCCAGCATATGCTTGGTCGAATCAAGTACAACGGCTGCATCGCTTGCAATTTTCTCCTGTTGAGACGAAGTTGCCAACTTTCGAATCTGATCGGCGACAATCCGGATTTTTCCGACCTCATTTTTAATCGTGTGGTTCAATATGCTTGTCCCGTACGAGATGGCGCGCATCGTACCGTCCAACCGGTCCTTTTCGAACTTTATCCGGACGCCGAGTACGCCATATTTGATGCCGAGGAGCAAAAATGTTACCAGCAGAATCGTAATCACAAACGGCATAAACCGCCATACTTCCTGGACATCGAAAAACGCCTTTAATGTATAGTTCGCCACGATTTGAAACAGGATCGGCGGGAACGCAACGATATTGGAAAATAACCGGCTTCTTTTCCGTTTCGGATTCTTCTCTTTCAAAAAACTGTAGGTTAACAGGATAAGACCAACGATCAGATAAGGTACGCACCAAAAAAACAGCGCTTGAAAGTTATGCTGGATCGGGGGAGTGAACGACGTGAGGAAAAGCATCCCGATGATCGGGATGGGAAGCACCCCTGCGAGGATCATTTTCTTTTTACGGCGGAATAACCCGGAGTAGCTGACGGCGAACATCAAAAAGCAATAGGGAAGTCCATTATGATTCATAAACGAGCCGAACATGTGCATCTTTAATAAGAATGCTTCAAGGGAAGGCGTAGAGATTTGATACTGCTCCAGATAGGGCAAGATCGTTTCGGTTACCGCGCGCGACAATCCCCCGCCACCGCCTGTAAATGCGGTAAAT
>NZ_KB899862.1 GCF_000378425.1 Cohnella laeviribosi DSM 21336 | reverse complement strand
CATTGGCGGCAAATTCATTCCACCAACCCGTTAGAGCGTTTAAACCGCGAAATCCGCCGACGTTCAGACGCAGTAGGAATCTTTCCAAATCGGGAATCCGTTATCCGACTGATCGGTGCCATCTTAATCGAGTTTTGGATTTCGCGCGGGGATTCATATAACGGAATTTACGAAACGAGCCGGCCTCCGATAGCTCCTATCTTAGGCCGGCTCATCCGTCGTCTGAGCTTCTTCCATGATTATACACTTCGTTCCCAAAAGGAGAAAGCCCCGCTATTCGTCGTCAACCAGCTTGTCAAAATCATCGAAAAACGGATACACATACGGCGTTTCCGGAGCAGGGATCGTTTCGATCCGCACCGCATCCAGTTTCATGATCTCATTGTCGTTATATAGGCTTTTTCCTATCGTGCCGGTGATTTTGACCCAGGTATCTTGAGCCAGTTTCGAGGCCTGGTCCGATTCGACCAGAATCCCGTAAGGAGCGGCGTCCGCCGAACAGCACTGCATGGCGAGCCGGGAAACGACGAACTGGTTCTTCGTCATGTCCGGTTCTCTGTATACGAAACCGCTGATTTCCATTGATTTTCCCACAAAGTTGTCCATATACAGATCGATGGCCGTCAACAACTCCATAAATCCTTCTTCTGTGATGGTGATCACCTTTTTTTGATACAGCTTCATTCCCAACCGGGCAAATTCCTCGGTGAACGGATCAGAGGGAAACCGTTCATTCAATTCCTCTTCCATCCATTCCCCTTGGTCTCCCGGCGGCATGGCTTCCGTTTCGCCGCCCGGACGGACGCCGGACGGTTCAGGATCGTTGCCGGGAAATTCCGGTCGGCTTGGATCCGGCGAAGTGGCCGTGTTTTCCGTCACGGAAAGGGGTCCACCTTGCGAAACGCCGATTCCATCCGACGGATTTTCGACAGCGAACTTCCCGTTACCGGGTTTCGGCGGCTTCACCGCGCCGGCTGCGGTCAAATTCATCCCTTTAATCTCCACGACCGCGCTACCCATCAGGGTATCCGGCAAGGCAACGCCGAGCAGAAGCGGAAAGACGAACAACAAATACATCAGTCCGTTTCGCCAGATAGACCTCGGAGGCTCATGTTCGCAGCCGCACATGGCGGCCTTGTCCGCATGCGACCGCAGCGCCAGATAAACCTGGCCGACCGCGACGACAAAAAGCCCGATTGCCGCATATTTCACGTAGTTCTCCATCCGCGGAGCAATGTAATACATCAAACGGTCGGACTTGGCCAAGTAAGCGATAAAAAACGAAAATCCAGCCAAAATGAGAGCTCTCAACCCATAATGAAAGGTTAGCCGACGTTCCCCCACGGCACTGCCGCCCCCTTTCTCACAATATATGAATTTACGCGGTAAAATAGAAATGCTCGACAAACATCGCCCCGATCCACACGAAACAACCGATCAGCACCATCAGCAAAACCACGAAACGGGTTTTGAAAACCGACAGCATCATGAACGTACTTTTGAGATCCAGCATCGGGCCGAACACCAAAAAGGTTAACAGCGAGCCGAAGGAAAACGTATGAACGAAAGAGGACGCGACAAAGGCATCGGACGTCGAACAAAGGGAAAGCGCATACGCAAACCCCATCATGAACAGGTGGGAACTGACCGGTCCCTGCCCGATGTCTACCAAAGCGTCTCTGGGCATGAACGTCTGGACCGCCGCTGTCGCCATCGCCCCCAACATCAAATACTTGCCCATGTCAAAAAACTCGCTGCCCGCATGTTCCAGCATCGAAACCAGCTTGCTCCCGCCGCGGGCATGGTGATGATGATCCCCCGCCTCCGGCGCACCGGCGTACAGCGTGGCCGACACGCGCTTCAATGGGTTGGTTTTGACAAAATACCGGATGAGCCATCCGATACAGATCCCCACGAACAAGGCAAGTCCCATTCGCGCATAGAGCATCTCCGGCCGGGCACGAAACGCGGTGTACGTCGCCGCGTAAACGACCGGATTCACGATCGGGCCGACCAACATAAAAACGATGCCGATATAAAGCGGCATTCCCTTCGCGATCAGCCTGCGAACGACGGGAATCATTCCGCATTCGCAAATCGGAAACAGAATCCCGAACACACAGGCCACCAGAATCCCGGCGACCGGGTTTTGGGGCAAAAAACGGGCCAGCCAACGCTCGGAAACATAGGCCTGCAGGGCGGCAGAAACCAATACGCCCAGAAGGATGAAAGGAACGGCTTCCAACACAATGCTGATGAGCATCGTCTTGAACGATTGAATCGCGTCCGTTCCGGGCCAGGGAATTTCCGTAAACATGGCGGGATTGACCATGACGGATATCAACAAAAACATCAGAAAAAGGAAAAAAAGATGCATTCCGATTTGCGAAACAAAAGCCCGCAAGCGGCAAACCTCCCGAACCACTCCTGCCCATCTTCCAAAATCAAGCTGCTGAAGGAGCTAAATGATTTATTCTCATTTTATAAGTAATAATTACGATTATCAATGAAAATATGCTTCGCTGGCCTTGGTATTTCCCTTGATAGGCTTTTTCGGCTTTGCGATCCATCGTGCAAACACCAGTTGGCATATTCGCCGACCTTCGGACAGCCTGATCGGCAAGCGGTTGGCGTTGAACAATTCCAGCGTGATCTGCCCTTCAAACCCCGGGTCGACCCAGCCAGGATTCTGAATAAATATGCCCATGCGACCAATCAAGCTTCCCCCTCCACAAACGCGGACACATCTTCGGGCAACCGGATTGTTTCCAATGTGGCAGCCAATAAAAAAGACTGGCTTTCTTGACGAGCGCATTCATCACTCTGAAGACAAACGAAGACAGCATTGCGTACAGGATCCCGTTTTTCATGGATCCTCCTTCCTATTCCGCACCCCTGATCAACAAACGCGTGTACGCGTGCCGATCTTCGCCCATGATTCGCCCGCTCGCAAATTCATCTACGATTCGTCCGTCCTTCATGACGATGATCCGGTCGCAGATCATACGCACCGCCGCAATATCGTGCGAAATAAACAAACAGGCCATTCCCAACCTGGTCTGCAAATGTTTCAGCAACTTCAGGATTTGAGCTTGAACCGACACATCCAGACTGGAGGTCGGCTCGTCGCAAATGAGCAACTTCGGATTCAAGCTGACGCCTCGCGCGATGGCGACGCGTTGTCTCTGTCCGCCGCTCAATTCATGCGGGTACCGGTCGAGATGCTCTCTCGACAGCCCGACCATCTCCAGAAGCCTGGCTGCCGATTCTCGCCGGGAATGCCGGACATCGGCCAGGAATGGAGGGGTCACTTCCGGAAAGTTGTCAAGCGGTTCCATGACGGAACGCCAAACCGGAAGCCGCTGATTCAACGAGGCGGTCGGATCCTGGAAGACAACCTGAATATGCCTTCGCAACGAGTGCAAGGCTTTGCCACGCAAATCCGCAAAGGAAACTCCCTGAAATTTGATGTTCCCCTGTTCCGGGCGTTCCAGCGCAAGCAAAAGACGTCCGAGGGTGCTCTTGCCGCTGCCGCTTTCTCCGACAACGCCCAGGCATTCTCCTTCTCCGATGTGCAGCGAAACGTCTTGCATGGCCATGACCTCTCGGCCGGAATCGAGATACGTTTTGCTGATCCCTTCCGCACGCAACAGTTCGTTCACGCCGATCCCCCCATTTTGCACGCAACGACAAGTTCATCTTCGTCCTCCCGCACCAGTCCCGCCTGGATCTCCGACAGAGAAGGTCTCGCCTTCAGCAGCATCTGCGTATACGGATGACGGGCATGATCGCGAATCGCATTCATCCTCCCCCACTCCACGATCGAACCGCCCCGCATCACCGCAACGCTATCCGCCCTTTTTAAGACCAGCCGCAAATCGTGCGAGATGAACAGAACCGCACATCCGGTCTGCCGCTTCAGCCTGTCCATCACATCCAGCACCCGTTCTCCCGTAAGCACATCCAGCGCGGTTGTCGGTTCATCCGCAATGAGGATGGCGGGCCGGAGCACCATAGTCGAAGCCAATGCCGCCCGCTGCAGTTGGCCGCCGCTCAACTGAAACGGATAGCTGTCAAACACGCGTTCCGCGGGCAATCCGACTTGATCGAGCGATTCCAGCGCAACCGCTTTTGCCTGTTTCGCAGACAGACGGCGATGACTGCGAATCGTCTCGATCATTTGCTTCCCGATCTTGATAAACGGGGTGAAGCTCCCCTGATAATCCTGAAAGACGTAGCCGATGCGGCCGCCGCACAGAATCCTTCGCTTTTTGACCGGCCACGGCGCGATATCCTCGCCTTGAAAGACGATCTGACCTGCAGTCACACGCATGGAAGGAGGCAACAGCCCCAGGATCGCTCCGGCCGTGACGCTTTTCCCGCTGCCGCTTTCCCCGACCAAGGCCAACGTTTCCCCGGGGTGAATCGTAAAAGATGCATCCCCTACGATGGGTGTTATTCGCCTCCCCTGTTGGATTTGCACGGTCAATCCGTTCAGTTGCAGGACTGGCGTTGTCCGGGAAGAAGACGTTTCTTGGAACGGCGGGAGCGTCCGCTGTTCTCCTTCCGTCCGGTTTCCGCTTTCTTTGGGGTTCAGAAGCTGCCGCGTCATGCGTTATCTCCTTTCAGCGCACGATTTCCGTCAAATAAGCCTTAGTAGCACCCGAGAAAATCCCCTCCAATTGAAGCCCCCAATAACCGACAAAAGGAAATGCCGCCATCCAGACGATATACGCCGAGGCGATATCCTTCGCTTCCTCAATCGTTGTAAAGACCGACAGAACAGGACGGCCAAACTGGCAAAGGCCAAGTGCGAGCGCAATGGCGGTTATACATCCCCATTGTGCCGACAGGGAAAACGCCCGCTTGCAAAGAATGACATTTTGCCCGCCAACCACCCTCCCCACGATGATGCTGGAAGCGTTAGCAAAGCCATCGAACAGGTAGGCCATCACATACTGGATTTGCCATAATATCGCGTTTGCGGCCAAGGTGTCTTCGATGCTCAAGAGCATATTCAGGGCGTTCATCAACATTTGGATCATCAGCGAAAGCTTGACCCTTGATATGCCCATCAGCCAACCAATGATGACATAGCCGGGCAGCGCGAATGGCGCCCCCCAGATGCGAATATAAAAATACGTCTCCGCATGTCCGGTCACCGCCTCGCTTGCGCCAATCAGGCGGGCTGCCGCTTGCATGATCGGATATTGAAGAGCGATAAAAATGAGTCCCAGCAGAACGGCCATCGCCGCCGGACGCCATAACGACATCGTCAATTCCTTATCGCGGTTGGCCCCCAGCGCCTGCGCCGCAAACCCGGTCGTACTCACCCGAAGAAAACAGCCAGTACAGCGTGTTAAAAATAAGGGAGCTGACCGCTACTCCGCCGATATAGGAAGAGTCGGTCAGTCTTCCGACAACCGCGGTGGCCACCACGCCCAATATGGGCGTTGACAGCGTGGAAACGATTAATGGAATGGCTAAAGCCCAATATTCACGATGCGTCAATGCCGAATGATAGATCGCGGCGTCAATGGCTGCCGTTCGCTTCACTTTCCTTCTCCTCACGATGATAAATCTGTACCGCCTCCTCTCCTTTATCTGCCGCGAACATCCAGCAAATCGCGCAGCCCTTCCCCGATCAGGTTGAACGAAATGACCACCAGCATAATGGCCAGACCGGGATACAGCATCAGTTGAGGGGCGATCTGGAAATAGGCGCGTCCGTCGTTCAGCATCGCCCCCCATTCCGGCGACGGCGGCTGCGTGCCCAAACCGAGATAAGACAGCGAGGAAATGACCAGAATCGTCTTGCCGATATCCAACGTGGCATAAACCAGAACCGGCGAGATGATCTGCGGTAACAAATGGCGCCTCAGCACAATCCACGTGCCGCATCCGGCGACACGCGCCGCCAGCACGTATTCCTTCTCGCGTTCGGACAGGACGATTCCCCTGACCATTCTCGCATACCCGATCCAGTTGATCAGAACGAGCGATAATATCAAATTGTTCAGGCTGTGCCCAAGAAATCCGGATATGGCGATTACCAGCAGAAAATCCGGCAGCACGCTCATCCCGTCAACCGTTCTCATCAGGAACGTGTCTACGCGGCCGCCGAGGTACCCGGATATTAATCCGACCGCCGTTCCAATCAGCATTACGATCGCAATGACCAGCGCGGATATGCCGAGCGTTGTCCTGGCTCCCGTCACAAGCCGTGAAAACAGGCACCGGCCCAAGTGATCCGTCCCGAGCGGATATTTGCCGCCGGGCGGCAACAGCCGCTCCGCCATGTTCGCGGCAAACGGATCGTTCTTGACCAACAGCGGCCCCAACAAGGCAACCAGCACGATGATCGTCAGGATGCCGACTCCCGCGGCGGTCGTCGGGTCGCGGAACAACCTTCCCGCCCGACGAACGGCCGGACGCACGTATTCCTCCGCCATCGACACGCTCATCCGGATCCCCCCTTGCCGAGGCGAATCCGCGGGTCGAGCATGCCATACGCGAGGTCGACCGCCAGATTCACCGCGGTCACAAAGGCGCCGGTCATTAGCAAATACCCCTGGATCAACGGATAATCCCGTTGAAAAATGGCGTCAACGGCCATGCTGCCCAAACCCGGCCAGGAAAACAGCGTTTCGACCACGACCGATCCGGCCAGCAGACTGCCCAAGGTCATGCCAAACATCGTCAGCGCGGGGATAAGCGCGGCGCGCAACGCGTGCCGAAAGAACACGCGCCATTCGGAGAGGCCCCTGGCGCGGGCGGCCCGGATGTATTCCTGCGACAGACTGTCCAAAAGACCGGAGCGAAGCAGCCGGGCATGCACCGCCGCCAATCCGGATCCGAGCGTGACGGAAGGGAGGATCAGCTCCCTCAGCCCGCCCCGGCCCATCGTCGGAAACCACTGCAGCTTGAAGGCGAACGCATAAATCAGCAACAGGCCGATCCAGAACACTGGAACGGAAGCGCCGATCAGCGCGAACATGCGTCCCAGATAATCGGGAAGACGCCCCGGGTACCTGGCGGCCAACAGGCCGAGAGGAAAAGCGATGATCAGCATGACGGCCAGCCCTCCCAGCGTCAACTCGATCGTGGCGGGGAGACGCTCCAACAGTTCGCTCAGGACGGGTTTCCCTTTGATCAGCGATTCCCCGAAATCCAGCCGCAGCACACGGCCCAGCCATTCCAGGTACTGGACGTGCACAGGCCGGTTGAAGCCAAGCTCCGGAGCGCGGCTTCGTCGGCTTGCGTCACGCTCATTTCATCCGCCCGCAAAAGGGTCAGTACAGGATCGCCCGGGGCGAGCTTCATGAGCGAGAACGTCACGATCGACAGCACCCACAAGACGACGATCAGTTGCAGGAGACGCGTTCTGACGATGCCCAGCACGTCACTTCACATCCATCCTGTTATTTACCAGGTAGTACTCTTCCGCTCCCGGTTTCCATCCGGTGACCCGTTTGTTCATGCCGACGATGACATTGGGATACACCAGATAGACGTGCGGCACTTCCTCCCGGATGGCGGCAACCGCTTCCTGGGTGATTTCATTGCGTTTGTTCATGTCGCTTGTCGCGTTGAGACGAGAAATGATTTCACTCAATCTTTCGCTTCGGATGTTGGCCGCGTTCAGCGAACCTCCCGGCATCAGGGCCGAATTCAGGAAATAGCCTCCGTCGCCGCGGGGAGCGGAAAGATTGCTGTACGTGGCAATATCCCAGTTGTCGTTCTCGCGCAAGAACGTATCGATATTTTCCACCATTTGAATCCGGATGCCGATTCCGGCCTTCGCGGCGTCGGACTGGAGCAACTGGGCGATAAGCGGCAGTTCGGGGCGGGCCTTGTAGGTCACCAGCTCGAGCGTCAGCGGCTGACCGTCCTTCGTCGCCCTTCCGTCCGGCCCGTAGGTGTAACCCGCTTCCTCCAGCAGCTTCTTCGCCTCTTCCACATTCTGCATCTGAACCGGCTCCCGGCTTGCGAAGGGCAGGCGCGTATTGAAAGGCCCGTTAGCCGGCGTCGCGTGCCCCAGCATGACGTCGTCTGCGATGCTCTCCCGGTCCATCAGCAAATCGAAGGCCTGGCGAACCTTGACGTCCTTCATCGCTTCCCGGTTCGGATTGAAGAGCAGGAAGTGCACGCGCAGCCCGGCGACGGATTCCACCCGCAGCCGGTCGTCTTTTTGGACCGTCGCCACGGTTTCCGCCGGAATCTGGGTGGCGATATCCGCCTCCTTCGCCTGCAGCGCCAGCGCCCTGACATTGCCGTCTTCATTGAACCTGAACACGACTTCATCCAATTGGGCGACACCGTCCCAATATCCGTCATAACGCTCCAGCAAAATCTCGACGTTTGGCGTGAACTTCTTCACCTGAAACGGCCCCGTTCCGACCGGCGCCCGATTGAACGCCTGCGAGCCCATCTTCTTCTCCGCGGCAACGCTAACCACCGAAGTATAAGGATTGACGAATTCCGACACCAGCGTCGGATTCGGCTCTTTCGTGATGACCGTCAGTTGTTGCCCGTTCGCTTCCATCGAGACGATCTTGAGGCTGTTGCCCAGCGATTTGTTTACCGCGATCGCGCGTTCCAGCGACGCCTTGACGGCGGCCGCATCCAGTTTTGTCCCGTCCTGGAACGTCACCCCGTCGCGGATGGTAAACACCCATGTCAGAGGATTGCGATGTTCCCATTGGGTCGCCAGCCAAGGATGCACCTCCAGGTTTTCATCCAGGCGGACGAGCGTCTCGGTGATGCCCGCTTTCAACGCCACAAAATCGTTGGCCGGATCGAGACTGCCGCTTTTGAAATGATAGATCAGGGTCAATTTCCTGGTTCCACCGGCGTTGTTCCCGCCCTGTTCTTCTTCCGAGGCTGTTGCGGACGAGCCTTCGGCATGGGGCCCGCCTTGTCGGCAACCCGCCAGCGCAAAAGCCAGCATGAAAAACACGATGAAAATGGCAAGGGTACGTTTCCGGATCAAGGTGAGGGTGCGCAAGGGTTCATCTTCCTTCCGTCTCGTTCGGTCATTTCATCAACGTATCCGCAAGTTCGGCGGCCGCCCGCGGGAACGGGGCGGAAAATCCGCCCCAATCCCGCATCATTTCTTCTTCCATCAGCAAGCATCGGTCCAGGCCGGCCACAATGTCGGAATGGTTCATGTCGATGCCGACAAATACCACCTTGTTGATGCGGTCTCCGTATGCCGGATCCCATGATGCGACAAGCTCCTCGTCGCCAGCCAGAGTATGCCTTTGGCGCGCACGATCTCCGCCGGCCACGCTTCCATCCACCGCATCAGACGCTCCGGATGAAACGGCCGGGCCCGCTCGTAGACGAAAGACGAAATTCCGTATTCTTCCGTCTCCGGGGTATGGACCGGTTTTTCCAGTTCCTTGATCCAGCCTGCGGAACGGCTGGCCTTCTCGTAATGGAACAACCCGGTGTTCAGGATGTCGGCGGGATCGATCCTGTCGTGCACCGCCCGGATCAGCCTGGCACGCGGCTGCAGTTTGCGAAGCACGGCTTCCAGCACGGCAAGTTCGTCATCCGTCACCCGATCGCATTTGTTCAAAATCAGCACATCGCAAAACTCGATCTGGCTGACAAGCAGATCGACGACATTCCGCCCATCGTCTTCTCCCGCAGCCTGATTGCGCTCCAGCAGTGTTTCCCCGGAAGAGAAATCTTTCCAGAACCGGTAGACGTCGATGACGGTGACCATGCAATCCAGCCGGCAAAACCGCGACAAATCGATCTCCAGTTCTTTGTCCACATAGGTGAACGTTTGCGCCACAGGGATCGGCTCGCCGATGCCCGCCGATTCGATGAGAATGTAGTCAAATCGTTTTTCCCCGGCCAACCGCTCCACTTCCCGGAGCAACTTCCCGCAGCGTGCAGCAAATGCAGCCGTTCGACATTTCGACCAGTTTCTCTTCCGTGCGGCTCAGTCCGCCCCCGTCCCGGATCAGATCCGCATCGATATTCACTTCGCTCAGGTCGTTGACAATGACGGTCACTTTCAATCCTTGGCGGTTGTTCAATACATGATTGAGAACGGTCGTTTTCCCATCCCCCAGGTGCCCGCTCAGGACGGTGACCGGGATTTTGTCTTCCGGTTTCAGGGCATTCATCTCCGCAACTCCCCTCAACAACAAGAATATTCCGGCGAATCTTATTAGTAATTATTACGATTTGAGACAAAAAAGAACGACTCGATTCTCCGTTATTAATTGTAATTATTACGATTAAAGTATATCGCGACGGCTCTTGTTCGTCAAGCCATCAACGACTGCCGGACCCCCGCCTTTTCCCGGATCACCTCAAAGTAACTTTTCATGTAAATATTTATTTTCCCGCAACAAGGTCTTGACCCTGGAAATCGTATTTTCCCGATTCGGCAATCCGATTCGCCCCGGTCGTGAATGACTTCGATTTCAAAACCAACCCCTTGCAAAGATCCCGAAAAGCCGCTTCCCTTTCTTTGGATTCCATTTAGAATCTTGGGGTATTGAGGCCGAAAATACTTTACTGATCCAACAATGCCGGTTAATAAAAGAAACAAACCGATAAGCACAGGCAAATGCAGGCCTGTATTGTCTTTGCCTGTCGCCAAAAGAATACTTTGACATGTCATTGGAGGGCGGGCACCCTCCTTTTCGTTTTTCAGCTCCCTCAATCGCCTCCGCTTGAATGGAACATAAAATATAAATCTTGAATTTGGAAATCGGGTGTCCTAGAATAGGGCTAAACCGATCCGGCCCTAGGAGATCGGTTTCATTTATGATTGAATAAGACCTGCTCGGAGAGCCATTTAGCCCGACGTCTTTGTTCGTGGAGGAGCAATAAACAAGAGAAGAGATGGAGAGAAATGCAAACAACTCCTCAATTGAAGCATGAAGCTCAAGAAAGCGCCGACCGTTTCCTTCAAGGCATAAAAGATTGCGTTCCGACGTTGTTGAGCTATTTGAGCATCGGGTTTGCCGCCGGGGTGGTTGGAAATACGGCGGGATTAAGTATCGCCGAAATCGCCCTTATGTCCGTGCTCATCTATGCCGGTTCCGCTCAATTTATATTCGCGGGCATGATCGCGGCAGACGGCTCGGTTGCTGCCATTATCTTAACGATTTTCATCGTCAATCTTCGCCATCTTTTGTTAAGTGCCGCCTTGTCCCCATACTTTCGCCGTCTTTCTCCCTTGAAGAACATGCTCATCGGTTCTTTGCTTACGGACGAAACGTTCGGCGTTGCGATGAATCATGCGTCTCAAAAGAAGCCGATCGGCGAAAAATGGATGTTCGGCCTCAATATCGCCGCTTACTTAAATTGGATCATCGCGACTCTCTTGGGCGCGATCTTTGGACAGTGGATCACAAACCCCGAGAATTTCGGCTTGGACTTTGCGCTGACGGCCATGTTTATCGGGCTTCTGGTTCTGCAGATCGCAAATCGAAAGAGGATCGCAAAAGATATAGCCGTTGCCTTAAGCGCTGTCGTTTTTGTCGTAGGAGCAAGTTTTGTAACATCCGGGAGCGCGGCCGTCATCGCGGCTACCGTAATTGCGGCAACAATCGGAATGGTGATGGAAAAATGGAAATAAGATGGCATATTCTTTTGATCATTGCGGGAGCCTCCATCGTAACCTTTATTCCGAGAGTCCTTCCCCTCATGGTGCTTAGTCGAATGAAAATTCCCGCGTGGGCGATGCAATGGTTGAACAACGTTCCGGTTGCCGTTATGGCCGCCTTGGTGGGTCAAGAGTTGTTGCTTTCGGACGGAACATTTTCGCTCCTTGAAGACAGCACCAAGATACTGGCCGCCATACCAACCTTTTTGGTCGCCTTATTAACGCGCAGCCTGCTGGGAACGGTTGTGACCGGTATCTTTTCCATGCTGCTGCTGCGTATGGTTTATTAATCCAAGCTGCTGCAGGCCAGCGAAAAAGCAGCCGACCTTCGGGTCAGCCGCCTGCGCCAAGCAAAAGGTCTACCCGTTTATTTTCTTTCCATAACGGCAAAGTAATTTTCTTCGTCATCTGCAAAATTGAACACTCTGCCGGAAGGCGTATTTACGATTTAGAACGATGCTTGTTTCCGCTCCCTTGGGAGCGATTTCAATCCATCTCATGTCACCGTTCTTTTCTTCGGCAATCACGCTAAATCCCAATTTTTCCGTCCAGAACTTCACCGCCTGATCCTGGTTGTTTACATACAACATCACTTGACCGAGCTTGCTGACCATCGGTTCTTTCCCTCCTTGAATTGTTTATTCCTGCGCACGACCCGACCGCGTAACCTTCAAAACCGCGAATTCTTCTGCTTGCTGGCCAAACCACCCCCATTCATCGACAGTTGCATGGTTAGAATAAAGTTTATTACGAAAATGTTAAATCCTCGTACTGATTCGGGAAAATTTCATATAAATCGCTGACCTTTAAGAAACTAAACTTTTATTTTCCAAAAGCCGATATAATAAAAAATGACTTCTTATACAGAGGTGCTGATCATGGTGTCTTTTTCCGCCGTGGATGCGAACGGACGTTTTACCGCCGAATATGCTGCATATACGAAAGCAACACTGGTCAACCGCTTTCTGGCGTATGGCGGAAATATGGGAATCGGTCAATACGGTCATCGAGACGAAGTTACGTTCGAGCAGTTTATGCGGATGATCGAAAATAATCAAGTGATCAATGCAAAATTCGCGCGGCCGTTACCCTCGAACGAAATTCAACAATCGCGAATCAATGCGCAGTTCAACGGTAATGTGCAATTCGAAAATGCAAGGTTGAACATCCTTCAGAAAGCCTATGAATTGGGTATGATTGGTTTCGACGGTGTTCTTCAACCCCTTGTTTCCGAGAATAAAAACTGACGATTTCATTATATCTCGGCTCAATCAAACCATTGAATCGCCCACTACCGGTTTCGGATTTACTGGGAAAGGAGCGTTGCGGAGAAATGGAAGAAGTGATTATCCTTACCGTATCCTTAAACCGAATCCAAAAAGCTCTATCAGTCTCGCTTCGATAACCATATGTTGCGAAGCTTCGGAATGCTCAGATCGAGCGTGCCGACCCGGGTATGCCACTCCCGTTGCCGGTAACCGTTCCGCTGGTTGGTTCTTTCCATGTTTCGTTCATATCGCTCGGCACCGATCTGGGCCGCTACTTCCGACTCCATCAAGGAATGAACATAAACATTCAAGACTTCCTTTAAAAAATCCACATCACCGTCAGGTTAGAGTAAAATTTGCGTGGGGGTAAAGTCTGGAAAAAGCGAACATGGAAAAAGAGCTTCTCACTTGGTAAAGTGAATTTGCCACAAAACACATACCAAGAGGAGGAAGCTCCTGTGCAGCACTTTACCACAATCATTCCCACAATGAAAGAGCTTGAGCAGTGGATGTTTCGGGAGATGCAGGAAAGCGTTCGCCAGCGCGATGAAGACAGCGCTGGAGATGTTGGATCAGATCATCCTTGAGCAAAGGGATCACCAGCGTTTTCGCGTCAAGGCGGAACGGGAAACCAACAGCAAAATGACCAACGGCTTGCTGGAAGGCATAAACGGTATGGTGCAAGCGGCCAAGCGCCGGGCACGCGGTTACCGCAACGTGGAAAACTTGATCGCGATGGTGTACATGACGGCAAACAAACTGCATATGCCGGTGCTCGGAGCACGCCGAGCACACTAACCCTTACCGCCTTGTTACCCCGACTCATAGGCAGAAGGAGCGGTCAAGCGAACTCTTTGACGGCTTCTTCTGCCTATGAGATGCTCAAGCAGGCGGAAGGGTTATGATTCTCTTTTAAGAGGCACTTACCCACCGAGTAGAGCGAAGAGCCGTAAAAAATAATCCATGCCGATCGCGGCAGTCAGTATGCGTCGCATGATTACCAGGCGCGTTTGCGCAAATATGGCATGACGGGGAGTATGAGCCGTAAAGGGGGGACTGTCAATAATTTTGTGTAAACTCATTTATAGGAATCTCCTCTAAGGAGAATGGCCCCTTACGGCAAATGCTGTCCGATTCGCTCCGGATAGAAGACGGAAAGCTGGAGGAGAATTTGGCTCCAATTTTGCACGCGGCCAGTCCATTTGCGGGTGACATTCATCGTCGCCAGGTACAGCATTTTGAGCAGCGCTTCGTCCGTTGGGAAGCTGCTCTTGCCTTTGGTCACTTTGCGCAACTGACGATGGCAGCTCTCGATCATGTTCGTCGTATAGATTAGCTTGCGGATCTCGGCGGGTACTTGAAGAACGTAGCCAGCTCGTCCCAGTTATTCCTCCAAGATCGGATAATGAACGGATATTTGGCACCCCAGATTTCTTCAAAGCGATCTAGCTCCACTAGCGCCGCTTCTTCCGTTGCCGCCTTGTAGATCGGTTTCAGATCCGCCGTCTTCAATTTCCCTCCCTGCAACAGAAATAAACGTAAAGAGTAGTGCTTTATTAATATAGCTAAATTACACATTTTTTACAATATCTACGAATATAGATCTAAATAATTAGAACATCCATGCTTTATGTCCCCTTGGGTGATGGCAGTAATAACTTCTCTCTCTTACTCTTGTTCCCGCTGAAAGATAACGACCTGTTGCTGGCGGGATTGCCTTTCCGGAAGTTGCTGAGTATAATGACCATACCACAAAAATGAAAAAGCTTGTTTGATGCCTTTTTCCAACAGGATGCGTCGGATGCTGGAAGGGCTCAGTTGCAGCGATTCATGTTCCTCCAGCAGCTCTGCAAAATGGCAATGATTGCTGCCGTGGTATTTCGTGTTGTACAACTTCGACGACTTGATGTTTGATTTCCTCCGACAAGGCGTTTTTCGGTTTTTTTCCCCGATTGCGGTGTGCTAACGCTTGTGCTCCTCCCTCTTCCACATTTTTTTCTTCAGCCGAATCTCGCCGTACGGTCAGTCCGTGTGCCGCAGCCTCCTCAACATTCGTCATATGCACATCCAAAATCTTCTCCACGACAAGTACCTTCTTCAGTTCTGAGTTGACATATTGTAATATAAATGCTAATTTTCTAACTAGTAAGATGTTTCAAGAAGCCTGTCTTATGAAAGTACTTAAATTTTAAACAGAAATCCCAAACTAAATAACTAATTCCTATCGATTCGATGAGGCAAAAATATGCATACTTTCGGAATAATATGATTTCGATGATGCCCTAATATTATTCCTTAATGATGCCTTAGATCCATGGATTCTTGCAACAAAAGCCTTACAGTGGACCAAATCTTTGATTCCGTTTATAGCTGTCCAACCATATTACCTAATCACCTCTATCAAGCAGCAAAAATGGTCAAAAGAATTAGCATTCTATATAGACGCAAAGTTAATATCAATTTTGTACCTGGTGGTCGAAATAGCGACCTGACTGCAGGCAATAAATTAACTTTTCCAAAGTTCAAGTATGATCGACTAAATGAATATATTAGTGTTTTTCGATCCCTAATTTCGTCTAATATCCCATTAAATTTTTTCGGGAACTATTACAGCTATACTAACTTAACAACATTATCAAAAGTCCCACATAAGTTGAGGCCTGAATTATTTGTAGCAGGGTCATCCCAAAAATGTATAGTTGCCCAAAATGGTGCTGATACATTACTTCTTCGACCATTGCCATACAAATCATTTAAAAACCTAATTGAAACACAAATAGAAAAAAACATATCGCGAAGGTCGGCTTGCAACTATAATGAGAACTAAATCTCTTTCAAACAATATTAAACAAATGGCGCAGCTATCACTATCAAACCAGTTGTGAATGATGATGTATATTGGACTGGTGGACTTCTAAGCGGGAAAACAATCGATCCATATATAATTGGGAGCGATAGCGATGTAACGGAATACTTAAAACAATATATAGAATTAGGTGTTAATTCTTTCCTAATCAGTAATATTGATGAATCCCCTGAAGAGGCTGAGCACATCTCTACAGTCTTGACTCTTTTGAAAGGCTACGATAGAAACTACTAGTATTTCTAATTGGGTAGGCACTATATTTTACTTAAGGGATGTGAATTTGATGTATATACCTAAACACTTTCAGGTGACCGACTTACAGAAATTGATCGCTTTCATTGAAAAATACAGTTTTGGTATATTGTTTTCGCAAAATAACAGTGAACCATTTGCAACCCACTTGCCTTTATTAATTAAAAAAGATGATAATGGTGAATATTATCTTTTAGGGCACTTTGCAAAATCAAATCCCCATTGGAAATACATCAATGATCAAGTTCTCGTTGTATTCCAAGGCCCTCATTCATACATTTCGGCAACGTGGTATCAAGATGAAAATACAGTGCCAACTTGGAATTATATCGCGGTTCATGTTTACGGGGATTTCATTCTTGTTGATAAAACGGAAGAGCTTATAAACATAATTGAAGAAACAATAGAACATTATGAATCATCGTTTGAAAATCCTTGGAAAACTGATTTATCCAGCGACTTTAATAGCCAGCTAATGAGAGCGATTGTCGGCTTTAAAATAAAGATTAATCGGTTCGAAGGTAAGTGGAAACTAAGCCAGAACCATTCAGTAGATAGAAGAAAAAAATTGATCGATGGATTAAGAAACGTAAAAGACTGCAACTCAAATAAAGTAGCTGATTTAATGGAGCAAGAACTGCTCTCGACTCCACAAGATGGTTAGAGATTGTGCGAAAGTTATATAACTTTGCAAAACGACGTTTCGGAGTTAGCTTCATAGCTGATCTTCGATCGACAGCAGGTAATTTGTCATTTGGGTTTTGTAATTTATTCTTTTGGAAATTATTGGACAAGAAAGTGGGCACACCTGCAGAATATTGAGAATACGCTCGTTTTTTATGCGACCGCTTTTGCTGAACGAGATGCTGCAATTGCGGATGCAAGCAGAACGATGCCGTTCAGATACAGATGAGTATTGACTTTCTTGATCCCGCGGACATGAAAGGCATCTGCCGTTAAGTAGCTTTTCAGCCGTGCGTGGCAACGCTCGACGCTGGTTCGCTCATCGTAAAGTTCTTTCCAAGGTCTGGTATCCCGGTGTGGATTACAGTACCGCCGGAGGTCTTCCTTTACATTCACTTCACGACCATGCCATAATTCGAGGACGAGCAAGCTGCCATGCTGAGTGGACAGTCGACTTTGCCTGTTGCGTGCGTACAGCGAAACTTGAGTATGTCTCCGTCCGCCCCCCAGTACGTCATGGCATAGCCCATCGAACAGCACGGCGTCCCATTGGCCATGATTCCGGCAGGCGGTTCCTGTTCGCGCCTGAGGTTGAGCGGAATTATGGCTTGGGCTTTCACGTTTCGCAACGCCTCGTAAACCTTCGATTGGTCGTAGCCCGCGTCAAGCATGAAAAAACACGGGTTGGCTTTGGATGCTGCTTGTTCCATCAGGCTCGGTGCCCTTTCTCCGTCATTGACGTGCGTAGGCGTGACTTCCAGCGCAAGCGGCAGTTCGCTTCTCGTATCGACAGCCAGATGGAGTTTGTAACCAAACCAGGTGATCTTGATGCCGAACGAATCCCGTTTTGCTCCCCAATTGGCATTGCCAGTCTGCTCGCTCTTTCGTTTGGGCTGCTTTTTTTTTCTACGACGGCATAACCATCGCACACCATTCATTTTCTAGGTGATCAAGATACTTCTGCGGGTCCTTACGGAATCTTCGACGGAGTACACTCTCTGAAAGCTGATTGTTCCAGCGGTCACGCAATTGTCTGTAAGTCTCGTATGAAACCATGCAAAGTTTTCTGTTCAGGTCGGCATGATCCAAGGCGTCGTCCACAAGAACAACCAGTTCACCATTTCGCAGGATGTATTCGTTCCAGTTTCGTAGTCCTGTCATTCGCCGATGACGTGCCTTGGTTTTGCGGAAAAATCGCTCAAGGTCATTGTTTGTTCGAGGCATGTACGGATGATCGTAACACGTAAACAATCCCTTTCAGAAGCCAATTGTATAACTCCATAAGTTCCGGACCATCGGGCCATCAGCTTCTTCGACGTAAGTCTCTTAAACCCAAGACAGCAAGGCCGTCATATCTGCCCGCACGCTTTCGCTTGTCTTGCCCTCTGCAGGTTGAAGGATTTGTGCGATCCGCTCAACTGGCCTCATCCATCAGCACACGGCTTCATACTGCTCATGGAACGAATCGAGTTTCTGAAATATTCTGAAAACCTTCTCGAGCAGTACGGCCCCCTTTTTTATCCAAGCAATTTTGCAGAGACGCTTGGATGGCTTGTGCGTTTTGGTAAATCCGCATACCTGGGAGGTCTAGGGGAGGGTTACCGTCTTCCAGCAACAATGAACGGACCGCTGCTACATAGCCTTTGGCAATTTGGGCTTCTTCGGATTCCGTTTGTTCGATCTTGCGCTCGATGTCGCGAATCCCGCGCAGATTCTTTTTGATGTCCATTTTCAGTTTGCGATCCAGATCTATGACCGGCTTCGTATTATGAGGTCAGCCAGTTTTTACTGGTTGACCTCTTTTATGCTTAAGGGGTTTAGTACGGGTAGCCGGGGTAGAACGTCTCTGCCCGTGGGGCCTAGACCCCGTGTGCTAAACTGTTCACCCCCTACTTGTAGAAACATGTTTGAGGCTAGTTGAGACATCGATCTCGAATAACAAGCGAAGCTATGTAGAAAACGGTGTTAAAATCCCCAATAGAATCGGTTGAAAATTCCCCACCTTTGCCACAAACTCTCTCCTTGGAGGAGAGAGGCAACATGATCAAGAATGGGGAGTTTTACATGATCCACGAGATGAAAAAACGCGGAATGAACATCACACAGATTGCCGACGAATTGGGAAGAGACCGTAAAACGATCCGAAAATGGCTGCAGAAATCGGAGCCGGTTCCCTGCCAGCGTCAAATTACCCGACCCGGCAAGCTGGAGCCTTTC
>NZ_KB899861.1 GCF_000378425.1 Cohnella laeviribosi DSM 21336 | reverse complement strand
ATCTATGATTGCAAGCTCGACCGGCAACTTTCTAACAGATTCCGGGAGAATGGCATCCCAGATGGTCAATTGCTCGTCTCGAAGTTTCAACATTTTCTTCACCTCTTGGAAGGATTCCCGAGGGCTTCTGTTGAACTCCTATAGCAAAGGAATTCTTCCCTCGGGGTGTGGAACTTTGTTATCTCGTCAATAACAATTTCCATTTTGAGGTGCTGAATTCCTTTTAATTATGCTCAAAACACCCTGACTTTTTCAGGGGAAACTATCTATTATTATTCGACCAAAAACCAGCTGCAGCGCGACGCCGAAAATCAAATGACCGCCATCGCCAACCAGATCGGGGCCGCGCTGCAAGCGATGCAGCAATCCCGCAAACTCATCGAGGACACGCTCGGCGAGCGGCTCCGCAATGCGGCGATCGCGGCCCAGCAGCAGCTTGATCCGGATATCGACAAGGTGAGCAACGAGGAGCTTAAGGAATTAAGCCGCTTTCTTGGCGTCGACCATATCACGCTTTGGCGGAAAACGGATAACGATATCGTGGCGGTCAAATCGTCGGACCCGAACGAAATCGGCCTCAGCTCCCGGAACATGGACTATTGGTACGTGGCGTTTTCGCAACTTTTCGAAAAACGCGAGGTGACGATTCCGCAAGGACAGAAGCTGGAGAACTTCTGGTCGGGTCCCATCAACTTTGCCACCTCCGATCCGAACCACATCAACAAATGGGGCTACTATTACGACGGAACGACCAACTATATGATCAACCCTTACATTCACGCCGAGATTTTTGTCGATTTCGAGCGGGATTTGGGAACGGACGCGATCGTCGAAAAGATTTTGCAAAGCAATCCCGCCCTGATGGAGATCACCGGGTTCGATCCCGAGTTTTTTGGCAAGCCGCCCATCATCAAATACAAACAAGGCAGGCCGGTCCGCAATCTGGACGTACGGGACATCATCTTCGGGACCTACAGCTACCGGAATCAGACGCAAAAGGACGCGGCGCTCGTCGGCGAAGCCGTCCGAAGCGGCAGCATGGTCACGACGCAGGACCGTTTGAACGGCACCAAGGTGATCCGCAGCTTCATGCCGGTTCAGGGCGACAAGCCGTACGTCATCGGCGTGACGTTCAATCAGAATTACATAGACAAGTCGATCCACCAGCAAATCTTCATTTTGTCGTTGATTTCCGTCGCGCTTATTGCGGTTTCGATCGTCGTCAGCTATATGATGTCGGGCATCATGATCCGGTCGCTGAATCAGATCGTAACCAAAGTCAACGAAATCGCCGACGGCGTCTTCGGCAAGAAGCTGCCCGTCCGCCGCAAAGACGAACTCGGCCTGCTCGCGTCGCGCGTCAATACGATGGAGGACAATTTGCAGTTTTATATGTCGGGTCTGAAAAATACCGCCGCCGAATTGCGGGACACGAAGCAGTATCTGGAATCGTTCGTCAACCATACCTCGGACGCGATTCACGTCGCCGATCTGGACGGCCGGGTCACGCAGGTCAACCGGGCGTTCGAGCAAATGTACGGCTGGAGCGAAGCGGAGACGCTCGGCAAACGGCTCGACAACGTGCCGGAGGAGTACCGGCAGGAATGGGAGGACATCCGGCAGACCGTCCTGCGGGGCGGTTCCGTGACCGGCCATGAAACGGTCCGCTATACGAAGGACGGCAGCCTGATCGATCTCAGCATTACCGTCTCGTCGATCCGGAACGAACAGGGGGAAATCGTCGCCATCGCGACGATCTCCCGGAATATAACCGCAAAGAAGCAAACGGAGGAGATGCTGCGCAGATCGGAGAAGCTTTCCGTCGTCGGCCAGCTCGCGGCGGGCATTGCGCACGAAATCCGCAACCCGCTGACCACGCTGCACGGGTTCGTGCAGCTGCAGCAGAAGAAAGGCTCCTTGCCGCCCGTCTATCTGGATGTCATGCTGTCCGAGCTCAACCGCATCAATTATATCGTCAGCGAGCTGCTTTTCTTCGCCAAGCCGCAGGCAACCCGGACCGAGACGGCCAACGCGGCCGATATTTTGAACGATATCTTGCTCTTGGTCGAATCCCAGGCGCGCATCGGCAACGTTCAGATCGAAATGGACATTCCGCCGGACTTGCCGCCGATCAAATGCGCGGTCGACCAGCTGAAGCAAGTGTTCATCAACATCATCAAAAACGGCATCGAAGCGATGCCGGACGGAGGCATTCTGCGAATCGAGGCGAGGCCGCAGGAGGACGGCAAAGGAATTCTGCTGCGGATTTGCGACAACGGATGCGGCATTCCGGAAGAAGCGCTCTCCCGCCTGGGCGAGCCGTTCTACTCGACCAAGCCGAACGGCAACGGTCTCGGGCTGATGGTCACGCAGCAAATTATCGCCAACCACAAAGGAACGATCGAGTTCCGCAGCGAGCCGGGCAAAGGCACGACCGTGGAAATCCGTCTCCCCTCCCAAGGCATCGCAAGCAGCGCCGACCCGGCCACGGCTTAAAGACAAACAAGCGGACCGTTTTAACCGGTCCGCTTGCCGTCGGGCCGCCGTTACGAGACGGCGGCCGAGCCGTTCAGCACTTCATAAACGTTCGTATACGCATATCCGTGGGCTTCCGCCACGGCCTTGAAGGTTACCTTGCCTTCGGCCGTATTGATTCCCCTGGCCAGGGCGGCGTTATCCAGCGCCGCCTGTTTGTAGCCTTTGGACGCGATTTGCAGACCGTACGGCGTCGTCACGTTGGTCAAGGCGAACGTGGACGTGCGCGCGACAGCCCCGGGGATGTTGGCGACCGCGTAATGCACCACTCCGTGCTTCACATAGATCGGATCGTCGTGCGTCGTTGTCCGGTCGATCGTTTCGATCGAGCCGCCCTGATCGATCGCCACGTCGACAATGACCGAGCCGGGCGCCATGCTTTTGACCATCTCCTCCGTCACAAGCTTCGGCGCGCGGGCGCCGGGAATAAGCACGGCGCCGACGACAAGATCGGCCTGCCTGACGGCTTCGGCGATATGGTGCGGACCGGACATCAGCGTCTTTACCCGTCCATGGAACAAATCGTCGATCTGCCTCAGACGATCCGCGTTAATATCCAAAATGGTGACGTCGGCGCCAAGACCGAGGGCCATCCGGGCGGCGTTCGTGCCGACGACGCCTCCGCCGATTACCGTCACCCTGCCCGGCGGAACGCCCGGCACCCCGCTCAGCAGAACGCCCTTGCCTCCGTGGGCTCCTTCCAGAAAGTGCGCGCCGATCTGGATCGACATCCGCCCCGCCACCTCGCTCATCGGCGTCAGCAGCGGCAGGCTGCCGTCGTCCAGTTGAATCGTCTCATAAGCGATCGCCGCGACCTTGCGGTCGACAAGCGCTTGCGTCAGCTCCTTCTCCGGGGCAAGATGCAAATACGCGTACAGGATTTGATTTTCCCGAAAATAACCGTATTCCTCCGGAAGCGGCTCCTTTACCTTCACGACCATATCGGCCTCCCAAGCCTCGGCCGCCGTTTCCGCAATGCGCGCCCCCGCTTCCCGGTAATCCCGGTCGGCAAAGCCGGCGCCCGCTCCCGCATCCTTCTCGACGATCACCTCGTGGCCGGCCTTTATATAGGAAACAACCGATCCCGGCGTCATGCCTGCGCGCTGTTCGTGGTTTTTGATTTCTTTTGGAACGCCGATCCTCATCTGGGTTCACTCCTTGCTCTCGTCTTGGCGGTGGACAGGCGGACCGGCGGACCGGCGCCTGCCTGCGTTTCAGGGCCATTCCCGCGCTCTCGGCTGCCAACTATATCCTTTACCATTTGGGGCCTTATCCATGCGGGCGCTGCGGACAAGCACCTCCCCGCCCGTTCGCCGGGTACAAGACAGAAGGAATTTTTATGTTATATCACGTTATTTGGGAGCCTTATTAGACGGATCGTTTAAAAAACGCATGCCCTCTCTGGACGAACCTTCTTTAACGCCATATTTTCTCGCATAATCCATCGTATTCCAATTTATGTCCCGCAGAATCCGCGGGTTATCGGTTTGTTTTGGCATCAATTCTGACGGTTTTGGAGGGGAGACGATTCGGTTGAGAAAAGCAGATGGTACGAGGGAAGGCGACTTCTCGTCGTGAAAGAGGCGTTGCCGGGGATCAAGATCGCTGCGCTTGCCAACTCCGTTTAGCCGATCCGGTACGGGTGCACGGGACGTTAGCATGGGCAGGGAATGCGGAGCACAGGTATGTTAGAAATACGTTTACATGAGGCGTGCAGGAACGCGAGTATATAGGGCAGGGGCGGTTGCACGGGGGTGCCGGCGCAGGAAAGAAGGCAGGTAAACGGACAGACAATCCGTTATGAAGGCCATTGGGCAGGAAAAACGAATGGTTGCGGACAGGAGATCCGTTAATCCCCCGGAAAACCGTAAAAAGACGCAAGTTTTGCGTGATTAGCGGAACCTGTGTCCGAAGTTTCTCGATTTCAGCGGTCTTTGGGCCGTATAAAGGAACGGTGATCCGATGTTCCCGGACAAACGGGTATGCGGACGGGGTTGCGGACGGCCGGACCCTAATCGCAAAACGGTTCCGGCCGATACCCGCTCGCGTTGGAGCGTCAAGGGATATCGGCAAGAGCCGTATCCATCAAGAGCCGCACTCCAGATTTAAGGGGCTGTACCGTCTTGGCTTCTCCAAAGCCCCGAAAGCTTGTCCGTTCCTCGCTCGCGATCCTATGTCGTTAAAGGCGCCCGATACCCGAGGACCCGGATCAGATCACACGGCTGAGAAAATGCTTCACAAATTCGTCGGCCCGCACATCCAGACAGACCCGCATGTTCGGCCGGCCGCCCGGCAGTTCCCCCGTGCGACCCAATTCTTCTCCGTCCAGGCGGACCTGAACATGAAGCGGTTCCGCGGTAACGAAATCGGCGGAAACAGCTACGCCCACCGCGAGCGGATCGTGAAGCGCGCAGCCGCCGGCGCCGGGCAGACACGATTCATAGAAATCGATGTAGAAGTCCGTCATCTCGGCCAGAAAACCGCCCAGCTCCGGGTCTTTCCGCCGCCAAGCCGCAAGCGCGTCGCGCGCCAGCAGCGTCTTGAGGGTTACGTCCAGCCCGACAAGCGTAATCGGAAGGCCGGATCGAAACACGGTGTCCGCCGCTTCGGGATCGCTGTGAATGTTCGCCTCGGCATGCGGGGTCACATTGCCCGGCACCCGCACCGCGCCGCCCATAATGACGACTTGGTCGACCCATTCGGCTATGCCGGGATCTTTTTGCACGGCCAGCGCCAGATTGGTGAGCGGGCCGACGGACACAATCGTGACCTGTCCCGGCAGCTTCCGGACCTGCTCGATGATAAAATCAACCGCATGCTGCCTTTCGGCCTTGCGCGCCGGAGCGATATCGAGCACGCCTCCGAGCCCTTTTTCGCCGTGAATATGCCGAACCGCCTCCTTGCGCTTGCGGCGCAGCGGCTCCTGCGCCCCCTGCAGCACCGGAGCGTCGCTCCCCAGCCGTTCCAGCACATACAGCGTATTGCGCGTCGCTTCGTCGACGGGAACATTGCCGAAGCAAGTCGTCAATCCAAGCAGGCGCAATTCGGGAGAACGAACCGCGTATGCGATGGCAAGCGCGTCGTCGACCCCCGTATCTACGTCGAGAATTATCGGCTTCATCTCTTTTTCACCTCGTTATGGCCATTCGCACGGCAGCGACTTTACAAGTGTAGCTTAAAACGCCGCTTCGTTCCACCTCCGTCCGCCATTCTCCGCACGCCGCTCCGGCACGGCCGATCGCGCTTCGAACTTGTTGTCCATACCGGCCTTACGGATGATCGGAGACGGCCTGGTCCGATACGGGGCCGCTGTCGGCCGGGGACATTTTCCCGTCCTTTCGGGCGATCCGGTATCCGAACAAAGCCGCCAGCATTTGCTGAAACAGCATCCCGGAGATGACAGGCAAGGAGACGGCCGGCGGAAAATACTGCACCGCGAGCACCGCGCCCGCGCTTAAGTTGCGCATGCCGGAATTGAATTGCATCGCAACCGAATCCGCCCGGCTCCAGCGGAACGCCGAAGAACATCCCCAGCCGATCAGATAGCCGATGATCACCGTTCCGAGCGTGACCGCGACGACGGCCGCCAGATGGTCGTTCACCTGCTTGAAATAGGGCGCGATCGCCGAACCGTTAATGGCGACGACCGCGAACAGACCGATCTTGACCAGCGGAGCGAGCGGCGGGCTCCACGTCTTTCCCGCTTTTCCGCGGGTCCATTGGTTGGCCAGCATGCCGGCCAGGGAAGGGATCACGACCATCCAGAGCAGCCCCTTCATCATCGCCCACACCCGGATCTCAACCGTTTCGCCCATCATGACGTACAGGCTGGCGGGCACGATGAACGGCGAAAGCAACGTATCGATCAAGATCAGCGACAGCGTAAGCGCAAGATTGCCTCTGTAAATCGTCACCCAGACGACGCTCACGACTCCGGTCGGGATGACGAACAGCAGCACGTACCCGGTTATCGTCAACGGATCGCCGGGAAAAAACAGCCGGCCCGCCGTCCAGCCGACGCAAGGCATTACGACGTGCAGAATAAGCATCAGCGCCAACAGCTTCTGCGGGCGGTACAGCTCGCGTCCGATATCGGCAAAGCTCGATTTCAGGCTGCCGATAAACGTCATCGCGGCGAAGATCCACGGAACCAGATCCTCGTAAGGACTCAGCCGCGAGGAAAACAGAACCCCGACGGCAATGGCGGTCGGCGTGAGCAGCGGCATGATTTTTTCAAGCAAGGCATTTGTTCGGGTTAAAAAAACAATCCCTCTCTTAGGCACAACGGCTGCATCTCCTTCTTGAGGCCCTTCGTCCATTATACCTTCAAAGAGCCGGGATGAGCGGTTGAGTGTGGGCAGAAATGAACGGAATCGGTTATGGAGGCGCAAACTTTTGTTTATTCGGGCCGCCGCCGGGCAGCCTGACCGCCGAACCGAACGGGCAGAATGCAGTTGCCATAACCGCAACTGCAAAGCCGATTCTCGCGCAAGCACCCGTTTTAAGTGCTTTAGCGGCAACTAAATCGCCCAACCGGCCACACCGGCCGGCCGGGCGCGCAACGCGCAAAAGCCCCGCAACCCTTCGGCTGCGGGGCTTGCACGCTTACTTGGCGCGGATCTCGATCAGCCGCGCCGTCTGGGCCTTCGGCAGCACGACCGTCAGCTTGCCGCCGGCCGCGTCCCACGCCAGCGAGCTGTCGTGCGCGGACGGATACGCGATGCGGACGTCCAGGTCGCGTCCGGCGAACGGCAGCGGCAGCTCCGCCGACGGCGAGCCGCCGCGAACGCGCCATACCGCCACGTAGGCGCGGTCGCCCTTGCGGAGCCCGAGGCTGATCCAGTCGGCCTGAGGGGTCGGCAGTCCCAGCGGCCAAAACGGCAGCGCCTCGGGAATGTCCTTGCGGATCGACTTGTAATAGTCGAGCGCCTCCTTGACGAGCTCGCGCCGGCGCGGGCTGAGCTCGGCCAGATGGCCGCTCTGGTGCACCCGCAGCAGCAGCGCGTTGACCATGTTGAAGACGACCTCCTCGTCGTCGCCTTCGCGAAGCGGATACGACCATACGGCGGCCTGCTCCGGCGTCAGCCCCACCGGCGAGCTGGCCGCGATCGCCGCATAGCGGACGTAGTTTTCCTGATCGCTTGTCGACTGGATGCTGTGGCGGCTGAGCATCGCATAGTCCATGCGCATGCCGCCGCTGGAGCAGTTCTCGATGACAAGATCCGGATAACGCTCGAAGACCGAGTCCAACCACCTGAGATACGCGCGGTTATGCTGAAGCAGGCCGTCCCCGAAGCTGTCGGCGTCCGTCTCCGTGCCGATGCCCGCGTTGATGTTGTAGTCCATTTTGATGTAGCCGACGCCGTAATCCTCGACCAAGCGCCGGATGACTTCGTTCGCGTGCGCAATCACCTTCGGATTGCGGAAGTCCAACTGGTACCGGCTGCGGTCCTTCACAAGCTTTCCGTGCCGCTTGAAGAACCAGCTTTCATCCGCTTCCGCCAGCTTCGGGCTGTTGACGCCCATTACTTCCAGCTCCAGCCACAGGCCGGGAACCATGCCTTTGGAGCGAATGCAGTCCAGCACGTATTTGATGCCCTCCGGGAAGCGTTCCGCAGACGGCAGCCACTCGCCTACGCCGTCCCACCATTCGCCGGACGCATACCAGCCCGCGTCGATGCAGAAATATTCGCAGCCCGCTTCCGCCGCGGCATCGATGAGCGGCAGCAGCTTCGCCGTCGTCGGGTCGCCCCACAGGCAATTCATATAGTCGTTGAAAATGATCGGCAGCTCGCGGTTGTCGGCGTTCGGCCGGCGAATGCTGCGGCGGTATGCCGTCAGCTCCCCGATCGCCCGCTCGAAGCCGCCTGCGACGGAGCCGACGGCGACCGGAACCGAAACGAACTCCTGCCCCGGTCGAAGCCGCACCCGCCAGTGGTTGTCATGCTCGGTCGGTCCGCTGAGCAAAAGCGTCAGCCGGTCGGCCTGGTCGACGATTTCCCAGTGCCAGGAGCCGTTGTGCTCGATTTGCCAGAACAGGCTCGTGCCGGCCTCCTCGTTTTCCAGCACCGCCATCGGCAAAAATTCGGCCGCGGACCAGGAGCCGGTGTTGCTGCACGACACGCGCTTGGACGTGCGGTCGACCAGATGCGACATCCCGAGTTCCGGCAGCTTGTACGAACGCAGCTGCAGCTCGCTTTGCCAGCCGTTGTGCGCAAGGGTCAGCCGCATTTTGTCGTCCCGATCCTGCGTGCCCTCCTTGTCCAATCCGGTTAACGCAAACGACGAAACGTATTCGACGCCCGCTTCGCAAGTCCCCTCGTTCTTCAAAGTCACCCAGCAGCGCATCGCCTGAACGCCGTCGTAAAACTGGAAATGCTGAACCGCCTTCAGCCCCGTCGCCGGATCGCGCAGCTCCACCTCCAGCTTGCGTCCGAACGCCGTCCGCGTATCCCGGTGCGTCTCGTAGCGCATCCGCAGGCCGGGGTAGGTCGCCCGGTGCGTCCTTCCGTGATACTCCGCCCGGTCCTCTCCGGTCAGCTGCAGCTCCATCAGCCGGTAAAACGGCTTCTTATTCTCCGGGATCGAAGACGCTTCAAAGGGCAGCGCCCCGAAATGCAGCAATCTCACGTCCCGCTCGTCCGTAATCTCAAACAAAAGATGAAGCCCATTCTCGGTTATTTCGATTGTCTTGCTCAACCGCAGCACCTTCTTTCGTGTCCATCATGCCGTCATTAAAAACATAACTCAGCGCGAACCCGCGCTGAGTTATGTGGGAGCGGATATCCCGGCGAAACGCAGAGCCGGTTAAGGTCGGATTCGAGAACCGCACCCTGCGCCACCGGTGAATAAACCCTTATCCGTTTACTCGTTGGACCCGAGCTGGATCCACGCCTTTTGGATTTCGTCGATCGCCGCGTCCTTCGACTTGTTGCCGCCGATATAGGCTTGCATGATTTCGCCGAATTTTTGATGGAACGTATCCAGCGAGTAGTTGATGGCCAGATCGCCCGATTTTTCGGTCTTCAGAATTTCTTGCATTTGCTTCGGCATGTCGAGGTCCGGCAGCGGCGCGTCCTTGATCGGCGGAATGACTTTCGCCACTTGGGAGAACCAGTTCTTGCCGTAGTCGGACGTGTACAGCCAGTTGAAGAATTCGATCGTTTCGTTGACGACTTTGGAATCCTTGTTGATCCGCAGCGCTTGGTCCGCGCCCGTAATGATCACGGCTTGTTCCGGCTTGTCGCTGACCGGGTAGCCCATGATGCCGATTTCGATGTCCGGGTTAATTTTCTTGATCGCCTCTTCGTCCCAGGCGCCTTTGCCCGTCATCATCGCGGCCTTGCCGGAAGCGAAATCGCTGACTTCGGCGTTGCTGTCGCGCTCCAGCGGCTTGTCGGTGCCGTGCTTGATCGTCGTGTCGATAAAATTAAAGAAGTTGTTGTACAGAATCGGGTGGTCCTTGAACGTCGTCTTGCCGGCGGCAAAGTCGGCGACCAGCGTCTTCGCGTCGGTGCCCGCATCTTGCGCGGCGGCGTCAACGAAGTGCTGGAAGATATGTTTCCACACCCACCATTCCTTATAGGCGTTGGCAAACGGCGTAATGCCTTTGGCTTCGAGCTTCGCGATTGCGTCGTCCAGCTCGGCCAGCGTCTTCGGCGGTTGCGTAATGCCGGCTTCCGCGAACAGCTTCTTGTTGTAGATCAGCGCAAACAGATTGCCCTTAACCGGCAGCCCGAGCACCTTGCCGTCCGAAGACGTCATGTTGGCGCGAACCGCGTCCGTCATGGCCGCGGCAAGCGGCTCGTTCGTCAGGTCGGCGCTGTATTCCGCGAACGTGTCGATGTCTCCGCCCGCCGTCGTTTGGAAGACGTCCGGCGTGCTGCCGGCCGCGATCCGGGATTTGAGGACGGTATTGTAGTCGGATTGCATGATTTCAAGGTTGATCGTCACGTTCGGCTTAACTTTTTTGTACTCTTCAATGTAGGCGTTAAAGGCGTCCGTATATTCCGGCGACGCGGTGAACATATTGATCGTGACCGGCTTGGAGGAGTCGGCCGAAGCGCCGCTGGATTCGGGTTGCGCCTCGTTGTTTTCGTTGTTGCCTCCACCGCATGCCGCCAGCATGCCGACAATCAGCACAAGACTGACGGACAGCGCCATCATTTTTTTGAACATGAATGTTTCGCCCCCGCTTCATGGATGTTTGGTCTTCGATGCTATTCTAAAAAAATTTCACGGGTTGAAAAATGTAGATAAGTGGCGACTTAAGGGTAAAAAAGTGTTCTGATCGGCCGAGTTCACTTTTTATCCGCTCGTATGCTTCATCCGGTATTCGGTGGGCGAAATCGAATAGTAGTTCCGGAACGCCTTGCTGAAATAGTTTTTGTCCTTGTAACCCAGCATCTCGGATATTTCCTGGATTTTCAGGTTTGAATCGTTCAGCAGCTCCTTGGCTTTGTCCATCCGCACCTTTTGGACGTACTCGTGGATGCCGTAGCCGTACTGCTGCTTGAACAGCTTCATCAAATATTCGCGGCTTAGAAAATAACGCTCCGTGAACATCGAGATTTTGATGTCCTCGAAATAATGCCGGTCGATGTACTCCTTGATGTCGGATACCTGAAACGACCGTACCGTCGCGGCCGACTGCCGGATTTGGGCGCCGTAGAATTCGAGAATCCGGTTTATCAGCCCTTCGAATTGCTCGAAAGAGCCGTAGTCTGTCGAGACCCCGGCCGCCCGCAGCCCCCTCTCCCCGCTCGGCAGCTTGTCCTGGGGAACGCCCAGCTCCAATGCCGCATCGTTCAGGAGCACGATGAATTCCTGCACGATCCTTTCCGCGTCGCCGAGGCCGAAAGCCTCTCCCGCCTTGATCTTTTTCGTGAATTCGCCGAGCACGGTCTTGGCCTGATGAATATGGCCCGCCTCCAAGGCGCCGCGAATCTGCGCCATCCGTCCTGCGATCGAGAACCCTTCGCGGGCCGAGCTGCGCTCTGCCGTATACGGCGCGATCGCCGTCCCGTTCAGCTTGAGCAGATCGATGCCGCTCAGCGCCGCCTTCGCCGCCTCGTACGACTCGGCGATTCCGATCGCATCCCCGCTGGGGGAGCCGATGCCGGCCGCGATGCGGATGCGCAGAAGATCGCCGAGCGCGGCGGCCGCCCGCTTCATCAAATGCAGCGAGGAGAACGCCAGATCCTGTTCATTGCCGCCAGCCATTGTGTACACGGCCACCATCTCGCGCTCCTGCTTCGGATTGACGAAGCTGAAGCACTGGACGCTGTCGGTGCCGATCTCGTTGATGACGTTCGCCGCCGCAAAATGCAGCAAATCGATGTCGTTATGAAACAGACTCGTTCTCACTTCGTCCAGATTCAATATCCGTACGGCGGCCACGTTGAACCGCTTGGACGGATCGTCCGCGCCGATGAGCGGAAGAAACGCTTCGTTCGTCTGTTTTTTGAACGTTCCCTCGATGATGGAGACGTACATCTTCTCCTTCAGCTTGGGCAAGGACATATTCAGCGCGATGTTGCGGTTGATAAACTCGCTTTCGCTCTGCCTTTTTGCCTTCAGCACGTCAAGCGCCTTGCGTAGTCCCTGATTGAGATCCTGCCGGTTGACCGGCTTCAACAGGTAATCTACCACTCTCGATCTGATCGCCTGACGGGTAAATTCGAAATCGTTGTAGCCGCTGACGACAATCGTAAACAGATCCGGATACTCCCGCTCCACGATCTGAAGAAATTCCACGCCGTTCATCTCGGGCATCTTCATATCCACGATGACAACATCCGGCTTGTGCTCCTTCAGCATGGCCAGCCCGGAACGCCCGTCCGTCGCCTCCAGCACTTCCCCGACGCCGAGGCCCTTCCAATCGCCCAAAATTTTGATCGCCTCGCGCACCGGCTCTTCGTCGTCGATAATCAGCACTTTATACATGAACGTTGCCTCCCCGCGGTATCCACATGCTCATTTCGGTTCCCCCTTCATCCGAACGAATGACCAGCCCGGCCTCGTCTCCGTACAGCAGCTTTAACCGGGTATGCAGATTGACCAGGCCGATGTTCTCCGTTTCTCGCTCCTCCCATTTCGTCTCCAGCGATCGCAGGATTTCCCCGAGACGGTCCGGCGGAATGCCGGGTCCGTCGTCGCGGACGGAGATGACCGCATGCGTCGGATTCAGGCCGGCCCCGATGACAATGGTAATCGTGCTCGACACTTTTTCCAGCGCGTGCTTGATCGAATTTTCGACCAGGGACTGAATGGACAGCTTCGGAATTTGCAGCTCCTTCAGCGATTCGTCCCATTCGTATTTCACCTGCAGCCGGCTGCCGAATCTTGCTTTTTGCAACGCCAAATAACGCTCGATATGCCCCAATTCTTCCCTAGCTTGCACGATGTCTTTTCCGCTTATGCAGTAGCGGAGCGTCAAGGCCAAGGCATCCACCATATCGGCGATATCGTACCGCTCGTTCTTCAGCGCCTTGGTCGAAATCGCCTGCAGCGCGTTGTATAGAAAGTGAGGATTGATCTCCGCCTCCAGCGCCTTTAGGATGGCGTTCTTCTCGACCAGCTTGCTTTTGTACCGTTCGTTGATCAGGTCGTTCGTCCGCTTGACCATCTGGTTGAAATGCCGGGTCAAGTACGCGATTTCGTCCCTGCCCCTGACCTCGGCTTCCGCATCGAAGAAGCCGGCGCTGAACCGCCTCATCTGATGGGACAGATTCTTGATCGGCTTCGTGATGGCATTGGAGGTCAGCGTCACGAGAACGACGGACAAAACAAGAAAAGCCAGCCCGATCAGGTAGCTGAGGTTGCGCGCCTTCTTCGCCGCCTCGTAAATTTTGCTGTAGGGTATCAGCTTGACCAGCTTCCACCCTTCCCGCTCGCCTGTGCTCGTCACCACGAGATAGCGCTGCTCCCCGTTCGACCACGCGAAGCGGTCCGACTGTTCCTCTCTCAGCTTGTCCAGCAGACCCGCTTCCTTTACCGAGCGGTAAAACGCGGGATCGTCGTAATGGAACGGAACGTCGTTCGGGTCGAGATAGAGCAGATGCTCTCCCTTGCCGAGAGGCACGTCTTTTAGAATCTGGTCTTTGGCCGTCGGCATCATATAGAACGTGATGACCGCCTGCGGCTTTCGCGAAGCGAGCGAACGAAGCACGCGGTGATAAGCCATAAAGCTGTTCCCCGCAGCCGCGTTGCCCTCGTCCGGCCGCATTCCGCCCTCGGTCCCGAGCAGCGATTGAAACATCCGGTTGCGGTCGCTGGCCAGCGTTTCCTTATACCAAGGCTGGTCGGCGACAGACGGGTCGCTGCGGACGCGGACCGTCACGTTGTAAGCCTCGCGCGTAAGGGCGTACACTTTCTGACGGTCGACCAGATAGAGCGTAATGGCCTCCACATCGTTTCGCGAAAAATACAATGAGCGCAAATAATTCTCCAAATACATTCGGGAGGCGTAATCGCGGTCTTCGCTTGCAATCGCGCCGATAATTTCGTCGTAGCGGATTTGCGGAAGCGACAGCTGCTCGATCTCGCCCAAATAGTTTTCCAGATTTCGGCCTACCAGCAGCAGATTGTTCCGCGCGCTCGAGATGCTGCTGTTCACCGCTTCCCGTTCGAGCATTTGATACGAAATGACGGTCAGCGACACCACGACGAGGATGATAATGGACGTAAAAAGCAGAATAAGCTTGTTGACGAGCCGGCGCGTAATGCGCTCCCGAATCGACGAGACGGTTCTGGCCGCCCATTTGTAGAATGTTGACATCGTTCCCCCTCAATCGGCAGTTCACCTTTTTACCCTTAACTGTTTTCTTAAATCCATTTTGAGGCCTATACCCCTGTTTTATAATGCATTATAGCTGAAATGGGTTTGCTGTATAGGCCAGATCAAGGCAAATCCGGCGTAATTCGTGATGAAAAAGAGGTGCAGCATGGGCAAACTGGGCAGAAAATGGTCGGAAAGGTTTGAATTCGGTTTCTTTACGTGGCCGGCACTGATTTGTGTCGCGATTGCTTTTTATATCCCGTTTGCGATGACCATCCGCTATTCCTTGACCAAATGGAACGGGATTTCCAAGCATCCGAAGTTTATCGGGCTGGATAACTTCAAGCAAATTTTTTCGGGCGACGCGAACTTCGCGAACGCTTCCTGGTTTACGATCAAATACGCGCTGCTTTACATCGTTCTGATAAACGTGCTGGCCATTGTGCTCGCCGTGATTCTGGACATGAAGCTGAAATCCAAGAACTGGCTGAGAGCGGCGTTTTTTATCCCGTACATTCTGAGCCTGGTCATCGTAGGCTTCATCTGGAAGTTCATCTTTATGCAAGGATTCGAATCGTTCTACGACATCACCGGCTGGGACATCTTCAAGCTTAGCTGGCTGGGCGAGCCGGGACCCGCGTTTGTCTCCGTCCTGCTCGTGTCGATCTGGCAATCCATCGGTTTCTATATGGTCATTTACATCGCCGGTCTGCAGTCCGTGCCGGATGACCTGAAGGAAGCCGCCACCGTCGACGGCGCCGGACCGTTCCGCCGGTTTTTCAGCGTCACGCTGCCGCTGCTGGCGCCTTCGGTCACGATTTCCGTCTTTATGGCGCTGACCAACTCGATCAAAGTCTTCGACGTCATCCTGTCGCTGACGGCCGGCGGTCCCGGCGGCACGACGTACAGCGTCGCTTTCGACATCTACCGCGACACGTTCCAAAACAACATGTACGGTTACGGCACGGCCAAAGCGCTCATTCTGTTTGTCGCCGTTCTGATCATTACCGTGATCCAATTGACCATCTTCAAGCGCAGGGAGGTTGAGGCCTGATGAAATCCAATAAAGCCGGACGCATCGTCCTCGAAGTCGTGATGATCCTCCTGTCGCTTGTGTTCCTGTACCCGCTGTTTCTTGCGGTCATCAACTCGCTGAAGAGCTTCCAGGAAGTGATGACCGATGTCATCGCCCTGCCCAAGAAGCTGGCGTTCGAAAACTACTCGTACGTATGGAAATATATCGATTATCCGCGCCTGTTTCTGAACAACACGATCGTGACCGTGCTGGGTCTGGCAGGGATCATCCTGATCTCCTCGATCGCGGCGTACAAGCTTGCGCGGACCAAATCCCGCATCAGCTCGATCGTCTATTTTCTGTGCATCATGCCGATGCTGATTCCGTTCCAGTCGATCATGCTCACCGTGCTGCAGCTTGCCAAGGACATCAACCTCTCCGACAGCACCTGGGGGCTCGGCATTCTGTATTGGGGATTCGGCGCTCCGCTCGCCATCTTCATCTACCACGGCTTTGTCAAAGGCATTCCGAAGGAAATCGACGAAAGCGCGACGATCGACGGGGCGTCCGGATTCCGGCTCTTTTTTACCGTCATCTTCCCGCTGCTGAAATCGGTCACGACGACGATCATCATCATCGACGTCATGTGGATCTGGAACGACTTCCTGCTGCCGCTGCTCATGGTCAACGGCTCGCCGTCGACGAAGACGCTGACGCTGGCGGCCTACACCTTCGTCGGCCAGTACACGTCCGACTGGCAGTATGCGATGACGGCGATGGTCATGGCGGTGCTGCCTTCGATTATCGTCTTCATGTTCCTGCAGAAACACATCGTCAAAGGCGTCGTCGCCGGCGCGGTCAAAGGGTAATCGGGTTTCAACGCGCAAAAGCGCCTTCCGGGCATGCGTCCGGAGGGCGCTCTTTCTGTCTTCGGCCTCTTCATCCGCAATGGCGCTATGAACCAATGATTGACATTGAGAATGGTTTTCAATTAGAATGACTACAACAAATTGGGGAAGGAGTGAACCGCATGCTGATTCAGACGAGAACGATTACGGTGAAAGCCGGATACGCCGACCAGGTCGTGCAGCGCTTCAGCCGGCCGGATCACCCGATGGCCGCAATCCCGGGCTTTATCGATTTAAGCGTCATGGTCAAAAAAGCGCGCAAAAACGAGGAGCAGGAAGAAGTGGTCGTCTTGGTGCGATGGGAATCCGAGGAAGCGTGGAAAACGTGGGAAAAGAGCCCCGCGCATATCGAAGGCCATCGCAACGCCCGCCATCAGGAGAAGCCGGATTTCATCCTGAGCACCGTCGTAAGCATGTATGAGGTGAAAGCGGTCACGCTACCGAGAGTGCAAGCGCAGTCCTGATTCCGAACCGGCGCGGGGCAGCGGCTTGGGTGGCTTGCAGGGACACGCGAGTCAGCCTGCCGCCCGCCCCCGGGACCGGTAATACAGAAAGGCCGCAAGCCACCCGGCGGCAAGGACAAGCGTCGTGACGGCGCTTCCTTCCGCGCCGAAGCTGCCGCCCGACACGGCCTCGCTTCCCGCGCGCTCCACCCGGACAAGCGATTCCACCCGCACGCCGGACACTTCGAAGCCGTACACGTAGCCCTGAAAATAATTCCAGGCCATATGCAGGCCGACCGGAATCCACAAGCCTCCCGACCACTCCCGCAGCGCGCCGAACAGAACGCCGACGAGGATGAGGTTCAGCACCGCCCACGGGCTGTCGAACAAATGGTCGTTTCCGAAATGCAAAAGCGCAAACAGCAGCGAAGTCACGGCGATCGCCGCCCGTGTCCCGTAAGAAAACCTGATCAGCCCGTACAGATATCCCCGGGCCAGCAGCTCTTCGCTTATCGCGACGACTGCGAACATCACAATCCCTTCCGCAAGCGCCCGGGCGACGCCGGCATTCCATTCGGTCCCGCGAATGCGGATGCCGCCCAACAGCCAGATCAGCAGCACCGCCGCCGTAATCAGCGCAGCCCCGAAGACGAGCCCCGCAATCGTCTCGCGAACCGCCTGCCCCCGCCGAAGCGTAAAGCCCAGGCTCCAGCCCTTCTTGCGCTCATAGAGGGCGTACAGGATCAGAACGCTCGCCACAATCACGGCGTCCTGCACGATTATGGTCCATGGCGCTGTTTCGGACAACAATGCAAGCATTTGATCGACCGAGCGTCCGGTTAGCAGGCCAATGAGAACAGCGGCAAGGCACACTGCGAAAAGCAGCGCCATTGCCGTAACGGCCAGCAGCAGAATTTTCCCTGCAAGGATGAAGCCCGTCCGTATCTTGTTCATGCCAAGCGCTCCCGCTATGTAGAATTCGTTCGTTTTCCTTACTATTGCAGATCGCGAGGGTCCCGTCAAATCCGCCCGGTTTCCATCGCGCACGCTTTCCCGTTATGATAGTAAGGAAAGAACACCTTTCTTAAAAATACGCATAGGTGGGTTATAGATGGCGATACGGCTAAGAGGGCATCATCTGTTCTGTCTGCTGGGCTACAGGGGAAAAGGCTATTCCGAGGAGTTCTGCGCCAACATGACGGCCGTCTACGAGACGCTTCGAACCAAGCCGGATACCGTCGTCGAATTGGTCCGGGGACCGGACGACATATGCAAGGCTTACCCTCCGGACAAGCCGAACCACTGCGAGAACGAGAGCGTTTACCAGAAGGATCGGAACATTTTGCGGCATCTTGGGCTGGATACGGGCATGAGCAAGAGCTGGTCGGACATTTTGCGCATCGTATCGGAGCGCGCGGTCCCGGAGGACATCGGCCGTTTGTGCGCCGGATGCCCTTGGCTGCCACTCGGTTATTGCCAGGAGGGCGTGGACCTCGTACGGTCCGAAGGCCGCCTGCCGATGCTGCCGGGAGGACCGGGATGAGGCCGATGTCCCGGACCGCGGTCCCGGTTCTCCGGCGTCGGAGCCAAACGAGCCTTCTTTACGTACGCTCCACGTGAAGCAAGGCGACTTTCTTCACCGTATACGCATTCCGCACGGCCGCTTCGGAAATGACGTTGAGCTTGATCAACGCGGCGATCTTGGACGGATCGGCTTTGGAGACGAGCCTCCACACGCTTGCGTCCGGCAGCGCCTCGTACAGCTTGTCATCGTCGTACTCGCGCCTGTCTTGAGTGACGATCTTGACGCGATAGCCGCCGACCGTCCGCTCCGCCGGCCCGTCTTCCGCGCAATCCGCCAATATCGCGTTCCGCAGTTCCGCAAGCTGCCGCTCGATTTCTTTTTGCAAGCTTTTTAGCTCATAATAACGCGCCACCCGTTCCTCCATCCGGCTCACGCTCCCTTCCTTTTATGCTTATGTGGGTGGGAGCCGGATCAGAAGGCGAGCTAGGCGGAAACGCAGGCCGTGAATCGGATTCGGCGCTTCGGTCAGGGCATAGCCGTTGCGCAATGCAAACCGGCCGATGCGGAGATGGCGGCGATACGGACAGCGATGGCGAAAGCCGCGCCGGAGCTTGGGGAGAGTGGCAACTGGACCGTAGATCCGCTGATATGAACGAAACCTGTCAACCATTCTGTGGGCAGCCTTGTTTTTAGCGTACCTAAATAGAGCCTGTCAAGCGGTTTTCTTTACAGGCGACTCCATTTGCCCATACTTTCAAGGTCACCCGGCATTTTTGCCGGGCCTGCCTTACGGCGAGTAACGGGGTGCAGGGGGTTGTACTCCCTGCGTTTCCCCTTTAGGGGACGGAAGGGGGGATTCTTCCTTAGCTCAGAGGCAAAAGCAATACGTTGGT
>NZ_KB899860.1 GCF_000378425.1 Cohnella laeviribosi DSM 21336 | reverse complement strand
CCGCCGACTGCCGATCACACTAAGCGCTTCTCCACAACAAGGTGAGGGGACCAACTCTGCACATCGAACTGAAAACGCCGGGAGTCTTCTCAACCAGCTCATACTCTGTTACAATGATCATGTTGGGTAGGGGATGCATCCCGTGAGCCTGTTGCTGCAGGCCCACATAAAAGGGAAGCATCCTTTTCCTTTTCTGTGATACGGTCATTATATTCAGCAACTTCCGGACAGGCAATCCCATCAGCAATTGGACGTTATGCTTCAGCGGTAACACGTTACGTCGAAAGTCAAGCGGTGCAGATTCTGCGCAATTGTTGCATCGAAGGAGGGGTGATGCAGTCTCAGCGCAATCGTTACGTCGAAAGTCAAGCGGTGCAGATTCTGCACAATCGTTACATCGAAGGTAGGTTGGTACAGTCTCAGCGCAATCGTTGCGCCGAAAGGCAAACGGTGCAGCTTCATCGCAATCGTTGCGAACGCACGGTCATGCCGTGGCCAAAAGCCGTCCGCCGTCAGCTTGTCGGCGGACGGATAACGACAAAAAAACGGCCGGACAAGCCGAAGCTTGCCCGACCGCATCAAGGCATCCCGTTTCTTACCCCACCGTAAATTTCGAAAGCGATTCGCGCAGTTGAACCGACACGGATTCGAGACGGTTCGACAATTGCACGAGCCCTTCGCTGATGTTCAACTGCTCGTTGCTGAGCGAAGCGACCTGTTCGGAGGTCGCCGACGCTTCCTGCGCGACCGCGCTTACGTTGGTCATCGCCAGAGACAGCGTCGATTGCGCTTCTTCCAGGCGGCTGACCGACTCCGTTGCCGAATCGAGCCGCTGCGCGAACATGTTCATATGCTCCTGAACGTTATGGAAAATTTCCGTCGCTTCCCGGACCGATTCGATCTGCTGTTTAAACAGAGGATAGGCTTCGGACAGCACCGCTACGGTTTCGTCGATCTCTTTCTGGATCGACTCGACCACTTCGCCGACGACGCCGATCGACTGCCTGGATTGGTCCGCGAGCTTGCGAATCTCGTCGGCGACGACCATGAAGCCTTTGCCCGCCGCTCCCGCGCGCGCGGCTTCAATTGTCGCGTTAAGCGAAAGAATGTTGGTTTGCTTCGTCAAATTGTTCAAGACGTCGAGAATTTTGCGGATGGAGCGGGTGCTGTCCTTCAGCTTGTCCACTTTCTCCACCATCGAACGGGTCATCTCTTCGGTCTGTCCCGTCTTCTCGATCAATCCGGCCATATATTCGGTCCCTCTGCGGCCGGCTTCCTCCACTTCGGCCGCGGAACGGCCCATCTCCGCGTTGGACGCGATGACCGATTGCACCTGATTGCCGATTTCGTTTGTCTTCTCGCTTCCGCGCTCCGATTCCACCGCCAGGTTGGTTGCGCCCTTGGCGATTTCTTCGGTGGCGATGGCGATTTCCTTGGCCGCGTCGGCCGTCTTGCGGGAAGCGTCGGACAGCGACGAAGCCGTCGACAGCACCTCGGCAGCCGATTCGGTCGTTTTCATGACCAAGTTCGTAATATTTTCCATCATGCGGTTAAAGCTGTCCGCCACCTGGCCGATTTCATCCTTCGAGCGGAAGTTGGCGCGGACCGTCAGATTGCCGCGTTCCCCTTGGTTCATGAGCATCCGCAACTGGCCGAGCGGCTTGCCGACCGACCATACGATATACAAGCCGATGGCGGCCGCGATCAAGGCCGACAGCACGCCCATAATCCAGGTCAATTGGCCGATCGCCTTGGCGTCCTTCGTCAACTCCGAGATCGGAATATTCCCGATGATCTTCCATCCGTTGGACGCAATGGCCGCGCCGACGGACAGGTATTCCCGGCCTTGGTCTTCGAACTTCGTCGAAGACTGGTCCTCCGGAACCGAATGCGCGTAAGGCTTGCCGAGCTCCTCCGGATTTTCGGAGTACACGACGGTTCCGTCCGGGGCGACGATGTAGGTCGAGCTGTTTTTGCCGAAGTTGACCGTACTCAGCATGTTCTCCAGCGCGGATACGCCGATTTCGATGACCAGCACGTAAGGTTCGTTGCTGTTGACGCTCATCATGGCGCGTCCGACCGCGATCGTGCCGTTGTCCAGCTGCCCCGAAATGCCTTTCGCCATCGTCGGAACCCAAACGACTCTGCCGGAAGCCTCCACCATTTGGCTGACAAATGCCGGCATATTCTCCTTGACGTTCGGCAGCGCGCCGCTCGAAACCGTGCCGATCACGTCCATGTCCGGATTCGACGGAATCAAGTAAATGCCCGTGAGCATCGAGTCCGACAGCATGACCGAGGACAGCTTGTTGGTCAGGCTGCGCTGGCTGTCGAACTTTTCGTAGTCGTCTTTCGAGCTGACGGCATTGGACAGCAACGTCGTAAATTCCTGATCGGACAGGAATTCCATCGTCTTGCGCTCGTAGTTGCTCAGGAGCAGGTCGACCCGGCCGGCGGTCTGAATCGACGTTTCAATGCTGGAACGGGATACCTTGCTCTCGATCACGTTGCGCGACTTCGAATAGGAAAACACGCCGAGCGACACGACGCATACGAGAATGCCGCAAAAAATAATCAGAAACAGCTTCATGCCGACCGAATGAATCGGCGAACTGATCTTCACGTTTTTCAAGCTGCTTCCCAGACGCCGCGCATAATTGCCTGCGGCTCCTTTGCCCTTTTTCCAATCAACCTCATTCATACGATCACGCCACGTCTTCTTCATCTGCTGTAACACCCTCCGGCTATTAGTGACGAAAAAAATCGAAAAACTTGTCGGTACCTCCTAGTACCTTCGTATTAAGCCCTTCAACTGCCCCCTTTTGGCAATGAATTACATTACTAGAGCTTTTTCGACAAGCACCGATTAGAATCCTTTAATAAATTCGATTTTTTTCTTTTTTGTATAAATAACCAAACTTGATTGGAAGGTGTTACAAAATTATCGCGGCCGCAACCTAACGTGTAAATGGACGAACAATCCGGCAAAACCGGGCCCGCATGCGGCATTCGGAAGGGATGAACGGCAGCGTTCCGCCCATCCCGAACGCCGGTCCGCAAGCCGCCGCAGCCGCCAATGAACGCCAAGGTTACCGGTACGTTCGTCTTTCGGGATTACGGACGGCACTCTTTTTACCCGATTTTCTTGCGCATAATGTCCCAAGGTTCCACCGGACAATCGGTCCGGAGCCGGATCGTCTGCAGCGGATGGCGCGCGACATCGAGCCTATTGCCCTGCTCGTCGCTGATCTCGCCGACCCGTTGGGTAAAGCTGCGCCCGCCGGGGCCGAAAAATTCCACTTCCATCCCCGGCTTGAACGGGCTGCGCTGCTGCACGGTCGCCACGCCGGTGGAAGGATTGTAATCGAGCACGACGGCCGCAAAATCGTAAGGCGCGGGCTTTTCCTCCGGCTCGTAGATGTGCTCGTTCGCCCCCGGCGTGCCGTAGAAGAAACCGGTGCTGAGCGGCCGGTTCGCCGCCTTGCCGATGTCGGCGATCCAGTCGGGGGATATCGTATACCCTTCCGGATCGGCCATATAGGCGTCGATCGCCTGGCGGTACGCATTGACTACGGAAGCCACGTAATGGATGCTTTTCATCCGGCCTTCGATTTTGAAGCTGTCCACGCCCGCGTCGATCAGATCGGGCAAATGACGGATCATGCACAAATCCTTGCTTCCCATCGTGAACAGATGCTCTCCCGGCTCCGCAACCGGTTTCCCGTCCGAGCGCAAATCGTATTTCCAGCGGCACGACTGGCAGCAGCCTCCCCGGTTGGAGTCGCGGTCCGTAAAGTGGTTGGACAGGACGCAACGTCCGGAGACCGACGAGCACATCGCCCCGTGAATGAACACTTCCACCTCGATGTCGACGCGGGATTTGATTTCCCGGATTTCCTCCATTGTCGTTTCCCGGGCGAGCACGACGCGCGGCAGACCCTCCTCTTTCCAATACCGCACCGCCTGCCAGTTCATCGTCGACTGCTGCGTGCTGAGATGGACCTCCAGTCCCGGAGTCGTCTTGAGCGCGATTTCGACGATGGCGGGGTCCGCGGCGATGATGGCCGAAATGCCCGCATCCTCAAGCTGTTTTAAATAGTCGCCGACTCCCGGCAAATCTTCCTGGTGAGCGAAAATATTCGTCGCGACAAACACTTTGGCGCCGTACCGGGAAGCGAATTCGACGCCTTCGCGCATCTCTTCGATGCTGAAATTGTCGGCATTGGACCTTAACCCGTACTTCCGGCCTCCGATATAGACGGCGTCCGCTCCGTAGCGCACGGCAAATTTCAGTTTCTCCAGGCTGCCGGCGGGCGCCAGCAGCTCCGGCTTGTCAAGCCGGTAGCGCCTTCCCTTGCCGGGGGCCGGGGCCGCATCCGCCGACAGAACCGCGCTGTTCATCTTCATTCCTCCTTGACTCGAAAAATGATGGGTTTACGTTCGGTCAATAAACCTGTTCCTTATACAAAAATCCGAAGCTAAGCTCCCGGTCGGACGGCTGCAGCGCATGGATTTCGTCCAGCGCCCGCTCGTCAAGCTCGTATCCGTCCGGATCGGCAAACCAGCGGTCGATCGCGCTCCGGTACGCGCGGAGCACCGTCTCGTTGTATTCCTCCGACTTAAGCAGCGGCTCGACGAACAGGCTGTCGACGCCGGCCGCGAGCAGCTCCGGCAGCGCCTCCAGCAGGCAGATGTCGTCCGCGCTCATCACGTGCGTGCCGTTGGCGTCCTCATAAACGGGCAACCTTTCATCGGGGCGCTCCGCTTCGACCAGATAAAGCCCGCGGTCCTCGCCCAAATCGACCAGCCGGGTGGCTTTGCCGAGATGATCCATATAGCTTTGCAACAGATTGCGGTAGGAGTGATAAATATTGGTCGCGCCGTGGACTTGAACTTGCACTTCAAGCTGCGTCTGACGCTTGAACCCGATGATTTCCTCTTCGTTCAGCTCCCGGGCCAGAACGGCCCTCACCGCGCCTTTGCGCCCCCAATAGGCGGCTGCGGCGGAGTTGGTGCCGGTCATCTCGGCGTTCCAATGCAATGGAATCCCGGGCGCAACCTCCCGGACGTTCAGCAGCAGAGCGGGATCGCCGAACACGATCGCGTCCGCCCCCGCGTTTGCGACCAGCCGGATATAATCCGGCAAGGCGGCCAGCTCCTCGTTGCGAAACAGCTTGTTCATCGACACATACGCTTTAGCGCCAAGCTCATGGGCCCGCTTGATCGCTTCTTCGATTTGACTTTCGGGAATATCGCCCGGCAATCGCATGCCGAAGCGCGCTTCCCCGATCAGCACCGCGCTCGCGCCGGCCCGAACGTAACGCTCCATCTGGCTGACGGAGCCGGCGGACACGAGCAATTCTGCAGTCGACCTTTCGATGGCCGTTCACCTCCGTGAATGATGACGACCCGACGCCGAAAGCTTCGCCTCCCGCAAGGAGGGTCCGCAATCGCCTGCGCCGGGCCCGTTAAGGATGACTGACTTGCAAAGTGCGCCGTCAGTTTTTCTCGTTTTGTTCGCTCAGTTCTTTGTTTTTCTGATGCTGCTTGTACGTCGCGGCAAACAGATGCCGGTTCGAGCCGTCTTTCTTGGTCACGTAGTAGAAGTAGTCCGTATCCGCCGGATACAGCGCCGCTTCGATCGACTTGAGGCTCGGCGAAGCGATCGGTCCCGGCGGCAGGCCGGGGTTCCGGTACGTGTTGTAAGGACTGTCGACCTTCAAATCGTTTTCGGTCAGCTTCTCTTTCGGCTTGTCGAGCAAATACTGGATCGTCGCGTCGATTTGCAGCGGCATCTTTTTGTTCAACCGGTTCTCGATGACGCTGGCGACGATCGGCCGTTCCTCGTCCAGCACGACCTCGCGTTCGACAAGAGAGGCGATCGTGAGCAGCTCGTGAACCGTCATGCCGCGTTCCTCAAGCGTCGTCTGCCAATCCTCGGGAAGCTGGCCCAGCTTCTTGTCGAGCTCCGACAGCATGCGGTTGATGATATCGGTCTCCGTGCTGCCTTTCGGAAGCTCGTACGTATCCGGAAAAAGATAGCCTTCCAGCGGATAGCGCAAATCGGCGTCGTTCGGAATGAGCTTGGCCCAGACGGATCCCGTAAATTGCGACGGATTTTTCAGGGCGGCAAGGAACTTTTCCTTGTCGGCGATGCCTTCCGACGCGAGCCGATCGGCCATCTGCACGACCGTAAAGCCTTCGGGAATCGTAAAGCGGACCGTCTCGGCGGCAACCGTGTCCCCCGCGTTCAGCTTCGCGACGATTTCCTCCCGCGTGATGCCGGGCGTCATTTCGTATTCTCCGGCCTGAAAGCGCGAACCTTCGTTTTTCAGCTTAAGCCAGTAGCTGAACAGAAAAGCGTTGCGGATCAGCCCGTTCTCCTCCAGCACTTCGGCGACCTTGTCCGCCCGGCTGCCCTTCTCGATCGTAAACCGGACCGGCCGATCCGAGGCAGCCGCAGGACGCAGACCGTTCCATACGTAAAAAAGCACCGAACCCGCGGCGACCAGCACGATGCCAAGCGCGATAAAAAACGACCACAGCACCGGACGGGGCTTGCGCCGCCGGTAACCGGCCGGCCGATCCGGGTCCTGCGGCCCGGCGTCCGCAAGCCCGTCCTCGGGCCTGCCGCCAGCGGCAGGCTCCGCCGGCTCGCCGGTCCGATTCCCGTTTCCGGGCTCGGTTTCGTCCTCCTCCGGATTCAGCCGGTCGCCTGGAAACAGCGATTTCCATCCGGTTGCCTGATCGTCGTTGTCTTTGGCCATTTCCATCCCTCCTGCCGGACACATTCAAGGAAAACGGCTGCGCCTTGCAAGCGGGCGTTTCCGTTTTAGCGTTTTTCGCGTTTTGCGCAAAACGATCAGGATAAGGGGAGAAGCCACATGGCCGATTTGTTGACCGTTCCCGATCGTCATGCAAAAGAGCGGTCGCCCGCTCCTTGTAATTGCCTTCTTTTTGCCGTCTTCAGCCGCCCGGCTCCGGCCGTCCGCATCCGTTGCGGCGGCCGATTCTACGGGCGCTCGTCTCCGCCGAACTGCAAATCGTCGTAAGCCTCGGCGACGGTTTCCCATTCGTCGTCGTCCTCTACGGTCTCAAGCTCCGGATGCCCGTCCGGTCCGGCCGTCACCCGGAACACCTCGACCGTTCCTTCCTTGCGCATCTCGTCGGACTGGAGAACCGCATAAGCGCGGCCGCCGACCGTCAATTCCGCGACGATCCGATAGACGCCGCCCTCGCCGTCCAGCTCGATCGCGTCGCCGAAGACGCTGCGAAGCGAAGGATGCCCTCCGTTCGGTTCGCTCATGCCGATCCCTCCTTCGCCAACCGCTTTCTCAAAGCTTCCCGTCCTCGTCGCCGAATTCCGCCGTCAGCGTATTGAAGGTCTCCTCGACCATATCCCACTCTTCCTGATCCTCGATGGGATGCAGCTTGATCTCGCCGCCGTCTTCTTCCTCGTAACGGAAAGCGTACACTTCCTGCTCTTCCGCTTCGTCGTCCGCGGGCACCAGCAAAATGTATTTGCGGTCGGTGCCGTCGTCCGGCTCAAAGCGCATGATGACCTCAAACGCCTCGTCATTGCCTTCGTCATCCGGAATGTAGATGATCTCCGCCTCTTCTTCCCTGTTTGTCTCCTTGGCCATTTTTCGATTCCTCATTTCTTCCGGGAGTCCAAATAACTTTGCAGCAAAATGGCCGCAGCCATCTTGTCGATCACTTTTTTGCGTTTGCCGCGGCTGACGTCCGCCTCCAGAAGCGCTCGCTCGGCCGCAACCGTCGAAAGACGCTCATCCCAAACATGGACAGGCAACGATAACGTTTGCCTTAGCTGCTCGGCAAATTCCAGGCAAATTTCGCCTCGGGGGCCGATCGTTCCGTTCATGTTTTTCGGCAGTCCGACGACGATTTCCTCGACCTCGTTCTCTCGCACCAAGTCTGCGATTCTCTTGATGTGCCCGTCGGGAGTTTTCCGATCGATGACTTCCAATCCCTGCGCCGTCCAGCCAAACGCGTCGCTCAGCGCCACTCCGATCCTTCTGTCTCCGTAATCCAGACCCAGTATTCGCATCTTACCGGTTGTGCTGAAGATAAAAGCGCACGAGCTCGTCAAGCAGCTCGTCTCGCTCCTTCTTGCGTATCAGGCTGCGCGCGTTGTTGTGACGAGGGATGTAGGCCGGGTCTCCGGACAGCAGGTATCCGACAATCTGGTTGATCGGATGATATTCCTTTTCCACCAATGCGTTATACACGGCCAGCAGAATGTCCCGCGAAGACAGTTCTTCGGGCTCCTGCACGACGTTGAACTTGACCGTCTGGTCCAGGTGGTTTTTGTCCGACGAGTTCATCTTGAGCACCTCGCTAAAATACACATATAACCCATCATATCATATTCTCGAACGTACAGGAAATGAAGAGGCCTTGGAGCGTCAAGGCCTCTTGCGGCCGCTTCAGCCGTTCAATTGGGCGAGCACCAGCCGCTCCGCTGCGCCCAGCGCTTCGGCGAGCTTGGACGGGTCTTTGCCGCCCGCCTGCGCAAGTTCCGGCTTGCCGCCGCCGCCTCCGCCGCAGATGGCCGCAAGCTCTTTGATCAGCTTGCCCGCGTGCAGACCTTTGGCGGTCAAATCCGGCGTAACGGCGACGACAAGCTGCACCTTGTCGTCAATAACGGCGCCGAGCGCCAGCACGGCGGAGCCGAGCTTTGCCTTCAGCTCGTCGGCGATGCCGCGCAGCGCGTCCATGCCGCCGGCGTTCACCTGCGCGGCAAGCAGCTTCACGCCGCCGACTTCGGCCGCCTTCGATACAAGCTGGGCTGCCTCCAGCCGGCCCAGCTTGCTCTGCAGCGACTCGTTGTCGCGCTGCAGCTGGCGGATGTCTCCCTGCAGCGCCTCGATCCGCTTCGGCACGTCGGCCACGTTCGTCTTGAGCAGCGCAGCCGCCTCCCGCAAAATGCCCAATTGCTCGTCCAAATAACGGTACGCATGGCGGCCGGTGACCGCCTCGATCCGGCGGACGCCGGAGCCGATGCCGCTCTCGCTGACGAGCTTGAACAGGCCGATTTGCGCCGTGTTGCGCACATGGCAGCCGCCGCAGAGCTCAAGGCTGTAGTCGCCGACGCGCACGACGCGCACGATGTCGCCGTATTTCTCGCCGAACAGCGCCATCGCCCCCATCGCCTTCGCTTCGGCAAGCGGCTTGTAGCTAATGTCGACCTCGGTGCCGAGCCAGATTTGCTCGTTGACCCGACGCTCCACTTCCGCCAGCTCCTCCGGCGTCACGGCGCCGAAGTGCGAGAAGTCGAAGCGCAGCCGCTCCGGCTCGACGAGCGAGCCCGCCTGGTTCACGTGCGTGCCGAGCACTTCCTTCAGCGCCTTGTGCAGCAGGTGCGTCGCCGTATGGTTGCGCACGATGTCGCTGCGTTCCTCGCTGTTTACGCTTGCCGTCACCAGGTCCCCGACCTTCAGCGTTCCGGAGGCGACCGTCGCGAGGTGCACATGCTGGCCGTGCGGCGCCTTGTACAGGCCGGTTACGTCCGCCGCGACGCCGTCGCCCTTCAGCGTGCCCTTGTCGCTGACCTGGCCGCCGCTTTCCGCGTAGAACGGCGTCCGGTCAAGCAGCACCGCGACCTGGTCGCCCGCCGACGCCGATTCGACGAGGCTGTCGCCCGACACGATCGCGATGACGCGCGCGTTCTCCGTCAGCAGGTCGTAGCCGACAAATTCGCTTTTCTCCGTAAAGTCCGCCAGCGGTCCGCCCTGAACCTTCATGCTGTCCGTCTCCTGGCGGGCCGAGCGGGCGCGCTCGCGCTGCTCTTCCATCGCCGCGTCGAAACCTTCGCGGTCGACCGTCATCCCTTGCTCCGCGGCGTAGTCCTCCGTCAAGTCGAGCGGGAAGCCGTACGTATCGTACAGCTTGAAGGCGTCCGGCCCGGAGATGACCGATTTGCCCTCGCTTTTGGCTTTGCCGCACAGATCGGCCAAAATCGCCAGCCCCTCGCTCAGCGTCTCGTGGAACCGCTCCTCCTCGGTGCGGATCACCTTTTCGATGAACTCGCGCTTTTCGACGATTTCGGTGTAATACGAACCCATGATGTCGCCGACCGTCGGCGTCAGCTCCCACAGGAACGGACGGTCGACGCCGAGCACTTTGCCGTAGCGGACGGCGCGGCGCAGCAGGCGGCGGATGACGTAGCCGCGGCCCTCGTTGGAAGGCAGCACCCCGTCGCCGACGGCGAACACGACCGTGCGGATATGGTCGGCGATCACCTTGAGCGCCACGTCGGTTTCCGCGCTTTGCTTGTAGGCGACGCCGGAGATGCGGGACACATGCGCGATAATCGGCTGGAACAGGTCGGTGTCGAAGTTGGAGTCGACGTCCTGCACGATCGAAGCGAAGCGCTCCAGTCCCGCTCCGGTATCGATATTCTTGTTCGGAAGCGGCGTGTAGCTGCCGTCCTTGTTATGGTTGTACTGCGAGAAGACGAGGTTCCACACTTCGAGGAAGCGTTCGTTCTCGCCGCCCGGCCGGCATTCGGGATCGGACAGATCGCCGTACTTGTCGCCGCGGTCGTAAAAAATTTCGGTGCAGGGACCGCACGGGCCTTCGCCGATATCCCAGAAATTGTCTTCCAGCTTGACGATGCGTTCGGCCGGAATGCCGATCTTCTCGTTCCAGTAGCGGTACGCTTCCTCATCGTCCGGGTGAACCGTGACCGACAGCCGGTCGGGATCGAAGCCGATCCACTCGGGGCTTGTCAGAAACTCCCACGCCCACGTAATCGCTTCTTCCTTGAAGTAATCGCCGATCGAGAAGTTGCCGAGCATTTCGAAAAACGTGTGGTGGCGGCGCGTTTTGCCGACGTTTTCGATATCGTTGGTGCGGATGCACTTTTGCGAATTGGCGATGCGCGGATTGTCCGGCTTCACCCTGCCGTCGAAATAAGGCTTGAGCGGCGCCATTCCCGCGTTGATCCACAGCAGCGACGGATCGTTGTGCGGCACAAGCGACGCGCTCGGCTCGACGTGATGTCCTTTGGAAGCAAAAAATTTCAGCCATTTTTCGCGGATTTCCGCGGCCTTCATCGGTTTCATCGGTTTGTTGTCCTCCTTCGCCAAATAAAAAAGCCCCTGAACAGTCAGGGACGAACGAATTCGCGGTACCACCCTGGTTATCGCGCGCAAATGCGCGCAATCGCCTCGATGCGGGCGCTAACGGGCCCTCCCGTCGATTGCAAGTCGAACTCCGGAACCGGCTTCCCCCGTTCTTCGCAATAAAGATTCTTCCAGCTACGGTTCGTTCTTCGCGGAAGGCGCTTTCCACGTCCCGAATGAAAAGGACGCAAAAACGAACGGTAGAATCTTCTCTCTGGCTTGCGGGCTTCGGCGTACTCTTGTCCCGTCATGGCTTTGGCCAATATACACAGTTGTATTGATTATAGTCAACGCGCTCCGGCGATGTCAAACGGTTTTTCGCCGAATGTAGTAGCCGAACAGGTGCTGCGCCACCACTTTGGCGGCGGCGTAAAACGGCACCGCCAAAATCATGCCGACGACGCCGGCCAGCTCCCCTCCGATCAGCAGCACGAAAATGATCGTCAACGGATGAATATGCATCGACCTGCCGACCACCTGCGGGCTGATCACGTTGCTTTCCAGCGTTTGGCAGAGCGTGTTGACGACGATTACGAGCAGCACCATTTTCCACGAAATCGTCGAAGCCATAATGAGCGCGGGCAGCGCGCCCAGAAACGGCCCGAGATAGGGAATGATATCGAACAGCGCGACGAACGCGGCCAACAGCAGCGGATACGGCATCCCGATCAGCAGATAGCCGACGTACGCGGTCAGTCCGATGCACACGGAAACGAGCAATTGGCCGCGAATGTAGCTGCCGAGCGCCTGGTCGATTTCCTTCAGCATCCGCACCGTCGGCTTGCGCTTGGCTCGGGGCACATACTTCAGCACGGCGCGCTCCAGCACATCCATATCCTTCAAAATGTAAAACGCGAGAAACGGAACGATCATCGCCAGAAAAAAAACGTTCACGACCGCTCCGATATTGTTCAGAAATTCCGTCACCCGTTCGGCGATCTGCTTCTCCACCCCCGCGATCGCGCGATTGATGCCGTTGCGCACGGTTTCGGGGAACAAATCGTTGTTGTTGAAATGGTTCATCAGGCTTTGGGCGCGCATCGTCATTTCCGGAACGTGCTCGTTCAGCTCGCGCACCTGGCCGATGAACATCGGGGTCACGTTCACGAAGATGACGGCGCTCGATCCGATGAAGACCGCGTAAATGAGCAGCACCGCCGCCGTCCGCGGCACCTTCCGCTCGTGCAGCATTTCCACTACGGGATTCAGCACGTACGCGATGATCATGGCGATCAGGAACGGAGCCGATACCGCCTTCAGGAACCCGTAAACCGACAGCAGCATCGGGCGGACAAGACGGAGAAGGAACAAGGCGGTCAGGATGAGAATCGTATAAACCAGAACGGTAAAAAGGCGGCTTTGCGCAAACCGGTTCATGCCCGCACCCCCGATTCGTTCGGCTTTTCCGCCGGGTCTCCTTCCAGTATATGTACTTGTCCCTCCCGTTAAACCGCCAAATCCAAAACGGCTTCAAAGCCGCTTCGCCAACGAAAAATCCCGGCCGCTCGAAGAACGAGCGCCGGGATTTGCGCGCATCAAACACAACACCCTTTGCGAATGCAATGCAAGGGCTTGTCCGATCGGCGAACGGACGCAAGGAAGAAGCCAAAGCCTCCCGAACGTCGTAAAAATTACATGCCGTTCGCGTGAACTTGCGGGGGAATCGGCTCTTCGAAGAAAAGGTCGTCGAGCGAGCTCAGCGTTCCGTCCTCTTCCACCTGGTACACCGACATTTTATCGCCGTTGACCGTCAGCTCGATAAAGCAGCTCCAGCAATAAAATTGATGGGAACCGATCTTGCCGATATCCTTGGAATTGCAATTGGGGCATCTCATCATCGTTTTCACCTGTCACTTTCCGCGTAGGGTTCTCTCGTCAGCACCCGCTCGCAGGAAGCGGGCACGAGGATGGCGTTCTCGCCCAAGGAGACGCCCTCGGACCCCTCCGGCAAAATCAGCCGGCGCCGTCCCTCGAACACATCCGCGAGAAAACCGTCCGTTAATTCATAACCTATTATCTGTGTACCCTCCGGGCTGCGGAAATAAACGTCCGCGACCCGGCCCAGCTCCCGTCCTTCCACCGTGTACACCGGAAGCTCCTTCAGCTTCACGATGCCGGTTTGAAACGTGCGCAGCAGGCGATGCCTCGGAATCTTGCGCAGGACGGCGCGGGCGGAAACGACGAGCGCGTCGTCGCCGCAAGCCGCGACATCCGACCAATCGACGGCGTATACCGCCTTTCGGAACCAAATGCGCTTATCCAGAATGATGCAGGAAAGGCGCCAGAACTCGTCGAATCCGATGTCCTGGACTCTTCCGGCCTGCCTGCCGTTCGCCAGAAGAACCGGTAAGCCGATCAGATGTTGCACGTTTTGCAAGGGCCGGCACCTCTTTTTGCGAGGCGCTTGTTATTTTTTACGCAAACGCGCCGCAATGGTTGCAGTAATTTTTGCGGTTTTTTCCGCTTCTTCCGTAGTATTGCCCAATCCGAAGCTGAAACGGACCGCCGATTTGCAAAAATGATCCGATAGTCCCATCGCCAAAAGCACGTGCGAAGGCTTCAGGGAGCCCGAGGTGCAGGCCGATCCGCCGGAGGCGGCGACGCCCTCCAAATCGAGATTCATCAGCATCGTCTCGCTTGAGATGCCGGGGAAGCTGACGTTGAGGATGTTGGGCAGCCTGCCCGCAGGGTCGGGATCGCCGTTGACGCGGAACGCGTCCGGTCCCAGTTCCCTTGAGAGCGCCTCGATCAGCCGCGAACGGATCGACTCGGCATGAATCCGGCGCTGCTCGCGGTTTGCATCGGCAAGCCGGGCGGCCGCCGCGAAGGCCGCGATGCCCGCGACGTTTTCCGTCCCGGCGCGGCGGTTCCGTTCCTGGGAACCGCCGCGCAGCATCGGTTGAAACGGGGTTCCCTTCCGTATATATAGAGCGCCGACGCCCTGGGGGCCGCCGATTTTGTGCGCGGATAGACTCATCAGGTCGACCGGCAGCGAAGACAGATCGAGCGGTTCATAGCCGAACGCCTGAACGGCGTCGGTATGCATAACCGCTCCATGCTGCCGGGCAAGCCGCCCGATCTCTTCGATCGGCTGCTTGGTGCCGGTCTCGTTATTCGCAGTCATGATGCTTACGACGGCCGTTTGAGGACCGATCGCCGCTTCTGCGGCTTCCAGCGAAACGCGCCCCCGTCCGTCAACCGGCAGCAGCGTCACCTGGAAGCCCTCTTCCTCCAGTTTGCGGCAGCTGTTCAGCACCGCGTGATGCTCGATCGCCGTCGTCACGATGCCCGTTCGCGACGGGTCCCGCCGGCGCTGCGCATGCGCGGCGCCGTATAGCGCCGCATTGTCGCTTTCCGTGCCGCCGCCGGTAAAGACAAGCTCCGCCGGATGGCAGCCCAGAATCCGGGCCAGCTCGTCCCGCGCGGCGGTTACCCTTCCGCGCGCCTCCCGCCCGAAGCGGTGAAGGCTCGAAGGATTGGCCGGACCGAGAGCGGCCGCTTCCGCGTACGCCCGGATCGCTTCGGGCAACATCGGCGCCGTGGCCGCGTAATCGAAATAAATCGGAGGCATGTCCGTCACCTTCTAAATATAGAACATGTAGTTGTCCTGGGACCCTTCGTCCTTGAAGTTGACCAGATCGGCGAGCGTCGTGGAGTCGAGGACGTTTGCGATGCTGTCGCGAATGCGCAGCCACAGGTCCCGCTTGGCCGGATCGTCTTCTTCCGTAAAGTCGACCGGACTGATCGGCCCTTCGAGAATCCGGATGACGTCGCCGGCCGTCATCGCTTCCGGTTCCCTGGACAAAATATAGCCGCCGTATGCGCCGCGGATGCTTTTGACCAGTCCCGCGTTGCGCAGCGGAGCGATCAATTGCTCCAGATAATGCTCGGAAAGCCCGTTTTTCTCCGCGATGCTTTTGAGCGAAATCGGGCCTTCCCCATATTTTGCCGCCAATTCCATCATAATGGTCAAGCCGTATCGGCCTTTGGTGGAAATCTTCATTTAGCACCTCTTTTTCATTGCGGTTCGTCGTTTTCCATAGGGCGATTTGCAAAAATCGCCACAAAAATAGGGGAAGTATCCCCATATCATATCTATGTTAACACAACATCAACCTTTTTGGGCAAAAAAAACGCAACATATTCCTGTCATTTTCATGAAAAGTTGCCTTCCCGCGTGTGTGCCGCCCGAGGATGTGCTAAAATGGGGACAATCCGTGCGCAACGAATTCCGTTGATCGCCCGGATGCAATCCGCAAGGAGTGATTTTCATGACTGACTTTCGATCCGCCGACCCCGCTTCCGTACGCGTCGTTGTCGGCATGTCCGGCGGAGTCGATTCCTCGGTGACCGCCCTTTTGCTCAAGCGGCAAGGCTACGACGTCATCGGCGTATTTATGAAAAACTGGGACGATGCCGACGAGAACGGCGTTTGCACGGCGGACCTCGACGCGGAGGACGTCCGGCGCGTTTGCGACCAGATCGGCATCCCCTATTATACCGTGAATTTCGAAGAAGAGTACCGCGAAAAGGTGTTCTCCTACTTCCTGGACGAGTACCGGCGCGGCCGGACGCCGAATCCCGACGTCATGTGCAACCGGGAAATCAAATTCGGCGAGTTTCTCCAGAAGGCGCTGGACCTCGGCGCGGACGTCATCGCCACGGGCCACTACGCCCGCGTCGAACGGACGGACGACGGCACCTACCGCCTGCTGCGCGGCGTGGACGGCAACAAGGATCAGTCGTATTTTCTGCACGCCTTGAACCAATCGCAGCTGTCCCGCGCGATGTTCCCGATCGGGCATCTGCCGAAGCCCGAAGTGCGCAAAATCGCCGAAGAGGCCGGATTGTACACGGCCAAGAAAAAGGACAGCACCGGCATCTGCTTCATCGGCGAACGCAACTTCAAGGCCTTTTTGAGCCAGTATCTCCCCGCCCAGCCCGGCGAGATGATCGACCTGGATACCGGCAAGGTCAAGGGACGGCACGACGGCCTGATGTATTATACGCTCGGCCAGCGGCAAGGTCTCGGCATCGGCGGGTCCGGAAGCGGCGAGCCGTGGTTTGTGGCCGACAAGGATCTGGAACGCAACGTCCTGTACGTCGTCCAAGGCGATGCGCATCCCGCCCTCTACTCGACCGCCCTGACCGCGGAGGACGTCAGCTGGATCGCCCCGCAGCCGCCCGCTTCCCCTTTCCGCTGCACGGCGAAGTTCCGGTACCGCCAGGCCGATCAGGGCGTTACCGTCACGCCGCGGGAGGACGGGCTTTGGCACGTTGAATTCGATTCGCCGCAAAAAGCCGTCACGCCGGGCCAAGCCGTCGTGTTCTACGACGGCGACGTCTGCCTCGGCGGCGGCACGATCCGGCAGGTGCACAAAGCGGCGGCAAGCGCCGCCGTCTGAAGGCAAACGACAAACGGTCCTCACTTGGACAACAAGGCAGGACGCGCAAACCGAAATCGCCGCTGCGGGCTTAAGCAAGCCCGGCAGCGGCGATTCGCCTTTTCCGGTCCGTCAAAAGGAAAAACCCCCGTTGCCGGGGGTTCGTTTATTAGCGCTCTTTCGTGATATGAAAATAAGCCGCTTACGCGAACTTACAGTTTCACCACGTTGGATGCTTGCGGTCCGCGGTTACCTTCCGTAATTTCGAATTCAACCGCTTGACCTTCTTCCAAGGTTTTGAAACCGTCACCTTGGATTGCAGAGAAGTGAACGAACACGTCGTTACCTTCTTCAACCGAGATGAAGCCGTAACCCTTCTCTGCGTTAAACCACTTAACTGTTCCTCTCAAATGAAAAACCTCCTAGAAATCTCGCCGTAGATCGGCGAATAAAACCATTATAACCTATTTGGAAACAAGAAGCAATATGTAATGGCTTCCGAATCTTTCCTGCGGAAACGTTGATTTCTTTGCCCATCTCTTCTATGATCAAATAAAACGACGTTCGCGCAAGGACGGCCGGACCGTTTCCATACGTGACCGCGCGAGGCTAGACGGGAGACCGAAACCATGTTTGCCAAACATATCATTTACAAACACGACAACTACAACATGCTGACGGTGGAAGTCCAGGGCAAGACGCTCGTCGTCCGTCACCTTTCCGATCAGTGGGGCGAAGAATGCCGCCGGTTCGTCAGCCGCCCGGAGCTGATAAACTGGGCCGAGCGGTATTTTTCGGCAAACGATTTTCCCGGCGGCGAAGAAGAGCGGCGGCAGACGCTTGAAAAGCTCCGCTCCGTCTAACCCATTTTGCCCACAGGAGGCCGCAAACTGAAAATGAAAGACAATCCTATCCTTATTTATGCCATAGCCGCCTTCTGCCTTGGAGCCGTCGTCGTCTGGCAGCGGGACTCGATCCCCCGGCGGCTGCGCAAACCGCTCGCCCTCGTCTCGTCGCTGATGATTTTGTTTGCGTTCGCGTTAATCGTGTACAGCTTTTTTTCCGCAGGCGCCTGACGGCGGCGCGACGGGCAAGCTTTCGCCCCCGGCGCTGCCGGGGGCGAGCGCATGATAATTGAGACTGACGGGACATACTACCGACGGTAACCATTTCCACTCGCATGGAGGTCCGCCGTGAAATCGTATGTCCTGTTGTCCGCCGCCTCCTTGGCGGCGTTGTCATTATGGTTCCATGCGGCCGCGGAGCCGTTCGCCGCGCTTTCCGGCCGCGCGGCAGCGGCGATCCCGGAAACCGCCGATTCCAGAGCGGCTTCCGAGGCTTTCCGCGAGCCTATCAAGACGAGGAGGTTGTCACTTGCCATGAATCATCTGCCGAAACGAAGCGAAACCAAGCCCGAATACCGTTGGAAGCTGGAAGACCTGTTCGCCGACCAGGCCGCCTGGGATGCGGAATACGCCGAAGTCCGGAAGAAGCTCGGCGACATCGCCGCTTATCAGGGCAAGCTGAAGGACGCCGCCTCCATCGCCGCCGCCTTTGCGCTTGAAGACGAACTGTCCCTTGCGACGGAGCGCCTTTACGTGTATGCGAACATGCGCCACCACGAGGATATGGCGGACAGCCGCTACCAGGCTTTGTCCGACAAGGCGAAGAAGCTCAGCGTGGAAGTGAACGAAGCCCTGTCGTTCATCACGCCCGAAATTTTGTCCCTGTCCGAGGACCAGCTCAAAAGCTTTATCGAAGACCCTTCCCTGAAGGCTACATACAAGCGGACGCTCCGGGAAATGCTGCGGCAAAAGCCGCACGTGCTGTCGAAAAACGAAGAAGCGCTGCTCGCGCAGGTCGGCAACATCTCCCAGGCCCCGAGCACGATTTTCGGCATGATGAACAACGCGGACATGAAGTTTCCGAAAATCAAAAACGAACAGGGCGAGGAAGTCGAGCTGACGCACGGCCGGTACATTCAATTTTTGGAAAGCCGCAACCGGGACGTTCGCCGCGAAGCGTTCAAAGCGATGTACGACACGTACGGCAAATGGCGGAACACGCTTGCCGCGACGCTGAACGCCAACGTGACCAAAAACCTTTTTTACGCCAAAACGCGCAAATACCCGTCCGCTCTCGAAATGTCGCTGTTCGGGGACAACATCCCGCAGAGCGTGTACGACAACCTGATCGAGACGATCCACCGGCATCTTCCGCTCATGCACCGGTACATGAAGCTGCGCAAAAAGTTGCTGAAGGTCGACGAGCTGCATATGTACGATCTGTTCGCGCCGCTGGTCGAGGAATTCGATATGGACATCTCCTACGAGCAGGCCAAGAAAACCGTATACGACAGCCTCGCGCCGCTCGGCGAGGATTATCGCCGCACGCTGCAGGAAGGCTTCGACAACGGCTGGATCGACGTCTACGAGAACGAAGGCAAGCGCAGCGGCGCGTACAGCTGGGGAGCGTACGGCACTCACCCGTATGTGCTGCTCAACCATAAGGACAACCTGAACAGCATGTTCACGCTTGCGCATGAGATGGGCCACGCCCTGCATTCCTACTACTCGGACAAAAACAACGAGTACAGGGACGCGCAGTACACGATTTTCCTGGCCGAAGTCGCCTCCACCCTGAACGAGGCGCTGCTCATGAACTATTTGCTCGAGCGGTCCAAGGACCCGAAGGAAAAGATGTATCTGCTCACCTACTACGCGGACCAGTTCCGGACGACGGTGTTCAGGCAGACGATGTTCGCGGAGTTCGAGAAGATCGTGCACGCGAAGGCGGAAAACGGCGAATCGCTGACGCCGCAGGAGCTTTGCGCCATCTACTACGACCTGAACCTCAAATATTACGGCAACGACGTCCATGTCGACAAGGACATCGAAATGGAATGGGCGCGCATCCCCCATTTCTACACGAGCTTTTACGTCTACAAGTACGCCACCGGCTTCTCCGCGGCGACCAGCTTCGCCAAGCAGATTCTGGACGAAGGCGACCCGGCGGTGGAACGTTACCTCGGCTTTTTGAAAAGCGGAGGCAGCGACTATTCGATCAACATCCTGAAAAAAGCCGGCGTCGACATGTCCACGCCGGAACCGATCGCGCAGGCCATGAGCGTCTTCGAAAGCTTGCTTGACCAAATGGAACAGCTTGCAAACTGACAGGCGAAACAACGAGTCGAAAGGGGAAATCGGCACGTGGATCCGTTGGAAACATTGCGCTATCCGATCGGAAGGTTCGAAAAGCCGGCCCAGGCGGGGCCGGAGGATCTGGCAAGATGGACCCGTGAGCTTGCGTCCGTTCCGGAAGAGCTGCGCCGGGCCGTCGAAGGCCTGAGCGACGAGCAGCTCGACACGAGCTACCGGCCCGGCGGGTGGACGGTCCGCCAGGTCGCCCATCATATCGCGGACGCGCTCACGCAGCAGTATACGCGTTTTAAGCTCGGGCTCACGGAACGGGAGCCGAGAATCGCCACGTTCGAGGAAGAAGAATGGGCCCGCCTGGCGGATTCGGCGAAGCTGCCCGTCTCCCCTTCCCTTCTGGTCGCGGAAGGCCTTGTACAGAGGTGGGGAGTGCTGCTGCGGTCGCTGGACGACTCCGCGTTCGCCCGTATCTTCATCCATCCGGCAAACGGTCCGACGAGGCTCGACGAGCTGCTCGCCTTTGCCGCCTGGCACGGAAAGCATCATATCGCGCAAATCACGTCCCTGAGACAACGAAACGGTTGGTAAACACGAATGGGGACTGTCCCAAAGGGGGCATCCATAATCCCCAATCTTACGAACAAATGGACCTCCAGAACCCGTGTAAAAGCGGGGCTGGAGGTCCTGTTTTTGTTCCGGTTGCGCGCAGGACCGGCCGGGCGGAACTGCAGTTGCTATAACAGCAACTGCAGAACCCGTTCTCGCGCGAACCCCCGATTTAAGTGCCCAAACGGCAATTAAATCGGGTATCCGGCCCGCAGTGCATGCAGACTAAAAAGTGGACACGCCGTAGTAGCGGCCCGTACAATATAACCAACCAAAAGGTCGAGGTGTGTCATGGGGGATATCCGTCAACATTTTGACGACGAGTTTAAACGTCAAACCGTTAAGCACATGCAAGAAAGCGGCAAAACCCCGGCTGAAGTATCCAAGGAGCTGGACATCCCGGTAAGAAGTATTCGGGCTTGGAGAAGGCAGTTTGCTCCCACCGGTGAGAAATCCCAATTGTTTGTGGACTACGAAAAAATGAAGAAGCTGG
>NZ_KB899859.1 GCF_000378425.1 Cohnella laeviribosi DSM 21336 | reverse complement strand
CTCGATGGGGATTCCCACGCTTGTCTTCAAATGCCGCTATTCCATTTTGACGATATTTCCTCATCCAGACCTTGACTCGATCTTTATCCTGTATCCCCAAATGCTCCGTGATCTTCCTGTAGCTCCATCCCTCTTCCACATGTAATCGAATGGCCTCTAGCTTAAGCGATTTTGGATAATGCTTGAACTTCTGTCCCTTTATAGCCATAAGAAATGCACCCCCTAGAATTTTCATCGGATTAACCAAGGGGTTTTTCCAATGTCTATTCTAAAGGGTGCACTCTATTGTCCAGGCGGGGGCTTTTTTGGCGCTTACGGGTATGCGGGCGCTCAGCCGCCATGCAGTCCGCCCAGTACCCTACATCGCCCGCAGTCGCGACGCTCAACCGCCAAGTAGTCCGCCCAGTACCCTACATCGCCCACAGTCGCGACGCTCAACCGCCAAGTAGTCCGCCCAGTACCCTACATCGCCCGCAGTCGCGATGCTTTACCCCCATGTAGTCCGCCCAGTACCCTACATCGCCGACAGTCGCGATGCTCATCCGTCATGTAGTCCGCCCAGTACCCTACATCGCCCACAGTCGCGATGCTTAGCCGCCATGTAGTCCGCCCAGTACCCTACATCGCCCGCAGTCGCGACGCTCAACCGCCAAGTAGTCCGCCCAGTACCCTACATCGCCCACAGTCGCGATGCTTAGCCGCCATGTAGTCCGCCCAGTACCCTTCTTTGCCCCCAATCGCGGTGTTCACCTGCCAAGTAGTCCGCTCAGTACCCTACGTGCTCCTCCGATGCGAATAAAGGCGATGCATACGGAAACCGTCAAGTAAAAGCCATCTATATAGCCGCAAAAGATAAAAACGCCGACGCGCCGGTGCGTGGCCCGGGCGGCCGGGTGAACGGGTGAACAGGTGAATGGGTGACAAGGTGAATGGGTGGCAAGGTGGCGGGTGGACAGGTGGCGGGTGGACGGGTGAACGGGTGGCGGCCGTTCGGACTTTCAGCCGGCGGAAACGCCGAACAGCCATGCCCCGCCCGCTCGAAAAGGGGAAAGCATGGCTGTCCGGACTACCCTATCGCCGCACCTATCTGTCTTAAGCTTTAACCGTTCACCCTGGCCAACGTATAGCGGTTCGGGGGAATCGGCACACCCAAATTGCCGCGAAGCGTATCGGCTTCGTATTCCTTGCGGAAAATTCCGCGCCGCTGCAGAATCGGAACGACCAGGTCGACGAAATCGTGCAGCCCGCTCGGCAAATGCGAATGGATAATGAAGCCGTCGGCCGCTTTCTCCTCGTGCCAGCGCTGGATCAGGTCCGCGATCTTCTCCGGCGTGCCGATGAACTCGCCGCGCGGCGTCGCGCTGCGCAGCGCGACCTGGCGCAGCGTCAGGTTCTGCTCCTTCGCGATCCGCTTGATTTTGTCCGTGTTGCTGCGGAAGCTGTTTTTCCCCACATCGCCGATGTCGGGGAACGGCTCGTCAAGCGGAAATTGCGAGAAATCGAAATGGTCGAAAAAACGTCCCAAATAGTCGAGCGCTTTCTCGATCGTGACCAGATTGGCGATTTCCTCGTATTTGCGCTCGGCCTCCTCCTCGGTGCGGCCGATGATCGGGTTGATTCCCGGAAGAATCACGATATCGTCCTCGGACCGTCCGAACGAAACGGCCCGCTGCTTGACGTCGGCGTAGAACGCTTTCGCCTCCTCCAGCGTTTCGCTCCCGGTGAAGACCGCATCCGCTTTCTTGGCGGCCAGCGTCTTCCCGCTCTCCGACGATCCGGCCTGGAAGATGACCGGACGCCCCTGACGGGAACGGGCGATGTTGAGCGGTCCCTGCACGGAGAAGTACTTCCCTTTATGGTTCAGCCGGTGCATTTTGGCCGGATCGAAAAACACGCCTGTTTCCTTGTCCCGGACAAACGCATCGTCCTCCCACGAATCCCACAGGCCGTTGGCGACTTCAAGAAACTCCTCGGCGATCTGGTACCGCTCGTCGTGGGAAGGGTGCGGCTTGTCGCCGTAATTGAGGGCCGAGCCTTCCAGCGGGGACGTGACGACGTTCCACCCCGCGCGGCCGCCGCTGATATGGTCGAGGGAGCCGAATTGCCGGGCGACCGTAAACGGCAGGCTGTACGAAGTGGACAGCGTTCCGACCAGGCCGATCCGGGAGGTAACCGCAGCAAGGGCGGACAAAATCGTCAACGGCTCGAAGCGGTTCAGAAAATGGGGGATCGATTTTTCGTTGATGTACAAGCCGTCGGCGATAAACACCAAGTCGAACTTGCCTTCTTCGGCTTTCAGCGCCTGCTTCCGGTAAAACGGAAAGCTGACGCTGGCGTCCGTCGGCACTTCGGGATGGCGCCAGGCCGACACGTGGCCGCCCACTCCGTGGATCATGGCGCCCAGCTTCAGCTGCTTTCTCGCCATCGCAACTCCTCCTTTTTTATAGAAAAGCCGACTCCTTCAGCCGCAGCCGGTAGCATTTGACCCATGTGTGCCCGTTGCTGAACTCCTTGTCGGGAGCGCGCTCGAATCCGAGCCGCTCGTACAGCTTCACCGCCGACGCCATCACGTCCGACGTATGCAGATAAAGCGTATCGCTGCCCCACTCGCGGGAACGGCGCGCGCATTCGCGAAGGATGGCCGTCGCCACGCCCCGGCCCCGGGCGTCCCGTGCGACGCCGAGCAGCCGGACGATCGGCCCTTTTATGCCGAGCTCCGGCAGCCCGTAGGCGGCTTCGGAGGAATCGAACAGCAGCGCGCTGCCGACGATCCGGCCTTCCCATTCGGCGACGATGCGCGCCTTGGGGCCGTCTTCTTCAACGGATGCCAGGATGGATTCCATGTAAGCCGGCCATCTGTCGGACAGCGCCGCTTCGTACTGGCTGTAAGCTTCCAGAAGAACGCTGCGGATCGACGCTTTGTCGGCTTCTTCCGCGTCCCGAACGACCAGCGACGAATGTGCGGCATTTACCGTGTTTGCCGTATCCGCCATGCATCCCGCCTCCTAAACGGCGTTTTCCGTTCGGCTGCCGGCCGGAGCGTCCCCGAGAATGCGCGCGATCTGCCGCAGATGGGTCTGCAGGTGCTCCGCGAAGGAGCGAATCACTTCGGACAGCGTGACCCGCTGGCCGCGGATATTAACGGCCGACTTTTCGCCGTATTCGGCGGGAATCCGTTTGAACAGCAGCCGGTTATATTTGACAAGCGCCTCGAAAAAATCCAAAATGTCCGCCGCCGAGCTTTCGTTCGCCCGCGAATGCAGCACCCATGCGTCCTGGTCGAAGGCCGGCAAGCGGGCCGCCGAATCGGAGATGATCTCCCGGATGCGGTACGATACGACGATGTGGTGATCCGCCAGATGGGACAGCACCTCGGTCACGCTCCACGCATGGGGCGAGGGCTTGTGCGTCAGTTGCGCCTCCGTAAGGCCGGCGACCGCTTCCCGCAGTTGACTGATCGAATTTTCATACCATTGAATGTCCTGCTCGCTTAAGCTCATGGCGTTCCCTCCTGCAAAATGGTGGAATGGACAAAGCGCGAAGCCGAAAACAGGCTTAAATCGTAGCCGGGGTCGCCCCGAACGATCCAATCGGCCAGAAGACGGCCGACGGCGCTCGAGAACTTGAAGCCGTGTCCGGAAAAACCGCCGGCAAGCCACACATGGGGATGCTCGGGATGCCGGTCGAGGATGAAGCGTTCGTCCGGCGTCAGCTCGTATTTGCACACGGCGCCGCGATTCAGCTTGCCCGCCGCCAGCGGCATGAAGGCTTCCAGCGCCCGGCGCAGATCGCCCTCGTCTTCGGGCTGCGCGCCGAACGGCTCGAGCCTTTGTCCCGGCTTCCACGGCAAGCCGGCGTCGTGCCTGCCGATCTTCAGCCCCGCTCCCCCGATGCTCGGAAATCCGTAAAAGCCTCCAAGCGGAGAGGCGAGCGTGAAGCCGGGAAACGAGCCCGCTTCGAACAACGGCTCGCGCGAAGCGAACCAGCCGACCGCCTTGCGGACCGGGCGGATCGGCAGCGCCACGAACGGCTCCAGCGCCGTGAACCATGCGCCCGCGCTCAGGATCGCCCGGTCCGCGGAATAAGCGCCTTGCGGGGTATGCGCCGTCACCCCCGCTTCCGCCGCCTCGACCCGCAGGACGGGCGCATTGGGCAGAAGCTTCGCTCCTTCCGCTAGCGCGAGGCGCTTGTAGGCGGCGACGCATTTTTCGCTGTACAGGTAGCCCGCATCGGGTTCGTACATGCCCTCATAAGCGTCCGGCAGCCGGATGCCCGGCCAGCGCCGGCCGATCTCCGCCGCGTCCAGGCGCTCGACCTTCACGCCGGCCGCCTCCGCATCCGCGATCCGCGCGTCAAACGAGTACAGTCCGGTATCCGCCATATTCAAGACGCCGGACCGCACCAGCAGCCGTTCCCCCGTCTCCGCCTCCACCTCGTGCCACAGCCGGTCGGCCGCAAGCGCCATTTCGATGTAGACGGGACCGCCGGCGTACGCATGGCGAATCAATCTCGGCTCCCCATGATGGCTTCCGTTGGCGTGGGGAGGGTCGAAGGCGTCGATCAGCAGCGTCCGCACGCCCTCGCGCGCCAAATAATAGCCCGCGCTCATCCCCATCGAACCCGCGCCGACGACCATGACGTCGTAATGCCGGCCGCTCATGCCCGATCCCGCCTTTCCCCGGTTTCTTCCCCCGTCCGGGTCAGGCGGAGCAGCGCTTCCTCGGCCGCATTCGCGAGATAGCTCGCCGCGAGCGGAAGCGCGCGTTCGTCGACGTCGAAGGCGGGATGGTGCCATTCGTGCGGACCGAACGTGCCGATAAACGCGAACACGCCGGGCACTTCGCGCTGATAAAACGCGAAGTCCTCTCCCGCGGGAGACGGCACGGGCTCGACCGCCGTCAGGCCCGCTTTTGCGGCGGCGGCCGCCGCGGCTTCGGCCCAGTACGGATCGTTGATCACGGCCGGCGGCCCTTCGATCCAGCGAACCCGCACGCCGGCGCCGAACGCGGCCGCCACCCCGCGCGCCACCTGCTCGAACCGCTCGCGAACCAGAAGGCGCACGTCGGGGTCGAACGAACGCAGCGTGCCTTCCAGCACCGCCTTTTCCGGAATGACGTTCCAGCTCGTTCCGGCCTGAAGGCGCGTCACGCTCACCACCGCGCTCTGCAGCGGACCGACGTTGCGGCTGACGATCGACTGCAGCGCCGTCACCAGCTGGGCGGCGGCCACGATCGGATCGACGGAAGCCTCCGGTACGGCCGCATGGCTCCCGACGCCGTGCAGCTCGACGACAAAGCCGTCTGCCGCCGCCATCAGCGGCCCCGCCTTGATCCCGATTTGCCCGACGGGCAAATCGGGCTTGTTGTGAAGGCCGAAGATCGCCTTCACCCCTCGCAGCGCGCCGCTGGCCAGCACCAGATTGGCGCCCTGCGCTTTCTCCTCGGCCGGCTGGAAGATCAGCCGCACCGTCCCCGGCAATTCCCGCTCCCGCTCCTTCAACAGAAAGGCCGCTCCGAGCAGCGCCGCCGTATGGAAGTCGTGCCCGCATGCGTGCATCTTTCCGTCATGGCGGGAGGCGAACGGAAGGCCCGTCTCTTCCCGGACCGGCAGCGCGTCGATGTCCGCCCGAAGCGCGACAACGGGACCGCCGTGCAGGCCTCCCGCTTCGGCGACCAGCCCGGTCTTAAGCGGAAAATCCGCAATCCGGACGCCGGCTTCCGCGAGCCACGCGCGGATCGCCTCCGTCGTCCGGAACTCCTCGTGCGACAGTTCCGGATGCGCATGCAGCTCCCTGCGGATCGAGACGAGCTTGGCGTTCCAATCCGCCAACGGGTGTTGAACGTCCGCATTCCCGCTCATGCGCGTTCCCCCGCTCCCGCCGGCAATTCGGAGAAAGCCTCCTTCAGCAGTTCAAACGAGCGTTTGCGCTTTTCAAAATCCTTCACGGCGGCCGTGACGATAAACTCCTCCACGCCCAGCCGCTCCGCAAGCTCCAGCAGCCGCGCGCGGACCGTATTCTTCGATCCTTTCGTGACGTTGGCCTCCTGAATTTCGATCGTATACGGCTCGTCTGTCTGCCTGCCGAACTCCTCGGCATGCTCGACCGTGCTAACCGTAATCGTTCGTCCGCTTTCCAGCCGGATCTTGACGTTTTTGATCGCTCCGGCCAGCTCCTCCGCCTCCGCGTCCGTCTCCGCCGCGACGACCGACAGCGCCGCGATCGGGCGGGGAGCGGCTTCGCCCGAGCCGTTAAAACGCGAGCGGTAGGCGGCAAACGCGGCCTCCGCCGTGCCGATATCGCCGTTGATAAACAAGGCGAAAACGTACGGGTGCCCCGCCGCTGCGGCCAGTTCCGCGCTCGCCACGCTTGTGCCCAGCACGTACAGCTCCGCGGGCCGGTCAACGGCAGGATAGGCCTTCAGGCCGTACAGCGGATGGTCCTTCGGCAGGCGGTCGTGCAAATACAGCTCGAGTTCGGCCAATTTCTCGGACAGGGGAGCCGGATCGGTCACCCCTTTTTGCAGCGCCTTCGTCGAATTCGGCAGCCCTCCCGGCGCCCGGCCGATGCCCAGCTCCACCCTTCCGGGGGCCAGCGCGGCGAGCACGTTGAAATTTTCCGCCACTTTGTAAGGGCTGTAATGCTGCAGCATGACGCCGCCCGAGCCGATGCGGATGCGCTCGGTTTTGGCCAGCAAATACGCGATCAGCACCTCCGGCGAAGAACCCGCCGCGTGGCTGCTGTCGTGATGCTCCGACACCCAGAAGCGCTCGTAACCGAGCTTCTCGGCCAGCCTGGCAATCTCCAGCGTATGCCTGAACGCATCCGTTGCCGTTTCCCCCTCGAACCGGAGGCTTTGATCCAAAATGCCCAGCTTGATTGCCATGTTCATCCGTCCCCTCCTGCGGTTAAATCGAATAGCTCCCTTCGGGCGCAAACCGGCTCAGAAAAAGCCTCGTTCTCTCTTCCTTCGGCCTTGCGAACAGTTCGCCGGGCGGACCTTCCTCGACAATCGTTCCCTGGTCCATAAAGACGACGCGGCTGGCCACCTCCTGCGCGAAGCTCATCTCATGGGTCACGATGATCATCGTAATGCCTTCCTTCGCGATGTTGCGGATAACCGCCAGCACCTCGCCGACCAGCTCCGGATCGAGCGCGGACGTCGGTTCGTCCAGCAAGATCGCCTCCGGCTCCATCGCCAGCGCCCGCGCGATGCCGATACGCTGCTGCTGGCCGCCGGACAACCGGCTCGGATAGGCGTCCAGCTTGGCGCCGAGCCCCACCTTCTCCAGCAGCCGGACGCTGCGCTCGCGGGCTTCGGCCTTCGGCAGCTTCCGGACGACGGTCAGCCCTTCCATCACGTTTTCCAGCGCGGTTTTGTGGCGGAACAGGTTGTACTGCTGGAAGACCATCGACGTTTTGCGGCGCAGCGCGAGCACCTCCTTCCGGTGCGCCCGGCCGGCGGCGACCGCCAGATCGCCCACGATCACTTCGCCCGACGTCGGCTTCTCCAGAAAGTTGATGCAGCGCAGCAGCGTCGTTTTGCCCGAACCGCTCGGTCCGACAACGGCGACGACTTCTCCTTTTTCCACCTTCAGGCTGATGCCTTTGAGCACCTCCTGCTTGCCGAACGATTTCCGCACCTCTTTAAGCTCGATCATGGATCATGCCACCCCTCCCCGGTTGTATGCGCCAATCCGCCTCTCGATCCGTCCGCACATCCGTTCGATCGCGATCGTCAGCCCCCAATAAATGAGCGCCGCGGCCAAATACGATTCGAAAAATTTCCAGTTGGTGGAGGCGACGATTTGCGCCTTGGCGTTAATGTCCACGACCGACACGGTAAAAGCGAGCGTCGAGCCGTGCAGCATGCCGATGACCGAATTGGACAGGTTGGGCAGGCTGGCGGCAAGCGCCTGCGGGAACACGATGCGCCGAAGCGCCTGCGGCGTCGTCATCCCGAGCGAATACGCGGCTTCCAGCTGCCCCCGGCTGACCGCCAGCATCCCGGACCGCACGACCTCGGACAAGTAAGCTCCCGCCGTAATCGAGAATGAGAGGTAAGCGAACCCGATCATCGGAATCGAGGCGGAACGGAAGCCTAAGCCGAGCAACTCCGCCAATCCGTCGACGACATAGGGAAGTCCGAAGTAGATGAGAAAAAGGTGGGTCAACATCGGCGTGCCGCGGATAAACGTAACGTAAGCGGACGCAAGCCGATGCAGGACCGGAACGCGATAGATCCGCAGCAGGGCGGCGGCCGTTCCGATGACGAAACCGCACGCGACCGAGACGAACGTAATCAACAGCGTCGTCGGGATCGCGCCCAGCAGCCGTACGAACGCTTCGACGATAAAAGCTCCGTCAAGCTTCATCCGCGCGCGCCTCCTTCCAGGGCAGACGCATGGCGGAGCTGCCGAACAACCGTCTTCTGCGCCGTTCTTTGAACGGCAGGGAAGGCTCGGCATTCTCCGGACCCTCGTATTTCAGCAGCCTTCGCTCGGCGATTTGGAACAGCTTTTGCAGGATAAGGCTGATCACGAAATAGATCGCCGCGAGCGAAACGTACGCCTCGATAAAATGCCGCGTGGCCGCCACCAGCGTCTGCGCTTTTCCCGTCATCTCCATGACGCCAAGCGAGAAGGCCAGCGACGTGTCTTTCAAATTGGCGATGACCTGGTTGGCCAGCACCGGCACCGACACGGCCAAGGCTTGCGGCAGCACGACCCGGACAAACGCCTGAAATCCGGTCATGCCGATCGCATAAGCCGCTTCCGTCTGCCCCCTGTCCACCGCTTCCACCGCCGCCCGGACCGCCTCCGAAATGTAGGCCGCGCTGTGCAGCGCATACGTCAAAATGACGAACACCAGTACCGGCGTCCGGGTCACATCGATATGGACGAGCTTCAGCAGCTCCGGCAGTCCGTAATAGATCAGGAACAGCAAAATGAGAATCGGCGTTCCGCGAAAAAAGGAAACGTACAGCTGGGACAGCCGCTGCAGCACAGGCACACGGTACAGCCGCGGCAGGGCCACAAGCACGCCGATCGCAAGGCCCAGCGCCATCGAAGCGGCGACGATCAGCAGCGTCGTATGCAGACTGCTCAGCAGCTTCGGGATAAACTCAAAGACGTAGCGAAGTTCCGGTTTCTCCATCCCGCGTTGCCTCCTTTCTCATCAAACTCGGAAACGCGCGGCGGTTAACCGCCGATCTGGGTGAAGTCCTGGCCGAACCATTCCAGACTCAGCTTGGAAATGGCCCCCTCCGCCTTCAATTCCCGAATCGCTTCGTCAATCCGGTCGGCGAGCTGCTGGGATTCGGGTTCCCCCTTCCGGAAGACGAACAGAATATCGGCTTCGCTGAGCGTCTCGCCGACGGTCTTCAGCTTGCCTTCGGGATCGATCAGCGGCAGCGCGAAGTCGGCGGCAAGCGTCGCATACACGCGGCCCGACACGATCTGGGGCACCGTATCGTTGGCTCCCCCGTTCTGATAAACGATGTCGATCGCGTTGTTATGCTCCTTGTTGTAATTTTCGAGAATCGTCGCTTCGGCGCTTGTCGCCGTCGTCAGCACCTTCTTCCCTTTGAGATCGTCCAGCGTGCGGATGTCGTCGTGATTGTCCTTGGCGACGACAATCTTGTTTTTCCAGGCCGCGTAAGGCTCTTTGTTAAACAGGTACTTTTGTTCGCGCTCCGGGTTCTTCTCCATCTCATGCGCGATGAAATCGATCTTTTTCGTCTCCAGGCTGAGCAGCAGATTGGTGAACTCCATCGTTTGCAAATCGAACGCATACTCCGGCAGGCGCTCGTCGATCAGCCTGACCAGCTCGACGTCGAAACCGGTCAGCTTGCCGTTTTCGTCGATGAAGCACACTTTCGGAAACTGCGTGCCCGTCCCGACGACAATGCGTTTAACCTTCTGCAATGACGGGGCGCTTTCGCTTGCCGCTGGCGATGCCTTCGGAGAAGCCGCTACGCCTCCGCTTTGGTTGCCTGCGCCGCAGCCGGCCAGCAGCGCCACGAACGTTGCGGCCGCCAGAACGGACGAAACCAGCCGGTGAGATGCTTTCATTTGAACCCCTCCACGTCAATGTCTAATAATTCCTACATGATAAGTGCGATTTTATTGGAATCCAATGTATCACCCGGCGGAACGTCCGTCAATGCGCTGCGTAATAGAGAAAATCTATCGATCGATGCATCATTTTAATAACCGCTCATCTTCATAACCGCTCACCGGGACAAGGACAGCTCCCGGCCGATTTGCAGCAGCTCCCGGACCAATTCCTCGTGCTCCCCCTGCGGCGCCACGATGTTCGTCTGCATGGAAATGCCCGCCGTTTCCGGAAAATCGATCGCAAACAGCTTGCCTTCCGCGACCTCCCGCCTCACGCACAGCGACGGCAGAAAGCAGATGCCCGCCCGCTCCATGACCAGCTTTTTGGCCATCTCGGAATTGTCCGTTTGAATCTCGACGTTCGGCGGCTGCCGGAGCGTTTCGAAAATGCGGTGGATGCGCTGCCAGTCAAGCGCCCCGCATTCGAAAAAAACGAGCGGCTGATCGCCGATGGCCTCGATGGTAAGCGCCTCGTTTCCGATAAACGGATGATCCGCATACACGTGAAGCCGAATGGGGTCCTCGAAAAATTTGACGGAGGTCAGGTTCGGATGGGTAACGTTGCGGACGAGGCCGATGTCGACCTCCTTGTTCAGCACCTTGCCTACCAGTTCGTCGGTGACGCCGGTTACGAATTTAAAGCGGAGACGGGGATATTTCTTCTTCAGCAGAGGTAGAAGCTCGGGAATGACGTAATTGGATACCGAGACGGTGCAGCCGATCCTCAGCTCGCCCGTCAGGCGGCGCTTTTGCTGCACATGCTGCTTTCCTTTTTGATACGTCTGGATAATCTGCTGGGCGTAAGGAAGAAATCGTTTTCCCTCCTCGGTCAGCACCGCCTGCTTGCCGACCCGGTCGAACAGCCGGCAGTCCAGTTCCCGTTCCAGCGACTGGATGCGCGCCGTAACCGAAGGCTGCGACAGAAACAGCGCCTCCGCGGCCCGGTTGAAGCTTCCGAGATGAATGACGTAAACGAACGCTTCCAAATTTTCAATATTCATTCCGCTCCCCCCAATTCGCAAAAAAAAGAAGCCGCTTCCCGCGCGAATGAGAAACAGCCTCCGGTGGTCCGGTCGATTGTTATATTTATAATTCCGATTATTTTAGTCTATATTAAACCCGCCGACGCTGCTCGTCAAGGATGAGCGGAGCCCCGCGGGAACCGTCCGTATGGCGTTTCGGCTCCGTTATCGGCTTCCGGCAAGCTTACACGGCGGAAATTCCGTATCCCTGAAGCTCATGGACGATTTGGCGGCGAAGCGCCGCCTTCTCCGTTTCATCCAGAAAAGCGGCTTCTACGCCGTTGACGATCAATTGTCCGATCTCCTGCAGCGTAAAGCCGAACTTTTCCATCAGCAAACCGTATTCCTTCGTCATATCCGTATCGGATACGGTCAGATTGTCGGTGTTGACCGTGACGGCAAGGCCTTGCTCGACATATTCCCGGATCGGGTACCGGTCCCAGCCGGGCGACGCCTTCGTCTGGATGTTGCTGACCGGACACATTTCCAGCGGAATGCGGCGCTCCTTGACCAGCTCAAGCGTAGCTTCGTCTTCCTTCGTCCGCACGCCGTGGCCGATCCGGCGGGCGCCGAGCGCAAGCAGCGCGCCCCGGACGCTTTCCGCCCCCGCCGCTTCGCCCGCATGAATGGTGATCGGCAAGCCGGCCCGAATCGCCGGAGCGAACGCCTCCTTGTGCTGCTCGGGCGGATAACCGGCTTCCGGTCCGGCCAAGTCGACCGCGGCCACGCCCCGGTCCCGCAGACGAACGGCCGCCTCCACGACCTCCCGGTTGGCCGCGACCGGATGGTTCCGCAGGCAAGCGGCGATCACGCGCCCTTTCACGCCGAAAGCCGCTTCTCCCCGCTTCAGTCCCCGGACCGCCGCAAGCAGCACTTCGTCCACGGTCAGCCCTTTTCCCCGGTGAAGCTGGGGACCGAGCCGCACTTCCACGTAGCGGACGTTATGCTGCGCCACCTGCTCCGCCAGCTCGAAAGCGGCTCTCTCCAGCGCGTCTTCGGTGTGAAGCACTTGGGAAACCCAATGGAACTTGCTCAAATAATCGACGAGGCTCCCGCATTCCTCTCCGACGCTCATATAAGGCCGCATGCCGTTCGCGCCGGCAGCCGGCAGCGCAATGCCCTGCGCTTCGGCGAGCTCGACCAGCGTGGAAGGCTTCACGCTTCCGTCCAAGTGAACATGAAGATCCGTTTTGGGAAGCTTGCGCAATAGCTCCCTGTCTTTCGCCTGCATCAGGTCTCCCTCCCTGAGAAAAAGCTTGCCGCCGACGCCGCCGCGCGGCTTTGTGTCCGCCGTTTTTCATCTCTTGTTTTTGCCTTATAATGAAGGCAAGCCGGTCCGGGCGATCGGAACGTTTCCGGTTGCGTCAAATTACCTTACATAATTAAAGTAAAGTGTACTTGTATCTGGAAAATATGTCAATGTTCCTGCTCGTTATTTCGCCGAATCGATCAGCCTGAAGTCGTCATAATGGAAAGCGGGCGCGACCACGCAGGTGACGAATACCGGTTCGTCCGAAAGCGGCGTAGCCGTCTGCCAGACGCCGCCCGGCACGAGCGCTTGCGGCCGCTGCCCCTTGGCGATGTCCATGCCGAGCACGATGCGTTCCTGTTCCTCGGGCTTGTCCCCTTTGCCGCCCAGCGTAAGCAGCAGCGGACCGCCGGAATGGTAAAGCCACAACTCGTCGGACAAAACCGTATGCCACGCGGATACTTCGCCCGGATGCAGCAGGAAATAGACGGAGCTTGCCGCCGCCCGGGCGGACGAATAGCGGGAACCGAGCACCTCGCGCGGAATTTCGAACGAGGCCCGCCAGATTTCCTTGTACCATCCTCCCTCCACGTGGGGCTTTAGATCGAGAGCTTTGACGAGCGGGGATAACTTCTGCAATTGCGCCATGATGGTTTCTCTCCTTGGACTTGCTTTTTATATTTACGTTAGAGTGTATAGAAATCCGGCGCAATGTCAATAAACATGCCAAAACGAGGACAGCTTAAAAAGGAGAATGAAAGATGCCCGTATACGAGCTTGACGGAGTAAAGCCGACCGTTCATCCGACCGCCTATATCGCCCCCGGCGCGCGGATTGTCGGCAATGTGGAGATTCAGGCCCATGCCACCGTATGGTTTAATGCCGTGCTGCGCGGGGATAGGGAAAAAATTACCGTAGGCGAAGGAGCCAACGTTCAGGACGGCGCGGTCGTGCATACGGACCCCGGATTTCCCTGCACTATCGGCCGGAACGCGACGATCGGCCACCAGGTTGTGCTGCACGGCTGCACGGTGGAGGAGGACGCCGTGGTCGGCATGGGGGCGACGGTGCTGAACGGCGCCGTCGTGCGGGAGGGGGCTTTTGTCGCCGCCGGCAGCCTGGTGCCCGAGGGCAAGACGGTCGAGAGCCGGATGCTCGTCGCGGGCGTGCCGGCAAAGCCGCTCAAGCCCGTGAGCGAAGAGCTGCTGCAGCGGGCCGGACGCGGCTCCGCCTTTTACCGGAGCAACGGGGCGATATACGCCCGGTCGCTGCGGGAACTGCCGGAAGCCCCATCGTCCGGTTCGCAGGCGGCAGCTCAGCCGCCGGATGCCTCCCGTTCATAAAGCCGCAACCGCAAGCAGCGCGAGGTGCGCGGGATAGAACGACAGCCAGAGCCAGCGGGGAACGCGGATCGTATCCAGCCGCTTCAGCAGGATTTTTCCGTATGCGAGAAGACCGGTCGGAATGATGCTGAACAGTTGGATCCACCAGCCGTTGTAAAGGAAATACAGCAGATTGAGCCCGAAGTGCGCAGCCACCCAATATTCCCGCGGCAGATATCGGTAAATCAGCACAAGCGCCAGGCAGTAGGCGCCGTACTCGAACGGAAGCAGCTCCAGCAGCGCCGCCGCGGCCAAGACGACCGCCGCCGAAATCAACCGGCTTCCCTTGAAACGGTCCAGCGCGGCCAAGACGATCAGGCAAACCGCGAACGTGCCGATGACATTGATCCGCGCCCACTGGAAGGCCAGCATATACGGAACCTGCGATACGGCGGCGAGCGCGGCCAGGCGCATCGCATACCGCTTGACGCTCCGGGTGCGGCGGTAGCCGAGCGCAATCCCGAACGCGTAGAGCGGAAAGGCGATCCGTCCGATGATTCTCAGCAAGGGCTGGTCGGGGAAAAAAACAAAGCCGATATGGTCGACAAGCATCGTCAGCATGGCCGTAATCTGCAACGGCGACACCCCTTATCCGTCCGGTTCGGCTCCGAGGCCGCAGACCGGCGCATAGCGCTTTGCAACCCGGCGCCCCGGGAGGGCTTGCCTTCGGATCAAGCCCTCCCGCGTTCCGCTTCCTTCAAGTCTTTCGCCGCGTGCGCCGCCGCCTCGTCCAATCCGAGCAGCGGAGACGGAGCGCCGACATGATAGACGTGCAGAACGTGCAGCGCCCTCGTGCATACCGTATACAGCAGCTTGCGGTCCTGCTCCCGCCCGTAGCGGGAAGCCGAAGCGTCCCATACCAGCACGGCGTCAAACTCGATGCCTTTGGACAAATACGAAGGCAAAATCGAGATGCCGCGCGGCAGCTTCGCCGATTCGCCGCTCACCAGCGTCACCGGCACGCCGTCCGCAAGCCGCTCCTTGATCAGAGCCGAAGCGTCGCCGGCTTCTCGAGCCGTCTTGGTGATGATGCCGACCGTAGCGTAGCCCGCTTCGAGCAGCGCCTTCGCGTCGGCGGCGACGCGGTCCGCCAGTTCGGCGGCGTCGGCGCAGCCGGTCACCGTCGGAACCTCCCCGTCCCGATGGAAAGGAGCGATCGCGGCCGCATCCTCGGGACGCAAGATACGCTTGGAAAAGGCTACGATCGGCTCGGTCGAGCGGTAGCTCGTCGTCAGCCGCCAGACGGCCGTATCCTCGGGAGCGACGAGCCGTGTCCAGCCGTTAAACCCTCCGCTCTCCAACGCCTGCGCATAGATCGCCTGGTTGAAGTCGCCCAGCACGGTGATCCTGGCTTTCGGAAACCGCCGCCTGAGGAAAGCCGCCTGAAACGGCGAGTAGTCCTGCGCCTCGTCGACGAACAGATGGCGGACGTCCCCCTCGACTTTGCGGAAGCCTTCGAGCGCTTCCAGCACGTACAGCAGCGGAGTCGCATCCTCGTGATCGATCGTTTTGCGCCCGAGCGTCTCCTCCGCCCGCTGCGCCATCCACTCCCAGCCGTCGGGCAGCTTGCCGTCCGGCGAGCACTCCGCAAACAGCGACCGGCTGCGAAACAGCTCGAGGTACGTGCCGATCGGATCGATAAAGCGGAACGCGCGCACCGCTTTGCGCAGCGGCTCGATCAGCCGCTCGGCCGCGCGGCGCATGAGCAGCTCGGTCATCCGCTCCTCGTCGTTGAACGCGCCGTCGTGGAACCCGCCTTCGCGCCGGATTTGCACGTACGCGCGTTGAATTTCCTCCTCGTCCGCCAGCTCCGCCGCTTCTTCCAGCCATGCTTCGCCCATCTGATGATCGACCCAAACGGTCAATTGTTCGTTCAGCCAGCGCCGCAGCTTCAGCATTCGTTCGCCGAAATCTCCCGAAGCGTATGCGCCGTAAAAATGTTGCGCGATTTCCTCGCTCGACACGATCGTGTCCTTGCGGAAGCGAAGCGGCCGGAACTTGACGCCTTCCTTCTGCAGACGCGCCAGATAGTTGCCGACGGTCTGGAAGAAATGCTCCGACCCTTTGTACCGCACGGCCCGCTCCCTCGCTTCGCCTTCCGGCGACCCTTCCAGGGCGGCCAGCGTTTCGAACTGCGAGAACAGGTCTTCCACCTGCCATCTGCGGCCGAGACGGGCCTCGATCAGTTCGCGGAACGTCATTTGCCGCATGTTGGCTTCGCCGAGATCCGGCAGCACGCGGGAGATGTAGCCCTTGAAAACCGGATTCGGCGAGAACAGCACGATTTGGTCCGGCGTGAGCGTCTCGCGGAACCGGTACAGCAAATACGCGACCCGCTGCAGCGCCGCCGACGTTTTTCCGCTGCCCGCCGCGCCCTGCACGATCAGCAGCTTGTGCTTCTCGTCGCGGATGATCCGGTTCTGTTCCTTCTGGATCGTCGCCACGATGCTTTTCATCGACGTATCCGAACGCTCCGACAGCACCGCCTGCAAAATCTCGTCGCCGATCGTCTCGTTCGTGTCGAACACATGCTTCAGCTTGCCGCCGCGAATGACGAACTGCCGCTTGAGCGTGAGCTCGCCCGCCACTTCGCCGTTCGGGGTCGCAAAAGAGGCCGGACCCGGCTCGCAATCGTAGAACAGGCTTGAGATCGGCGCCCGCCAGTCGTAGATGTAAAAGGTTTGGCCGTCTTCGCCGACCAGCGAGCTTCTTCCGATATAGATTTTCTCCGCTTCTCCTCCCGCTTCGGCAAAGTCGATTCGCGCAAAATACGGATTATCGCGCTGCTTCGCCAGCCGTTCGGCCTCGGCCGACGCCACCTTATGGCTCCGTTCGCGTTCGGCGAGCAGTTCGGCTTGCTGGACGATGCTGGTCCACGTCTCCCCAAGCTCCGTCGCATCGGAGAAGTTGACCGTCACGTCATCCCAGAATTCCTGCCGGATGCCGACGACGTCGCCGCGCCGGGCGCCAAGCACCGCCAGCTCTTTCCTCAGCCTGGCGTCCACTATGGCGAGTACGTCGTTTAACCGTTTCGTCTCCTCCTCGCGGATGGACTGTTCGTTGGACACGCTCTCTCTTCCTTTCCGTTGCAATTTTGCGATATCCCTTGTTGTATCACGCCCCGAGCCCGAGCGCAAGTTCAAACGGCATTTGCGGTGCGCCAATTTTGCGCGGCGCGCGCCGATATTTCCCGGGAAAAGCCGTAACGGTTCGAAATGGACTTGGGCTCCCCTTTAACCGCCGGGCCGGCTTGTCAACGGCGGTCATATGCTGTAGGGGAGACGACCGACGACAAGGAGGCTTATCATGACCCGGACCCGCGTCAAAACGTACCGCCATCGGATCGGCAAAAACCAATACCTCGTCATTCAAATTTACCAATCGGCTTCTGCCCATGCCGATACGGGCAATGCGCTGGCCACCAAAGCGCTGAATATCCAATTTCGAAACAGCCGCGGAAACGGCGCAAATAGCGGCGGCAGCCCTGCTTTCGGAAAGGGGATGGGACGTCATGAAGCGCAAATCTTCCTCGTACAAGCAAAAGTGGAACAACGGCAAAACGAAAGTCAACGTCGGCCAATCCGCTCGCGCCTCGATCAATCAGGGCGGCAACGCGATCTCCATCAATGCGAGCGATATCGGAGTCGTACGCATACGTCCGCAATAACGAACGACCGTCGCCCCGGCAGGGGCGGCGATTTTGTTTGCCCAGCCCATTTTCCGCATTTCTTTTTCCGCCATTCCAGTATAATGGAAGAGAAAACCATTCGGTCAAACCGATTCGGCAAAGGGGTGCCCCGTTGAAAAAGTGGACGACGACCTTCGTTTATTTGCTCGTTTGCGCCATTCTCACCCGGTTTATTCCGTTTTCATCCTTTTTCCGCAACGTCGATACGCTCGTGCATGAATTCGGCCATGCCGCGGTCACGCTTCTGCTGTCCGGGCGCGTGCTCGCCGTCGAGCTTCATCCCGACCACAGCGGCCTTACCCGCTCGCTGCTGCAGGGCACATGGAAGTTTATCCCCGTGACGCTGGCCGGCTATATCACCGCATCCTTGTTCACCATGCTTTTGTTTTACCTGTACCGCCGCAACCGGCTCAAAGACGGGCTGATCCTGTCGGTCTCGATCGCGCTGGCGGCGCTCGTCTTTTTCGTCCGTTCGGGCTTCGGCACAACCTGGCTGCTCGGGTTCGCCGCGCTCACGTTCGTCGTCCTTCTCATCGGCAAAGGTTGGCTGACCAAATTCTATTATTTGCTCATTGCGTTTCTGTCGCTCGACGAATCCGTGCTGGGGCCGGCGTTCCTGGTGGCCGGCTCGCTGACCGATCCGGCCTCTTCCGGGGACGCCTACGGCTTGCAGCGGCTGACCGGTATTCCCGCCGTCGTCTGGGCGCTGCTGTTCCTTGTTGTCTCCCTCTTTTGCGCCAAAGCCGCGCTGAGCCACTTTATGCGGACCGGAACGCGGCATCGGACGCCGTAAGCCGCGTTTGTCCCTTGGTCACATCCGGCGCTCTGCCCTCATATACATAGGGTGGAGAACATTTTGCCATTGGGAGGGGGCAGGCTGCCATGAGCTACGAACAGGTACGAAAGGAACTGGAGAGGGCCATTGAAGAGATCACCGAAATCGCCCAAGGCTTCGGGCTCGATTTCTATCCGATGCGGTACGAGATTTGTCCGCCGGACATCATCTATACATTCGGCGCCTACGGCATGCCGACCCGGTTCAGCCATTGGAGTTTCGGGAAAACCTTCAACCGCATGAAGATGCAATACGACCTGGGCCTGAGCAAAATTTACGAGCTGGTCATCAACTCCAACCCTTGCTACGCTTTTCTTCTCGACGGCAACTCGGTCGTGCAGAACAAGCTGATCGTCGCCCACGTGCTGGCGCACTGCGATTTTTTCAAAAACAACGCGCGCTTCTCCGCGACCAACCGCGATATGGTCGAAAGCATGTCGGCCACCGCCGAACGGATCCGCCAATACGAAATCGACTACGGAACCGACGAGGTGGAAAAATTTCTCGATGCGGTGCTCGCCATCCAGGAGCATATCGATCCGGGCATCGTGAAGCCGCACGGGTTGGACAAACGGCAGTACATGGAATGGCAGCGGAAAGAAGTGAAGGAGAAGCCGCGGCGGAAGGCCGCTCCGTCCCCTTACGAAGACCTTTGGGCCTTGGACGAGCGCGTTTCGGCGGAGCCGAAGCGCGAGCAGAAGCAAAGCCCGGAGACCCGCAAATTCCCGCCGCAGCCGGAGAAAGACCTGATCTGGTTCATCCAGGAGTTTTCGCCGGCGCTGGAGGATTGGCAAAGGGACATTATGTCGATGCTGCGGGAGGAAATGCTTTACTTCTGGCCGCAAATCGAAACGAAAATCATGAACGAAGGCTGGGCAACCTTCTGGCATCAGCGGATTATGCGGGAGCTGCCGCTTTCGAGCGAGGAGACCATCGAATACGCCAAGCTGAATTCCGCCGTCGTGCAGCCGTCGCGCAGCTCGCTGAATCCGTATTACCTCGGGCTGAAGATTTTCGAAGATATCGAGAAGCGGTGGGGACGCGAGCGGATATTCGAGGTCAGGGAAATGGATTCCGACCCTTCCTTTTTGCGCAATTACTTAACCAAGGAGCTGACGGAAGAGCTCGATCTGTACGTCTTTGAGAAAAAAGGAACGGATTGGACCATTACCGACAAAACCTGGGAAAACATCCGCGACCAGCTCGTCTTCTCCAGGGTAAACGGCGGGTTTCCGTATCTGGTCGTCACCGACGGCGACTGGCAGCGCAACGGCGAGCTTTACCTTACGCACCGCTACGAAGGAATCGAGCTCGATCTGAAATATGTGGAACGGACGATGCCATACGTCGTCAAGCTGTGGGGCAAACCGGTCCATCTGGAAACGTTCGTGGACGGCGCCAACGTCCTGTTCAGCTGCGACGGCAAAAAAACAACCCGAAAAAACGTTTAAAACCGTTCTTTGGGTCGCAATCTAACTTCTATGGAAAGGAGTGGATTGCAACCCATGACGTCAACCGATCAACCGGCTAAGCCCAGCCGTCCGAACCAATTTCCCCCGCAGCATCAGGACCGCCAGCCCGGGCTGGAAAGCGACATGACTCCGCTTCCCGAAGCGGAGTCGCCCATCTACAAGCCCGCCGGCAAGCTGTCGGGCAAGGTCGCCGTCATTTCCGGCGGGGACAGCGGCATCGGCCGGGCCGTCGCCATCGCGTTCGCCAAGGAGGGAGCGGACGTGGCGGTCCTCTACTTGAACGAATTTACCGACGCGAGAGAGACGCAGCGGCAGGTCGAGGAGGAAGGCCGCCGCTGCCTCATCCTGGACGGGGATATCGGCGATCCCGCTTTTTGCGCGAAGGCCGTCAAGGAGATCGTGCAAACGCTGGGCAAGCTGGACATCGTCGTCAACAACGCCGCCGAGCAGCATCCGCAGAACAAGCTGGAGCAGATTACGCCGCAGCAGCTTGAGCGGACGTTCAAAACCAATATTTTCGGCATGTTTTATTTGACGCAGGCTGCGATGCCGCACCTGAAATCCGGTTCCGCCATCGTCAATACCGCTTCCGTCACGGCCTACCGGGGAAGCCCGACGCTGCTGGACTACTCGTCCACCAAAGGGGCCGTCGTCGCCTTCACCCGCTCGCTGGCGCTGAACCTTGCCGATCAGGGCATCCGCGTCAACGGCGTCGCGCCCGGACCGGTCTGGACGCCGCTGATTCCATCCACCTTCGACGCACAGCAGGTGGCGAAGTTCGGCTCCAACACGCCGCTGAAGCGCGCCGCGCAGCCGGACGAAATCGCCCCCGCCTACGTATACCTGGCGAGCGAGGACTCGTCGTATATGACGGGACAGATTTTGCACGTCAACGGCGGCGAGATTGTCAACGGGTGACGGGAGCCGCTTTCGGGGCTGTCCCAAAAGGAAGTCTGCTCTCCTGACGGACAGCTGTCTTGAATGGCGGTGCAAGGGGGGGCCCTGCATCGCCATTTCTTGCTTTCGGTCTATGGCCGATTTCTTGCGTAAACTTCATTTGCCCAAACTCCCTCCAGCTCGATTCTTTGCCGCCAACCCCGACGATAACCCGTCATGTAACGGACAGACAATCCGTTATGAAAGCCATTTGGCAGGAAAAACGAATGGTTGCGGACAGGAGATCCGTTAATCCCCCGGAAAACCGTAAAAAGGCGCATGTTTTGCGTGATTAGCGGAACCTGTGTCCGGAGTTGCATGTAGACTAAAAAGTGGACACGCCGTAGTAGCGGCCCGTACAATATAACCAACCAAAAGGTCGAGGTGTGTCATGGGGGATATCCGTCAACATTTTGACGACGAGTTTAAACGTCAAACCGTTAAGCACATGCAAGAAAGCGGCAAAACCCCGGCTGAAGTATCCAAGGAGCTGGACATCCCGGTAAGAAGTATTCGGGCTTGGAGAAGGCAGTTTGCTCCCACCGGTGAGAAATCCCAATTGTTTGTGGACTACGAAAAAATGAAGAAGCTGGAACAAC
>NZ_KB899858.1 GCF_000378425.1 Cohnella laeviribosi DSM 21336 | reverse complement strand
GGCAACGCGTGGAGCTGACGAGTACTAATCGGTCGAGGGCTTATCCTAAAGCTTCGACAACAGCGCTTCGTTTCGTATCCGGTTATCAAGGTGTAAGCCTTGAAAGATAAATGATCTGGTGGCAATGGCGGAGGGGAACCACGCGTACCCATCCCGAACACGACCGTTAAGCCCTCCAGCGCCGATGGTACTTGGACCGAAGGGTCCCGGGAGAGTAGGACGCTGCCAGGTCGAACTTCAAGCTCTCATAGCTCAGTAGGTAGAGTGCATCCATGGTAAGGATGAGGTCACCGGTTCGATCCCGGTTGAGAGCTCCAGTTATGGCCCGTTGGTCAAGGGGTTAAGACACCTCCCTTTCACGGAGGTAACAGGGGTTCGAATCCCCTACGGGTCACCACTTATCCCGGAGGCTTAGCTCAGCTGGGAGAGCATCTGCCTTACAAGCAGAGGGTCGGGGGTTCGATCCCCTCAGCCTCCACCATAATCGCGTTGGGGATTAGCCAAGCGGTAAGGCAACGGACTTTGACTCCGTCATTCCTAGGTTCGAATCCTAGATCCCCAGCCAATTTTTTTCGAGTCACACTCGATTGGTTACGCGGTTATCAGCGATTGCCCATGCGCGTGTGGCGGAATTGGCAGACGCACCAGACTTAGGATCTGGCGGGCAACCGTGGGGGTTCAAGTCCCTCCACGCGCACCATTGCGGTATGCGGACGTGGCTCAGAGGTAGAGCATCGCCTTGCCAAGGCGAGGGTCGAGGGTTCGAATCCCTTCGTCCGCTCCATATTTATGCGCCCTTAGCTCAGTTGGATAGAGCGTTAGACTACGAATCTAAAGGTCGGGAGTTCGAATCTCTCAGGGCGCGCCACGCAACAAAACCGTTTGACGGGACGTAGCTCAGCTTGGTAGAGCACCTGGTTTGGGACCAGGGGGTCGCATGTTCAAATCGTGTCGTCCCGACCACTTAACGAATACGCGCGGGTGTAGTTCAATGGTAGAACTCCAGCCTTCCAAGCTGGTAGCGTGGGTTCGATTCCCATCACCCGCTCCATAAATGCAGAAGCCAAAAAGCCTTGAACAAGGCTTTTTTATTTTTGTTTGTTTGACAAATGGATCTACATTGTGGCCTTATGGGGCAGTTATGGAGCACCGGAGCCGGTTCAAAATCAAAATCGGAACGTTGCGGCATAATCAGGCTTTATGGTGCAAAAGGGATCAACAGACGCCCGCGCGATCCGCGGCCTGGCGGAGCAGGAGGCGCCGGAGGGGGCGGTGGAGCTGGCGGAACGGGAGGCGTCGGAGGTATAGGCGGAGGCGGAATCGGGATTGGTGGAAAAAAGGGAGGGAATGGGGGAAACAACGGAAACGACATGCTGCATCCCTCCTCCCAGAGCGTTTTGTAAACAGCTTATTCCAACCTTTGCGATTTGCAAGGGCGCGCAAGAAAAGTTCCAGGATGACTCTCCTTCTCCCCTGCTCACTCATCCCCGAGCATCAGAAGTCCCACTCATTTTTGTTTTGGAAAACGGACGAATAAGGGCTGTCCCGAAAGCCATCGCAGATGGCCAAGGACAAGCCCTTGGATCTTGGATCGTTATGACGCGGAAGCGGGCAGGTCGTACGTAAAGATGAGATCTTCTTTCCCGTTGTAATACGTAAACGTAAGCCGGTCGCCGTCTCGCCCGGTGAACCGTAGAAAATCTCCTAGAATCATGGGGGCGTACTGCTCCACCCTCTGCTGAAGCTCTTCATCGAAAAACACCCGATAAAGCGGAACTTGTTCGCCCGTACCTCGATTGACAAGCGTCAGGATCCCGGTGTCCAACGGCCGAATCAGCGCGAAATCCGGGAAAAATCCTTCAACATTATAGTAAGACGCAGACGAGTCGTCCTCGCCCATGAGTTCCGCAAGATTCACCGTTTCCGCGACTTGTCCGGTCCCGTCCTCAATCAGACGCAGCGTTATGCCGTCATTCATCAGGATTTTGCCGTCCGACCAAAGGGCAGGATCGTTAAACGAAGCGCGAAAATAGGTAGAGGTTTGCCGAATGACGCCTCCGTCTTTCAACAGAAAAAGAAAATGCTCGTAATGGATATGCGGCTCGCCGTAAACATTTCGAATCCGCAGCAAAATCAGGCCTTTCGGAGTCTGTTCGAATTTGAAATCGACGATGTCCAGCTTGGTGCCCAGATTGGCGATTTTGCGTTTTGGGCCGTTTCCGGCCGAAACCCGCAAATCCCCTGTTTCATAGGAAAGCGAGTAAACGGCGCCGTTGAATACTTCCGTATGTCCGCGATAGGTATGCAAGCCGTCGGCTATGATCGTTTTCGTCTTGGGATCCCAACGGAGGGACTTGCCTTCGAGCGTCTTGACCATGAAAGAGGCCGGGAGGAAAAGCGTGTCCCGATACACAAAAGGAACGCCGCCCAGGTCTGTTTTTTGGCCGTCCAGGATGCCGATGCGGCTTCCGGTCCGAACGGCGAAGCTTTTTTCGAAAGCTTTGAATTCGGCGCGGGTTTTCGTATCGTTCCAGTGCATCTCAAAACCAAAATTCGCAAGGACGGAGGAATCCAGGTAGGAGACGCCGTTTTTGACCCAAGCATTGCCGACGGACAACGTTCCTCCGCCGATTAAGTTCAACTGCGCGTAAGCAGGGGTTGCCGCCTTCGCAGGCGCTGGATCAGGAAGCAGGGCGGCAGCGGAAATCAAGCTGACAGCCATCAGCACGGAAAGAAACCGTCCGGATTTCATCCTTAACTTCTCCCATCATTTTTTTTGTTTGTCCATTTGACTCTTGGAACAACCTTGCGCGCTTATTCCCGATGCCGGTCGTCAGGACTTGTTTTTCTTCGAAGCGATCCAGAAAGCCAGGATCACGAGAGGAATGACAATAAACCACGGAATCGTAATCGTCCCTCCGATTATGAACGCCAGAACCATCAATACGATAATGCCGATGATGATGTACAAACAACCTCTGCCGAACGTCTCCAGTTCATTCGCCTCCATTCTTTTTTATAAACGCCAAACACGGCGGACTTGATCGAGCTCCGCAGGACGCTTGGAAAAAAACGATTAAAAACGGGGCGGAAAGGGAGGAAAAAAGAAGATGTCGAAGAATTATTTTTCTTATAGCGCTATATTTTGAAATTTTGCTCCACCCATGGCTTTTGCCGTTTTCCGCTTCCTTTATTGTAATGCAAGATCGTCAATTATTTCCAGATGTTGAAATTCCTTTGAACCGATTGACTCCTTTGGAAACTGCCGAACGCTTGCTTACCGCACACGTTTAACACGGCTTTACCGAAACCAGAATTTGTCTTTACATTTCTCCGTTATGATGATGGCTGTATGCTTGTACGGAACGGAATCCTGTACGGCAAGCCAGCAGATTAACGGAATAGGGGGATGCAGTGCGATGAAGAGGCAGTTGCGGCGGAGGCAGGTTTTATTACCTTTTTTTCTTGCGTTTCTGTTTGTCGTTCAACCGTATGCGACTCTTTATGCGGCTATGACGGAAGCGCCGGCCACCGGGTTCGGAAAAGTGGTGGATGCGCGCAAAACCGAGCTCGCTCCGGGGGCGGTTTATACCTGGTACAATATGGAGATCGAGCGCGGCCTTGAAAAAATGCATTTCGTGGAGTTTGACCCGAAAAATTCGAATCTTGAGCTGAGAGCGGGAACGAAGTCGGGGAAAGTCTACGGGATGCAGGGCGTGACGCAGATGGCGGCTTATGCCGACGCGCCGGGCAACCGGGTCATCGCCGGCATCAACGGCGACTTCTACGATCTGACGGGATACGCGACAGGGGTGCCCGACGGGTTGTTTATGGATGAAGGGCGGATTTTGAACAGCAACAGCAGTTCGTTTGCCTTCGGCTTGAAAAGCGACGGCACGTCGATTTACGGAACGCCGAAGCTGACGATGACGGTGACGATCGGAGGGGAGACGACGAATCTCACCAGCATTAACCGCTACCGGGACACGAATCATCTCGTCCTCTATACGCCCGATTACAGCACATCGACGAAGACGACGGCTCTGGGTACGGAAGCGGTTTTGAAGGTGTTGGAAGGCGAAGTGAAAAGCGGACAGACGATGCGGCTTCAGGTAACCGAAATTCGGGCCAATCAGGGAGACGCTCCGCTGGCGGAAGGAACCGTCGTATTGTCCGCCTCCGGTACGAAAACGGCGTTGCTGAGCGGCCTGAAGGTCGGGGACGAAATTACGGCCAGCTTCGCGCTGAGCGGCGAGTGGCATGACGTGAAGGTGGCCATCGGGGGCAAGGGGCCGCTGATCAAGGACGGCGTCGTCCAGACGAATGTAGGCCCGGAAGGCGTGCATCCGCGCACCGCGATCGGCACGAAGGCGGACGGTTCGATCGTGCTGTTTGAAATCGACGGGCGGGCGCCGGGTTTCAGCGAAGGCGTGACGACGGAGGAATTGGCCCGCATTCTGAAGGATATCGGCGTCGTGAACGCGATGAATCTCGACGGGGGCGGGTCATCTACCTTCGTGGCAAGAATGCCCGGAACGGCGGGCGTCAAGATGCTGAACCAAGGCTCGGACGGCGGCGAGCGTTCGACCGGCAACGCCCTGCTGCTCGTGAATACGGCGCCGGAACAAGCGGCATCCAGGCTGGTTGTGATGCCGAACGAGGAGCGGATTTTGGCCGGTTCTTCGTTCAAGTTCGAGGCGGCCGCGGTCGATGCCGCCGGGCATCCGGCCGCCTGGAGCGGTCAGCCGGTTTGGAGCGTCGAACCGGAGCTGGGAACGATTGACGCGGACGGCATGTTTACCGCCGGGCAAGCGGCTGCAAGCGGACAGGTGGCGGCGGTGTCCGAAGCTTTGCGGGGGACGGCGGAAATCGAGGTCGTCGATCGGCTGACCGGACTCCAATTCCCGGATGCCATCAAGACGTTCCATTCCGGCGCGTCCGCCGTCCTGTCCGTGACCGCGCTGCGCGACAGGCAAGTGATTCAGGCAAGCAACGACGCGTTCGAATGGCGGGTCGAAGGCGATATCGGTACGATCGACGGCAACGGCGTGTTTACGGCCACGACCGAAAGCGGCAAAAGCGGCAAAATCCATGTCAGGTACAAGGATGTCGAAACCTCGATGGATGTGAATGTGGGCCTGCCTCCGGTTGTGCTCGAGGACTTCGAAAACGGGATCGACCGCTATACGGCATCGGGTGCGGCCTACAATTCGGCGGCGATCGCGCTTGAGACGGACCCGGATTTTGTGCGTTCCGGCAATGCGTCGATCAAGCTGACCTACGATTTCGTCGGCAAGACGGGAACCTCGGGCGCTTACATCGCGACGAAATCCGCGGACGTCCGGATTCAGGTGCCGGGCTATCCGGAGAAAATCGGCATGTGGGTATACGGCGACGGGAAGAAGCATTGGCTGCGCGCGCAAATGCGGGACGGCGGCGGCTCGGCGTTCCCTGTCGATTTTACCGATCAGACGACGGGCGTCGATTGGACGGGTTGGAAATACGTGGAGGCCGCCGTGCCGAAAGGGAAAGCTGCGCCGCTGACGATCGATTTGCCGGTCCGGTATATGGAAACAAACAACGCGAACAAAACGTCGGGAACGATTTACGTCGATCAAATCCGGGCGATTTACGGGCCGCTCGAAGAGGACCGCACGCCCCCGATCATCAAGGACGTCCACCCTGCGGATAACGAAACGGTCAAGACGGGCAATCCGGACATTTATGCGTATGCCGAAGACGACGGGTACGACCCGGTTTCGCATCCCGGCACGACCTTGATCGATCCGCATACGATCCGGCTTTATATCGACGGAGTTCTGGTGAGCCACAGCCTGTACCCGCCGGAAGGACGCGTAACGTACAAGCCGGCCGTTCCGCTTGAAGACGGCTATCACCGCGCGAAGCTGGCCGTACGGGATTTGTCCGGCAACCAGACGATCAAGGAGTGGAATTTCAGCGTCGATACGGGCATGGCCAAGCTGAAGTACGATACGCCCAAAGAGGTCTACGCCGGTCATCTGTACACCGTCGACATCACGGCCGATAAGGCGTCTACGCTAAGCGGCGGCCATCTCGAACTCCAATTCGATCCGAGCGTCGTATCGGAGTTGTCGGTCATCAAGGGGGATAAGCTTGCCGACGGCCAGATGGAGCCATCGGTCGATCCGGCGACTGGGGTTGTGCGCGTGGCGTTTAACGGCCTGGAATCGTCGGCGCTTGCGGACAGCGACGTCTTGGCCCGGATTGCCTACAGGGTCAACGGAACCGCGTCGGGCACCCATACGATCGGCTTTGTATCCTCGTCGCTGCTGCTGGCCGGCGCGGACGAGCCGAAACCTTACCTGGGCGCGCCGCTTCAGTCCGCAATCTTGCATGAGCTGAAGCTGAGCTGGGATGAAAAGATCGGACAGGGCTTTACCACGACCTTTACGGTTACGGATGCCGAAGGCCGTCCGGTCGAAGGCGCGAAGCTGATCGCGGACGGCGTCCAGGTCGGCGACGGAACGCTGGTGACGGACGCGGACGGCATCCTTCGCACCGATGCGCTTACGGCGGCGGTGAAGACCTATAAACTTCAGGCGGTAAAAGGCGAGCGGCACAGCGAGATCGTCTCCTTTACGACGCTGAAGCTGGCCGGATCGGAGACGCCGAGCAACATCAGCGTGACGATGGGACAGGACCCCGCGACTTCCCGCGGATTCACGTGGCATACGCATCCGAATACGGAACCGTCGGTCGTGGAACTGGCTAAAGCTTCGGAATTCGCCGGTTTCGAGTCGTCCAACGTTTTGCGCGTGACAGGCAACAGTTACCTATATAATACGCTCGATCTGGGAACGATTCGCGTTCATAAAGCGGCAGTGGAGAATCTCGAGCCCGGAACGGCCTACGTTTACCGGGTCGGCGACGGCGAAGGCCATTACAGCGCGCAAGGCGTTTTCGAGACGGCGCCGTTAACGGGAGAGAGCACGGAGTTCCTTGTGTTCGGGGATTCCCAGGCGGCGGATCTGCCCGGGTTTACGATCTGGGGGAATACGCTGAAAAAAGCGATGGACGAAAACCCGGATGCGGAATTTGTCGTCCATCTCGGCGACATGGTCGACAACGGGTTCAAGGAGCAGGAATGGAACTGGTGGTTCTCGCAGGCTCAGGAGCAGCTCATGCGCACGACCGTCGTAACGGTTGTCGGCAACCACGAGGTGACGGGCACGAAGGGGAACGGGGATTTCCTGGCCCACTTCAACCATCCGCAAAACGGTACGGACCGTCAAAAAGGCACGAACTATTCTTTTGATTATAAGGATATTCATTTTGCCGTGCTGAACAGCGAATACGATTATGCCGAGCAGAAGGAGTGGCTGCGCAGCGATCTGGCCGGAACGGACAAGAAGTGGAAAATCGTCTTTTTCCACCGCGGTCCGTACGGGAGCATCTACGACACCGAAGTCGTGCGGAACGAGTGGACCCCCGTGTTCGACGAATTCGGCGTGGATCTCGTCATGAACGGGCATGATCACATTTACCTGCGCACCTATCCGATGAAAGGCAACGCGCCCGCCGCGGACGGGGACGGGACAACCTATATCATTCCGGGGGCGACCGGGCCGAAGTTTTACGATTTGACGCCAAGGCCTTGGCAGTACATTTATAACGACGAGGATGTCCAAATGTTCTCCTCCGTCGTCGTCAGCGGCAGCAAGCTGACGGTAGAGACGAAGACGATCGACGGGCGGGTTGTGGATACGTTCGAGCTGGAAAAACCGGCGATAACGGTCGATCCGGCGGAGGCGGAGCTGCGGATGGGCGAACGGCTCCAATTGAACGCGCTCGTGGCGCCGCCGGGAGAAGTGGTCTGGTCGGTGGCGAGCGAAACGGCGCCGGGCGTCGTCTCCGTATCGGAGGACGGAACGGTTGTCGCGCTTCGTCCCGGAGACGCCGTCGTTCGAGCTTCCAGCGCACAGTCGGCGCGTTATTACGGGGAAAGCGTCATCCACGTTCCGGACGAATTGGCGTCCCTCGAGCTGTCCGGCAAGCCGGAGCTTGCGCCGGGCGAGTCCGACCGGTCGGTGCTGGTGGCGGTATACGCGTCCGGACTGCGCGAGACCGTGACCGAAGGTGCGGTTTACTACAGCAGCCGTCCGGAGGTTGCCACGGTGGACGCAAGCGGGCGGGTCGAAGCGCTGGCGGAGGGCACGACCGAAATTTCGGCGACCTATCAAGGACTGACGGCTGCGTATCTGCTGCGCGTTGCGCCGGAATCGCCGGGAGCCGGGGAGAGCCGGCTGCGGCTGACGGGCCCCGAATCGCTGCGGGTCGGCGAAACGGCGCCGACCGTGGCGGAGCTGGTGTACGGGGACGGCAGACGCTTCACGCTCACGGAGGGCGTCGTCTATGACAGCAGCGAACCGTCTGTCGCCGCAATCGACGGCTCCGGCATCCTTCGCGCGCTGAACGCGGGCACGAGCGTCATCTCCGCCGTATACGAAGGAAAGACGGCGACCGCCAACATCCGCGTGATCGCCGATCCGATCGCTGTTCCTCCCCCGGCCGGCGCAAGCGATGACGGCGGCAAGCAGTCGCCGGGACGGCTGAACGTCACGAAGGAGCAGCTGGACGGGCTGCGGACTTCGGACGAGATCCGGCTTACGCTGCCCGAAGCGTTGACGGAGCTGGTGCTGCCGGGTAGCGCGGGACAACTCCCGGCCGGCAAATCGCTGGTCATTCAGGCGAAAAATATGACCGTCGTCCTGCCGTCCGAAGCGTTGGCGCCGTTCGCGGGCAAGCTGACCGATGAGGAGCTGGCGGACAGCGTGATCCGGTTCAAGGCGAATGCGGTGACCGAAGAGCGGCTGCAGCAGATGCTGAACCGGGCGGAGACGCTTAGCGGGGCCGAGCTGCGTCCGGCAGGCGAAGCGTTCGAATTCTCGCTGACGCTTACGGACAAGCGCGGCAACGTCACGGAAGCGGACGCGTTCGGGCGGCCGGTCGTCATCTCGCTGCCTGTGCCGGAAGGCGCAGACCTCCATTTGGTCGGCATTTATTATCTGGACGGCAGCAATGCCGAGTATGTCGGAGGGACGGTAAAAGACGGGACGATTACGGCCAGGCTGAATCATTTCAGCGTGTATGCGGCGCTGGAATACGATAAGACGTTCTCCGATCTGAAGGACGGCCATTGGGCGGCTCAGGCGGTCAAGCGGCTTGCGGCCAAGCACGCGGTCAAAGGCGAGGCGGACGGCCGGTTCGCTCCCGAGCGGCCGGTCACCCGGGCGGAATTCGCGGCCATGCTCGCGAGAACGCTGGGCTTAACCGGCGAAGCGGGCGCTTCCTTCAAGGACGTTGCCCCCGACCAATGGTTCGCGGGCGAAGTCGCGCGTCTGGCGCAGGCAGGCATCGTGCAAGGCGGTCCGGACGGAACGTTCGAGCCGGCAAAGCGCATCACCCGCCAGGAGATGGCGGTCATGATCGTCCGGGCGTACGAATATGCTACGGGCCAGCAGGTGGCGTCCGGCGGCGAGGCGAAGGCCTTCCGCGATATCGCCTCCGTTCCCGAATGGTCCCGGGAGGCGGTTCTATCGGCCGGGCGGCTGGGACTTGTCAACGGAAACGCCGGAGGCGAGTTCCGTCCGATGGGCGAAGGCAGCCGCGCGGAAAGCGCGCAAATGATTTATAACCTGATGCAATTAATGGAATCGAATCGGGACTAAACGGGCCTACGGCGCCCCTCCAAGCCCCGCCGGGACGGCGGCTGCGCAAGGAGGGGCGCCGCTTGCGATGGGGAAAGGGAAAGAAAAAAGGAGATTTTCGGGGGGCTTTGTAGTATGATAACAGTTAGAGTGTTTTAGCCGAATTGTAAGGTTTGAGGTGAAACGTATGTCAGACTTGGCCCCATCCAACCGTTCTTCTTCCAATCACCTGCTGCGACGCGATGTTCGTTTTCTGGGGAATATTCTTGGCGAAGTGCTGGTGCATCAGGGCGGACGGGAACTGCTCGACCATGTCGAGAAAATCCGCGAGATGAGCAAGGCGCTGCGCGCCGATTTCGTTCCGGAATTATACGAAGAATTCATCAACACGATCAGCAGCCTGAACCCGGAAGTCCGTCATCAAGTCATTCGGGCTTTCGCCATTTATTTTCAGCTCGTCAACATTGCCGAACAAAACCACCGCATTCGCCGCAAGCGCGACTACGAGCGCTCGGCGGGCGAAAAGGTGCAGCCGGGTTCGATCGAGAGCGCCGTCCAGGAGCTGAAACAGCGCAACCTGCCGATCGAGGAAGTGCAGGAGCTGCTGTCCGGCATTTCGCTGGAACTGGTGATGACCGCGCACCCGACGGAAGCGATGCGGCGCGCCGTTCTGGACATTCACAAGCGGATCGCCGACGAAATGATGGAGCTCGACAACCCGACGCTGACCTACCGCGAGCGGGAGAAGCTTCGGGAGAAGCTGCTTAACGAAGTGCTCACGCTGTGGCAGACGGACGAGCTTCGCGACCGCAAGCCGACGGTTATCGACGAAGTGCGCAACGGCATGTACTATTTCAACGAAACGCTGTTCGACGCGCTGCCCGACGTTTACGAGGAACTGGAGCGATGTTTGAGCAAATATTATCCGGAGCGGAACTGGCACGTGCCGACGTTTTTGCGCTTCGGCTCCTGGATCGGCGGCGACCGCGACGGCAACCCGTCCGTCACCGCAAGCGTCACCTGGCGCACGTTGAACATTCAAAGAGGGCTCGCCATTCATAAATACGAGACGCTGCTGCGGTCGCTCATGCGGAAGATGAGCTTCAGCACGTCGATCGTTAGGGTTACCGACGAACTGCTGCAATCGATCGAGCAGGACCGCGCCCAGGTCGAGCTCCGCACGATCGAACCCTGGACCAACGACAAGGAGCCTTACCGCGTCAAGCTGACCTACATGCTGCAAAAGCTGCAGAACATGCGCGACGAAAAGCTGAAGGGCACGCCTCAACGTTACCATTCGGTATCGGAGTTTATCGGCGACCTGCAGCTGATCGACCGGAGCCTGCGGCACCATTTTGCCGACTTTGTGGCCGACACGCATTTGAAAAAATTGATCCGCCAGGCCGAGCTGTTCGGATTCCACCTGGCGACGCTGGACATCCGCCAGCACAGCAAAGAGCACGAAAACGCGATGGCGGAAGTGCTTGCCAAAGCGGGCGTGACGCCGAATTACGCGGAGCTTTCCGAAGAGGACAAGATCGAGCTGCTTCACCGCCTGCTGTCCGATTCCCGCCCGCTTTTGCACGCCAGCGAAAGTCTGTCGGAAGGAACGAAGGAATGTCTCGAGGTGTTCCGGACGATTTACCGGGCGCAGGACGAATTCGGGACAAACTGCATTACCAGCTACCTGATCAGCATGACCCAGGGCGCAAGCGACATGCTCGAGGTCATGGTGTTCGCCAAGGAAGCGGGCCTCTTCCGCCGGGAGCCGGACGGTTCCGTCGTCTGTACGCTGCAGTCGGTGCCGCTGTTCGAAACGATCGACGATCTCCATGCCGCGCCGGCCATTATGAAGAAGCTGTTCGAGCTGCCGGTATACCGCAAAACGGTCGAAGCGATGGGCAACCTGCATGAAATCATGCTCGGCTACTCCGACAGCAACAAGGACGGCGGCATGGTGACCGCCAACTGGGAACTGCGCGTGGCGCTCAACGAGCTGACCCGGATCGCCAAAGACTATGGCGTCAAGCTGAAATTCTTCCATGGACGCGGCGGCGCGCTCGGACGCGGCGGCATGCCGCTTAACCGTTCCATTCTCGCCCAACCCCCGCATACGATCGGCGGAGGCATCAAGATTACCGAGCAGGGCGAAGTGCTCAGCTCCCGCTACTCGATGCAGGGCATCGCGTACCGCAGCCTGGAGCAGGCGACGAGCGCCCTTATCAAAGCGGCATACCTGTCGCGGCATCCGTCCGGCGAGCAGGCGGCGGAGCGGGAATGGGAGCAAATTTTGATCGGCATTTCGCAAACGGCCCAGACCAAATATCAAGACTTGATTTTCCGCGATCCGGATTTCATGACGTTCTTCAAGGAATCGACGCCGCTGCCGGAAATCGGGGAACTGAACATCGGCTCCCGCCCGGCCAAGCGCAAAAACAGCGAACGGTTCGAGGATTTGCGGGCGATTCCGTGGGTGTTCGCCTGGACGCAAAGCCGCTACCTGTTGCCGGCGTGGTACGCTGCCGGAACCGCGTTTGAAAGCTACATCGCCGGCGACGAAAGCAAGCTGGAGACGCTTCGCAAGATGTACCGCGAATATTCCTTCTTCGCTTCGCTGATCGACAACCTGCAGATGGCCCTGGCCAAGGCGGACTTGCTGATCGCCCGGAAGTACGCGGGCATGATCAAGGACGAGACGATCCGCTCCCGCATCTTCACGCTGATCGAAGACGAATTCGACCGCACGAAGAAAATGATTCTGGCGATCACCGGCCAAGAGGACATTCTCGACAATGTGCCGGTCATTCAGGAATCGATCCGGCTGCGCAACCCCTATGTGGACCCCCTGAGCTACCTTCAGGTCCAGCTTCTGACGGAGCTTCGCGAGCTGCGCGCAAGAGGCGAGGACAACGCGGAGCTGCTGCGCGAAGTGCTGCTCACGATCAACGGCATCGCCGCTGGCATGCGGAACACGGGCTGATGCGCGGGTCGGCCGGCTTCGCACCGGATAACGGATAGGAAGGAAATGCAAAGCAGGTTTGGGCGACCGGACCTGCTTTGCGCATAAAGGACAACGTTGATTTTTTCTATGAATTGAATTACGATTTTGCTAGAATTCGGCGACTTGTCGCCGCGATGCCCGCCCAGATCGGAACGAATCGGAGGACTGACGGTGAGGCCAATGGAGACGCGACTGGCCCGGCTGGCCCGCAAGGGCGACCAAAGGGCGTTCGCGGAAATTGTAGAATTGTATAAAGACAAGCTGTTTCACCTCGCAAACCGGATGATGAGCAACCGTCAGGAAGCGGAGGATATCGTCCAGGAGACGTTTTTGCGCGTGTATAAGCATCTGGACCGCTACGACGAGAACCAGAAGTTCTCGACGTGGATCTACCGCATCGCGACGAACTTGTGCATCGACCGGCTCCGCAAACGGCGCCCGGTCTATTCCCTCGACGCCGAGTCGTCGGACCACGAGGGGCTGGACGGTTATGCCATGATGCCGAGCGACGACCGTACGCCGGAGAGCGAACTTTTGCTGTCGGAAACGCAGCGTATCATCCACGAGACGATCGAAACCCTTCCCCTCAAATATAGAGCCGTTATGGCGCTCCGCTACTTTCAGGATATGTCGCTGCAGGAAATTTCCGAAGTGCTCGAGATGCCCGTGACGACGGTCAAGACGCGGGTGCATCGGGGCCGGGAATTTCTGCGGAAAAAATTGGAGCCTAAATTGTAGAGTTAAACGCGGCGAAAATGAAACCGACCCGTTTGGCCAACGTACAAATAAAGGAGAAGCAACTTCACGGAGCGCAATCTCCGGGTGTAGAAAGGGATGGCTCATATGAAGTGCGGCGACGCCATCGCATACATGCACGAATATCTGGATGGGGATCTCCCCTTAGAGCAAAGGCGTAAGCTGAAGCATCACCTGTCCGAATGTCCCGCATGCGCAGCTCGGTTTCAGTCGATGCAGCATACCGAGGCGCTCCTTCGGGCGATGCCGGTTGAAGCCGCTCCTGCAGATTTGACGCATAAAATCATGAAGTCGCTCCCCCGGACGCGGAGTCCGAAGTCCTGGACGACCTGGGTCCGCCGTCATCCGGGTATGTCCGCGGCAGCGATCTTCCTGCTCATTATGCTGTCCAGCTTCGTCGCGATGTGGAATCAAGGGCAGCAGTTGTCGCTCAAAGGCGACGACCTGGAGCATGTCGTCGTCAAGGGCAGAACCGTCATCGTGCCCGAAGGCGAAAGAGTGGAAGGCGATCTCATCATTGAGAACGGAGAACTGCAGGTGCTCGGGGAAGTCGACGGCAACCTGACCGTAATCGACGGCAACGTGACGCTGGCTTCCACCGCCCATATCGCGGGCAAGGTCAAGGAAATCGACCGGGCGATGGACTGGGCATGGTACAAACTGACCTCTTGGTTCGATACGCTCGCTTACGGATCATGACGGCACGCCTTGCCGCGGCCGGCCTAAGCGGGTCCCTCCCTGGGACTTAGGGAGGTTTTTTTGTTGGCAAAAAGGATTTCCGTGCAGGAGTAGAGAAGTGAGAAGAGATATAAACTAAGCGTATTCTGACAAGATTCGGGAAACCGATCGAGACGCCGGATTGGGGGGTGCGTCTTGGAGTATTTTCGCACGCTGACGTGGTTTGGCGCCATCAAGGACATCGCAGATATCCTTATCGTCAGTTACCTGATATACAAATTGATCCAGCTTGTCCGGGGTACGCGCGCGGTCCAGTTGCTGAAGGGGATCTTTTTGCTCGTCATCACTTGGGCGCTCAGCACCTGGCTTAATTTGTATACGCTGAAGTGGCTGATGAACCAGATGTTTACGTTCGGCGTCGTGACGATTCTGATTATTTTCCAGCCGGAGCTGCGCAGAGCGCTCGAGCAGCTCGGCAGGGGCAAGCTGTTCGTCCGGTCGATCGCGGTCGACGAGGACGTAAGCCACACCATCAACGAAGTCATTAAAGCCGTTAATTACATGGCCCGGCGCAAAATCGGGGCGCTGATCGTGTTCGAGCGCACGACGGGCCTGAACGAATACATCGAATCCGGCATCAAGATGGAATCGACCATCAGTTCGGAGCTGCTGATCAACGTGTTTATTCCGAATACGCCTTTGCACGACGGAGCCGTCATTGTGCGCAATTCCCAAATCATGGCAGCGGGGTGCTACTTGCCTCTATCGGAAAATCCGTTCATCAGCAAAGAGCTCGGCACGCGCCATCGCGCGGCCATCGGCATCAGCGAGGTATGCGACGCGATTTCCGTTGTCGTGTCCGAGGAGACGGGACAAGTATCGCTTGCGATGAACGGACAAGTGGTGCGCGACATCAAGGAAGAATCGCTCATCTCCAAGCTGTTCGACGAGCTTCGTCCGAGAGCGAAAGCCGGCGAGAAAGGGCGAATGCTGGCGTTCTGGAAAAGGAAAGAAGGTGGCGGCCGTGGATAAATGGCTAAACCATCCGACGGCCATGAAGCTTGTCGCGCTGGCGCTCGGCATTCTTCTGTGGGCGGTCGTTCATTTTCCGGAAGCCAACAATATGTCGGCAACGCCGCCCAGCCAGCTGCAAACGAAGACGATTAGCGACGTTAAGGTCCAATATTACGGTTTGGACGAGCGGAGTTTCGTACTGCAAAAAATCGAGCCGAAGACGGTCAAAATGGTCGTCCGGGGGACGAAGTCCGATTTGCTCAAACTGGGCGCGGAGGACTACAAGGTCCAAGTCGACCTGAGCACGGTAACGGCAGGCGAACATACGCTGAATCTGTGGGCGAATTTGCCGCGCGGAATCGATGTCGTATCGCTGTCGCCTACCTCCGTCACCGTGTTTGTCGAGGAATTGCAGACGAAGGAATTCGAAGCCAAGGTGACCGTAACGGGAACGCCGGCGCAGGGCTACAAGGCCGGAACGCCCATTCTCAGTCCGACCAACCGGGTGCATGTGACGCTCCCGGAGAGCCAGATGAGCAGGGTGGATCATGTCGGCGCCTCCGTTTCGGTCGAAGGGCAAAGCAAAAATATCAAGAACAAAAGCGTCAAGCTGCAGGCATTCGACAAAAACGGAAACGTGATCGAGGGAGCGCAGATCGACCCCGCCGTGCTGGAGGTGGAAGTGCCGATCACCAATCCGTTCAAGACGGTGCCGCTGCAGTTCAAGCTGGTCGGCTCGTTGCCGTCGGGGCTCAGCATTTCCCGTTTCAGGCCGAAGACCGAGCAGGTGACGATTTACGGGCCGCAGGTCGAACTGGACAAAATCGAGTTTATCGAAGCGGACCTTAAGCTTGACGATTTGACAAAGTCGAAAGAGGTGACCATCCCGCTGACCGCGCCTCCGAATATTATGGCGATTTCGCCAACGGAAGTGACCGTCAGCGTGGAGGTTGTGCTGTCGCAGACGCGTACGCTGCAAGGACTACCGGTTTCGATCGAGGGTCTGGCCGACGGGTTGGACGTCAAGATTACCGATCCGTCCACGGGCGTCGTCGATATTACGCTGAAGGGCGCGCCGGCGATGCTGGACAGCCTGCAGCCCGGAGATGTCGACGTGGTGGCCGACCTGAGCGGGCGGGGCCCCGGCGTGCACACGGTGCCGCTCGTCGTGAACACGCCGCGCTTTATCGACCAGGCGGGCGGCAACGTCTCGGTTACCGTGGAGATTACGGATCCGAAGGCGGCGACGGCGCCGCCCCGGGAGCCGGCGGCCGAACAGGGCGGCGGCTCCTTGGACAGCGGTACGGAAGGCGGCACAAACCAACACACCGAGAGCCCTCCGCCGGATGCGGAGCCGGTTGTCGGAGAGTAGCAAACGAAGGGGAAGGTATCAAGACTTATGGGGAAATACTTTGGTACAGACGGAGTACGCGGCATTGCCAATCAGAATTTGACGGCGGAGCTCGCCTATAAGCTGGGCCGGTGCGGCGGAGTCGTATTGGCGGGAAATTCGGCGCGGCCCAAAGTCGTGATCGGGCGGGACACCCGCGTTTCGGGGCCGATGCTGGAGAACGCGCTGGCGGCCGGATTGTTGTCGATCGGTGCGGATGTCATTCGGATCGGGGTCGTGTCCACGCCGGCCGTCGCTTATTTGACGCGAGTGCTGGGCGCCGACGCCGGCGTGATGATTTCGGCTTCGCACAATTCGGTCGAGGATAACGGAATTAAGTTTTTCGGCGGCGACGGCTTCAAGCTGCTCGACGAGACGGAAGCGGAAATCGAAAAGCTGATGGATGCGCCGGAAGATACGCTCCCGCGCCCGATCGGCGGCGGCATCGGGACGGAGACGAGCGACCTGCAAGCCAAGTTCCGCTATCTCGAATACTTGAAGACAACGGTTCGCCATTCGTTCAAGGGATTGAAGATCGTGCTCGACTGCGCGCACGGAGCCGCTTACGAACTTGCTCCCGCCATTTTCCGGGATCTGGGGGCCGAAGTCTACGCTTACGGCGCCGAGCCTACCGGCCTGAACATTAACGACGGAGTCGGCTCTACGCATCCGGAAATGCTCGCAGCCAAGGTCAAGGAGCATGGCGCGGACATCGGACTCGCCTTCGACGGGGATGCCGACCGCCTGATCGCCATCGACGAGAACGGCGAAGAGGTCGACGGGGACTTCGTCCTGTGCATTTGCGGCGAAGCGATGAAGCGGGACGGCCGCCTGAAGCACGATACGATCGTCACGACCGTCATGGCGAACATCGGCTTCTTCAAAGCGGCGGAGAAGCTGTCGCTGAAAACGGTGAAGACGGCCGTGGGCGACCGCTACGTGATGGAGGAAATGGTGCGCGGCGGCTACAATCTCGGCGGGGAGCAGTCCGGCCATGTCATTTTCCTCGATTACAATACGACGGGAGACGGCATTCTGACCGCTCTGCAGCTTGTCGATACGGTTGTCGCTTCGGGCAAAAAGCTTAGCGAACTCAAACAAATGATGAGCAAGTATCCGCAAGTGCTTGTCAATGTTCGCGTGGCCGACAAAAGCCGTTTTGCGGGCAACAAGGCGATCGAAGAAGCGGTCGCTTCCGCCGAGCGGGAACTCGGCGACAACGGCCGGGTCTTGGTGCGGCCGTCCGGGACGGAAGCGCTCATTCGCGTCATGGCGGAGGGACCGGACCGCGCGGAGATCGAACGGCATGTCGAAAGCATCGCCGCCGTCATTCGCAAGGAACTGGCATAAGGTCGAAACGTGCGGAGCCTCCGGTATCGAAAAGCCGGAGGTTCTTGTCATTTCCCGGGAAATCGCCTGCTTGCAGTTGCAAGACGAGCGGAAAACGAATATGATAGGGGTATTATTACGGAAACGAAAGCGAGGGCAGCACGAATCAGCAAGATAAGCGCCAGAACTTGTCGCCGGATCGAGCGGCTTTCCGTAAGCTTCGGGCGGAAACGGAACGGATGAAGCGGGTTCCTAACGAAGGGGAAGCGAGGCGAAATCCGCAAGGCGGCAAGTTGACGAGGTGGAGGTGTTCGAAGCGTTCGGCGGGGACCTCCCGGCCCGGATCGGGGCCGAACAGCCGGAAGACAAATCGCCAGGGCGACCGGGCGGCCAATATTCCGGCACGATCCAAACGAGAAAGAGACGGCACAAATGCGACGGACCGGGATCGACCGCAGAGGACGGCTGGCTGGTCACGTCCATACGATAACTTCCGGCGGACATTGGATTTCAGCGATGCTTCGGCAAGGATAGCCGTTTTATCCGGAATTCGAATCGTCATTGCTGAATCGGACGCGCCTGTCGAACAGGCGTTGCCTTTGGGCTTTAACCGGACAAGGTTTGCTCGTTGACAGGGCAGGCTCTCGTTTGTTGCGGCCTCCAACGGCCTGCGGCTTGGTTTCGGTTCGTCTCGGCTGCTGCCGGTACCCGAAACGGAGGTCTGTTTGCTTATGTGCGGAATTGTAGGATATATTGGTCATCGGCAATCTCAGCCGATTTTGCTTGAAGGATTGAAAAAGCTCGAATACCGGGGATACGATTCGGCGGGCATTGCCGTGTTCACCGAACGCGGCTTGGAAATTACGAAATCGGTCGGGCGTCTGGCGAATCTGGAGGGACGTCTTCGCGACGATCCGCTGCGCGGCACGGTCGGGATCGGACATACGCGCTGGGCGACGCACGGCAAGCCGTCCGACGTCAACTCCCACCCGCACACGGACAGCTCCTCGAAATTCTCCGTCGTGCACAACGGCATTATCGAGAACTACCTGGAGCTGAAAGAAGAACTGATGCATAAAGGCCACCGTTTCCAATCCGAAACGGATACCGAGGTCATTTCTCACCTGATCGCGGCTTTCTACGAAGGCGATATCGTCAAAGCGGTGCAAAAGGCCGTGCGCAAAATGCGCGGCGCGTTCGCGCTCGGCGTGCTGACGGAACACGAGCCGGACCGCCTGGTCGCTGTGCGCTACGCCAGTCCGCTCATTATCGGGATCGGGGAAGGCGAGAAATTTATCGCGTCGGATATTCCGGCGATTCTCGAGCATACGCGGGACATTTATATTTTGAACGACGGCGAAATGGCCGTGCTGACGCGCGACGGCGTCGAGCTGATGACGATCGAAGGAAACTTCATCACGAAGGAAGTGTTCCATGTCGATTGGGATCTGATGACCGCCGAGAAGGGCGGCTTCGATCACTTCATGCTGAAGGAAATTCACGAACAGCCGAAGGCGTACCGGGATACGATGCGGGGAAGGTTGAGCGAAGACGGCCGCTCCGTGGCGCTGACCGAGCTGAGCATCACGCCGGAGCAGCTTCGCGAAATCGACCGCGTGCATATCGTCGCTTGCGGCACGGCCATGCATGCCGGACTCGTCGGCAAGACGGTCATCGAGCAGCTTGCCCGCATTCCGGTCGAAACGGACGTCGCTTCGGAATACCGCTACCGCTCGCCGATCATTACGCCGAAGACACTCGTCATCGTCGTCAGCCAATCCGGCGAAACGGCCGATACGCTGGCCGCGCTGCGGGAAGCGAAGCGCAACGGCGCCCGCGTGCTGGCCATTACGAATGTTGTCGGCAGCTCTGTCGCCCGCGAAGCGGACGATGTCATTATCACGCTCGCCGGGCCTGAAATCGCCGTCGCTTCGACGAAGGCTTACACTTCGCAGCTGATCGCCTTTTATCTGCTCGGATTGCATATGGCTCAAGTGCTCGGCACGAAGGATGAAACTTATATCGCCCACGTGCTGGCCGCCATGCAGTCGCTTCCCGAGCAGGTCGAGCGCATTCTCGCCCAAGGGGAGACGATCAAGACGGTTGCGGAATCGATCGCGAAGCACCACAACCTGTTCTTTATCGGACGCGGCGTGGATTACGCCGTAGCCCTGGAAGGGTCGCTGAAGCTGAAGGAGATTTCGTACATTCACTCCGAAGCGTACGCCGCCGGCGAACTGAAGCACGGCACGCTGGCGCTGATCGAAGAAGGCGTGCCGGTCATCGCGCTGATCACGCAGGAAGACCTCCGCGAGAAGACGCTTAGCAACATTAAGGAAGTCAAAGCGCGCGGCGCCAACGTGCTCGGCATCATCAACGAAGGCTTCGAGGACGAAATCGCCAAATCCGTCGACCGCGTCTTCGCCATCCCGCGCACGATCCCGCTGCTGACTCCGGCCTTGTCCGTCATCCCGCTGCAGCTGCTGGCGTACTACGCTTCGCTTGCCCTCGGCCACGACGTCGACAAGCCGCGCAACCTGGCGAAGAGCGTGACGGTGGAGTAAGGCGGTGCGGTGAGCAGTAACATTTATCATCGTCAAATAAATCCCGTCTTGGGAAAATAAAAACTGTCCAGGGACAATAAAAAATGTCCAAGAAGCCGAGCGGTGTTAGGGTTCATGCCTGATCACCTGTTCGGCTTCGTCTTTTGGAAAGGGGTAGGGGGAGAGGGTGAAAGGGAAAAGGGGGTGATAAATCAGGCTTTGTCCCAATATACCCTCCCCCTTTGTCCTTTCCCTTATCCCTGCCCCCTCGTTCCCTCAAATATTTCCCTGGACATTTCCCAACGTTCCGTTTTCGTGCTCCCTTTCCACTTTTCCCCTAATTTCTTCCAATTTGGCGGACACTTTTTATTTCCCCCCATTTTGTACCAACTCGTTCCTCAAGTCCTGAAAACCCTTGTACAGCAAGGGATTGGAGTGGGATGGACATAAATTATTGTCTATTGACATAGTAGGGAATTTAAAATGGGATGATCATGCTCGTATGATTTTATTGCTTGGAGGGGGCAGTCGATAAGGGAGCATTTTAGGTGAATGTCCATCATACATCATGATTATAAAAATGTGATACAATTTCCTGAAAGGGAGAAGAAACAAATTATTGGTTCTAAACTGTCCAATAAATATGCTGTTACCGCTGAAGCATAACGTCCAATTGCTGATGGGATTGCCTGTCCGGAAGTTGCTGAATATAATGACCGTATCACAGAAAAGGAAAAGGATGCTTCCCTTTTATGTGGGCCTGCAGCAACAGGCTCACGGGATGCATCCCCTACCCAACATGATCATTGTAACAGAGTATGAGCTGGTTGAGAAGACTCCCGGCGTTTTCAGTTCGATGTGCAGAGTTGGTCCCCTCACCTTGTTGTGGAGAAGCGCTTAGTGTGATCGGCAGTCGGCGGCGGAAA
>NZ_KB899857.1 GCF_000378425.1 Cohnella laeviribosi DSM 21336 | reverse complement strand
GAACTCGTTTATCTGGAAAAGTTCAAGACCCGCAAGGAAGCGCAAAGTAAGATTTTTGAATATATCGAGTTTTTCTACAATCGCAAACGAGTCCATTCGGCGATCGGGTATCTCACACCCATTCAATGCGAACAAATGTACGATTGTGTTGCGTAATTTTCTCGATTCCATGTGTCCAATCTATTGACAGAGGTCCAAAGATTTGCTCGGATTCTATATTAGGAGAGGCACAGAGTGAACGAAGGAACTCGAAGTTCAAGTTACCTGTCTTTCTTCTTAACAAACACATAGTAGATGAAGAGAATGAAAAATAACCAAGGAAGAATGAAATTTGTTATCCACTCAAATAATTCTCTCATTTCAGTTTGAGACAAGTTTGAAGTGAACACTATCAGCATGAATAAAATAAAAATCGATATTCCCGTATAGAAAGATACTTTTTTCATATAGGAATCTCCTCGTATAGATTTTTTCGAAAATAGCTAATATATAACGTATCCTCTGCCAAAGTCTTTGATAGAAATTATAATAAAATAAGGTAAACCTACCCATTGATTTTGCGATGTTATTTTCCACATATTCATATGGATTTTCTCAAGCGTAATAACCCCCTAATTCAATATACATAAATTCATTACCGAAAAGAAAGAAGGGATCACATAAGAGATCCCTGTGATGGAAAGCGTTCCGTCACTGTTCAGAGTTACGGAATCGATGGTAGTGGAATTCCAAGTATGACGATAGTATACACGTGCCAAACCGTTGGCATTCGCGAACTTAGAGTCATACTTTAATACAACAGAGCCCGCACCAAAATTGTTTGCAAATTTTTGATATCCATCTGTTCCTAACCCTCCCAATCGGATCGCATCCATACCAACAAGTTGGCCGTTCTGACCACCAGCCATTATCATTGGTGTAATTAAAACCCCCCCAAATTTCCCACCATCCGTTAACCGAATCGTAGGCCCCGAACGGGGTGTTTACTGATACGTCGTTTAGACTCGTTGACATGGTTCCTATCGCAGAGTTTTCCGGTTTGCCTAACTCATAGAAAACCAGATCATGTTCCTTTAAAAAAGAAAAGAAATCAGGGGTATATCTTTCTGCATCCGGTAACGTAGCTATCTTTGCAAAAAAAGCATCGATTTCTTCAGTTCTTGTCTTAGATTCGGCATCAGAGAATGATTTTTTTGTCTTTTTAGTCGAAATCTACGAATTGAGTTGCGTAAGTAGATTCAACCGGGACCTTTGAATTATATGATTTCAGATGGCCATTGGTTGTCGCGATCAACCAATGGAATTATATGGGACCCCACTAAGTGAATTAAAGAAAAAAGAACCGCCTTCATAAGCGGTTTCCTACAGTGTGAGGTGCTTGACATTATGTTTGTTTGAATCAGGGGTACGAATTGTTTGTTACTTTGTGCAAACGGGGATAAAAAGCAAGCTGAGCGGATACCAGAAAACAAGCCGTTCAAGCGCGGCTGGTCTCCAGCACCTATATTTTCCTAGTTCATGTCTGCCCCTGCATACGCCGCTCAAAAATAATCCCGCCGCAGCGTAAAGAGCTCTTTCAGCTCTTCCGTCGACAGTTCGGTGATCCAGCCTTCGGATGCGGAGATGATGTCGTCGCTGAGCCGAAGCTTGTTTTCCAGCATTTCGTCGATCCGCTCCTCCAGCGTGCCGAGCGCGATGAACTTGTGCACCTGCACGTCGCGGGTTTGCCCCATGCGGTAGGCGCGGTCGGTCGCCTGGTTCTCGACGGCCGGGTTCCACCAGCGGTCGAAATGGAACACATGGCTTGCCGCCGTCAGGTTAAGGCCGACGCCGCCCGCCTTGAGCGAAAGGATGAAGACGTGCGGCTGTTCGCCGGGCGGCAGCGAATCGGACTGAAACTGGCCGATCATGCGGTCGCGGGCCGTCTTGGACGTGCTGCCGTTTAAGTAGAGAACGGGTTCCTGAAGCTCCTGCCGAAGCACCTGCTGCAGCAGCTGCCCCATCCCGACATACTGCGTGAAGATCAGGCAGCGGTCGCCTTCTTCCCGCAATTCCTTCACCATCTCGAGCAAACGCTCCAGTTTGGAGGAGCGGGCGACCAAGGCTTCGATGTTTTGCGGTCCGCCGGATGTCCATTCGTCCGCAGACGGTTCCTTGGTCAGCAAAATCGGATGATCGCACACCTGCTTGAGCTGCGTGAGCGCGGCGAGAATCGCTCCCTTGCGTTCGATGCCCTCCAGCGTTTTCATGCGCTCCATCAGCTCGCGGACGATTTGCTCGTAAAGCGCGCTTTGCTCGGCGGTCAGATGGACGTACGTTTTCATTTCGTTTTTCTCGGGCAGATCGAGCCGGATGGCCGGGTCCTTTTTCTTCCGGCGGAGCATGAACGGCTTGACCAGCTTCTGCAAATCCGCCGTGCGACGCGGATCGCGGTCCTTCTCGATCGGGGCGGCGAACCGCTTCTGAAAGGCGCTTGCCGTGCCCAGATAGCCCGGAGACAGGAAATCGTAAATTGACCACAGCTCGGACAGCCGGTTTTCGATGGGCGTGCCGGTCAGCGCGATCCGGTGCCGCGCGGGCAAACGGCGAACTGCGGCCGATTGCTTGGTCTGGGCGTTTTTGATGTTCTGCGCTTCATCCAGGCAAATTACCGCCCATGTCACTTGCTCTAGCGTATTCTGGTCCAGCGCCGCCGTCGCGTAGGAGGTCAGCACCACGTCCGCTTCCAGGGCTTTTGCGCGGAAATCCGCTCCGGCTGGTCGCCTGCTGCCGTAATGGAGCATGACGTTCAGCGACGGGGCGAAGCGGGCAAGCTCCTTCTGCCAGTTGCCGAGCACCGAGGTCGGGCAGACGATCAGCGAAGGCAGCCGGTTGTCGGGCTCCGACTGCTCTTTCAAGTGCAGCAGATAGGCGATCAGCTGAACCGTTTTGCCGAGCCCCATATCGTCCGCCAGGCATGCGCCGAGCCCGAAACGCCCGAGAAAAGCGAGCCACGAATAGCCGTCGCGCTGATAGGCGCGAAGCTCGGCCATTAGCCCCGCGGGCGCGTCCAGCTTCGGCCATTCCGCCTGCTGGCCGATCTGGCCGACGAGCTTCGCAAGATGCCCGTTCAGCTCGACCTCCAGCCGGATGCGCTCCGTCTCCTCCGGCCCGCTTTCCTCCGGGCCGCCGCTTGCCGCCTCGCCGCCGTCCCCGAGCAGATGCAGCTGCAGGACATCCTGAAACGTAAGGCCCTGCGACTTGTCCACTCCCGCCATCAGCTTGCGGATTTGGTCGATCAGCGCGGGATCGAGCGCGATCCACTCGCCCCGGAAGCGGACGAGCCGCTCGTTGCGCGCGACCAGCTCGGCGAATTCGGCCTCGGTCAGTTCCGTTTCGCCGAGCGCGACGCGCCAGTCGAAGTCGAGGATCGCGTCCAGGCCGAACAGCGGCTTGCCGCCGCGGCTTTCCGCGCCGGAGCCGATCCTGGCGCGCAGCCGGGGCTTGCGCCGCCGCGCCGCTTCCCACCAGGCGGGAAGCAGCACCTCCCATCCGGCCTCCAGCAGCCGCTTGCTGTCCGCCGTCAAAAACCGCCACGCCGCCGCATCGTCCAGCGGGGCGCCGAGCACGTCGCCGCCGCCGGCCAGCCGCTCGGCGGGCAGCACGGCGCGCAGCCGCTGCAGCCATCCGGCTGCGCGTTCGCGCGCATGGGCCGACCAGTCGGCCGGCCATGCGCCGAGAAGCTCGCCCCGCTCGGTCAGCCTCACGGGCACGAGCCGGGCGGCCTCGCGCTTGTCCTGCAGCGCGAACCGCAGCCGCCAGGACGGGTCTTCGCCGTCCGGCTCCAGCAATTGCAGCACCGGCCGGAACGGCGCGTCGTCGGGTTTCCATCCGATCGCGATCAGCCAGGCCTGCTCGTCCATGCCGGCTGCAGCGGGGCTGTCCTGCGCGAACAGCAGCGGATAGTCCCGCCGCAGGTCGAGAAGCGCCGCCTCCGTGCCGTAATGCAGATCGGACACGGCAGCCGAGAACGCCGCCCGAAGCCCGGCCATAAAGCCGTCGTCCGCTCCCGCCCGGCCGAGCGCCACGCGCAGCGGCGCGTTCAGCGCATCGTCCGCCCAAATCCACTGTAACGATCCGCTCCGGTAAGCGGCGTAGCTGGGCGCGTATTTCTTTTCCTCCACACACTCAAGCAGCAGCGGAGCGGCAGCGATCAGCGGCCGGGCGGCTTCGCTCCACGTCCACCCGACAAACTCAAGCAGCCTGCAATCCCCGAAAAAGGGGATCACAAACTCGGCCGGCAGCACGATCAGCTCGACGTCCCGCACCTTCCGAAGTTCCAGCTCGGTGCCGTAGAACGAAGCCTCGTGCCACGCGAACAGCCGCTGCTTGATGTAGAGGCCCGACGCGTGGCCGAATTCGTCCAGCGTGCCGTAAATAAGCGCGTCCCCGTGCTCGGTCAGGGTGACGTCGATCGTTAGGTTTGCGATAGGCTTGGCCATGGTCATGAAATCAGCTTTCCTTTCCGCAGCTCCTCTTGCAGCGCGCGAAGGCGGCTGTGCCGTTCAACGAACGCGGAGAAAAACCGCTCCCACCGCGCTTCCCGCTTCAGCTTTTTATACAGTCTGGAGAGCCGCTTCAGCAGTTTCACCGCGGCTTTGTAGCCGTCCCTGTTTTTCAGGAGAACATAGCGTTCGACAGCCTGGTGATAGAAGGGCAGAAGCATCTCCGGCGCCTGCTTCTCCAGCTCCTGCAGTTCCGAGGCGCGATATTCGAGCGGTTCCCGGCCGAGGCTGAGCTGCAAATCCATCCACTCCCGCCACTTGCCGCGGGACCGCAGGTTCTCTTCATATATCCGGCTGGCCGCGGGAAGCGTCAGCTCGAGCATCTCCCACATGCGCGGCTCCGCTTCGGGAACATGCCGGACTGCGGCGTTCCAGAATTCCGAATAACGGTCCGGCACGCCTCTCTGGCGCATGTCCAGCAGCGGTCCCGTTTCGGTCAACCATGCGACCAGACGCGGCCAATCCTGAGCGCGCGACAAGCGCGAGAATAAATCCAACACAGCGTCCGCCGGGAGACTTCCGCTTTCGGAGGCTGTCCGGAGCAGTTGCCAGGATTTGCGATCGTCGGACAGAAAGAAGTACATCCGGCTCTGGGCGACCAGACACAGCATCCGCAGGGGCGCTTCGGTCAGCCCGCTCGCCGCAGCCTCCAGCCGCCGCAGTTCCTCCCGATAAAGATCCTGGTCGCAAAAATGGGGATAAAGCCAGTTCCAGAATAGGAAGTAATAATCGGCAAAATAAGTCCGGACCGGCGATTCCGTCAGCATTTGCCGGCGCAGAAGATCCAACGTTTCCTCCAGGCGCGGCCGAAGCTCCGGCTCGTCCGCCGGGTCCGGCCTTTCTTCGAACAGCCGGACCGCAGCCTGATGCAGCTCGGACGCGGCCAGATGGGTGAAGTAGCCCAGATGCGAAAACAAGTCCGCAAAGGAATTCGCGGGCTGTTTCGCCAACCGTTCGAGGACAAAAAGATAAGCGTTCAACTTGAACAGCCGGTCGCTTCCGAACGGCAGCGGAGGTTTCGCCTGGAAAATGGCCCCTAAGCAGCGTTTTACATAATCGGAATTGCGCGTCATGTCCGCGAAAGGTTGCGTGTTAAGCTCGAACATTTCGCGCCAGACCGCAATATTCGCCTCGTGGATGCGGGCGGCCAGCTCTTTAATCTTGAGCTTGCGGTCGGAATCGAAGCGGGAGACGGCCTTCGCTTCCTGCCGAATCGGCAGGGCGGCCGATCTCGCATTCATGAGCGGATGAACCGGTCTTCCCTGCATGTGCGCGTAAGCGAGCAGCACGGCGGCCATATGCTTGCAGGAACGCTGCACCGGGCAACTGCATCCGCTCGAAGCAATATCATCCAGGCGGATCCCCACACGGTAACGCTTCGTTCCGTCCACTTCGGCTTCGATCCGATCGGGGCCGGCCAGCGCCAGCTTTTTGACCCTTCCTTGCTTAAAATATTGGAACCCGCGGCTGATCGTCACATCTCCAAAATGCTCCGCCATACCCTGAACGAGCATGCTCCATCGGTCGTCGTTCATTGCTTCGCTCGGTGCCAATGCCGATCGCTCCTCACCTTTTGTCGCTCCTATGGATTCTCTTATTATAGCATTTCGGAAGGATCGACGGAGAATGGCGAAAAATGGGCGATAATTGTCCGGAAGTTTGCAGGCGGCGCGGAATTTGCAAGTCCTCGACTAAAAAATCTTTCCAGAATGAAGGAAATGATTCATAATCAGAGGATAGGGAAGCGAAAGTGCTTTCCCTTAACAATAAACTGATTCAAGCGGTTAGACTTGCCATTGCAGATAGTTATCAGTACGATCCTCCGGAGATCAGGATCTCTTATACTGAAAACTTCTTAACCGAGGCGGACTTCTGGGAGATAGCCAAACCTGAACATATCCGAATGTCCGGAGATATCCTTGGATATATAACAACGGATGAGATTAAGCCCTGCAGCAAGGATAATATCCACGACTTCACACTCTACGCACTCTCCAAAAAAGGCAGCTTCGTGCACTTTGATCCATCTGCAGATCGCTATCTTTTCATTAAGTATGATTATCCTCGTTGGGGAGATTATCTTGTATCGGCTATCCTTATTCTAATTGGAGTTATTCTAATCCTTGTTAATACAACCTATTCAATTATTAAAATGAAAAATAAATAACCATATGAATATTTAATGGAGCTGCACACTTACGATTCCGCAGCCCGTTTTTTGAAATATAGATTCTACCGAAGGCCTACGAGGATTGGGCTCGTTTCTTGTATTCTCTGGCCTTGAGGAATGGACATATTCCACTAACTATTCAAAAATATTTTTCGAACATTTCATCCAAATCAAAATGGAGTACATAAGCAAAGATCTATTTAAAGCTACAACGGGAGCTTAAGTAGAGGAATTTTAAAATGTATGATGATGAGACGCACGATAATGAATCGGGATGCCTGCCAGTCGTATTCCGCCTGGATTCTCTTGCTAATACGACAATAGCGATATATCATTCTTACATGTGCAATGTAAATGGATAAAGTTAGGGGGAGTTTGAATTAAGTGGGAAAATCGAAAGAAAAGGAGCTATTAAAAAAAGTAGGGCACGTTTCTTTAGTTTATTCATACTTATCCTGCTTCTACTTCTTCGAATATCCATTTACTTTTTAAATACCTTTCAAGATTGGACCTCAGTCAATAGATTGGACACATAAAATCGAGAAAATTACGCAGCTTGGTAAAACATACGTTCGTATCGATTTGGCGTATAATACCCTATAGCAGAGTCGATTCTTTTCCCATTATAGAAGCACGTGATGTACTCAAAAATCTTCTCCCTGGCTTCTTTCTTTGTTTTGAACTTATGCAGGTAAACGAGTTCTTTTTTCAACATACTATGAAACGACTCAATACAAGCGTTGTCGTAACAATTGCCCTTGCGGCTCATGCTGCTTGTCATGCCGTATCGGCGCAGCCGCTGCTGATCGTCTAAGGACGCATACTGACTGCCGCGATCAGAATGATGCAATACGTTCCCTTTCGGCTTCTGAAGGCGATATGCCTGGTCCAGAGCTTTCAGACAAAGTTCCTTCGTCATCCGTTCGTCCATATGGAAACCGACAATTTTGCGCGTGCAAAGGTCCTCTAGGCTGGCAAGATAGAGCCATCCTTCATCCGTTGGAATATACGTGATATCGGCCATCCAGACCTGATTCGGCTTCTCCGCGGTGAACGCCTGGTTGAGGACGTTTTCCGCAACCGGCATGTTATGTTTTGAGTTTGTCGTGGCCTTATATTTTTTGACGGTACGCGATTTTAATCCAAGCTCTTTCATCATGCGGGCAACGGTTTTCTGGGAGACATGAACGCCTTGATGTTTCAATGCGTTCCAAATCTTCGGGCTACCGTACAACTAACGTTTGTTTTTCGGCTGATCTCGCTCATTCTAAACCCTTCCCATTTTCAAAGGAGGCATTCTCCCTTCGAATTGTAGTTACGTGTTAGCTTACAAGGGTTTGTGACCCCTAGTCAAAAAAAGTTTAGGGTGCAAAGAAAGAGGGCAACGGTAGTAACCGCCACCCTATTGTATTAATTACCAATTGTTACTGTAAACTGAGAGCGTTGTCTTACCGGATCCGTAGGCAAAACCAATATCGACAAAACCGTAGTCCACGCCGTTGCCGCTAACTTGTTCGTAATTCCCGTTTGTAGCACGTACATAATGAACTTGAAGAAGACCGGGGTTATTGCTTCCTGCGGCTGGATAGCCATAGCAATATACATATTGTCCAGCCGCAACGCTTCCCCAATAAGTACCACCAGCGGTATAAATATTCGCCGTACGGCGAACAGGGAAAGAATTATAGGTTCTGCCATCAATCGAAAGCGTACCGTGTTTGTAATCCGGGCCATATGCCGACGTAAAAATGTCGTTCCAAAAATCAGGCGCATCCGAAGTAACAATGCAACCTGTGGTCATAGTTCCCGAAGAATTTTTGAAGTAAATCCAGTTGTAATACCTTTCGCCGCCATTGTCAGCCAAGTAAGTGAAAACTTCATTGTAGTAGATCTTGCCGATTTCCTTCGTGAAATTGTTTGGGTCATTCACCGTCACGTAGCCATTCGTCGTATTGTACTTGTTGATGCAGATTTCGTTTGCCAAGGATACCACCTCAAAGTTTTTAATGTCGAATGGTTCCGTTTCTTTCGTTCCCCCTTCGCACTAACATATGTCGTAAGCGTACGTCAAACCGTGACGGTGAATCTACGATTTGTTTTTCAACCTTTTCGTTGAGCTTCCTCGTTTCTGAAGAGAAAAAACGGGCGGGCTCACGAACATTGGGCCCGTTTCTTGTATTCGCTGGGACTGTAACCCGTATACTGCTTGAATACCTTGCAAAAGTAATGTTGATCGCTGAAGCCCAGCGCTTCGGCGATATCTTTAACCAACATATTTTCGCTGGTGTCCATGATGGCTTTGGCTTCGTCGATTTTAAGCTTATTGAAATATTCGACAGGTGTCATGCCGCGGAATTCTTTTACGATTCGGATAATATACGTCGCGGAATAGTTTAATTCGCGGCACAGGTCTTGCATGCTGACCTGCCGATACAGATTAGCCGCAAAGAAGGCGTCGATGATTTCCATCGTATCCATTTTGGAACCCGGTTTTCGATCCAATTGATCGATGATGGGGGACAGCTTTTTTAAGCATTGATCTCTTAAATCACTGTAAGAGCCGCATTGCGCGATGAGTTCATCAATCGCCTCGGGCTGGACTGATGCTTCGAAAGGTTCCGTAATCGCCGCCAGCAGCGCTCTTATCCTGGATACGGGAACGCGGGCCGTTTCCCAATGCGTGATCAGTTTGTCCAGTTCTTCCCGCAGAGCTTCCTTGCGGCCATGCCGGATCAACGCGTGACATTTCATTTTGGCGAGTTCTTCGAATGAATCGGGTTCAAAGGAACCTGTTTCAGCATGCTGTGTGCTCGGACCTAAGACTTGCGGTTGTCCAAGTTCGATGCATTTGTTCAGATGGCCAGTAAGCGACTGAAAGAGGGATTTTATCCTTCCCGGAGCCGTTTCTGCCGGACTGTAGGCAATATTGACTAACGGGTATATGGCTTTCAGTTTTTGATGGAACGCTTGCATGCGCTCCGCGATCTCCGGTACGTCCTCATTCCATCCGAAGACAATCGCCTTTTCCGCTTCCGCAGGCGTGTCCGTCACGATGCAATTGGCTTCTGGGAACGTCTCTTGGCAAAGGTTGTACAGGACACCTCGATCCACCGTTTGTCCTCCGGTTTTAAAATATCCGTTGCGAACAACCGCGATGCTGTAGGTTTTCCCTTGAATCGGAAGCTCGGACTCGGTGTCCGATCCCATAAAGGACAAGAGTCTTGCGACCCTCTTTTCCAGCTCAACGCGACGCGCGCGTTCCAATTCATTGACCGTCCGCTCCAAGGCAGACGACAATTCCAGGGGATCGAGCGGTTTTAACAGATATTCGCAGACTTCCAATTTGATTGCCTTTCGAGCATACTCGAAATCGTTAAAACCGCTGAGAATAAAAAACTTCACGCCCGGCTGAATTTGTTTGGCTTCCTGGACAAAAGACAGCCCGTCCATTTTGGGCATGCGAATATCGGTGAACACGATATCGACGCGTTCTTGCTTTAGGATCGCAAGCGCTTCCGCGCCATTGTAGGCTACCCTCGTCACGTTCAGCCGGCTGTCTGCCGCTTCGATCTGACGTTTGATATTTCGCACGATCGGTTTGCTGTCTTCGACGACCATGACGTTAAACATCCCAATATTCCCCCGTTTATGGATCTGGATGAATCGAAGCCCGCATACGGATGCAAACCCCGCCTTCTTCGCTTTTGTCCAGTTCAAAGCGAAGCGTTTGCGGATAGAGCATTTTCAAGCGCATGACCGTATTGATGATGCCCAAGCCGCCGATCCCGGACGATTCATTGTAGGCGACGGTGTCGGCGGTAAGGATATCCGCGATTTGCGCCTGAATGGAAGCCAGCTTCTCGGGCGGGATCCCCGCTCCGTTATCTCGGATGATAATCTCCCACTCATGCCCGTCCGCCTTGCAGGAGACGGCAATTTTCCAAGGAGGATCGCAATCATTGAAGGCATGTTTGATCGCATTCTCCACAAAAGGTTGAATGGTGAGCCTGGGCAAGACGACGGCTCGCGCCGTTTCCTGGATGTCAATGCTGAATTCGATGAAATCCTCGTACTTGTACTCGATAAGAGCCATGTAGTTTAACGTATAGTCCATTTCTTCCGCAAGCGTAACGTTTCGGGAGGGAGATTCCGCCATGTACCTCAACATATCTGAGAGGCTTTTGCACATGGAGATCACGTCTTGCTTACGGTCTTCTTCGGCAGATATGCTGATCAGATACAAGATGTTATGAATAAAGTGAGGCGCGATCTGGGCTTGCAGGGCAGAGAATCTTGCCTTCATCTCTTCCTTGCTTGCCGCCAGCTCCCGCTCCATTGAATATCGCAATCGCTCCATCATTTGCTGAAAAGCTTCGTTCAGCAGATTGATTTCGTTGCTGGGCGATTTCCTGTTTGTAAAAAGCGAGAAGTTATCGAAATCCACCTTAAGGATATTCGATCTGAGTTTACGAATCGGTTCCGTCATCCGCTTGGTGACTAAATAGATGGTGAGAATGGAGACCGCGCAAACGGCCAAAATAGTGAAAAGGGTTGTGTTCTGAAGCGAATAGAGCGGCCTGAATACCGCCTCGTTGGCATGCTTTACGATCGTCGTCAATCCGCTCTCGCTCGAGGTATACGATGTATAAAAGTAATTGCCCTTCCTTATGCCCGCTCCGCCTTTATTCATGACCTCGCGGATCATCTTGGCCGTGTCACGGTCAATCTTCTCGGCCGGATAGACGATTTGGCCATTCCGATCGATGATATACACGCTGCCGGAATTGCCCAGATTGGCAATCTTGTTCAGAATGGCGTAATCCTGTTGAATTTCGATATAGCCGAGCACATAGCCGGATATTTCCGAGAACGCGCGAATCACGCTAATCGAGGGCTGGTCCGGGTTATCGGTCGTATTGGCATTGCGATAGTAAAAGACGGCTCGGCCGGCAATCCGGTTCTTGTAAGCGGGATCGTTATAAATCGTTTCAAAATTCGACTCGAGCGGCAACGCGCCGTATGCAAATTTAAACCGATTTTGTCGTCCGTAAATATAGACTCTTGACTTGCTCAGCTCGGAATAATTCAGCAAATAAGAAGAGTAGCTTTCGAAGCTGCGGTCGAAAAACAGGTTCTCGTACTGGGTCAGCTCGTGGGTAAGCCTGTCCAGTTCCCGCATATCGCTCATAAGATTCTGGTTTCCGACGGAGTTTTTGGACAGTTGATTCAAGTCGTTGAAGTAAAGATCGACCTGCTCCGAGAGCTTGATGTTCAATTGCCGTGAATTGCTGATCATGACCTGCTCATAGGCGTTCAGTACATATTGGTTGATAAACCAATACATCATAAAGATAATCAGCAGAATGACGGCGGAGAAGACCATCGTAAAGCCCGTCTGCATTTTGATTTTCGTGAACATCGGGAATCCCTGCCCTGAGTTTGAAACCGTTTGCTAAGCATCAGCATAACTTACTTCCCTTTATCGGACAATCCCTCAACTTTTACCGTGCTCCCGGAGTTAAAAATAATACAAATGAATTGTGCAATTGCTTACATTGGATTGCCGTGTACCACTCGGTATGATGTTCATGCAAGTATGTTTGCGCTTACAACAAAGAGAGGGGATGAGAGAATGAACGGTTGGAAACGAGCGGCCCGCCAGACCGCGATTGGGTTGGCTACGCTTGCATTGCTGGCTGGCTGCGCAAGCAATGCTTCGACGAATGGCGGCGCGAATCCGGCAGAGGGTGGCTCGAAGAATGAGGGTGCCCAAGGCGAAAAGGTAACCATCACGATGGAAGCTGGACAAGCGATGAAGGAAAACTATCCGTACGCATTTAACCAAGCCAATCTTGACGAATTCGAGAAACAAACCGGGATCAAAGTCGATGTCGTGATCGATCCGGATAACCAAGTCAAGAATGTGCTTCAGACCAAGCTGACGACCGGCGAGACCCCGGACTTGATCGTCTATAACAAAGTGTCGGCCGAGAACGAGTTGAATTCGAGTCAGAACATGCTGGACCTGAGCAACGAGCCTTGGGTGGATCGGCTTTCCAACCCGGACATGCTAAAAGCGCCGGACGGGAAAATATACGGTTTCGTCATGCAAAGTCCTTTGGATGCGCTAGCGGTTGTTTACAACAAGGCGATCTTCAGAGAGATGGGACTTTCCGTTCCGAAGAGCTACGACGAGTTCCTGGCTGTCTGCGATGCGATCAAGAAAGCCGGAATTACGCCGATTTTCGGCCCGTTTAAGGATCAATGGACGTTCCAAATCTGGCCCTCCGGAGCGTTCGGCTACGTGGCGGAAGTCGAAAAGCCGGGTCTTTGGGATCAAATCAACAGCGGCAAACTGAAATTCGCTGACGTTCCGGAGTTCGAAGACATCCTGTCCAAAGGGCTGCAGCTTATCGAAAAGGGGTATATCCCCAAGTCCGCCCTCTCGGACGATTACAACATGGCGCCTGACGTATTCAGCAAGAAAAAAGCTGCGATGATGATCATGGGGGATTGGTTCATTACGGATATGGCAACCAAGGATCCTTCCTTGGAACTCGGCCTTTTCCCGATTCCCGCGTTTAACGGCAAGGAATTGATGATCTCGCAATCGCAGATCGGCGGCATGGTCCATATCCCGAAAAATGCGAAGCATCCGGAAGAAGCGAAGAAGTTCATCGATTTCATTTCGCAGAAGGAGCAGATGGACCGCGCGCAAGCCGAACAGCCGTTTATGCCTTCCGTCAAAGACGCATCCGAGCCGAAACTGACTCCGTTGCAACAAGAAATTTACGATACTTACATCAAAACGAATAAAGCGACGGTCGAAATGAATGCGTTCATGAAAGTCGATCTGACCGAGCTTTGGAAATATTACCAGGACATGATCGCAGGCGGAAAAACGCCGAAAGAAGTTCTGCAGGCATGGGACCAAAAATTTGCCGAACTCATGAGAGCCGCCAAGCAACCGGGATTCTAACGCCCAAGACTGCGGCAACCTCTCGCTTGAGCCCGCGGCGCTCCGCGGGCTTGAGCGATTGATTAATGAAGAGAGGGGAACATCAGCCATGAAAAACGGCATCAGGTTGTATTCCTACCGGCTGGTCATCCCGGCGCTGATCCTTTACTGCGTGTTTTTCATCTTGCCGACGATAACGGGCTTGTATTATTCGTTTACGGATTGGTCGCCGATGAACGACGCGATTTTGTTCAATGGATTGGATAACTTCCGATACATCTTCCAGAACGAAGTCACTCGGCTAGCCATTAAAAATACGCTCATCTACGCCGTTATCGTCGTTATCTTCAAAAACGCGCTCGGTTTGTTGCTTGCGGTTGCCCTGAATGCGGGGCTGAAAACGAGGAACCTGCTTCGGGCGGTCTTTTTCGCTCCGTCCATCGTTTCCACAATTGTCATCGGTTTGGTCTTTATTCCGATTCTTCATCCCGAGGGGCTTTTGAATCGGCTGCTTGCCGGCATCGGTTTGGAATCGCTCGGACAATATTGGCTTTCCGATGCGAAAATCGTCATCTTTACCATCGCCGGCGTGTCTATTTGGCAATGGGCCGGATATCACATGGTAATCTATCTGGCGGGGCTTCAAGGGATATCGAACGATTATTACGAGGCGGCCAAAATCGACGGGGCAAACGGATTTAAACGTTTTATACACATCACGATTCCGTTATTGTCAGCTTCCCTAAATATTAACCTGATCTTGAGTCTCATCGGAGGGATTCGCGTCTTCAGCGAAGTTTATGCCCTGACCAACGGCGGACCGGGCAATGCCTCGCAAGTATTGTCGACGTTCATTCTCGTTTTGTTCGGCGAAGGCCGCTGGGGTCTCGGAACGGCTTTGAATACTGTGTTGTTCGTTTTTGTCGCCATCGTGGCCATTCCGCTCCTCCACAAGATGCGCAAACAGGAGGTGGAGGTATGACCGGCATTCGGAGAAAGCTTCCTTTGGTATTGCTTGAAGCATTTCTGCTGCTGCTGTCTCTGGTTGTCATTGTCCCGTTTCTCATTATGATATTCGGATCGTTCAAATCCAGTCTGGAAGCAACCTCGTTCGATCTTTCGCTGCCTTCCGTTTGGATGTGGCAAAATTACAGACAGGTCATGGTAGAAGGAAAGATGGTGCATTCGTTCCTGAACGGAATGCTGATTACAGGAGCAGCCGTGATTCTGAATATTCTGGTGACGTCGATGGCTTCTTTCGTCATTGCCCGCAAAAGAACGGCAGTCTCGGAATTTCTCTATTATTTCTTCTTTATCGGGATGATCGCGCCCATGCAGTTGATTCCCACGATTCGCCTGTTCAAGGAATTGAATCTTTATGGGACTTACTTAAGCGTGATTTTAATCTACTGTACGATAAATATGGCGTTCAGCATTTTTTTGTACACGGGGTTCATTCGGACGACGATTCCCCAAGCGCTGGATGAGGTGGCCATGCTGGAGGGCGCTTCGCTTATGCGCATCTTTTTTACCATCGTCTTTCCTCTGATCAAACCGATCAATATCACGATTCTGATTATCGTGTTTATGAACATTTGGAATGACATAAATATTCCGATCTTTTTCCTGAGCGATCCGGACAAATGGACGATGCCTTTGTCTGTGTACCAGTTCTTCGGCATGTACAGCGGCAGCAATTGGAACCTCGTATTTGCCAATCTGGTGTTGACCGCGCTGCCTGTGATTCTGCTTTATCTGTTTTGCCAACGGTTTATCGTATCCGGTCTGACGACGGGGGCCGTAAAGTAATCGATCCGGGGAGAGATGATGATGAGCGGTACGAAATTGCGTTTCCGACAAATTCATTTGGATTTTCATACAAGCCCTGATATAGAAGGCGTGGCCAGCGAGTTCGATCCGGAATTGTTTGCGAAAACCTTGGAAGAAGCGCGGGTCAATTCCGTGACCTGTTTTGCCCGCTGTCATCACGGTTTGATTTATTACGATTCCGTGCTTCACCCGGAACGGGTACATCCCCATTTGGTACGGCGCAACTTGCTGCAGGAACAAATCGACGCCTGCCACCGGCGCGGCATCCGCGTGCCGATCTATATTACGGTACAATGGGATCATTACTCGGCCATGGAGCATCCGGAATGGCTTTCCGTTTCCGAGGACGGCGCGATTCTTGCCGGTCCCGAGGAAATCATCCAAAAACCGTTTAATCCCGGATTTTACCACGTATTATGTCTAAACTCGCCTTACCGGGATTTCTTGTTCGCGCATACGGGCGAAGTTCTGGAACGTTTCCACCCCGTCGACGGACTCTTCTTCGATATTTTGTTTCCCGTAAGCTGCGCATGCAATCATTGCAAGCGGGCCATGCTCGAAAGAGGCATGAACCCTCATCTGGATGCGGATCGCATGAAATTTTCGCAAATGACGATCAATGAATTCAAACGGGAAATGAGCGCTTTCGTCCGTTCGCGCAATCCCGAGGCAACGATCTTTTACAACCGCGGACATATCGGAACGCCGCACCGGGAAGTGAAGGATGCCTACAGCCATTTTGAACTGGAGTCGCTGCCAAGCGGACATTGGGGGTATCTCCATTTCCCCGCAACCGTCCGTTACGCGCGCCGTTTGGGGCTCGATTGCTTGGCGCAGACCGGCAAGTTCCACACGATGTGGGGAGATTTTCACTCCTTCAAGAACAAGGCGGCCCTTGAATTCGAAACCTTCAACATGCTTGCGCTCGGCGCAAAATGCATGATCGGGGATCAACTGGAGCCGAAGGGAAAGCTATCGCAGCCGGTATACGATCTCATTGGGGCGGTTTACAAAGAAGTGGAGAGAAAGGAGCCATGGTGCATCGATGCGGATCCGATCGTCGAGATCGGCGTGTTCACTCCCGAGGAGTTTATGGGAGCAGGGGGAGGCGAATTGCCCGAAGCGCTGCGGGGGGCTGTCCGCATGCTTCAGGAAAGCGCCCATCAGTTCGACGTCATCGATTCCGCCAGCGATTTGTCCAAATACCGCGTCGTCATTCTTCCGGACAACATTCCGGTAGACGAATCTTTTGCCGGCAAACTGGAGGCATACGCCAAAACAGGCGGAGGTATCATTGCTTCCTTCGAGTCGGGCATGAATGCCGAGAAAACCGAGTACCGGCTTCCCGGGGTCGAGATCCGATTGCTTGCCGAACAGACGAAAGACATCTATGGCGAATTGGTTCGGGGAAAACATTACCGCCGGTTCGATTATGCGGATTATGTGCTTCCATCGGGAGAAATCGGCAAAGGCCTGCCCGAGACAGAGCATGTCATGTACAGCAAAGGAGTCGAAGTCACGGCAGGCGCGGGAACCGAGGTTCTCGCGAAGACGGTCAAGCCGTACTTTAACCGGACATACCGGCAGTTCTGCTCCCACCGTCAAGCGCCGTCATCCGGAGAATTCGGATCGGATGCGATCTTGCGCGGAGGGAACACGATATTTTTCGCGCATCCCGTTTTCTCGCAATATAATCGCAACGCGCCTCGTTGGTGCAAGCAACTCGTAAACAACGCGCTCGAGATGCTTCTTGGGAAAGCCATGATCACGCACGACGGTCCTTCGACATTGCTTGTCACGCTCAACCGGCAGCATCATGAGAAAAGAAGCGTTCTTCATTTGCTGCATTACATTCCCGAGAGACGCAGCGTCGATATCGATATTATCGAAGATGTCATTCCGTTATACAATGTCTCGTTCTCGATCGAGGCGAGAGGTGCCGTTCGTCGCGTCGCATGCGTTCCCGACGGTGCCGAATTGCCGTTCGAGGTCAGGGATGGGCGCGTGAATTTCAGCGTTCCCAAGATCAGCGGTCATCAGATGGTGGTCATTGAATAACTTGTCTCGGATGGAACGCATAAAGAGCTCTTTCGCATGAAAGGGCTCTTTTCGCTTTGGGGACGTTTCCGGATCGCCCGATCATGTCATGCGTGAAATAAATGCCTTTATAGCCATTGCAACGGCATTTTCTGCGGGAGCCGCCACAGCCGTTTGCGAAACGGGCTGGGAACAGGATTTTTCTAGATTAAATGTAAGTAAGTGTAATAAACCGCACAAAGAAGATAGGAATGCGCCTCGTCAATCGAAGGCCACGAATTTATATTGAAATCAGCTAGGCATTCTGCTTCTCGGGGGCTGCCTGAGCGGGAGAACCGAAGGAGGTGGGGAAGCGGAAATATCGTTTTGAATGCGCTTGAAAGCGCATTCAACCAAAAAACGGAAGCCAGATGGACAAGTTTCGGCCGGGCAGTGATTTTACAAAAGAGGAGGTTCGTTATGTTAGCGACAAGGCCTCATTCCGCAGGAAAGAGAGTCGCGCTTTATTTTCTGGCATTAACTTTAATATTGACGCAGTTAACGATTCTCCCTTCGGTCAGTTCGGCGGCGGTGAATTTGGCGGCTGGAAAGGCAATAACAGCCAGCTCTGTCCAGTCGCCATACGTTGCGTCCAATGCCAACGATAACAATCAGGCTACGTACTGGGAAAGCGCCAACAGCGCATTTCCCCAATGGATTCGCGTCGACCTGGGCAGCTCCGCGACGATCGAGCAGGTCGTGCTGAAGCTGCCTGCAGGTTGGGAAGCGCGGACCCAGACGCTGTCGGTTCAAGGCAGTGCGGACGATACGACTTATACCACGCTGGCCGCTTCGGCCAATTATTCGTTTAATCCGGCGAGCGGCAACATGGTCACCATCGGCTTGACGAACGCGACGGCACGGTACGTCAAGCTGGTCTTTACCGCCAACACCGGCTGGTCGGCCGGGCAATTGTCCGAATTCGAAGTATACGGCACGAGCACGCCTCCGCCTCAGACGCCGGAAGGCACTTATGAAGCGGAAACCGCCGTCTTGTCGGGAGGGGCTAAAGTCAACACGGACCATGCCGGCTATACGGGAACGGGCTTCGTTGACGGGTATTGGATTCAGGGAGCCTCCACCGCGTTTTCGGTTCAAGCGGCTTCTGCGGGCAACTACGATGTAACGCTTCGTTACGGCAACGCTTCGGGCAGCGCCAAGACCGTGAGCATCTATGTCAACGGCGTGAAAATCAAGCAGACGACGCTGCCGAACCTGGCGAACTGGGATACCTGGTCCACGAAGACGGAGACGCTGGCCTTGGCCGCCGGCAGCAATACGATCGCGTATAAATACGATGCCGGGGACAGCGGCAATATCAATCTGGACAACATTTCCGTCGCCCCGGGCAGTCCGGACCCGACAACGCCGCCCGATCCGGAGCCTCCGACGGGCACGAACCTGGCGCTGAACAAGCCGATCAGCGCTTCGTCTACGATCCATACGTTTGTGGCGGCGAACGCAAATGACGGCAACGTGACGACGTATTGGGAAGCCAATGCGAACAGCTACCCGAATACGTTGACCGTCGATCTCGGAGCCAATGCGGATCTTACCTCGATTGTGCTTAAGCTGAACCCCGACAGCATTTGGGCGACGCGAACACAGACGATTCAGGTGCTGAGCCGGGATCAGAATGCCACCGCCTTTTCCGAGTTGGTGCCGTCTTCCGCCTATACGTTTAATCCCGCGACGGGCAACTTCGTGACGATTCCGGTCCATGCCACGGCCAGCGACGTTCAATTGAAGATAACGTCCAACACCGGCTCCACGGGCGGGCAAATCGCTGAAATCGAAGTGTACGGATCTCCCGCTCCGAACCCGGATCTGACGATCACGGGCCTGTCGTGGTCCCCGTCCGCTCCCGTAGAGACGGATGCCATCACGCTGACTTCGACGGTCAAAAATATCGGAACGGCGCCTTCCGCTCCTTCGACGGTTAACTTCTACCTGGGCGACGCATTGGCGGGAACGGCAAATGTCAGCGCGCTTGCGGCGGGAGCGTCGGGCAACGTCACCGTAAACATCGGTGCCAAAGATGCGGGCACATATGCGCTTTCGTCCAAGGTCGACGAAGCCAATGCCGTAATCGAGTTGAATGAGAACAACAATGCCTTTACGAATCCATCTCCGCTCACCATCAGCCCCGTCTCCAGTTCGGATCTGATCGCATCGGCGGTTAGCTGGACGCCGAGCAATCCGGCGGCTGGAAATAACGTCAGCTTTTCGGTCACCATCAAAAATCAGGGCACATCGTCCTCCGCCTCCGGAGCGCACGGAATTACGCTGACGATTACGGACGCTACGACGAGTTCCGTAGTCAAAACGCTCACCGGCTCTTATAACGGCGTCATTGCTAGCGGTGCCACGACAAGTCCGGTCAACCTGGGGACATGGACGGCGGCCAACGGGAAATACAACGTCAACGTGCAGCTTGCCGCCGACGCCAACGAACTGCCGATGAAACAGGGCAACAACGTTTCCACGCTTCCGTTGTTTGTCGGACGCGGCGCCAATATGCCGTACGATATGTATGAGGCCGAAGACGGAAGGATCGGAGGCGGGGCGGCTATTGTCGGTCCGAATCGGACGATCGGCGATCTGGCCGGGGAAGCTTCGGGCCGCAAAGCGGTAACGCTGAACACGAACGGAAGCTACGTCGAGTTCACGACCAAAGCGAGCACGAATACCCTTGTCGTGCGCTTCTCCATTCCGGATTCCCCGTCCGGCGATGGAATCAATTCCACGTTGAACGTATATGTCAACGGATCGTTTGCCAAGGCGATTCCGTTAACGTCCAAGTATGCGTGGCTCTATGGTTCGGAATCGTCGCCCGGCAACAGCCCGGGGGCCGGCTCGCCGCGTCATATTTACGATGAAGCCAATATGATGTTCGACACGACGATTCCGGCGGGCAGCACGATCCGGCTGCAGAAGGACCCCGCCAACTCGACGACGTATGCCATCGACTTTATCAATCTGGAACAGGTCGCCCCGATCGCCAACCCCGATCCGGCCAAGTATGTCGTGCCGGCAGGCTTTACGCATCAAGACGTGCAGAACGCCCTCGACCGGGTTCGCATGGATACGACCAGCACGCTGGTCGGCGTCTATTTGCCTGCGGGAACGTACCAGACGTCAAGCAAGTTCCAGGTATACGGCAAACCCGTTAAAGTCGTAGGCGCCGGTCCGTGGTACACGCGGTTTGTCGCGCCATCCAACCAAACGAACACCGATATCGGGTTCAACGTCAGTTCGACGGCCAACGGATCGACCTTCGCCCATTTTGCTTACTTTGGCAACTATACATCCCGCATCGACGGGCCCGGAAAAGTGTTCGACTTCTCCAACGTATCCAATATGACGATCGACGACATTTGGGTGGAGCATCAGGTCTGCATGTATTGGGGAGCGAACACCGATTACATCACGATCAAAAATTCGCGCATCCGCAATCTGTTTGCCGACGGCATCAACATGACGAACGGCAGCACGAATAACCTCGTAAGCAATATCGAGGCCCGCGCCACCGGCGATGACAGCTTTGCGCTGTTTTCGGCCACGGATGCCGGCGGAACGGACAACAAGGACAATATTTATGAAAACTTGACGTCCATCCTTACCTGGCGCGCGGCGGGCGTGGCGGTGTACGGCGGCTACGCGAACACGTTCCGCAACATCTATATCGCCGATACGCTCTGCTACTCGGGCGTTACGATCAGCTCGCTCGACTTCGGCTATCCGATGAACGGCTTCGGCGCTTCGCCGCCGACGAAGTTTGAAAACATCTCGATCGTCCGGGCCGGTGGACATTTCTGGGGCGCGCAGACCTTCCCGGCGATGTGGCTGTTCTCGGCGTCGAAGGTATTTCAGGGCATACGGGTCAACGATGTGGACATTATCGATCCGACGTACCACGGCATCATGTTCCAGACCAATTATGTCGGCTCCGCTCCGCAAAATCCGATTACGGACACGATCTTTACCAATATCACGATATCGGGAGCGAAGAAAAGCGGCGACGCTTTTGACGCCAAATCCGGCTTTGGCATCTGGGCCAACGAAATGCCGGAACCTGGTCAAGGCCCTGCGGTCGGCTCCGTCACGTTCAACAATTTGAAACTGATCAACAACGCGATGGACATCCGGAATATAACGTCGACGTTTACGATCAACATTAATCCTTGACGAAGACCGGGTAGGCAAAGCTCGCGAACCGATGAAAGCGGGCCTCTGACATGGCGCAACCTTGCGGCAAAAAGCTTTTTTTGCCGCAAGGTTTTTTGGTACGCCCAGCATGGACGTCATCTTTAGGGTGAAAGTCCTGAGCGGGGGCTGGCGAGCGCCTACCGTAGTCAAGGGCAAGGGTGTCCGTCGTGAGGCGGAATCTGAAGGAAGCCGGAGGCAAATGCACGGGCCAAGGTACACGAACCCAATTGGAGGCAGGGTTAGTCGGATGAGTTGCCCAAACACAACGAAATCCAAAGCCGCCAAGGGCTAGTCCTGTAGACTTGGGTGGTCGCGGGCAGACAGATGACGTTCTTATCTGGGGAGGCCTGCGGAATATGCGAAGT
>NZ_KB899856.1 GCF_000378425.1 Cohnella laeviribosi DSM 21336 | reverse complement strand
CTGTTGTTCCAGCTTCTTCATTTTTTCGTAGTCCACAAACAATTGGGATTTCTCACCGGTGGGAGCAAACTGCCTTCTCCAAGCCCGAATACTTCTTACCGGGATGTCCAGCTCCTTGGATACTTCAGCCGGGGTTTTGCCGCTTTCTTGCATGTGCTTAACGGTTTGACGTTTAAACTCGTCGTCAAAATGTTGACGGATATCCCCCATGACACACCTCGACCTTTTGGTTGGTTATATTGTACGGGCCGCTACTACGGCGTGTCCACTTTTTAGTCTACATGCATCCGACTCGCCGGACAGGCCAGGCATAACGTTTCCGGTTACAACTGCTCGACCCCAAGCTGAAGCGCCGACGGAGACAGCAGCCACTTGCCGTCCTTTTTCACCGCTTCGTTCGCGATCGTTGTCCGGGCTTTCACCGTTTGGCCCGCAACCTGCACTTCGTTGAGCGCCTGGAAAAGCACCGTCGCCTTGTCCGAACCGTTGTAATCGGCAATCACAAGCTTTTCGATCGTGATCTTGGAATCGTATGCGGCGAAGATTTGCTTGATTTGCTCCGCAGCCGTTTCTTTCAAGCTGCTGTCGTCAAAGAACATTGTGGCCAGATAGGCTTCCAGATTCTCCTCGTTGGAAGCGGCAAGCTGCGCCTCGACAACGGCTTTTATGGCCGCTTCTTCGTCCGCGGGAATCCCGGCGGCTTGCTTAAACAGCTCCGGCACGTTCGTATAAGCCGTTTCGTCGATCTGGAGGTTGTAAATTTTCCACTCGCCGTTCGCCCCCGGATGAAGCGTGTAGGTCACGCTCGACCGGTTATTGGGATAAAAGCCGTCTCCGCCGATCTTCACGCTTTCCTCGACGGTTGTAAGCACCACTTCCTGCGCCGAATAGGACCGGATTTCCTTCTTGACGATCGTCGTCTTTGTCTTCACCCGCGCTCGCTGTTCTTCCAGGGCTTTACGGATAGGCTCTTTTAACGGCGAATCATCCGTGAAGAGCGCAACGGTCGCCTCGACATCCGATGCGGCCTCCGCCGCGACGACCTTATCCAGCAAAGCGAATACCGCAGCCTGCTGCTCGGCCGTAGGGCCTTTATCCTCGATGATGACGGTCTTCGCCGCGGCGTCCCAGCGAACGTCCTTGCCCGACAACGTGGCGATAAACTTGACGCCGACAAGCGTCCGGTTGTTCACCGTCCGAAGCTGGTTGTCGATCGGTACGGCCTTGCCGTCCACGAACGCGGCGTCGGCGCCGATCGTCAATTCAATCGTGCGGCCGTTCGACTTCGCCGTAATTTTCTTCGTTGCCGGCGTATAGACGACATCGTACCCCAGTTCTTTAAAGAGCGAGCGGAACTCGACAAACGTTCTGCCGTCCAAAGCGACCGGTTCGGCCGCAAAGGAAACCGGGGACCCGTTCAAAATGACCTGAATCGGCTGCGTCTTCGCCGCCGCCACACCCGAGAACGCAAGCGCCATCGCCGCGGTCAAGGCGAGCACCCTGAAACGTTTCATATGTACACCCTCTCGTCTTTTAAAATAAATAATGAATTCAATCGCTGCCTTTTTCGGCTTGGCCTGATCACTATCCTATGATCCACCTCCCCTTCGATCAGGTATAATATATATTTTATACCAAAATTAACTTTAGTTTTGTCGTATTTTGCATACAAACATTTGTTAAAAAAGAAAAGATATGAATAAACCATGAACCGGCGAGTGCGTAATAGCGAATGAATTCCAGGCATACGAAAAAGTGGCGTCAGAGATAAAGACCTGACACCACTCATTCCGAACTTCTCCCCCTTAAGCCCGGCGGGCGGACGCGCGCCTGCGAAGCCAAGCGACCGCAAGCACCAGGAACGGGAACACAAGATACCCGCTCAAGATATAAAACGTGCCGTTAGTCGAAAGAAAATTCGCCAGCTCCTGCATGTTCGGAGCCACCCACATGCTCATGACGGCGATGACGAGGCCGACCGGGTACACGAACAGCCGGTAATCGTTCACCCGAAAAACATTCGCGAATCCTGCCGCGGCCACGTAATAGAACGCCGTAATCTTCACGAACGCCCCCAGCACCCAGATCATCATGACCATCGCCTCCACGTGCTCGACAAAGTCGCCAACGCGGATATACCTTGAAGCCATCAGGAACGGATAATTGAATTTGGCCGTGACGTTGCCGAACAGAAAGAGCAGCGTCATATTGCTGATCAGCATGGCCGCCATAACCCCCGCCACGGATGCCATCCCGACTCTTAAACTCCGCTTGCTCTCATGAAGGTACGGATAAAAAAAGGAAATCAACATAAATTGGCAGTACCACCCCTGCACGACCAATGTCCCCTTTACAACCGGCGTCATCCCGTTTCCCAGTACCGGCAAAAGATTCATCGGCTTCAGTTCGGGCAGCAAGAGCGCAAAATTCAATAGAATCAGCAGCAGAACAACGGGCAGAAAGATTTGGGAACAGCGGGCAAACGCCTCCGCACCGGCTTTCACCGCGATGGCGGCTACAAGCGTCATCGACGCGACCAGGAAGAACAGCGGCGTTCTTTCAAAGAAATTGCCCGCGAGAAATTCCGCATAGCTGCGCATCGTGATCCCCGTGATATGGATATGGAACAGCACGAATACAATGCCGAGAGAGGTGCCGGCAACCGGACCCAGCGCCTTCTGCAAAATTCCGATAAAATGGTCGCCGGGATACATCCGGTGCAAACGCCACGAGCACCATACGATCAGATAGCCGGCGATGGAGCCCAGCAGCGGCGTCATCCACATGTCATTGCCGCTAATCGCGGCTGTAATGCCCGGCAACATCAGCAGGGCCGTACCCATGATGCACAGAAACATCATCATCGCGATCTGGGTACTCGTTATTTGTTCCTTTTGCTGCATGCCGCATCCTCCCTTCCGAATTCCGACGTTCACGGCTTGAGCCAGCGGCCGAGCGGCCCGTAGACGGCACTGATCCACTCCGACGGACCCGGCAGATCGGGATTCCAAATTAGCGTGACGGACAGTGCCAGTCCGAAGACGGTTATGACGGCATAAGCCCACCCGGCTTTCGGGTTTCGCCGCAGGAGCCGAAAATCGGCTCCGAGCATGGCGAAGACGGCAAGCACCGCTCCCAACGTTTTGGTCCAGTTCATCTTTCATCCACTCCTCTTCAATATGGGATCGAATCGTTCGTAACCCCCGGCCGTTTCAGGCGGGTCCGCACGTGTACTCGCACATCGATGCCGGAGAAAACGTCGTTCCAGTTTTTTTGCACGGCTCGCCACTGGCTGGGATAATGCCTTCGGAACAGTTCCCCGAAGCCGAAGATGTCGGAACGGTACGTCTTCTGGGCTTTCTCCAGCGCGGATCGCACGCTGTTTTCGATTTCTTCCGACGCCCCCATCTCGGCTCTGCGTATCCATTCCGGGTCCATGACGTCGCCGCCGCTCGTACTTTGCAGCAGATTGCTTTTGGACTCGATATGCGCATCGACGCTCCATTTCCCCTCCCGGATCAAAGGAACAAGCGTCGTATGGTGATTGATTATCCACATGGAAACTTTGCCTTTGGACCCGGCTATATCGGATGTGAAAATGGCATCCTTGTTTTCATTTTTAAGCCAGAGCAGCCCGCGAGTCGCTTGGATATCCAGCAAGCCGACCAGCCGTCCCTCCTTCAGCACCGCGCTTCCGACGAAGTACGGAGAGGTCTGGTTGGAAGGCGTGCCGGGCTGGGAACGCCGAACCTGGATATACGGCAGAACCGCCGTGCTCTCTGCCCCGGAGAGCATGCTCAAAAGCTTTACCATCGTGACGTCGGGAACTTTGTTTAACCTGGACATCTCCCGAATCCCGTTCCAATCTCGGGGCCAGCCGCAGTATCTCTGCCGCTTTTCCTTTGCTGACGTATATATTGGCCCTCTCGCGAAGCTGGCGGGCGTGAAGCAGAAGGTTCAAGTCCTTTTCGATCCCGTTTCTTGCCCTTTCTTCCCCGAAAATAAACACTTCGCCGTGTCCCCAGAAGATCTCTCGGGACAACTGCATTTGCAGATTGCCGATCGCGTCGGCCAGCGTCTCCCCTTCCACCGTTTTGACCATCGTTTGTCCCTGAGCGCTCCCTTTGGATCTGTCCTGCCCGCTTCCCCCCGCCTTCGGGACATAGATTTGCGCGGACAGGAGAATCCGTCCCGACTCGGCCTGATCGAATCCGGCCGCCATAACCAGCGCAAGATCGTTCAACTCGCTCCGGTCCCAGCAACCCGTGAGCAGCGCCGCCGTCATGCCCAAAGCCGCCATGCGGCGGAATCGCCGAATATGCTTCAATTGCGATCCTCCTCTTGCCTTTTCGGCTCGCCCGCTGGCGAATGCAACCTGACGTCGTCAACCGCCGGTTCGGGTCTTTTGTCCATGGTCCACAGCGGGGCCCGGAACCAGGTATCCTTCCAGTCGTTCCGGCGGGCAGGCATCATTCCCGACAGATACGGCATGCCGAAGGAACGCAGTTGGCAGGCATAGCAATTCGGAACGCCGGCTAGCAATGTCAATTCGCGTCTTTTTGAATTTGTCATTTTGTGTGTTTTTAACGTTTGGAGAAAACGGCCGGAAGGCGCTGTGCGCCAACCGGAAATCTCAAAAAGGAGCGCGGTTATGGGAATCATCAGAAGGGAATTCATGCGCGAGGAGCATCACGAATATTTGGAGATTCATTTCTTCAACCCTACGCCGTTCGAAAAGGCGGGGCCCGCCTGGCCGATCCGGCTCGGCGCCAATGTCGCCAAACCCCATTATCGCATCGGGCCGCGGATTACCCCTTATTATTACCTGCTCATGGTTTTGGACGGCGAAGGCACGTTCATCCAAAACGGCAGGACGTACCCGCTGCGGGCGAACGATTTGTTCTGCCTGTTTCCTCAGGTCACCCATGAATACTACACGCGAGAGGACGCTCCGCTCCGGAAAGCTTTTTTCGCGTTCGACGGCAAGCAGGCGCTGCACTTGCTCGAGAGGGTCGGCCTGTTTCCGCACGCCCCCCACGCGGCGAACGCCCTGACCCCGGAGGCGCTCGGCAAAATGGAGGAATTTTTCGAACAGGTCCGAAATCCCGGATTGACGAACACCGATCTGGCCCGGCTGTCCGTTTTTTACCGGATCTTCGATCTGCTCTCGGTTCAAGGCAAGCAGGCCGGCCACTCCGGCGGCCAAAGCGCTTCCTGGCTGCAGAAAGCGGTCGAATACCTGGAAATTCATTATGCCGGAGGCATGACCATCGAGCGGGTCGCCGAAGAAGTCGGCGTCGACCGCACGCATCTGTCCAAAACGTTCCGCAAAGCGTACGGCATCTCGCCCATGCAATATGTACAGCGGCTGAAGATGAACGAAGCCCGGCTGCTGCTCGTCCAGACCAGCTACAAGCTGGCGGAAATCGCGCTGTCGGTCGGCTATCCGGACCTGTTCTCCTTTTCCAAGGCGTTCAAGAAGCATACGGGCATGTCGCCCAGCGAATACCGGATGCTGCACGCCCCCGGCAGCGGGGAAACCGATCCGATCCGGCCGGAACGCGGGTAGCGCCGACGGCGCCCGCTCAGGCGCCCGTCAGCAAATTGATTCCTTCGAGCGCCAGCCCGATCAGAAAGCCGCACACCGCGCCGTTTACCCGAATCCACTGAAGGTCTTTGCCGAGTTTGTCCTCCATCATGCGGATCAGCGTATCGTTGTCCAGCCTGTCGAGATTTTCCTTCACCAGCTTTCCGATTTTCGAATGATTCCGCTCGACCAGAAGGGAAATCTGGTTTTGCGTCCACTCCTGCAGCGCGTGCATCATGGCCGCATTCTCCTTTACGCTTGCGATCAGCTTCTCCAGCACGGGAATGGCGAACGCCTCCGCAAACCGCTCGCTATGAAGCCAGTCCAGCAGACGGACGCGAAGCTCCTCCAGCCACCGCTGCAGGCGCTCCCGCACGCCCGGGCGCTCGAACAGGCGCCCTTTGGCGCTTTCGATTTCCCGAACGACGGCATCGCTGTCGGGTAGCCCGTCCAGCGCCCGGCGAAGCTCGTCCAGCAGCAGCAAGCGCAGCGGATGGCCGGCATCCGCCCGCATCTCCCGCAGGCTGTTCAGGATGGCGTTCTGCAGCAAACCGCCCAGCTTGTCCTCGCTCATAAACCCGACAAACGCGTTGACGGCAAATCCCATCAGGCCGTTCATCTGCAGATTGCTCAAAGCCGATGCGGCCATATGGCCAAGCTGGTAGCGCGCGGCATCCGACGAGGCGAGCCCTTCGGCCTTCTCCAGCAGGAACAGCAGCGCGCGCTCCTCGTACCCCCGGGCGATCGCCTCGTCCCGAACCGTCCGCAGCAAAGCCCGCGCATCCAGCCGCTCCAGCGCGCGCTCCAGCTCGCCCGCCGCAAAGTCCGCAATCCGCTCCGCAGGCAGATGGTTCAACAAATGATCGCCAAGCAGGACGACCGCCCGGACGATCTCCGGCAGCCGTCCCTCCGCAAGCTCCAGCGCCTTCTCGGCCACACGGGCCTCGGCGGCTTTCCGCTTGATGCTCTCTTTGGTCAAAAATTCGTTTTCGATGGCGTGAATCAAGGCGCGCACCACTTTGTCGCGGTTGCGGGGAAGCAAAGCGGTGTGCGGAATCGGCAGTCCGAGCGGTCTTCGGAACAAAGCCGTCACCGCAAACCAGTCGGCGAGGCCGCCGACCAGTCCCGCTTCGAAGCCGCCGTGCAGCAGCGCCCCCGCCCAATGCCCGCCGGCCGGAAAGGTCGCAAGAAAGCCCGCCCCCATAATGCCAAGTGAGATCGACGCCGTATGTTTCGCTTCTCTTGCCATGACTGCTCCTTTTGTATCCCGGGATCGTTTCTATTTCTATTTTACCCCGGCAGGCTATTTTCTATCAAAAGTTCCGGAGCCTGCATGCGCCTTCAACCGTTGCGGGCGTTCGCGCATCTTTGACGTCACGCGGGCTTGTGCCGAGGCTGCTACTTCTGGTATTCTCCTGTTACCGACCGCGAAGGAGGAACGCTGTTATGGCCATCAACCGCAGGCTGCAAACCGATGCCGATTTTGCCGAAGCCAAGGAGCGGCAGCTCGCCGTCCGCGTATTCAAAGACGACCACATGATCGACTCCGGCGGCGTCATTTTGCGCTTCGACAACCAGACCGTCGTGATCCAGTCCGGTGTCGGCGATCTCGCCTATCATCCCCGGCCGGATTGCGAGTTTTTCGAATTGAAAAAAAGATAGGGCGGCTTACCGTCCAAGCAGACGGCCCGGACAAAATCTTGTTGACTTTCCGTTTCGGCCTCGCATATAATAAGAACAAAAGTTCGCCTCAACCTTACAAGGAAGCACCTGTAGGGAAGCCATTCGGCTTTTCCGGCAGGTGCTTTTGTTGTTTCCTTTATTTTTTATGAATCGGAGGAATGGATATGGTTTTGCGCAAATGCTGTGTGTGGCTGGTCGTGTTGTTCGCGTTGGCGGCCTTGGCGGCCTCGCCTTTGTCGGCGGCCACGGTCGAATTGTCATCGTCCGACAAGGCGAAATGGAACAAGCTGCTTGCCGCCGCCGGCCAGGCGGACGCCGCGAAGCTGCAGGCCGCGTACGACGGATTCATCGGTTTGCAGAAGCAAGCGGACAGCCTTGACGCCAGGATCAAGGAGCTGCATTACCGCAACGAAGAAGCGCTCAAGATCGCCAAGAACCGGATCCGGCAGATCAATGCCGCCCAACTGAGCAAGCTGGAGACGCAATTGAACCAGGCGAAAAAGAAATACGAGCCGATACTCAACCGGTATTCGGCCCTCAACAAGCAGATCAGCGCAGCCAGCGCGGCGGGGAGCAAGGAGTTGAAGAAGCTGCTGCAGACCCAGCGGGACCTGCTCAAGCCGCTTGTCCAACTGGCGAAGGACGACATCAAGGCGAAGCAGGATGCGCTTCAAGCCGCGAAGGACGCCGCCGGCAAAAAAGCGAAGCAAGTCCGAACCGTGCTGACGGAAATCGATCCTGTGAAAGTTCGAATTCAGGCGGAGAAGAGCGCGGCTCAAGCCCCGAAAAATGCGGTCTCCGCCGTCATGAAAACATGGAAAGCCTCCGTCAGGAACGGAGACGCCAAAAGCGCGGGATCCGCTCTGGCAAACTTGAATTCGCTGGCGCGGCAGATCGCGGACCGCAAGCAGAAGATCTGTCGATACGAGCAGCAGATTGACGGCATTATCTCCAGGGCCGAAGCGCTGCTCTCCGCGGCGGGATAACCGGAACGGCGCCCGGTCGAATCCGTCGTTTTGGCATAAACGTTTTGGCATAAATAAGATTCCATTTTCCCCTTCCCCCGCATATATTGCACATGGGATGCGGGAGGCGATGAAGTGAGAAAATGGATAGCGTTCGTTGAGATGCTGCTGCTGGTCGGCTGGTTGGCCATACCCACGGAAGCGGCCCAGAAACAGACGGACACTGCCGTGCTGGCCGACAAATACGCGAAATATGAACAGTTTATCGTCATCGACAAGTCGTTGAACAAGCTGTTCTATTACCGGAAAGGCGAACTGATCGATTCATTTCCCGTCGCAACGGGCAAAAAGCCCTCTTATACGCCGGAAGGCCTGTTTACGATCCGCGAGAAAATCAAGAACCGCCCGTATTATAAGGAAAAGATCAAGGGCGGAGATCCGCGCAATCCGCTCGGCGACCGTTGGCTCGGCCTGGAAGTGACGATAAACGGCAAAACGTCGTACGCCTACGGCATTCACGGCACGAACAACGAGAAGTCCATCGGCAAGTATGTTTCCGCGGGCTGCATCCGCATGCATAACAAGGACGTTCGGTGGCTCTTCGATCAGGTGGAGAAAAAAACGCCGGTGCTGATCCGGAAATAAGCCGAATCGCGGACAGGACGTTCCGGACATACAGCCGTTAAGGGAGACGGCGCGGCGGCGGGAAACGGAGAGCGGACTGCTGCTGGCCGGACATGGGCTTGCCCGATCTGGCCCGCGACGCGGATGGGCGGACGTGTGATCCAAAATGCGCGGAGCCAGCGCGGCCCGGCGATGCCCGACCCGTATAGCCGGAGACGGACTTGACGGCAAGTGGCGGCAAGCGTCTTGCCAACCGGGCAGTGCGCAACGGCTCAGAGCCAATCGACGACATCGCCCGCGATCAGCGAAGCCGGCGACGTGCGGGCCGCGGCCGCCCGGTCGCCTGCCGCTCCGTGCATGTACACGCCCAGCGCGGCTGCCGCCGTCGCGTCCATGCCCTGCGCCAGCAGGGCGGCGATAACGCCGGCCAGCACATCGCCGGTGCCGCCCGTCGCCATGCCGGGGTTGCCCGTCGTGTTGACATAGACCTCTCCGGACGGAGATGCGACGACTGTCCGGGCGCCTTTCAGCACGAGAACCACGCCGTGACGGAGGGCAAAATCGCGCGCAAGCCCGATCCGGTCGCGCTGCACCTCGCGCACGGACAAGCCGCACAGCCTGGCCATCTCGCCGGGATGCGGAGTCAGCACGGTCGCGGACTCCCTGCGCGGCCAGGCCGAAAAGGGCTCCGCCGAAGGAGCCGCCGGTCCGCTGCCTGACGTACCGGCCCCGGCTGCGGCGAGCATGTTCAGCGCGTCGGCGTCGACGACGAGCGGCGACGCAACCGTTTGCCACCAGCGGCGCAGCCAGCCCCTGTCGCCGGTCCATCGGCCGAGCCCCGGGCCGATGACGACCGCCTGCTTGTCCGCCGCCGCGGACAGCGCGTCCCCGACGTCGGCGTCGGCCCATTCGCCGCTGCCGCCGTCCGCAATCCCCCGGATCATCGCCTCCGGCAGCGCTCCGGCGAGCGGAAGCGCGAGCGCCTCCGGCACCGCCCACGTAACCAGGCCGCATCCGGCCCGCAGCGCCGCCTTGGCGCAGAGCAGGCCCGCTCCGCTCATCCGGCGCGAACCCGCTACGGCAAGTACGTGTCCGTATGTCCCTTTATGCGTATTCGCGGCACGCGCCGGGGGCACGGCCGAAAGCCCGAACCTGCGGCGCAGCGTCTCCTCGTTCAGCACGAAGGTGTTAACGCCGAGTTCCCTTGCCGCACCCTCCGGGATGCCGATCGGCCGGACAACCGTTCGTCCCGCCGCTTCTGCGCCGGGATGCAGCAGCAATCCGCGCTTGAGCATCGCAAGCGCCACCGTGACGGTCGCCCGGATGCACGCGTCCGCCGTCTCGCCGGTGTCCGCATCCAGCCCGCTCGGTATGTCCGCCGCGACAATGGGCAGTCCGCTTGCGTTCGCTTCCCGAATGAGCGAAGCATACGGCTCCCTCGGTTCCCCCGCTGTGCCGGTGCCAAGCAGCGCATCGACGATGCCGTCGAAGCGCCCCCATTCGAGCTTGCCCGGCTCGAACACGACGGCGGGAAGCCCCAGCTTGTCCGCGATGTCGCGCTGCACGGCCGCTTCGCCCTTGAGCTGCTCGGGCGGCACGGCGTACACCGTAAGCGTCTCCCAGCCCCGCTCGGCCATATGCCTCGCGCAAACGAGCCCGTCGCCGCCGTTGTTTCCTTTGCCGACGAGAATCAGCCAGCGGGGCGGACGTCCGCGCGCCGCCCCCGTTTCCGCCAGCCGGAAGGCTTCCTCGGCGATCGCCCGTCCGGCATTTTCCATCAGGACAAGCGAGGGAATGCCGACGCTGTCGATCGTATAGCGATCGATCTTCCGCATCTCTTCCGATGTCACCAAATACATAGGCACCCTCCTCACGCGGCCGACAGCCTGCACCGTTCGCAAGCCGTCCGATGCCGATGTCGGTTTTTTAATTATAATAACCTTTTACGCAAAAGCCGACAAAAAACGGTTGACCGCCCGTTCCTCGTCCACTTCCAGGCAGAACCGGACCTGATGGCCGATGCGCGAACGGACCCGGCGGTCCGTCACGACCATGCCCGCCGTCAGTCCTGCCCGCGTTTCGACCGTAGCGCGCATGACCGACGTCCGGAACAGGCTCGGATCGGCCACCGCCAGCACGGCCGCCGCCGCGCCGAGGGAAGCGGCGCCGAACCAGTTTTCTTCTTTGCGGTAGTATGCGAAGGAATGGTTCAGCATCCGCCTCATGAACGCGACGATCCGCTCCCGCTCGGGCGGACAGCAACGCGCCAGCCGGTCCAGCGCGTCCTCCGTCAACCGCGTCCGCATCGTCACGTCGAGGCCGACGACCGTCAGCCTCTCGCCGCACGTCGCCAAGAGACGTTCCGCCGCTTCCGGATCGTCGAAGAAGCCGCGTTCCGCCACCGGCGTCGCGTTCCCCGCGGCAAACACGGTTCCGCCCGCAATGACGATATGCCTGAATTTGTCCGCAAGCCGCTCGTCCAGTTCCAATGCCTGCGGCCAGTTGGTGGCCGGCCCGGTCATGACGAGCGTCAGTTCGCCGGGATACGCGTTGGCCATCCGCACCAGATACGAGGCCGCCGGCTCGTCAAGAACCGTCCCCACCGGCGGCGGCAGCAGCGCGCCGCCGAATCCGTTGCGGCCGTGCGCTTCTTCGAGCGGTCCCTTCCGGCCATGCGCAAACGGCCTGTCCGCGCCGGCGGCAACCGGCGGGGATGCGGCCGCGTCCGAAGCGCCGAGCCGAAGAAGGCGCAGCGCCTGTTCGGCCGCCTGCTTCGCATCCCAATCGCCGCAGACCGTCGTAACCCCTTGCAAGGCCAACCCGGATTCGCACATCGCAAACAGAATCGCAAGCGCGCTGCCGATTCCCCCGCCGGTGTCGATGATGATGCGCGGCACGGACTCCATATGCGAACCCCCCGCTTCTTGCACTCCATCGTGCAGCCGTTGCCCAAAAACCATTACACAGCGCCGTGATATCGCGTCATTACATAAATATGGGATTCCGGTCCCTTCCATCACCTGGGCGGGCAATCTTTCATTCGGCCGGAAGGAGGTCTATAATAAGAGAATCCAAGAAAGCGGCCGCACCGCCTTACGGCGGCGCATCGTTTGGGCGGAACCGCTTCGCGCCAAGATTACCAAAATCCGTTCCTTCGGGAACGGTGAACATAGAGTTGTTTTCAAAGGAGTTTCCGATTATGAGCGTGAATAACGGCAGCCTTCTGCCGGAGGAGAGCAGTCCCGGCCGGCCCGCGGAGCGGCGCATCCTCGTCGCGGCCGCCACGGATGGCGAACGGGACGCCGTCCAACGCGGACTTCGCGGGGACAAGCGTTTTGAAGTCGCCGTCGTAGGGGTAGGCCCCGCCGCAGCGGCGGCCGGAACCGCGGCGCGACTTGCGGCCGGCCGCTACCGCCTTGTCGTGAGCGCCGGCATCGGCGGCGGCTTTCCCGGGCGGGCGGAAGTCGGCTCGCTCGTGGTGGCCAGCGAAATTGTCGCCGCCGACCTCGGCGCGGAAACGCCGCAAGGCTACATCGGGATCGACGAGCTCGGTTTCGGGTCCGCCCGCATTCCGGTCGACGCCTCGCTCGCCGGCCGGCTGGCGGAAGCGATCCGCCGCGCCGGGCTTACGGTCCGCGTCGCCCCGGCGCTGACGCTGTCGACGGTGACCGGAACGTCGGCTACCGCCGCGGAACTGGCCCGGCGCGTGCCCGGCGCGGCCTCCGAAGGCATGGAAGGCTTCGGCGTCGCAACCGCGGCCAGTCAATTCGGCCTTCCCGTCCTTGAGCTTCGCGCCATTTCCAATGAGGTCGGCCCGCGCAACAAAGCCGCGTGGCGCATCAAAGACGCGCTGGACGCGCTTGAAGCCGCCTGCGCTTTACTTCCGGAGGTGATTGCAGAATGAGAATCGCTTATTCCCCTTGTCCCAACGATACCTTCGTCTTTCACGCATGGGCGCACGGACTCATCCCCGGCGCACCGAAGCTGGATGTTACGTATGCCGATATTGACATTACCAACAACCTTGCGCTTCGCGGCGAAGGGCCCGAAGTGCTGAAAATTTCCTATGCCGCCCTGCCGTGGGTGCTCTCCGATTACGCGCTCCTCCCTTGCGGCGGCGCGCTCGGCCGGGGCTGCGGCCCGCTGGTCCTGATCCGGGACGGCACCGGCGATCCGGCGTTTCTGTCCGGCCGAAAAGTCGCGGTTCCGAGCGAGCGGTCGACCGCTTATCTGCTGTTCCGGCTCTGGGCGGCGCGCAAAGTACCGGCCGGCGTGGGCGAAATCGTCGTCATGCCGTTCCATGAAATTATGCCTGCCGTCAGAGACGGAAGCATCGATGCCGGACTCGTCATTCACGAAGCCCGCTTCACCTATCCATCATACGGCTTGTCGCTGCTGGCCGATATGGGAAGCTGGTGGGAAGAAGACACAGGGCTGCCGATTCCGCTCGGCGCCATCATCGCGCGGCGCTCCCTCGAAACGAAGAAGATTGCCGACTGGATTCGGGCATCGGTGGAATATGCTTGGGCCCATCCGGAAGCGTCGCGCGATTACGTAATGGAGCATGCCCAGGAGATGGACCCCGCCGTCGCGCAGGCGCATATCGATCTGTACGTCAACGACTTCACGGCGAATTTGGGGCAGGACGGCTATGCGGCTATTTCCTCGCTGCTCGGCCGGGCGGCCCGGGAAGGGCTTGTCCCCGAATTTGACGAAAAGCTGTTAACGCTCGCCTGACCGCGCTTTCCGGACCTGCTCCTCAAGCAGGCGGATATATCCTGGCCGGACAGCCAATGCGGCCATCCGCGCCATACGCCGCATTTCGCTGCGTAACGCGACACAACTCGGCAATTCGCTCATATGCTGCAATACGCGACATAACGTTGCAATTCACACAATGCGCTGGATTACGCTGCAATACGCGGCACAACGCGGCTTAACGCCACACAACGCGGCAATTCGCGCCCAACGCCGCCGCGTTTTAGCCTCATCGCCACCGCCGCGGCCGCTTCGCACCGTCCGGCAAGCCGCACGCTTGCCGGACGGCTGAACGACGCGCCTCATCATTGCCAGCGGGCGAGAGCGAACACCAGCTTGCCCGTCAGCAGCCGCAGCACCTCTTCCACGGTTCCCGCATAAGGGGTGGGCTGCCACTCGCCCCGATGATTCGCGAGGCTTATGGAATAACGGTCGCCGGGCAGGTGCCTCAGCGAAGCCCGGACAGCCGGGCCGCCGTTCTCCATCGAGTATATGATGATGCATTGTTCCTGAACCCGAACCTCCAGGTGGGTGAACTGAAGCGACATGAGCCGGTCTTTCACCCGAATAGACGCCATTTCGAGAGATTCGTTCACCATTGACGGCCTCCTTCAGCGGATAACGCAAAAAAACACCGCGTCGACAGAACCAAATTCTGCGGTCACGGTGCTTCCGTTAAAACTCGAGATTCATCCGTTAAGCTCGAGATTCATATCAGTCGCGCGCATGCTCGAACGGCTGCTCCAGCGCTTTCGTTTCCGGTTCTCCAAACCGAAACGAGGCCCGACATGCCGGCCGGTACCGTTGCGAACAGCGCAACGTTTCCCGGCATCGCCTTTTCCTTTTTATCCCTACACCCATTTATAGCACCATTCATCTTCCATGACAATATTCCCTTTTGGACGGCCGGCCTTCTTAACGTTGCTCCCCCGGCATACGTTCTAGAAAAGAACCGAATGATCCGGAGGAGGGGTTCATCTGTATCGCATCGAGGTGGAAAGAGGCGTCCGGATATTTGTCGAGGACATCCATCCCGCCGGCGGAAAGACGGCTTTGTTCGTTCACGGCTGGCCCGTCAATCACAAAATGTTCGAATACCAGCTCAATCAGCTTCCCCGGTACGGCTATCGCTGCATAGCGCTGGATTTGCGCGGCTTCGGGCAATCCGACCGGCCCTGGACGGGCTATACGTACGACCGGATGGCGGACGATATCCGCGTCATTATCGACTTGTTCAGGCTTCGCGATTTTGTCTTGGTCGGCTTCTCCATCGGCGGAGCCATCTCGATCCGCTACATGGCGCGCCATCAAGGCCACGGGGTGCGCAGGCTGGCGCTGTTGTCGGCCGCGGCGCCCAGCTTCACCCAGCGTCCCGGCTACCCGTACGGCCAGACCCGGGAAGAAGTCGACGCGCTCATCCGGCAGACGCTGACGAACCGGCCGGCCATGTTGAAAGGGTTCGGAGACCAATTTTTCGCCCAAAATCACGGCCCGGAATTTATGAACTGGTTTGCGAGCCTGGGACTCGAAGCTTCCGGGCACGGCACCGCCCAAGGGCTGATCGCGCTTCGCGACGAGGACTTGCGGCAGGATCTGTCCGCCATCCGGGTTCCGACCGCCATCTTCGCGGGCGTTCAGGACCGGATCGTCCCGTTTCAATCCGCGCTCGCCCTGCAGCAGGGCATTCCCGGTTCCGTTCTGCACCGGTTCGAACAGAGCGGGCACGGCGTTTTCTATGACGAATTGGAAGCGTTCAACTCGCGGTTCTTCGCCTTTCTGAATCAACCGGACTAGACGCGGAAACGGATTTTACAGGCGGCCTGCCGGGAGAGTAAAATGGACTCATGATCATATTCATGGACAGGAGACGAGGTCATTGAAGCCAACTGTGGAGCGCACGCTTGTTGTTGTCGGATCTTACGCCGAAGCCGCGGACGCCGGCGTGTATCTGTACGAATTCGACGAGGCGAAAGAGGAATTGAAGCTGCTGGACCAAAAATCGGGTTATAAAAATCCGACGTTCCTGCATCTCGACGTGCCGCGGCGCATCGTGTACGCGCTGGCGGAAACCGCTGCCGCGGACGGCTCGAAGGCGAGCGACGCCGTCAGCTTGACGCTGGACGCGTCATCCGGCAGGCTGACCGAAGCGAACCGGGCGCCGGCGGCAAACGGCCCGACCTGCCATATCCAGAAAAGCGCCGACAACCGCTACCTGACGCTGACCAGCTATCATAACGGTCTTGTCAGCCTGGTGGCGCTGGAGAATGACGGACGGATCGGCTCCATGCTCGACGAGCGGAAGCACGAAGGCAAAGGCACGCATCCCGAGCGCCAGGACAGGCCGCATCCGCATTCCTCGTTCTACAGCCCGGACGGAAAGTATTTGTTCGTTTGCGATTTGGGTCTCGACCGCATTCGCGCCTATACCGTCGAAGGCGGCAAATTGCAGGTTCACGGGGACACGGAGCTGCATCCCGGCGCGGGGCCGCGCCATTTGGCGTTTCACCCGAACGGAGCGTTCGCTTTTGTCATTAACGAGGTGGATTCGACCATTACTTCGTTCCGCTATGACGCGGAAACGGGCAGCCTCCAGAAAGTCGAACACGTACCGACGCTTCCGGCCGGTTACGAGGGAGAAAATACGTGCGCGGAAATCGCGGTGTCCGGGGACGGCAGGTTCCTTTACGGCTCCAACCGCGGGCACGACAGCATCGTCGTGTACGAAATCGATCCGGACAGCGGCAAGCTCGCTTATATCGAGCACGTGTCCGTTCAGGGTAAACATCCGCGCCACTTCTCGATTTTGCCCGGAGGGCGTCATCTGATCGCGGCCAACCGGGATACGAACAATCTGGCCCTGTTCCGCATCGACGCCGCTACGGGCAAGCTGACGTACACCGGCCATTCGGTATCCGTATCCAAGCCCGTATGCGTATGGGCGGGCCGGTTCGAAGTTTAAGGAGCGGTCACAGGGCCCGTCCTACAGCGTGTCGATGAACCGTTCCAGTTCGTTCGCCGCCGCAAACAAATTGGCTCGAAGTTCGAACTCCTCCCGCGTTTTCGGCAAGGGCAGCCCCTTATGGTATTCCCGGACCGACCGCAGCATCTCGTAGAAATAATCGTGCCGCTCGCCGTTCGGTTCGGGAGACTGCCTCAAATATTCGCTCATCCGCTCGATAACCTGTCCGATGCGTACTCCCTGCTCCACCTGCGCGGTAATTTGCGAGACGGCCGGAAGCATCCTCTCCAGCAGTTCCATCTGCCTGCGCTTGTTTTCAAAATACTGGCGGTAGCTGTTGGTCCTGCCTTGACGGTAATTCTCCTCTTCCAGCTGCGCCATTTGCGAAGCGCGCCGGAGCACGTCGGATAGCTGCAGCAGCTCTTTGCCGTCCCACATCGTATATCCGTTTTTTAAATAGTTTGCATATTCGTCCAAAATAGCCGCGATTAACCGGTTGGCTTCCGCTTTATAGCGGTTCAACTGCTTGTCGATGCTCGGCATATACCAATTGACCAGCAGCGCCACACCCAGACCGACGGCGACGACGAGCAGCTCGTTGAGGAAGAAAGCCGCCTCCGCCTTGCGGTGCATATACACGTGCATAATGATGACGGAACTGCTGGCCAGCCCTTCCTGAACCCGGAGCTTCACGCACAAGGGAATGAACAGAAGCAACAGGACCAGAAACGAATACGGCGCATAGCCGATCGCCTCAAACAGCGCCGTCGAGCCGAACATGCCCAGCATGCAGGCGACAAGCCGGCTGAGGATCGCCTTGTTGGACCGTTTTCTCGACTTCTGAATGCACAGCAGCGTCAGAATGCCGGATGAGGAATAATATTCGAGTTTAAGGGATTGGGCGATGAACACCGAACAGCTTACCCCAATCGCCGTCTTAATGGTTCTGAAACCGATATTGATCTTCAAGTAGGCCACCTGTCCGCTTATCGGGTTAGTTCCATGATACCTTGCGGCGCCTGCGCAGGCAAACGGCGGAAGACGCCTGGTCCGGACGCTGCCGCCGGAACAAACGTGCCGTCCGCGGCTCCGCTTCCTGTCTATTTTGCGATCCAATATTTTGTATATTACATGATTATGATAATCATTATCAATTATAAAAAATGGATATCCGTTTTCTCTCCAAAACGCCGACTGATTTTTGCAGTCGCAACCTACGCGTCTATTGGAAAAATCCAACCGAATGCACCGTTAGTCGCCGGAAATCGGCCTATGTTGGACGACTTCTTGGCGGGGGTGCGCGGCGGCAGACGGCAATGTAGTCCGCTGGGCGGACTTCTTGGCGGGGGTGCGCAGCGGCAGACGGCAATGTAGTCCGCTGGGCGGACTTCTTGGCGGGGGTGCGCGGCGGCAGACGGCAATGTAGTCCGCTGGGCGGACTTCTTGGCGGGGGTGCGCGGCGGCAGACGGCAATGTAGTCCGCTGGGCGGACTTCTTGGCGGGGGTGCGCAGCGGCCGAAAAAAAGAAAAGGCAGCCCCCGCCGCCTGCGCCCTGTCCACGCAAGCCGACCAAAGGCTGCCTACCGCCCGGAAATCGGCACAAGCCATCATCCCGCACATGCCACCGGCCGGTATGAACTTTTCCTGCCGGGAAGCCCGCATCAGGTCTCGTTCAGCCACTCGCTTACTTTGTCGGCGTGGCTTTCCACCCAATCCTTCGCCGCGTCTTCCGGAGACTTCCCGTCCTGGATGGCGATCATCACTTCGGCCATATCGTCCGGGGTCCACTGGAACCGGTCCAAAAACGCGTACGCATCCGGTTTGTCTTCTTTCAGCCCTTTGCGCACCATCGTATGGATTTGTTCGGCTCCGCCGTACACGCCCTTCGGATCGTCCAGGTACTTCAGATCCATCGCCGCGAACATCCAGTGCGGCGTCCAGCCGGTGACGACGATCGGCTGCTTGGCTTCATACGCCTTGAGCAACTCCTGCGCCATGGCGGCCGAGGAGCTTTCGACCAGCGTGTAGTCGCTCAGGCCGTATTCTTGGAGCGCCTTCTCCGTCGCCATCATGATGCCCGCGCCGGGCTCGATGCCGATAATTTGGCGTTTCAGCGCTTCGGCCGTCTCGGGCTTCTTCAAATCCTCGATGGATTGGATGTCCATATAAGCCGGAACGGTAAGCCCGATTTTCGTTCCGTCCAGGTTCGGACCCAAATCCTCGATATCCTTCGCGTACTTTTCCATATAGGAAGCGTGCGTGCTCGGCAGCCAGGCGGCGACCATCGCGTCCGCGCTGCCGTCCGCGATGCCGGCCCACATCGGACCCGCGTCTACCTGCAGCATTTCGACTTTATAGCCCAGCTTCGATTCCAGCACTTCCTTGACGACATTCGTGCTTGCAATCTCGGAATCCCACGCCACGTAGGCCAGTTTGATCGACTTGCTGCCTCCCGGTCCGGAGCCCGATCCGGAACATCCGGCCAGAATGGCGACTGCGACGGCGACGGATAATACCGCTAACCACTTTCTCAAATAAAGTCACTCCAATCATGATTTTTTCTTGAATGCATGCTGCGTCAAGCGATCGAGCAGAATCGCCATAATGACGATCGCGATGCCCGCTTCGAAGCCGACGCCGGTTTTGGCCTGCGTCACCGCGCGGTAGACGTAGGCGCCGACGCCTTGCGCGCCGATCATCGACGAAATGACGACCATGGACAAGGCCAGCATGATGGTCTGATTGATACCGGCCATAATGGACGGCATCGCAAGCGGCAACTGCAGCTTGAACAGCTTCTGCGACGGCGTCGAGCCGAACGCGTCCGCCGCCTCCGCCAGATCGGCGGGAACCTGCCGGATTCCGAGGTTCGTCAGCCGGATCGTGGGCGGAATCGCGAATATAATCGAAGCGATAACCCCCGGCACAACGCCAAGGGAGAAAAAGGAAACCGCGGGGAGCAAATACACGAAAGCGGGCATCGTTTGCATAAAGTCCAGAATCGGCGTGACGACGTTGCGAACCCCGTTGCTCCTGGCGCACAGGATGCCGATCGGCACCCCGAAGACGATGGAGATCAGCGAAGCCGTAAGCACGAGCGCCAGCGACTGCATGGACGGCTCCCACAAGCCCAGATTCTGAATGAGCAGCAGTCCGATCAGCGCGAACAGCGCAAGCTTCCATTTGCCGATCCAGTAAGCCAGCGCCGCGATCAGCACAATGAGCGCCAACGCCGGAACCGACATGAGGACAAACGAAAACGCGTCCACAATCCCTTGAATGATCAAGCGAATGACATCGAATAACGGGCCGAAATGGCCGGTCAGCCAGTCTTCGAAGCGCTCGACCCAGTCGCCGAGCGGTATTTTTGCAATGTTCATCAAGCTCCCCCCGCTTCCGGAATCGTATTGCCCGCAAGCGCGGAAAGGACAGCGCCTTTGATGATGACGCCTCTAAGCTTCAGCTCGTCGTCGACAACCGCGACCGGAAGCCTTGTTTCCGCCATCAGCTCAAAAAATTCGTTCAAATAAGCGTCGGGCTTAACGCGCGGGACGTTGCGCTCCATGACTTCCTCCAAAGAGAGGTTTTCTTTCAGCGCCCGCGAAGCCGCGTCCGCGGTCACCAGACCGAGCAGCCGTTTTTCTTTGTCGACGACGTACAAGGTCGATACTTCGCTGTCGCGCATCAACTGGAGCGCAACGCGCGGGCCGCGTTCAGGCGCAATCGTTTCCGCCTTGTACATGATATGGGCGGCCGTCAGCACCTTGGACATGTCCACGTCTTCCACAAACCGCTGGACGTACGGATCGGCCGGCTTTGTCAAAATTTCTTCCGGCGTGCCGATCTGAACGATGACCCCGTCCTTCATCAATGCAATGCGGTCCCCGATTCGGAGCGCCTCGTCCAAATCGTGCGTGATGAACACGATCGTCTTTTTCATTTTGGACTGCAACTCCAGCAGCTCATGCTGCATGTCCTTGCGGATCAGCGGGTCGAGCGCACTGAACGCCTCGTCCATCAGCAGAATGTCGGGGTCGTTGGCCAGTCCCCGCGCCAGCCCCACCCGCTGCTGCATGCCGCCGCTCAGTTCGTCCGGGCGCTTATGTTCCCAGCCTTCCAAGCCGACAAGCTGCAGCGCCTTGCGGGCCAGCTCCTGCCTTTTCTTTTTCTCCATCCCCTGCACTTCAAGGCCATACTCCACGTTCTCCAAGACGGTCCGGTGCCGGAAAAGGGCGAATTTCTGAAATACCATCCCGACGTTTTTTCTCCGGTACTGGCGAAGTTGCGCAGGCGTCATCTTGACGACATCCGTGCCGTTAAACAGAATTTGCCCGGCCGTCGGCTCGATCAGCCGGTTCAGCATGCGGAGAAGCGTGGATTTGCCGCTTCCCGACAGCCCCATAATGACAAAGATTTCTCCCTTTTCTATCGCAAACTCCGCCTTGTTCACGCCGACGGTCATTTTCGTTTCTTTGAGAATTTCCGCCTTCGACGCCCCCTGGTTCAGCATGGCCAACGCGCGCTTGGGGTCCTGCCCGAATATTTTGGTCAATTGTTTCACTTCAAGGATAGCCATTTGTTCCTCCTTCCTTCTGTGGTTCCGTTTTTCGGCTGCCCCCTTTCCGCCGGGTCTTTCGTCGTTTGAGTTGCTATCAGTGTAACTTTTTCACAATTCAGGGGTCAAAATTCATATAACAAAATTTCGGACGTACAGTTATAACTTTACGCTCTTTATGTACCGAATACTCCGTTTTCCTTAAAATTACGTCCCTCGCCCCTCCTTTACTTCTTATGGGGAGTGTGCTTACAATACTTGAAGAGTTTTTCTTACAGTGATTCATCTTCGGGAGGGAACCCCTTGAACGAATATGACGACCTGCCTCAGGATCAAGTCCTCAAGCTGAAAAAAGCCCGCGATCGCGTCATCGATTCGATCGGCAAAAATATGGATCTGTACGGCATTACGCTGTCCGTCGGACACTTATACGGCCATATGTATTTCAGCGACGTTCCCGTTACGTTGGATGAGCTGAGCAAAAAAATGGAAATGAGCAAAACGTCCATGAGCACCGGCGTCCGTACGCTTGTCGATTTGAAAATGATCGATAAAGTATGGGGAAAGGGCTCGAGAAAGGATTTTTACGAGGTCACGCCGGATTGGTACCAAAACTTCTGCGATTACTTTTCCATCAAATGGCGCAAGGCCGTCGAAAGCAATACGAACGCGCTGACCAAATCGCTGAACGAGCTGCGGGAACTGAGAAAGGAGTGCGAAGGGAACGAGCGCATGACCGCCTTGATCGACATGGACGAAGCCAAAATCGTCGAGGCGCTCAAGTATTACAGGTGGCTGCTTCGATTTATCGAGGCGCTCGAAACCGGCAAAATATTCGAACTGGTTCCGAAGGAATCGGATTAATAGATCAAAAGAGGCCACACTCTATGTGATATGCTCCCCTTAAGGTAGACAGGTGAAATAATAAAACCTGCTGCTGAAAGGGAGCTTTTTTCATGCCTAATAAACAATATAGTGCGTCGGAGAAATTCGCCATCCTACAGGAAATCGAAAGTGGCCAGATCGGCGTTAAGGCTGCAGCTAAAAAATACGGTATTCCCAAAACCACCTTGGTGAAATGGCGAAGTCGTTATGAGGTGTACGGGTACGAAGGGTTAGAGAGACAAACTCGCAATCGAAGTTATTC
>NZ_KB899855.1 GCF_000378425.1 Cohnella laeviribosi DSM 21336 | reverse complement strand
GCAAAATAAGCCGGACGATCCGTTCCGGGTCAGCCGCCGGGCGGCCGGTACGTTCCGTATACAGCGGCGCCACCCAATCATGGATGATGGAAAAATCAAGCGCTTCGTTCAGTTGGCGCAGGATGTGTTTTTTCGGCACGAGATCATCCATATTCACGAATTGGAACAATTGCGGCTGGATGGCCGACGACTTATGGGCTTTCATGCTCATTCACTCTTTCGATCGTTTTGTTACTAAAATAAATTCGATAAAACCATGGGAAAGGCCTGCTTATACGGACTTTTTCACCGGACTTTTAGGGATGGCCTTCTTTTTTGGCCACCGCGCTTTTTGGCAAAAAAATTGACAAACCGAAACGATTCCGCAAGATTTTCTGAAAATATAAGCCCAAATCCCTATGACATATGATACAATAATTTACATTACTCAACGTCTAGAGTTCGTTTGGGGGGGATTTGGCATGTTTGGTTGGTTGGGATGGAAGAAAGGCTTACCGCTGTGGTGGTCCTACCGTCTGAACAGGGACTTGAAGTCGGACGTAGAGGACATCTTCGAAGGGATCGCCGAAACGCGGAAGCAGATCTTGATCGATTGGACGACCGATTACTGGCGCCATCTGGACCGGCTGCTGGATCAGATGGCTTCGCTTGGCGGCGCGGAAGCGCTTGAAGGCGGCGCCGGCAAGGATGCTTTGGACCGGCTGTTCGGACAGGCGTATGCCCGGGGTTCGGATTTTACGGAACTGTTTTTGCTGGACGCGGACGGCACGGTCGTCCACTCGACGCACGTTCCCCACAAAGGCAAAAGCTACGGGGAAGACTCGCCGCTGTCGCCGGGCCTCCGGTATGCGCGCAACGGCGGCCGGGACGCCCGCAAATGCCTTTTCGGTCCCTATCCCGACCCGCTGACGCTTCAGATCGGCGCCAGATCCTCCCCGTTCCACGACAAGATGACCCTTCTGTTCATCAATCCGGTCATGGCCGAAGGAGGCCGGCTCGCCGGCTATTTGTGCGGCCGCGTGCCGAACGACGTCATCGGCGACCTGATTCAACGGGAGTCGGGACACGTGTATCCGGATTCCGGGGACAACTACCTGTTTATGGCCAAGCCCGAGCTGAACGTACATATTCCCCCCGGTACGGCGCTGTCCCGCAGCCGCTTCGAGGACCGGACGTTTACCCATGGGGAAAACCTGAAGGACGGCGTCACAACCGATTGGGGCGTCGTTTCGGTCAAGGAGCATACCGAGCTGGAACTGATGTTTACCGACCCGGCAACGGGCGAACTCCATCCCGGGGTGGCGAATACGATCCGCAACGGAAGCAACCTGTTCGTCGAATTTCCGGGGTATTCCGACTACCGGCACATTCCGGTTATCGGCAAAGGGGTCACCTTCCGGCTCCCGCACTGCCCGGATCTGTGGGGGATGATGTGCGAAGGCGACCTGGAAGAGGTATACCGGATCCGCAGCATTTCCTTTCGGCAGACGCGCCCGCAGCTTGCGGCGCTCGGCATCGGCTCGGCGGCGGCCGCCGCGCTCATCTTTTTGGCCGCGCGTTCGTTTTCGCCGGTATACGCGGCTTTGTCCGCCTTCGCCCTCCAGCTTGCGTACGGGCTTGCGGCCGCCGTCCTGCTGCGCAAACGCAGCCGGGAGCGGATCGTCAAGCCGCTGCGCAAGATCAACCGGTTCATCCGTATCAACGCCGAGGGCAGAGGCGACTTGACGCAGCGGATCAACATCGGGGAGTTCGACCAGGACGAGATACGGGAGCTGGCGAAGTGGATCAACAATATGATCGACTCGCTTGAAGGCATCATGCTGAAAGTAAAGCTGGCTGCCGCGGACGTAACGACCAGCCAGAAGCAGTTGAACGATTCGACCGCGACGACGGCCGAGTCGACCGAGCGGGTTGGCGAACGGATCAACGACATGATCCGCGGCATCCGGCGCCAGCTGAAGGATATCGACGTGGCCAAGGACGTTGCGGACGAAATGCGGCAGACGCTGCTGGCGCTTGAGGAGAAAGCGGCGGAGCAAATTGCCGTCGCGCGAAGCGAGGTGATGCGGATCGGGGACAAGATGTCGCAGATTTTCGCCCGGGTCGCGCAGACGAACGAAACGATCCGCATTTTCATGAATACGGCGGGCGAAATCCGCAGCGTGCTTCACGCCATCGAGGAAATTTCCAATCAGACCAACCTGCTCGCCCTTAACGCTTCCATCGAGGCCGCGAGGGTCGGGGAACAGGGGAAGGGCTTTGCGGTCGTCGCTTCCGAAATCCGCAAGCTGGCCGACATGACGCGCCAATCGACGGAAGAGGTTCACGAGATCATCGAGAAAATCTATGTCCACGCGCAGCAAGCCTCAGCGTCGATGGAGGAAGGCACGAAGGTCGTGACCGAAGGAACGGAACTTGTCGCCGTAGCCAGCGAAACGCTCGGCAACGCCAAGGGGGACGATTCGCTCAAGACGCAGGTCGTCGACGAAGTGGTCGAGCTGATGGAGAAGATCGCCGAAGTCAGCATGGAAAACCGCGCCGCGTCGACCGAGGTGGAAGCCAAGGTGCAGGAACTGCTGAACGATATCGTCGCCGTCCGGCATACGTCCCACACGGTGGAGGCGATCACCTCAAACTTGCAGCAGCTGGTTGGCCAATTCAAGCTGACCGAGACGCGCAAGCGATGAAAACACGGACAAGCCCCTTCGGCCGGCGAGGAGGGGCTTGTCCGGCCCAATCGCGGGAGCTTCGCACGAAGCGGGCCTGCACGCCGACGGGAGCGGGCGCGCCTTGCGGGCGGGAGCGGCTTTTCTTTTTGGCGCGGGTACCCTATAATAAGAACAAATAACCCAAACAACGAGGAACGGGAGAGTACCTTGCCGCAAGGCCAGCAGCAGCGAGCCGGGATGGTGAAAGCCGGCGCGGCGGCGCAAGGGAAGCGCACCCGGGAGTTGGTTCCCTGAACCGTCCAGTAGGGGAACCCGGCAGATGCCGTTATCCGAACGAGAGAATTCCCCTGCGTGCGTTCGCATAGCGGCGCGGAGAATTCAGAAGAGTGGCACCGCGGACACCATCCGTCTCTTTGGCAGAGGCGGTTTTTTTATTGTCCGGCAAGTCCCCTGAAGTGGAAGGGAGGCGATGCGTTTTGACACCGCTATCGAGGCCGCGCCCCGTGCGCATCGGCTTGTTTTCCGAGCTGGACGGAGAGACTTCGGCGTCGGAATATCGGGGCACGCTGTATCCGAAACAGGGCGCCTTCTATGTCAGATACGAAGAAACGGCAGAAGACCGAGGCCGCTGCTCCGTCACCGTGAAATGGAATGCCGGGGGACTGGCGATCGTGCGGCACGGGGAGACCGAAGGCGAACAGAGCTTTCGGCCCGGTTTCCGGACGGCGGGGTGGCTGAGAACCGGCGCGGGCAGGCTCCGCTTGGAGATGGAGACGGCGGAACTGTCCATCGCGCCGGAGGCGGCCGACCGGCTGCCGATCGAAATCGCTTGGCGATACGAGCTTTGGATGAACGAACAATGGGCCGGCCGCTTGAATTTGCGGCTGGTCGTACAGGAGGAGAATGAGGAATGAACAGTGGCGTGTTGGAACAATTTTATCAAAAGGTAAAAGACGCGATCGCCGATGCGGCCGTGGCGGCCGGATTGGCCGAGCGGGACCGGCTTCCCGAGTTCGTTGTCGAAGTGCCGAGGGAGAAAACGCACGGCGACCTGGCGACGAACGCTGCGATGCAGCTCACCCGGATCGCAAAGCGCAACCCGCGCCAGATCGCGGAAGCCATTCTGGAGCATCTGGACCGCTCCAAGGCTTCCATCGTTTCCGCCGAGATCGCCGGACCCGGTTTCATCAATTTCCGTCTGGACAAGAGCTACCTGTATCCGGTGATCGAATCGGTGCTCGCCCAGAAGGAGCGCTACGGGAGCCTCCGGCAGGAGAAGCCGCGCCGCGTCAACATCGAATTCGTCAGCGCCAACCCGACGGGCAGCCTGCACTTGGGCCATGCACGCGGGGCCGCGGTCGGCGACGCGCTTGCGAACTTGCTGGAATTCGCCGGCAACGAAGTGACGCGGGAATACTATATTAACGATGCCGGCAACCAGGTGGCCAACCTGGCGAAATCGATCGAGGCCCGGTACCGCCAGGCGCTCGGCCAGGAGGCCGAAATGCCGGAGGACGGCTATTACGGCGAGGACATCGTCGGCTTCGCCAAGGAGCTGGCCGAGCAGGAAGGCGACAAGCTGCTTGCGCTGCCGGACGAGGAGCGGTTCCAGAAGCTGCGCGCCTACGGGCTGGAGAAGGAACTGAACAAGATCAAACGCGATCTGGACCGGTTCGGCGTCCGTTTCGACATCTGGTACAGCGAGACGTCGCTGTACGAGCAAGGACGCGTCGAGGCGGCGCTGGAGGCGCTGAAGGAGCAAGGGTACGTATACGAGCAGGACGGCGCCGTGTGGCTCAAAACGACGGCCTTCGGCGACGACAAGGACCGCGTGCTCGTGAAAAACGACGGCTCGTACACGTACCTGACGCCGGATATCGCCTACCATATGGATAAGTACAACCGGGGCTACGACGAGCTGATCAACATTTGGGGCGCCGACCATCACGGCTACATTCCGCGGATGAAGGCGGCCATGGCCGCGCTCGGCAACGACCCCGGCAAGCTGACGGTGCTGATCGCCCAGATGGTCAGCCTGTTCCAAAACGGGGAAAAGGTCAAGATGTCCAAGCGCACCGGCAAAGCGGTCACGATGGAAGAGCTGATGGACGAGGTCGGCGTCGACGCGATTCGCTATTTCTTTACGATGCGGAGCATGGATACGCATCTGGATTTCGATATGGATCTGGCCGTTTCGACATCCAACGAAAACCCCGTTTATTACGTGCAGTACGCGCACGCCCGGATTTGCAGCATCTTCCGCCAGGCGGAGGAGCAGGGCATCCGGCTGCTGCCGGTCTCGGAAGCGCCGCTGCACAGGCTGACGGCCGAGCACGAGTTCGAGCTGCTGCGCAAGATGGGCGAGCTGCCCGGCGTTATCGCCGATGCCGCCGCGAATTATGCGCCGTACCAAGTCATCCGCTATCTCTACGAGATCGCTTCGCTTTTTCACAGCTATTACCGGGCGGAACGCGTCATTACCGAGGATGCGGAGCAAAGTCAGGCGAGACTGCAGCTTCTGGCGGCCCTGCGCATCGTACTGGCGAACTGCCTGAGGCTGGTTGGCGTTTCCGCGCCGGAGAAGATGTGACGCGTCCTATGGAAGCGGCGGCGCGGCCCGCTGCCTGATCTTGTCCGCCGCCTGCAGCATGCGTGCCGCATTAAGTTCTCCCGCCGACGACCGGGGCGACCGGGAAGCTTTGGCCTTTCGCAGCGGGCGCGCGGAAGCTTTCAGGACCGCCTTGACCTGATCGGGCGTCAAATCCCGCCGGTACGAGAGCAGCAGCGCGACCGCCCCCGTGACGTGGGAGGTCGCCATCGACGTGCCGCTCATCGTCTTCCGCTTGCCGTTCAGCCAGCAGGATTCGATCTTTTCCCCGGGCGCGTAAATATCGATGTAGCTGCTCCTGTTCGTGAAGGAAGACACCCTGCCGTTGCGATTGGTCGCGCCGACGGCGATTGTTTGGCTGTATCTTGCGGGATAATCGATTTTTCCCCGCTTTCCTTCGTTGCCGGACGAAGCGACGATCAGCACGCCGGAACGGTAGGCGTTGGTGACGGCCTGCAGCAGCGACCGGCTGCGTTCCGGCATGCCGAAGCTCATGTTGACGACGTTCATCCGGTTGCGGACGCACCAATCGATCCCGAGAATGATATCGGAAACGTAGGCCGTACCGTTGTAGTCAAACGCTTTGACCGGATAAATGGACGCCCGGGGCGCGACCCCTATCATGCCCTGAAGCTGGTTGGCGGCCGCGATCGTTCCGGCAATGTGCGTGCCGTGGCCGTTGTCGTCGTAGGGGAGAAAGGCGCGCTGCAGCAGGTTGATTCCCTGCTCCAGGGAATGGCGGAGATCGGGGTGCTGGAAATCGACGCCCGTATCGATCACGCCGACCTTGACGCGGTAACCCGTCGCCCGGTTCCAGGCATCGGGCGCGCCGATCCGCCGCACGCCCCAAGGAATGCCGTTCTCCGTACGGAAGCGGGACGAAGTCTCGGGTATGCCGTCGACGCGAACGATCGCGTCTTTCTCCCAGACGATGGATTTCGCCAATTTGCGAGGAAGCTGCTCAATCGGAACCGGACAGGAATACGCGCGAATAATGCCCAGGCGGCGGACGCTCCGCAACGCTTTGCAGCTTTGCCGCTGGGACTGCAAAGCCTGGAAGAACCGATGATCGTCTCCTGGATGAACGAACCGCATAATGGTTCTGCCGGATTCGTTCTCCGGAGAGGAGAGGGATCCTTTCAGCCATTTCAGCAGACCGCTTGCTTCCAATACGGCATCCCCCCCGACGATGTGCTTTCCTATTGTATGAAAGGCCAAGCGCAAAAGCTTGGGAATCCGGCCTTTTTGCGCGCAAATGGGCGGAGGACGGTGTCATTTCCGGCCGCAGGCCATACGATGAAAGGGAGAGTCCTCTTAAAGGCTCTTACCGCCCGGCGCTTCGCCCGAGGGACCGCCGGAGGGGTACAGTCGAAGAGCGAAGGCGCCGCCGCCGTCCGGCCCGCCTTCGCTTTTCGCCGTTTTGTCCCGCCATTCGCACGCGCTTGGCCGGGCGGTCCGACTTGCGCTTGCATTTTTAAAGGAAATGCGGTTAACTATTTGTTGACACCTGAAACCAACCAAGATCGACGATAACCATTGCTTAATATAAAGAGAGGATGAGGTGCAGCGTGAGCGCGGAATACGTCCTGAAGCTGAGTGAAGAGAAGATTCGCGAGCTGCCGATGGTGGACCTTGCGTTCGAGGTGCTGAAGGCGGCGAACACTCCGTTTTATTACCGGGACCTCATGAACGAGATCGCCAAATTGAGAGGGTTCACGGAGGAGCAGGTCAACGAATTGATCGCTCAGGTGTATACGGAGATCAATATTGACGGGCGTTTTGCCTGCGTGGGCAACAACGTATGGGGTCTGAAGCGCTGGTACCCGGTCGAGAAAGCGGAGGAAGCGGTGGGCGGAAGCGCCAAGCGTCCGCGCATCATCAACGACGACGACGATCTGGACGACGAGGATCTGTACGGCGAGGAAGAGGAAGAAACGATCGTTGCGGACGACGACGTCTACGACCTGTTCGACGAAGACCGGGAAGAAATCTTCGACGAAGGCGAAGAAGCCGCCGAGCTGGATGACGACGTCGAGCTTGAGGAAGACGATCCGGATCTTGAGGTCGAACTGGACGAGGAAGTCGTGGAAGACGAAGAGCTGGAAGAAGAGCTGGACGCGGAGCCCGACTTTGACGACGAGGAAGACCGCGACTGACCGCGCTTGCCGGACGCTTCGCTTGGAAGACTCTGGAGTCCGGGTTAAGGCCGAACGAGGCTTGACACCATACTTGCGAGACGGTAAACTTAGGCTTGGGCTTTAGAACCGTGGTTTTCTAATAGGAAAGAATAAAAAGTGCCCCCATGCATATGGGTGTCACTTTTTTGTTTTGTCGGGCATGTTTTCGCATCCGTTTCTTGCCTCATGTCCGGGGCGGAAAAATGCCGTTTATTTTGCAATCGACGATTGCGGTTATGCTAAAGACAATGCCGACGGGCATGGGGTGGGAGGTTTTTGCAGAGTGACCAAATACATTTTTGTTACAGGCGGCGTCGTGTCGTCGCTCGGGAAAGGAATTACCGCCGCATCGCTCGGACGGTTGCTTAAAAATCGCGGTCTCAAAGTGACGATCCAGAAGTTCGACCCTTATATCAACGTCGATCCGGGCACAATGAGTCCCTATCAGCACGGCGAAGTGTTCGTGACCGACGACGGCGCGGAAACCGATCTCGACCTGGGGCACTACGAGCGGTTTATCGACATTAATTTGTCCAAGAACAGCAACGTGACGACCGGCAAGATTTATTCGACGGTCATCAGCAAAGAACGGCGCGGGGAATACCTGGGCGGGACCGTCCAAGTCATTCCGCACATCACCAACGAAATCAAAGATCGCGTCTTCCGTGCCGGACGCGAAGCGGGTTCCGACGTGGTCATCACCGAAATCGGCGGTACGGTGGGCGATATCGAGAGCCTGCCGTTTCTCGAGGCGATTCGCCAGATTAAGAGCGACATCGGCCGCGAAAACGTCATGTACATCCACGTGACCCTCATTCCGTACATCAAAGCGGCCGGCGAAGTCAAGACGAAGCCGACCCAGCACAGCGTCAAGGAGCTGCGCAGCATCGGCATCCAGCCGAACGTGATCGTCTGCCGGACCGAATATCCGCTGACCGACGATCTGAAGCGCAAGATCGCGCTGTTCTGCGATATCGACGCGAGCGCGGTCATCGAATGCCGCGATGCTTCCACGCTGTACGAGATTCCGCTTATGCTGCGGGACCAAGGGCTCGACGATTATGTCGTCAAGCACCTGGGCTTGACGTCGGCGGCGCCGGAGCCGGACATGACGGAATGGGAGGCGCTCGTCCGCCGGGTCAAATCGCTGTCGAAGAAAACCGAAATCGCGATCGTCGGCAAATACGTCGCGCTGCACGACGCTTACCTGAGCATCGTCGAATCGCTCGCGCACGCGGGCTTTGACTCCGACGCCGAGGTCGACATCCGCTGGGTGAACGCCGAGGAGCTTACGGAGGACAATGTCGCGGAGCGGCTTGGCGGCGTGGGCGGCATTCTCGTTCCCGGCGGCTTCGGCGACCGGGGCATCGAGGGCAAGATTACCGCCATCCGTTACGCGCGGGAAAATCGCGTTCCGTTTTTCGGCATTTGCCTCGGCATGCAGGTGGCCGTCGTCGAATTCGCGCGCAATATGGCGGGCCTGGACAACGCCAACAGCTCGGAGATCCATCCGGCAACGCCGTATCCGGTCATCGACTTGCTGCCGGAGCAGAAGGATATCGAGGATCTCGGCGGTACGATGCGTCTTGGGCTGTATCCGTGCAAGCTGGTTCCGGGCAGCCTCGCGGCGCGCTGCTACGGGGACGAGCTCGTATACGAACGCCATCGTCACCGCTACGAGTTCAACAACGAATACCGCGAGCAAATCGAAGCCGCGGGCCTGCGCATTTCCGGCACGTCGCCGGACGGACGTCTGGTGGAAGTGGTGGAGCTGCCGGATCATCCGTGGTTCCTCGCCGTGCAGTTCCATCCGGAATTCACGTCCCGGCCGAACCGTCCGCAGCCGCTGTTCCGGGAATTCGTTCGCGCCGCTTTGAATCATTCGGCCCAATCCTAAACGGAAGGCGCTCCGATCGATGTCGGGGCGCTTTCATCTTTTTCATAGGATTTTCCAAAGGTTAAGAAGGATTTCCTCCTCTCCATCTCGAATACGGGTTAGATACGGATGTCAGAAGCGGAGGGCGATGGAAAATGAACAGAAAAAAGCTGCTGGTCGTGGACGACCAAGTCGGTATCCGGATATTGCTGCTCGAAGTATTCAGCACGGAAGGCTATGAGACGTTCCAGGCAGCAAACGGCCGTGCCGCGCTGGAAATCGTACGCCTGCATTCTCCGGACCTCGTTCTGCTCGATATGAAGATACCAGGCATGGACGGGCTTGAGATCCTTAAGAAAATCAAGGAAATCAACCGCGAGATCAAAGTCATCATGATGACGGCGTACGGGGAGCTCGACATGATCAAGGAGGCGACCGAGCTGGGCGCCTTGATGCATTTCACGAAGCCGTTCGACATCGACGAGCTGCGGCTTGCGGTCAACATGCATCTGTCCGACGACGGTCCTTCGGCAAGGTTCGCGACCGCAACATGAACGGATTTTCATTTTGGTTCCGGGCGATCCCGTTTACTATACGAAGACTATTTGTGGTATAATAGCGCAGTATGAAGGTCGCGTGCAGAGCGGCTATTAAGAGCAGGAGGAGTTACGTATGCCACTGGTTTCCATGAACGAGTTTTTGCCGAAGGCCAAAGCGAACCGTTTTGCCGTCGGCCAGTTCAACATGAACAACCTTGAGTTTGCCCAGGCGATCACGGAAGCGGCCATGGAAGAAAAGTCTCCCTTTATCTTCGGCGTCAGCGAAGGCGCCCTGAAGTACATGGGGATTGAATACACGGTTGCGATCGCGGAAGCGGCCGCGAAAAAGTCCGGTCTCCCGATTGCGCTTCACCTCGACCACGGAAGCAACTTCGATATCGCGATGAAATGTATCCGCGCGGGCTTCTCTTCCGTGATGTTCGACGGTTCCCATCATCCGTTCGAAGAAAATATCCGGCTGACCAAGGAGATCGTCAAGGCGGCTCACGCCATGGGCGTATCGGTAGAGGGCGAACTGGGCACGATCGGCGGCGTCGAAGACGACCTGAGCGTGGACGAAGCGGACGCTGCGCTGGCGAAGCCGGAAGAAGCGATCCGTTTCTATGAGGAAACGGGCGTCGACGCGCTCGCGATTGCGGTCGGCACGGCTCACGGCATGTACAAAGGCGAAGTGAAGATTCACTATGACATCATTGAAGCCGTAGCTTCCAAAATCCCGGTTCCGATCGTTCTGCACGGCGGCTCCGGCGTTCCGGACGACATGATCCGCAAATCGATCCAATGCGGCGTAGGCAAAATCAACGTCAATACGGAGAACCAAGTCGCTTGCACCAAAACGATTCGCGAAATCCTCGGCAAAGACGAGAATGTCATCGATCCTCGCAAATATCTCGCACCTGCTCGTACGGCGATGAAAGAAGTCGTCAAAGAAAAAATCCGTCTGTTCGGCAGCAGCAATCAGGCGTAATGTTGATTCATCCAACCTGTGGCGAACCGAATTCGGACATGCCCCCGGGAGTGGTACTGTCTTACTTAAGATACGGGAAAACGTCATGAGGCGTTTTCCCTTTCCTTCATTGTCTGTATTGGAGCTGCGTTTGGCTTCGGTGCATGGAGCAGCATACTAGGAGGACCATGCATTCATGGAGAAACTGATGATACGCGGAGGCCGTCCGCTGAGAGGCACAGTCAGCATCAGCGGCGCCAAAAACAGCGCAATCGCGCTTCTGCCCGCCGCCATTCTGGCGGAGACGGAAGTGCGTCTGGACAATCTTCCGCACTTGAGCGATGTGGAGATTTATATCGAACTGCTTCAAGAGCTTGGAGCCAAGGTAACCTGGATTGGCGATACGATGTGCATCGACCCGACCGACATGAAGCCGGTGCCGATGCCCAACGGAAAAGTCAAAATGCTCAGAGCCTCTTATTACTTGATGGGAGCGCTCCTGGGACGCTTCGGGGAAGCGACGATCGGCTTGCCCGGAGGCTGCAACTTCGAGCCTCGTCCCATCGATCAGCACATCAAAGGCTTCGAAGCGCTGGGAGCCGAAGTAACGAACGAACATGGCGCCATCCGCATTCGGGCAAAACAGCTGCGCGGGGCGAAAATATATTTGGATGTCGTCAGCGTCGGCGCCACGATCAACATCATGCTGGCGGCCGCGCGGGCCAAAGGCTTTACCGTCATTGAAAATGCCGCCAAAGAACCGGAAATCGTCGATGTGGCCACGCTGCTTAACGCCATGGGCGCCAAGATCAAAGGCGCCGGCACCGAGACGATCCGGATCGAAGGCGTGGACAGCCTGCACGGCTGCCGCCACTCGATCATTCCGGACCGGATTCAGGCGGGCACGTACATGATCGCCGCTGCGGCGACCCGCGGCGATGTCCTTATCGATAACATTATTCCGAAGCATCTTGAGGCCCTTACGGCGAAGCTGCAGGAAATGGGCGTACATGTATACGAAATGGACGAGTCGATTCGCGTCATCGGACAACCGAACTACGAGGCGGTCGACGTCAAGGCGCTCGTGTACCCCGGCTTCGCGACGGACCTGCAGTCGCCGATGACCAGCTTGCTCACGCAGGCGAACGGCGTCAGCATTTTGTCCGATTACGTGTACAGCAACCGGTTCAAGCACGTTCCCGAACTGGTGAGAATGGGCGCCCAAATTCGCATCGAGGGACGTTCCGCGATTATCGAGGGCGGAAAGTTGAACGCGGCCAAGGTCAAGGCGGCGGACCTGCGCGCGGGCGCGGCGCTGGTTATCGGAGCCTTGACGGTCGAAGACGGCATTACGGAAATAACGGGAGTGGAATATATCGACAGGGGTTATGAGAACCTGGTCCAGCTCCTGAACAATTTGGGCGCCGAAGTATGGCGCGAAGGGTGATCCCCGGGATCGGGGATCGCCGATAATCGGATCGCAAAGAGGGGATATGATTGACGGATTACATGATGGCGGATTTGGAAGCCCAGAGCTTGCCGCAGCTTTACAAGCTGGCCAAATTCCACCAAATCTCCAACTATCATCAAATGAAGAAAAAAGAGCTGATCATCGCCATCCTGCGCGCGCAGGCGGAGCGAAGCGGCAACCTGTTCATGGAGGGTGTGCTGGAAGTGCTGCCCGAAGGATACGGTTTTCTGCGGCCGATCAATTACTTGCCCAGCCCGGAAGACATTTACATCTCCGCTTCGCAGATTCGCAAATTCGATTTGCGTACCGGAGACCTGGTATCCGGCAAGTGCCGCGCTCCCAAGGAGAGCGAACGTTACTTCGGGCTGCTTCAAGTCAACGCCGTTAACGGAGAATCCCCGGAGACCGCCGCCGAACGCCTCCATTTTCCCGCTCTAACCCCGCTTTTTCCCAACAAGAAACTGGTTCTCGAAACGGATCCTCACCGTCTTTCCACCCGAATCATGGATTTGCTCGCACCCGTCGGTCTCGGACAGCGCGGCCTGATCGTAGCGCCTCCGAAAGCGGGCAAGACGCTGCTGCTGAAGGAAATCGCCAACAGCATCGCGGTCAGCCGGCCGGACATCGAGCTGTTCGTGCTGCTGATCGACGAACGTCCGGAGGAAGTGACGGACATGCAGCGTTCGGTAAGAGGGGAAGTCGTCGCTTCGACGTTCGACGAGGTGCCGGAGCACCATATCAAGGTGGCGGAGCTCGTGCTGGAAAGGGCGCTGCGCCTGGTCGAGCACAAGCGGGACGTGGTGATTCTGCTGGACAGCATCACGCGCCTGGCCCGGGCCTACAACCTGGTCATCCCGCCTTCGGGCCGGACGCTGTCCGGGGGGATCGATCCCGCCGCGTTCCACCGTCCGAAGCGGTTTTTCGGGGCCGCGCGCAATGTGGAGGAAGGCGGCAGCCTGACGATCCTGGCGACGGCGCTGATCGATACGGGCTCGCGCATGGACGATATCATCTACGAGGAATTCAAAGGCACGGGCAACATGGAGCTGCATCTTGACCGCAAATTGGCGGAGCGGCGCATTTTCCCGGCTCTCGATATCCGGCGCTCCGGCACGCGGCGCGAGGAGCTGCTGCTTACGCCGGAAGAGCTGGACAAGGCATGGGCGATTCGCAAGACCATGAACGACTCGCCGGAGTTCATCGATCAATTTCTGAAGAAGCTCGCACAGACGAAGACGAATGCGGAGTTTCTGGCCTCGCTCGACCTCGGGACAACGTCTCCGCGTCCGGGAAGCCCGTCGGCGGGCGGCGGAACAAACGGCAGCAACGGGTCGTCCGGCGGTTCGTCGTACGGTTCCTCGGCATACGGCTCGCAGCCGGCGGCTGCAGGCGCGTCCGCGATGCGTTCGCAGAACGGGAGAACCGCGGCTTCGCCGGTCCGGAACGGCTATTCGTCCAACCGGACGTACGGCACGGGCATGACTTCTTCGGCGCGCTCGCCGGGCGTTGCGGCAGCGGCAGGCGTTTCTTCGGCCGGCCGTCCGTCCGCGGCCGCGCCTGCCCGCCAGGCGCCATCGGCTTACGCGGCAGGGTCTTCGACCGCAGGGTCGGCCGCTGCGGGTGCTTCCGCGCTGGACGCCGAGAAACGTGCGGCAAGTGCGGCAGCCCAAGCTTCCGAGGCGTCGCAGCCGTCCGCTGAGGCTCCCGCCCCCGCGCAGCCGCCAGCTGCGGCGGTTCAACCGGCGGCAGCCGCCGCCGGCGCGGCGGAGCCGGCCAAAGACGCGCAGGCCGCCGAAGAGCGGGCCGCATTGGCCGTCGAGCCGGCGGAGGCGGCGGGTGCGGTTTCGCCGGCGGCGGCCGAACCTGCGGCTTCGGCCGCGACGGAACGCGACGGCCGCGATGAAGCGGCTGCGGAACGTCCGGCGGCCAAAGCGGGCCGCGCCGCAAGCAGGAAAGCCGCGGCAACGGGCGAGACGTCGGTTCGCGCCGCCAAGCGCGCGAGCGCAGCCGCATCGGACGACGCGGCCGCCGCCCCGGCATCCGCAGCGCCCGAAAGCGCGTCCGCCCCGCAGGCAGGCGGAGCGGACGCCGCCGAGCCGGCGCCGCAGCCCGGCGACGGCGCCGCGGCGGACAACAACGCGGAAGCGGAAACCAAGCCGGCCGCCAAGACGACGAAGACGTCGTCCCGGACGCGCTCCGCCAAGTCGTCCGCTTCGTCCGCGGAAGCTTCCGATACGGCAGCCGCATCCGACAAGGCGGACGCGGCCGAGCCCGCCGAGAAAAAGCCGGCCAAACGAACGGCCTCCGCTTCCCGCCGCTCCGCCAAGAGCACGACGGAGTAACGGGCAGCGGCCGGAAAGAAGGTACGAACATGCAACTGGTTTACGCAGACGAACACGGACGGGTGTTCGATCATCCCGAGCTGCTTGCCGTCGCCCGCAGCGGCGACCGGCTCGTCGAGCTGTTCGAAGACGAATTGATTCCGCTGCCTCCCGGCGCGACGCTGGTCGGACTTCCGTATACCCGCGCCGTCGGCATGGATGCCAAAACGGGCGAGATGAAAGCGATGGCTCCCGGCTGCCGGGCGGTCGGGGCCCTGCTGCCGCAAGGCTACACGCGCTACTATGTGCCCGGTTACATGAAAACGGACAAAACGCAGCTTCTGCCTTTGTTCGGCTATACCGCCGTCGTCTGGAAGGATGGAGAGTTTTACGTGGCCGCGGGGCAGACGGACGATCCCGAGCCCTGGAATCCGGAGAACTGCGACCGCAAAGAGCTGGAGCTGCAGGTCGACCGCCTGTTGAAGCGGTATCCCGACAACCGCCTTTATAAGCATTTGTCCCACTGCGCGCTGGAATACCAATGCCTGACGGCCTCCAATACGTTCCTGCAGAGGCTTGAGGGCGCTGTGCCCGTGTCTTTCGCCTGCAACGCGGGATGCTTCGGCTGCATCTCCGAGCAGCCGGACGACAGCGGCTTTCCCGCTCCGCAGACGAGGCTCAAGTTCAAGCCGACGGTGGATGAAATCGTGGACATTATGCTGGAGCACCTGAAAACGCCGAACGCCATCATCAGCTTCGGCCAGGGCTGCGAAGGCGAACCTTCGACGCAGGTCAAACTGATCGTCGAAGCGATCCGGCGCGTGCGGGCCCAGACGTCCAACGGTTACATCAATATCAACACGAACGCGGGGCTGACCGACCATCTGCGCGCCATTACCGACGCCGGGCTCGATCTGATGCGGGTGAGCACGATCAGCGCCCTTGACGAGCATTACAACGCGTATTACCGCCCGCGGGGCTATACGTTGGCCAATGTGGAAAAAACGCTTCGCTACGCGGCCGACAAAGGCGTATACACATCGATCAACTATCTGGTGTTTCCGGGGGTAACGGACCGGGAAGAAGAAATCGAGGCGATGATCGGCTTTGCCCGCCGCACGGGACTGAAGCTGATCCAGATGCGCAACCTGAACATCGACCCCGACGCGTACCTGGAGCTGATCCCGAAGGCGAAGGGCGAAGTTTACGGAATGAAGACGATGCTGGACATTTTCCGCGAGGAGCTGCCGGACGTGGCGATCGGCTCTTATACGCACGTTCCGCCGGCTTTCGCCGGCTGACGGCCCGCGAAGAACGGCCTTCCGGCCGGGCCGCGGAACCTGCAAAACGCACGGGCGGGTCAATTAATTCCTTGTCATGGCCCGCCTCGTCGTGATATACTTCGTTTGTCTGTCTAATACTCTGGTCCCGCATGAGGTCCAGGGCGGAAAGAGGTGAACGTCTTGAAACAAAACATTCATCCGCAATATCATATTACGACCGCTACCTGCGCTTGCGGGAATACGTTCGAGACCGGTTCGATCCGGCCGAATCTGCGCGTCGAAATATGTTCGGCATGCCACCCGTACTTTACGGGCAAACAGAAGTATGTGGATGCCGGCGGCCGTGTTGACAAATTCAAGAAAAAATACGGTCTGTAAGAAAATCCGTATAGACTTAAACCTCCCTAAGCATCCTACGCGTAAGGGAGGTTTTTTTCATGCGCAAACATCGATTGCTGACCGTCTGGCTGGTGGCCGCCGCTTTGTCCGCAAGCCTGATTCAAGCCGGCTGCGCCAAGCAGCAAGCGGGTTCGAGCAGCATCAAGCCGCAGAGCTATGCCGACGACGGGTATTTGGGCAGAACGAACACGTACCCGAAAATTCCGGGGCGCCATATGGCGCTGAATTATAAAAACGACGGCGAGCTGATGCGGCAAGCTATCCGAAACGTGCCGGGCGTTGCGGGAACGAACGTTACCTTTAACGGAGCCGACGCCTATGTGACCATCAAGCTCGCCCCCGGACTGCAGCAGCGGGAAGTGGCGACCGTGGAGCGGCAGGCGGCCGCGGTTTTGCGGTTCAATTTTCCCCGGTACCACATTCACGTTCAGTCCACGCGATAAACCGGCGCGCCTTCTTGGTGCGGTTGTCCTGAAACGGACAGCAACCCATCGGCATACTTTACGTTAAGTCGTTTTGTACAGCATTTTCCTAGGGAACCGCTTCCTTAGGTTGCGCTTGCGGACAGAAACCGTTATACTAAGTGATGCCGTGCTAGACGGGGAGGTAGCGGTGCCCTGTAACTCGCAATCCGCTGTAGCGAGGTCGAATTCCTGCTTGAGGTGTGGTTACGCAGTTCCGGCATGTCGTTCGTCGTGTTGATCCCGGAGTCCTCCGCAAGGGACGCCCATGAACCCGGTCAGGTCCGGAAGGAAGCAGCCGTAAGTGGTCACGTTCTTGTGTTGGAGGGGCGCTTCGGGGGAGCGGAAGCGGCATGTACGGCTGGATGACCATGATCGAGGGCAGGTGCACGGTCCTGAACATCACAATTGAATCCAACTCCTTTTGGAGGCGAATAAACACCTTGGCGTAGGCATGGACTGCGCAAGGTGTTTTTTTTAACGATCGGCCGGGTCGTATCTCGCGTCCTGTTCCGTATCGTTCCGCTAAAACGGACGCGCCCTTCATCAAAGCAGCACAGCCGTTTGCTTGCTAGACTAAATTTAGTCGTTAAGGTGGTGGCGAATTGTGAGGGAGTCGGGTATGAACGGACAACCTGGGCAGAGAGGCCGGGAGGTGCTGTCGCAGCGGGAAATCTACATCCGCAAGCTGGCGGAGCGTTTGCTGGAAGACGATCATACGGGCGTCATCCTGTTTGGTCCCGATCTTCGGATTATCGAGGTGAGCCCGATGGTCTGCTCGATTTTCGGCGGGAACCGAAACGATCTGCTGGGTCAGGATGCGTTCCGCTGGTTGGAAAGCTTGTCGGTCCAGCTGCCTTCGGTCGTTTTGAAACTGGACAAGGGCGAATCGTTCCGCAACCAGAGGCTTACCTGGGGGAGCGGGGAACGCCGGCGCGAGCTGATGCTGGAAGGGGGCGCGCTGCGGGACGGAACGGAAGAGATCGGGAGGTACATGCTGTTTCAGGACGTGACGCATCTTATGCTCCTGGAGGAGCAGATTCGCCGCTCCGACCGCCTGAAGATGATCGGGCAAGTGGCCGCGGGAACGGCGCATGAAATCCGCAATCCGTTGACGGCGATCAAAGGGTTCATTCAACTGCTGCACAAGGCGCTGTCCGAACGGGATATGAACCGGGAACTCGAATACGTCGGCATCGTGCTGTCGGAGCTTGAGCGCGTGAACGAGCTGGTAAACGAATTTTTGCTGCTCAGCAAACCGAAAGAAGTCCGGCTGGTTCCGGTTCATTTGGGCAAGCTGTTCAGGGAAATGCTGCCGATGCTTCAGAATGAGGCTATTTTGCATAATGTAACGTTAAGCTACGAGCCGCTTGAGAATTCGCCGTATGTTTTTGCGGACAAGGAAATGCTGAAGCAGGTGTTTCTGAATCTCGGCAAAAACGCCATCGAAGCGATGGGCAACGGGGGGAGCTTGATCATACGCGAGCGCAGCGCGTTCCCCGGGGCGGAAGAAGTGTCGGTGGATGTGTGCGACAACGGTCCCGGCATTTCGGAAGAACTTTTGGAGCGGATATTCGATCCCTTTTTCACGACCAAAGAACAAGGAACCGGATTGGGCCTGTCGATCTGCCAGCGGATCGTGCATGAGTTCGGGGGCAAGATCGGCGTCCAGTCCGGCTCGGGGGGCACGATGTTCACGGTTACGCTGCCGACGGCCGCCGTCGCCAAAAGCAGGAAGGTTGTCTGCGGTGGAGCGCTTCCGCTTGATGATGTATAATGATTGAAACGCCAAAAGTCCGGCAAGCGAACGCCATGCGTTGTCGCCGGGCTTTTCGAACGATTGGGAAAGAGAGTCCGTTACCCTTTTCTTAATCGTCTCTGCCAAAACGTGCGCGTTCATAAAAAAACGGCGCAGCCGTTTTTACTTGATCTGACGGGAGCGACGAGGAATGGCCCACATCGCGCTGTACCGGGCCTGGCGTCCGCAGACGTTTCAGGACATGGTCGGGCAACAGCATATCGTACAAACGCTGCAGAACGCTATCCGCGAAGATCGTCTGTCTCATGCCTATCTGTTCAGCGGCCCCCGGGGGACGGGCAAAACCAGTGCGGCCCGGGTGCTGGCCAAAGCGATCAACTGCGAGTTCGGACCGGCGGCGGAGCCGTGCAACAAGTGCGAAACGTGCCGCCGGATTTCGTCGGGCGCGGTCATGGACGTCGTCGAGATCGACGCCGCGTCCAACCGCGGCGTGGAAGAGATTCGCGATATTCGCGACAAGGTGAAATACGCGCCGACGGAAGTGCGCCGCAAAGTGTATATCATCGACGAAGTGCACATGCTGACGACCGAAGCGTTCAACGCGCTGCTCAAAACGTTGGAAGAACCGCCGGAACACGTGATGTTCATGCTGGCGACGACGGAGCCGCACCGGCTGCCGGCGACGATCGTGTCGCGCTGCCAGCGCTTCGAGTTCCGGAGAGTGTCGCTAGGCGAGCAGCGCGATTGGCTGGCGGATATTTGCCGGAAGGAAGGGATCCGGGCGGAGGAGGAAGCGCTGGCTTACATCGCCCGCCTGTCGGACGGGGGGATGCGGGACGCGCTCAGCCTGCTGGATCAGATCGCTTCTTTCACGGACGGCCATATTACGCTTCGCGACGCCGTCGAGGCAACCGGGGGACTGCCTTCCGAGCAGTTCGCGCGGCTCGCTTCGGCGGTGCGCGACGGCGACGCCGCCCGCGTGCTGCAGGAAGTGGACGAGATGATGCGCTCGGGCAAGAGCGCGGACAAATGCCTGGAGCAGCTCATGCATTATTTCCGCGACATGCTGCTCTCGGTCATCGCGCCCGAAGCGGCGGCTTCGTCCGGACGGGTCGCCGATCCGGCCGAGCTTCGGGAGATGGCGCAGGGATTTTCGCGGGAGCGGCTGTTTGCGATCATCGATTTGCTGAACCGTTATCAGGCGGAAATGAAGTACGCCGCGCATCCGCAGACGATGTTCGAAATCGCGCTGCTCAAGCTGTGCTCCCAACCGGAGCGCGCGGACGAACAACCGGCGGGCGGAGCGGCGCAGGAAGGACAGGCGCCGGCGGCGCCGGGCGCCTCGGCCGAATGGCTGCGGTTGAAGCAGCAAGTAGCCGCTTTGGAGCGCAGGCTTGAGGAATTGCAGCGGGGCGGCCTTCCGGCGGCGCAGAGCGGCTTGCAGCGGCCCGCGCCGCCAAGCGGTTCGGACGGCGGCCGCAGCCGCGGGCTGGGCGTCCGTTCCGCCGCGGCCGCGGCCGGGAGAGCCGGGGAGCCGGCGGCCAGGCCGCAGCGCAAGCGGTTGAAGCTGGAGCCGTATATCGCGGCGGCAAAATCGCCGGAGACGCTGCAAGCGCTGGCGAAGTGGCCGCAGGTGCTCCAGCGCGTCAAGGAAGAGCGCGTCACCGTGCACGCTTGGCTGGTCGACGGCGAGCCTGTATCTTATACTGAGGATACGGTGCTCGTCGCGTTCCGCAATTCGATTCACCGGGAGACGACGGAGAAGCCTGCCAACCGTCAGGTGATTGAAGGCGTGCTTGCGGCCGTATACGGCCGGCCGGTTCAACTGGTGACCACGCTGCAGAAAGAATGGCAGGAAGCGCTCGCTTCGGAAACGAAAGAGGCGGGCGGGCATTCGGCTGAAGAGCTTGCGCTCGAGCCGGAAGACGGCGGAGCGCCGGCCGGGGAGCCTCTCGTCGAAGAAGCGGTGAGGCTGTTCGGCGAACAATTGGTCGTGATTAAAGACGATTGAGGAGGAAGCGGAAACATGAACAATATGAATCAAATGATGAGACAAGTCAAAAAGATGCAGGAGCAAATGCTCAAAGCCCAGGAAGAACTCGGCAACAAGACGGTTGAAGGAACCGCAGGCGGCGGAGTCGTGTCCGTCACCGCGAACGGCCACAAAAAGGTGCTCAATATCACCATCAAACCGGAAGCCGTGGATCCGGAAGACGTCGAAATGCTGCAGGATCTCGTGCTCACGGCGGTCAACGACGCGCTGAGCAAAGCGGACGAACTGGCTAACGCCGACATGAGCAAATTTACCGGAGGCCTGAAAATTCCGGGCTTGTTCTGATTACGAAAGACGCCGGCCTGGTTTCGTCATGCCGCCGGATGCGGAGGAGCATTGAACCCTTGTACTATCCCGAACCGATCGCCAAGCTGATCGACGCCTTTTCCCGCCTGCCGGGCATCGGCCCGAAAACGGCAGCGCGGCTGGCTTTCCACGTTCTTCGGATGAAAGAAGAGGAAACGATCGATTTTGCCAAGGCGCTCGTCAACGTCAAACGCCAGTTAACCTATTGTTCGATTTGCTGCAACATTACCGATACGGATCCTTGCCGCATTTGTTCGGACAAGGCGCGCGACGCATCGGTTATTTGCGTCGTTCAGGAGCCCAAGGATTTGGTCGCCATGGAGCGGACCAAAGAGTATAACGGTTATTACCATGTTCTGCATGGCGCGATTTCGCCGATGGACGGCATCGGGCCGGACGACATCCGCATAGCGGATCTGCTGCGCAGGCTCAGCGACGAGCGCGTGCAGGAGCTGATTTTGGCGACGAATCCGAATATCGAGGGCGAAGCGACGGCGATGTACTTGTCGCGGCTCGTGAAGCCGTTCGGCATTAAAGTGACGAGGATCGCGCACGGCCTGCCGGTGGGCGGGGATTTGGAGTATGCCGACGAGGTGACGCTGTCCAAGGCGCTCGAAGGCCGGCGCGAGCTGAATTGATTTTTGTACGGATCATCAATTGGATCCCCATGGACGCCTTAACGGCGTCTTTTTCGCTTTTCCAAGGTCTGTCGGAGCCGGGAATCTGGCTGCTTATCGCCCGCGTCCAGAGCCGCAAACGCATGAAGGCGGCCGCGTTCTAAAAAAGAGCCCGAAAGCATAACCATGTATTGGGTTGTCCATCAACTCAATCCTGACGGCAGGAGGAACTGAAGATGCCGGGCAAGAGCGAACGGGATCAAACGGCGGCCAAAATGGCGGAGATCGAAAGGCTCACGGATCAAATCCGGGAAGCGGAGCGGGAATGCGCGGTTGCGAATTACCGTTTTCAGATGGCGGTCGGCGCGGACGAAGTCGATTATGCGATTTTTGCGATGGAAGCGGCGGAAAAAAAGCTGAGCATGCTGCTGAAGAAAGCAAAGCAGCTCTGGAACGCGCACCATGAAGCCCATGAAGAAAACCAGGAGGTCGGACCATGAAATCCGTCTGGTTGATCATGCTTGTTTTGTCTTCCTGCGGGCTCGCTTTTCTGCTGTTTCGCGGGAAAGTGCCTAAAGGCTTCTTGGCCCGGTTCGGCATGCATTTGGTTTTATCCGCCTTTGCCATCTATGCGTTGAACTTTTCGGGCTGGATAACCGGCTGGTACGTTCCGCTTAATCCGGCCACCATCGGGGCCGTCGCGTTGCTCGGATTGCCGGGCATCGGATTGGTCCTTGGGCTGCAGCATGTTTTGCTTGCGTAAAAAAATTTCCGATTGGTGATTGACGCCGTGCGCCGGGATGTGATAATCTATGTCTCGCGCCTGTTTGAAGCGATAATTTGCTGCGATTCGGCGGTAAGAAAAAATAAAAATTACCTCTTGCAATCGTGAAGGCGCCTGTGTTATATTAATCAAGTCGCTGTTATGACGGCGGCGCGAAAGCGAAGGCCTACGGGCCAAGCGATTGCTCCTTGAAAACTGAACATCGAGCGTAATTCGAAACACCGTCAAGCAAGAGTTTTCTTGCGAGACAAGCCAGAAGAATTTGGAGCCAAACGGCTCTTCGATAAACCGGTCCGTTGGACCTTTTATGGAGAGTTTGATCCTGGCTCAGGACGAACGCTGGCGGCGTGCCTAATACATGCAAGTCGAGCGGACCTTCGAGGGAGCTTGCTTCCGAGAAGGTTAGCGGCGGACGGGTGAGTAACACGTAGGCAACCTGCCCTTTAGACCG
>NZ_KB899854.1 GCF_000378425.1 Cohnella laeviribosi DSM 21336 | reverse complement strand
GAAAAACCGCGATCCGGAATTCGGCGAGTACTACCGGAAGAAGTACAACGAAGTACCCAAGCACCAACACAAACGCGCCCTCGTCTTAACGGCAAGAAAACTTGTGCGTCTGGTCGATGTGCTGCTACGCAACGGCCAACTCTACACGCCTCGAAGGAAGGTGACGACTGCGAAGGATTAACTCCTCCTTTGCCAAAGTCCTTCACGGATTCCCAGTTAAAATCTGGTAACTGACTCGATTTTCGACTGGGTTTTGTTTGGTGCTGCCATTTTCCCTGACTCCTGCGCTCTGCAGCCAAGAAAATTTCCAATTCTCACGAATCAGGGACTTGACATCTTACCGCTGGACTTTGCGTCTTTATTTGATCCCGGAGAAGGTGATCCCCCGGATAAACGCCTTCTGCACGCCGAAATAGAGGATGATAATCGGCAGCGTAATCATGACGTTGGACGCCATCATCATTTGCCACTCCGCGCCGTGTTGCGTTTTGAACGAGGACAGGCCGAGCATGAGCGTATACTGCGCTTCGTCCGACAGATAAATAAGCGGTCCCTGGTAGTCGGTCCAGCTGCCGATAATTTGAAACAGCGCGACCGTAAGCAGGGCAGGCTTGCAAAGCGGGAGCATGATCCGGGAGTAAATCCGAAACTCCGAAGCGCCGTCGATCCGTCCCGCATCTTCGAGCTCCTTCGGCAGGCCCATGAAAAATTGCCGCAGCAAAAAGATGAAGAACGGAGCCCCGAAAAAAGCCGGCAGCCACAGCGGAACGTTCGTTCCGACCATGCCCAGTTGTTTGAACACGATAAAGATCGGAATCATCGTCACCTGGTAAGGGAGCATCATGAGAATAAGGGTAAGACCGAACAGCGGTTTCGAGCCTCTCCACGGAATGCGCGCCAGGCTGTAGGCGACAAGCGGACAAGACAACAGGACGCCGAGCGCCGCCAGTCCCGTAATCGTCAGCGTATTGCGCAAATACGTAAAAAACGGGAAATAGTCGATCGCTTCCGGATAGTTGCTCCACATGAGCGTGCTTGGAATCCATTTCGGCGGCCAAAGGAACAGCTCTTCATCCGGTTTCAGCGATGTCGAGATCAGCCACAGAAACGGGGAAAGGAAGAAGAGCCCGAATACGATAAGACAAAGATGCGTGGCCAGGTTCTTGATCCTTTGCAGGGTTCGGTTTTTCATCCGCGGCTCAATCCTTTCCCTGGTAATGGACCCAACGATTTTGCGTGACGAAGATCAGCACGGTAAGGACGAGTACGATAAGGAACAGAATCCATGCCATGGCGGAAGCGTACCCCATTTTCAAGTACGTAAACGCATTCTGGTACAAATACATGACGTAGAACATGAGGGAGTTGGCCGGCGATCCGGTTCCGTTCGTCAGCGTGTACGGCAGGACAAAGTTCTGCATGGCTCCGATCGTTCCCATAATCAGGTTAAAGAAGATGACCGGCGTCATGAGCGGGAGCGTAATATACCGCAGCTTCCTCAGCGTGTTCGCCCCATCCACCTCCGCGGCATCGTAATAGTCTTGAGGAATATCCTGCAGTCCCGCCAAATAGATGACGATGGCCTGGCCCACCCCCCATAAGCTCATCAGGATGAGCGACGGTTTGGACCAATGCTCGTCGCCCAGCCAGGGGGGGCCGGGGATGCCAATTTGTTCCAGCCAATAATTGACGAGACCGAACTGCGGGTTGAGCAGCCACAGCCAAATGATCGTCGTCGCTACCGCGGGAACGAGACTGGGCATAAAAAACAGCGTCCGGTAGATGCCCTGTCCCCGTATTCTCGTATTCAACAAGAGCGCGAGTCCGACGCCGACCACGATGTTGAGCGGTACGGAAATGAACGTATAGTAAAGGGTATTGTAGATGCTGGTCCAAAAAGTACGGTCCGACATCAACTCCTTGTAATTGCCGGTACCGACCCACTGCCCCGGGTCCAGAACGCTGTAGCTGGTGAAGCTGTAATAAATGGACATGGCGAGCGGATAGGCGCTGAACATCAGAATGCCGAGAATCCACGGCAAGGCGAAAAGAAAACCGTACAGCGACATTTTTCGCTTGTACCCAGAGGTTCGGCGCTTTGCTTGCGGGTAGGCGCTGAACGACGTCGCCAGCTTTTTGTTTGCGGCCATCTTTGCCTCCTTCCTCCAGAACGCCACTTACGTTATGGTTTCGAAATTTTCGCCAGTTCGTTGTCCACGTTCCTCTTCACCTCGTCGAGCAGCGCCTTCGGCTCGCCCTTGCCGTTGATCGCCAGATCCTGCACCCGAAGCGCTTCGTCCCAAAGCTTCTGGCCCACCGGCGTAACCGGACGGAATTTGGCCGTTGGCATCAGGTCCAGGAACACCTTCAAATTCGGGTTCTCGTTCATTTTGAGCTCTTCGTTCACCTTCGGCATGGCGGTAATGTCGTTGCCGGCGTTCGGCCGTTTCGCCCAGAGCAGCGTTCCCTCGTAGCCAGCGATAAATTTGATCAGCTCCCATGCCGCTTCCTTCTGTTTGGCTCCTTTCGGTATGACGTAGGAAAAGCCTCCGGACCAGGTCGTCGGCTGGTAGCCGTCAGCGGGGGGCATCGGCGTCACGCCCCATTCGAACTGCGGCTTCGCTTTGGCCAAGTCGTTCAGAATCCAGTTTCCGTCGATGATAAAGCCCACTTTCCCCGTCCAGAAAGGGTTCAGCCCGGTTTGCCCCATGGCGTTGGAGAAGCTCGACAGGTTGGCGATATCGTATTTTTTCGCGTAGCCGACCATCCACTCCAGCGCCTTGACGTTCTGGGGATCGTTCGGCGTCAATTCGCCGTTGTCCTCGAATTTCCCGCCCCAGTTCCAGGCCTGGGTGTAGAAGAAGCCCTGGTTCATCCAAGGGATATAACCGACGCGCTCATATTTGCCGTTGCTTCCTTTCTTGAAGATTTTCTCCGCCATTTGATCCAGCTCGGTTATGGTCTTCGGCGGCTTGTTCGGATCGAGGCCCGCTTCTTTCATCAGCGTTTTGTTGTAGTACAGCGCCCTGGCGTCCGTACCCCACGGCATGGCGAATACTTTGTTTTCGTAGTTGGCTTCCGACCAAACGGCGGGGTAATAATCGTCTTTGTTGATCCCGTCCCGCTCGACAAGCGGCGTCAAATCTTCCAGCGAGCCCTTGGCGGCCCAGGAGCCGACCATGAAGCGGTCCAGCTGCGCCACGTCCGGCGGATTGCCGCCCGCAATCGAAGTCAGGAGCTTATCCGTGCCTTCGACGTAGGTCATTTTCACTTTAATATCCGGGAATTTCTTTTCGAACTCGTCGATCACATACTTCTGATAATCTTTCTTGAAGTCGCCGCCCCAGTTTACCCAGAACTCGACGGTTTCCTGCTTGCCGCTGCCCCCGCTTGCCTTCCCTCCGTTCGTCCCGTCTCCGGCGGCTTTGTCGCCGCCCCCGCACCCCGTCAGCACGACGGCGATGGTTACGATGACAGCCGAAAAACGGCGAAGCGCTTTCCACTTGTTCATGCGGATCCTCCCATAAAGGTTATTAGGCATGCCTTGCCTTTAATTGTAAGGGCTTTCTTTTGCGGTGAGAGGCAGGTGATCTTTGTTTTTACCGTGTTTCGTTTTGTCATTTGGGACGATCGGCAGCAGCAGCGAGACTTTCGTTCCCGCTCCCGGCGCGCTTTCGATCCGAAGTCCGAATTCATGGCCGTACGTGATTTTGATGAGCGAGTTGATGTTTTTCAGCGCAAAGTTGCTGCCCTCCCGGATCGTGCCGCTCTCCTCCAGCGCTTCGCGGATCTCGCGCAATTTTTCGGGTTCGATGCCGATTCCGTCGTCCGTGACGACAAACTCCAGCTTGTCCCCAGCCCGCCTCCACTCGATGTCCACCCTGCCGGTCTCTTTTTTCTTCTCCAGACCATGAAAGATGGCGTTTTCCACGATCGGCTGGAACGCGAATTTCAATACTTCGCAGTCCAGCAGTTCCGGATCGACGAAGACGGACGGCTTGATCCGGTCTCCGAACCGGATTTTCTGAATGTTAAAATAATTGTCGATGAGAGCCGCAACCTCGCTGACTTTGACAAACTCTCTGCCCTCGCTGAGACTGGCGCGGAAATAGTTGGACAGCGAGAAGATCATCGTGCCGATTTCATCCGCCTTGTAAATTCTCGAAATCCAGCGGATGGAGTCAAGCGTGTTGTATAAAAAATGGGCGTTGATCTGGGAGGCGAACATCTTCAGCCGCAGTTCCTGCTGCAGAAGCCGCTGAATGTACAATTCGTCGATGAGCTCTTTAATCCGGGCCATCATGGCGTTGAAGCCGCGGGACAAAATGCCGAATTCGTCGTTGCGGTGAGCCTTGATCTGAATTTCGAAGTTGCCTTTCTTGGCTTCCTGCATCCCCTGAAGCAGCTGCCGGACCGGTTTGTTCAATTGCCAAGCCGCAAACAAGGCGTAGCCCAGCGCAACGGCCATGAAGCCGGCCGCCAAATAAAGCGTGAACCGCCCGAGCAGCCGCGATTCCCGGACGAGCGCTTCCTCGGGAACGAGGCCGACAAGGCTCCAGCCGTTCGAAAGCCGGGTATGCATGACCAACGCCCGTTCGCCGCCGATTTGCTTGGTCTCGACAAGGGAGGCCTGATCGGACAGCCGGAACGGGATCGTCTGCTGAAGATAACGGTTCTCCTGGTGGCCGACAATCCGATTGTTCTTGTCTACGATCATCGAACTGCCCGCTTCGCCCAAATTGATTTGCGACAAAATGGTCTCCGGATCGATTTCGATCAGCATGACGCCGATGATCCGGTTCAAATTGTTCATATCCTTAATCGCCCTGCCGAAGCAAAAGACCGGCCCCTGCCATCTCTCGTCCGCCCACGGTTTAGGAACCATCGTAGGCCGCATGCCGAACCAAACGACGCGGCCGTCCCCTTTGACGATTTCCCGATACCACTCCTGCTGCCGCAGGGCGTCCGTCGTGTGCGGCATCGGGCTGTAGCCCGTGGAATATTTGTACGAATTCGCGGCCTCGCCGAAAATGTACAGATTGACCAAATCGTTTTTCGAATTCAGCAGATTGGCGATAAACTCGCCGATTTCTTTATTCGTTTCTTCCCGGTCGTAGTTGTCGGTGAAATCGTCTTTAATGCCTTTTTGAAGCGCCTTGCTCCCCAGAAGATAAAAGGACCGCGTGCTGTATTCCTCCATGATCAAATCGAGGCGCTCGCCCGACTGCCGGATCGTCTGCTGCATGATATAACCGACTTTGTCCTGGATGATGCGGGTCGATTTATCGTAAAAATAGTAGCCCATCATCGCAATGCTGACGGATATGCCTACAAAGCATAGAAAAAACAAGCGGTGCCCGACGGACGTCCATTGAATTTTCGGCTGCCATTTCATCATCCAAGCCTCCTTGGTCATAGGCCGTGTTCCCGGTACTGCGCCGGGGAAAGCCCTTCCCATTCCTTGAACACTTTCGTAAAATGACGGACATCGTTATAGCCGACCTCTGCGGCGATTTCATAAATTTTCAGCGGCGTTTCCTTCAGCAGCTTTTTGGCTTTGTCGATGCGCGAGCGGACGAGATACCTGCTGAACGTTTCGCCCATTTCTTCATGGAATACTTTGCTGAAGTACGAATGATTCAGATAGAGGTGCTCCGCTACATCGTTCAGCGTAATCGCCTTGTCCCGATTGCGTTCGATATATTGAAGCGCCCGTTCGACAATCCATTTGCGGCTGCGTGCCGGCCGGGCGGACTTCTGCGAGCGCTGCAGCGTCTCAAGCAGAACGTCCTGGAAGGCGTCCAATGGGCATAACGGCACTTCGAGAGGAGCGGCCTCCACGTCTTGCGAAGACAGGTGGCGGTGATAGGCCGCGTTTCGTTTTTGGTTGACGTTTTGAAAAAGCAGCTTGAGCCCCCTCCGGACCGTTAAGGGAAGACAGCTGTTCTTCCGGTCGTGAATATGCTGCGCAAGCTCCCGGATCAGCGGCTCGAGCAGTTTGGTCTCGCCGACCTTCAGCGCCGCCGCGAAACGAATGTCCCAACCGGCGGGACCGGAATACGGGGAATCGGATTGCAGGGCCGAGGCCAGGCTCTCCGCGCTGTAAACGTTCCCTCCTCCATCGTAGAACCAGAAAGAGACGCTGTGCAGCGCCTCCTCATACAAATCGGGGAGCCTGCCGAAGTCCCCCTCCCGGGAATAGCCGATGCTCATCCGGACGCCGAGCATCTGCCCGGCCTTGTCCATCAGCCAGGGAAGCTCGGAAGCGATCAGCGGTTCCCGCCCGCAGGTTGAAGAAGACTCGGATTGAAACATCGCAAGATCGGCTTCCCCTGCGCTTTTCGGATCCGTAAGCGGAATCGCCGCAAGCGGACCGAAGCGCCGGCCGGTTTCTTCGATCATGTTGCAAAGCGCGTACAAGAGAAGCGCCTGGTCTTTGGCGGTCGCCGCCTTGCACCCCCAATCCACAATTTTCACGGCGAATACGCGGACCCGGCCCGGATCGAGACCGATCCGCAGGGCGCTCATCCGCTCCTCCAGCCACCCGGCCGGGTAAGGCTCCCGGGCGAGCAGCATGTCAAACAGCCGCTGCCGCGCAAGGAACATCGCTTCGCGGGCCGACCGGGCGAGCGTGTGCATTTCCGCTTTCGCTTCCCGTTCTTTCCGCAGCTCCTGCACGCACCGCCTGACCACGTCCAGGATGCTCTGTTCGTGGATCGGCTTGAGCACGTAGTCGAACGCGCCGTTTTTCAGGGCGACCCGCGCGTACTCGAATTCGCTGTAGCCGCTCATGATGATCACTTTCGTGCTCAGCTTCCGTTCCCTCAAGCTTTGCAGAAACGCAATTCCATCCATTCCGGGCATCACGATATCGGTAATGACCATATCGGGCGAGTCCCGTTCCACCAGCCTGAGCGCCTCTTCCCCGTCCGAGGCTTCGCCCGCCAGCCGGATTCCCTCCGCCTCCCAGTCGATCGTTTCGCAAAGCCCTTTTCGAATCCAGCGTTCGTCCTCCACCACCAGCAAGGTAAACATAATCATCCTCCTTTTCGTGTATTCGCTTTCATTTTACAGCAGGGCGGTGCGAATGGTTTCGGGCGGCTTCCCGGAATAAAAGCAAAAGCCCCGTAATTATCGGCATAATTACGGGGTGTGGAGTCGTTGTCGGTTGCGAACCAATTACAAAGCTGGTTAAAATTCGGACATCGCTTCTTTGCGGCCGGTTCTCCGGGCAGACAGGATCAGCAAGCCGCAAGCTGTCATCACCAGAATAGCCAAACCAACAAACAGCGCCCTATAGCCGTTCAGGATGACTTCGCCGGGAACTGTCTGGACACGGCTATTGAATGGAACATTCGTTAACATCCCGCCTGCAACCGTTCCGAGCATCATGCCTAGATTTCGGCACAGCGCAAGAACGCTGCTGAACGCCCCCAGATACGATTTGGGCGCCTGATTCATGATAATGCTGCTATTCGGCGAATTAATCATCCCCATCGAAAATCCCAACACTACGATGAGCAAAACGACGACCAGCAATCCGTGGGACGGCGACAAAAAGCTAAGTGCGGCCAAAGAAGCGGTCATTACGGCCAAACCGACCGACAAGACAGGTACGGCCCCGATTCTGTCCGAGAACCGCCCGCATAAAGGGGAAGACACAATTAACGATAAAGGATACCCCATCATGATCATGCCGGCCGTTGCAGGCTGAACATGCAAAAAGCTTCGCAAAAAAACGGGCAACGCCAATTGGGTCGAAAATGACGCCATGTACGTTACGATGGTAATAAGGATGCCGATCACCGTATTTGAATGAGTAAACAGCTCCAGTTCAATGAAGGGGCTTTTGCCCGACGTTTTCCATCGGGGAGAAAGGCACCATACGATAAAGCTAACGGAGCAAAGCACAAAAAGCGCAAACAGGCTAAGAACCGGCATCGAACCCCATCCCCACTGTTTCCCCATATCCAGCGCCGTGACAAGTCCCGTTAAGGACAACCCGAAGAGGAAAGCGCCGGTGATGTCTACATTTGCCTGTTCTTCCGGCCGATCTTTCGGTATAACCCGCTGCGCCAATATCCATGAGGCGGCCGCAATAACAGACAGCAGCCCAAAATTCGCCCTCCAAGAAAACCATTGAACGACGATCCCCCCCAGGCTGGGGCCTATCAACGATCCCGCCGCCACAAACGCGCCGATGAGGCCGAGCGCTCTCCCCTTTTGCTCCTTAGGGAATACGGTAACGATCAGCGCCATGTTGGTCGCCTGGTACATCGATGCGCCAATTCCCTGGATCACGCGAAAACCGACTAAGCTGGCAAAATTGGGTGCCAATGCGCAGCATAAAGCGCCGATCGCAAACAACAAATACCCGAAATTATGTATGCTCCGCTTTCCCCTCAGATCGCCAAGCCGTCCCATAAAAGGAAGACAAACCGAAATCGCCAATAAGTAAACGGTCACCACCCATTGAGCGGACCGGACGGATTGATGATAATCTTCGGCGATGTCGATCAGGGCGATATTGAACATGCCTGCCGATAAATTGGACAGCAACGCCCCGAGACAAATCACATACGGAACGACGACGGATCGTGCTGACGGTTTCATCGTTTCCGTTCACCGCTTCAAATGATTGTGGAAGCGGCGTTTGCTTCCTGTTCCTGCCAAAAAGCGATCACATCCTGCGTTTCAACAACCGTTCCGAAATAAGTATCGATGTTTTCCAACGTCATTTCGTGAGCCAAGCGGGAATAGGAAGCGCACGCATCCTTCAGCAGCACGATGCGGTAATCCAGCATGAATCCGTCCCTCGCCGTCGATTCCACGCAAACGTTCGTGCTGACCCCTGTTATTACGAGCGTTTCGACCTTTAACGTCCGCAAGACCGAATCGAGCCGGGTGTTAATAAAAGCGCTGTATCTGTGCTTATTCACGATAATATCCCCGGGCAGGGGAACCACTTCGAAAAAGTCGGCTCCCCAAGTCCCCGTGCGGCATATTTGGTTGGATCCGTTTTGAAAGCGGGATGCCCATGCCTCCGAATCGGTGGCGGCTTCATGAAACGTCTGCACAAATATAACGGGAATGCTGTGTCCGCGGGCGGACTCCAGCAGGCGATGCAAATTCGGCATCATCTCTTTTATCGCGCTTACGTCATTGCCGGCTCCGGCTAACGCTCCTTCCGGATGGCAATAATCGTTCTGTACGTCCACCACAATCACGGCGGTTTTTCCCGGCTTCAAATATTCTTGTAATCGTTCCATTGCATTCACCTCATATTGTTGTTAATCGGAACTCTTCACAAACTGCATGTCTACCAAATCTTCATAGGCATAATCGCCTTTGTAAATGCCGGTTTGAATCATGACGTCCATATCCCGTTTCAACGCCTCCTCGGAAATCACCCCGTCGGGACTCCAAAGCCGATCCTCGTAAGCGCGGTCCAATGCGGCTTTTAACGCGTCATCGCTCAATGTGGGGAATTCGGCTTTCAAATCTTTCATCGCCAGATCTTTGTCGGTTTGGATGACTTTTAGCGATTCTTTTATCGCGTCGACAAACTTTTGCACCGTTTCCGGATCTTTTTGGATGGTCGATTTTTTTACGCTGAGCACCGAATAGGAATAGTCACCCATTGTATGGAATTTGTAGAACGGTTCGCCCCAGACATTTTTGGAGATGCCGTCGCTGATTTGCGGTTCGGCACCGTTCGCAATATCGGCCTGCCCCTGCTGAACCATGGTTACAACCGTGGAACCGTCAGCCGGCTCAAGCAACTGAACGTCTTTATCCGGATTTAAGCCGAGTTGTAGAAGGAGGTAACGGGTGAGCAGGTTCGGCGTCCCGCCGTGACGGCCCGCATTTATTTTTTTCCCTTTTAAGAAAGCCTTCAAATCTTCGGGGGAATTGCTTTTCGGTTCCTCGCCCTTTTTGGACATCAAATAAACGTTTGCTCTGTTCACTACATTGACGACGGAAATGATGGGGTCGGAGTTATTTTTATTCGCCAAGGCATTGGATTCGGGACCGCCAATCACTCCCCAGGCGTCTCCGCTGACCACGGCCGTCACATGGGCGCCGCCTGCGGCGGAAATGACTCTCACGTCCAACCCGTTCTTTTGGAAGTATCCTTCACGCTGCGCCACATAAAGCGGCAGATAGCCGATGTAGTGAAGCGGTTCGGCGATCACGAGTTTTTTTAGCGCTTTCTCGGAATCCTTGTCCCCGTTCGCGCTTTGGGATTCGGCGGAGACCGGCGGAGCCGCGGCACGGTCTTGTGTATTTCCGCATGCCGGGGCAAAGCTCAAGCAAGCCATGAACAGTAAGAATAACAGCAGTTTCTTGGTTTGAAACATAGGGTTTCTCTCTCCCTCCGCTGAACTTGCGGCATTATTGTTTGGCCAAGCCTTTGGACAACCAGTTCTCCAGGACGACCACTCCCCAGTACATCACCATCGACAAAACGGACAGCACCACCACCCCAACCCAAACGAGATTAATGTCCAAAATGGTGCCCGCGTACAAAATCATGCGGCCGATTCCTTGCTGCGACGCGATAAATTCGCCGACAATCGCCCCCGCCAAAGCCAAAGCGATGTTGATCCGCAAACTGCTGATGATCCACGGCATCGACCACGGTATCACCACTTTTGCAAATACCTGGTGACGCTTGGCTCCAAGGGAATACATCAGTTTCTCCATATCCGGATCCACGCTTTTCACCCCGCTGTACGCCGAAAGAGCGGAAACGATAACGGTGAGGGAGAACGCCAGCGCCACTTTGGAGAAAAAGCCGATGCCTAGCAGGATAACCAGCACGGGAGCCAGGGCCAGCTTGGGCATGGCGTTCAACACAATCAGAAACGGCTCGCTGATGCCCGCGTAAGTTCTCGACCACCAAAACGACAGTCCAAGCAGCGCGCCGAGGAATGTCCCGAACGCAAAACCGAGAATTGTCGAACCCGATGTGTAGGCGATATCCGTCAGCAGGCTGCCTTGCGTCATTTGGATCCAGGCGGTTTTCATAATGATGCTCGGCCGGCTCCAATAATACACATCCAGCCACCCGATTCGCGTAAACATTTCCCAAACGACGAAAATCAGAATCGCCACAAGGACGCGGCCCCACACGACCGTCCGTTTTCTTTTGCGTTCCATCGCTTCTTCATCCTGAATGAACGGAACGGCCTCCGGTTGGCCCGTTTGCCGCTTGACCGTCTCCGGCACAGCCACGGGATGGATAACGTACGCTTCCTCTTGCAACGAGTTCATCTCCTTCTCCTCCTCTGTTCTCTGTCAGGAAATCTTCTCTTGTCCGGAATCCTGATGCCCGGCGTTCTCGACCGCAAGCAAATCCATCAGATGATGCTTTAACGCCATGAACGCTTCGGAAGTCATGTCTTCCTTTTTTCGCGGGCGTTCCAACGAAACGGTGATTTTCGCCTTGATTCTGCCGGGACGCGAAGAGAATACGTAAATGTCATCCGATAAGTAGATCGCCTCGTCGATGTCGTGCGTGACAAACAAAACGGTTTTGCCGAAATCGGCCCAAATTTGCAGGAGCCAGTTCTGCATATTCAGCCTCGTCTGGGCGTCCAATGCCCCGAACGGTTCGTCCAGCAACAGAATGTCCCGGTCGTACAAAAGCGTTCGGAGCAAGGCGGCCCGCTGCCTCATGCCCCCGGACAATTCTTTCGGATAATGCTTTTCGAATCCTTTCAGTCCGTATTTCTCCATCAAAGGGACCGCTCGTTCCGCCGCTTGTTTACGAGGGATGCCGCGGATTTCCATGCCGAGTATGATATTGTCCAGGATGGTTCTCCAGGGAAGCAGCATGTCCTTCTGCAGCATATAACCGACATATCCGGTTTTGCCGACAATATTTTGCCCGTCGGCCAGAATTTTTCCGGTAGAAGGAAGCGTAAGTCCCGAGATGATGTTGAACAACGTGGACTTTCCGCAGCCGCTCGGACCGATGATGCTGACAAATCGCCCTTCCTCGATCGCCAGGCTTGTCTCTTTCATCGCGGGAATCTCCTGGCCGTTTTTGCGGAACCATTTGCTGACACCGACAATTTCGATTTTGTTGCGCATGAAAAAACCTCCCGCTAAATTTAATGTCATCTTGCGTTGACGGTCCCGAAGACGATCTCCGTTTTACTTGTTCATTCCCGCAATACCTCCTTATGGATAAATGTCAGCTAATAAAAAAACGCCAGTTTTAGACACAGCAAAAAGTACAGCTGGTCTGAAACTGACGAGGTGTCGGCTCTCCTTTCAGAGTTCCAACGGTTCGTTCAGATAACTTTGCACGTCCCGATCCAAGATGACAATCGTACCGGAATATTCGGTCTCCAAATCGTAATCTTTGAGGACGGCTACGATATGAATATGGAATTCTTCTTGAAACGCCTTTTTGATTTCGGTCTTGAAGATTTCAAAAAGCATCTGGTCCACGTCTCGTGTGGTAACCCGGTTGATCGGATCCAGCAGCTTTAGGACGGGAACCCGGCTATTTACCGAAAGAATAACGATTTTATTGCCAACAAAATCAACCCGCTGCTGCTTCACTCCCGAATTGAAAATCTTTTTGTTAATCGAGTTATAAATACGTAAAATATCTTGTTTGAATTGGCCCGCAGAGGATATCAAGAAAAACCACAACCATTATGTAGTTTTATATTACATATATATTACGTTTATGCTGCTTTTTATTCTAATTATAGGTATCTATAATACTATGTCAAGCATTTATGTTAGTTTTAATTACATATTCATTTCATAGAATTTACAAAAAACAAGGGCAGTCTAATATTAACTGCCCTTATTTCGCTCCAGCTAAATTCAAGAATAAAAATCCGGCTTGGGAAACTGATCGTTGAGCACCCAGTTCCCCACGTTTTTCAGCTTATATTCCGCAGGGTTATGAAGCGTATGGGTGCGGATATTCCGCCAGAACCGGTCGAAGCCGTATTTCGATGCGGTAGACCTTGCGCCCATGACTTCAAAAATCCGCTGGCTGACGTCAAGGCCCGCTTTACCCGCGGCTACGTTGGCCGCAGCGACCCACACGGCGCAATCCCCGCGCTCCTCTTCGGTCAAATCGAATTCCTTTTCCCAGATGCGGTCCACTTTTTCCATCGCCTTGTCGACCAGGCTTGCCGCAGATGCCAGTTCCACCCAAAAATCTCCGTATAGGCGAATAATGTACGGGTCTTGGGAGGCTTTCTCCACATTGGAATTGAGAAAGGGGCGTGACTGGTTCAACGTATATTGCTTCGCTTCCGCAATCGCTCCCTCGGCGCTTCCGATAAAAATATTGGCCAAAATGATTTGCGACAGGATGGGCACGATCGTCGCAAACACTTTATGCTTCGTAGCGGTCGTATCCACGATTGCGTGATCTTCAATCCACACCTGATCGAAGACGACCGTGCCGCTGCCCGTTTGCCGCTGCCCGATATTGTCCCAATCGTCCAGCACGTTCACGCCCGGCCTCCGGGTGGGAACGACCCCATCGTAATATTTTCCGGAATCGCGATCGAGCCACGAAACCAGAAGGACGTCGGAATCCGGAGAACCGGAGCTGAACGTTTTTTTCCCGTTCAGGAAATACCGCTCCCCTTCCCGATGGCCGATAATGCTTCGCTCGATCGGGTTGGAGGAGTTGCCCCAGAACCAGTTGTGCTTCGCCGTTTCCCTGTAGAAGTAAGCTTTCTGCTCCGGAGTCCCCTTTAAATGAATTTGCGTCAGCATGATGAAGTGGTAGCCGAACAAATGCGCCAGGGAACCGTCCGTTCGGGCAAATTCCCTGACGATGCGGAGTACCGAGGACCAAGGCTGTCCGTCGCCGCCGTATTCCTTCGGAATCAGCAGCCTCAGCAACCCGCTGTCGCGGATCAGATCCCGCTGGATTTTCGCCGTGCCGCCGGCTTTATCCCTTTCAACGGCGTCCTTGGCAAATTCGCGGGCAAGCCGTCTCGCTTTTTCCATATAATCCTGATTTTCTTTTAATTCCAATGCCATAGCTTCCCTCTCCTTACTCGGATAGTCGATGGTCTCTTAAACGGTCGCATTCGCTTTGGACAGCCGACGGTACGCGGCGCCGGGATGATCGTCCTGCAGGCGGGCCTTCCCTTTGCCGAACAGCTTCTCCCGCAGCGTTCCTTCCTCGTATTCTTGCTTGAGAACGCCGCGTCTTTGAAGCTCGGGCACGACCAGATCGACAAAGTCTTCAAAGGTGCCGGGCGTGACCGCATAAGCGAGATTGAACCCGTCGATGCCCGTCTCTTCCATCCAGCGCTGCATCGCATCGGCGACCTGCCGAGGCGACCCTACCACAACGGGCCCCAGGCCCCCGATGCCCACAAAATGGGCGATTTCCCGCACGGTCCATTTCTTATTCGGGTCGATCTTGGTAAACACATCGATGGCCGTTTGGCTTGCATTGCTTTCGATATATTCCAGTTCGCAATCGGGGGCGTAGGCGGAAAGATCGAGCCCGCTCCAGCCGCCGTACAGGGCAAGCGCGCCCTCGTAGCTGATATGCTTGGCATAATCCGCGTATTTGGCCTGCGCTTCCTGCTCGGTCTCGCCCACGATAACGGTAAACAACGTAAAGATGAGCAGGCCGTCCGGATTGCGTCCCTGTCGCGCCGCATTTTCGCGGATTCCTTTTACGATCTGTTTTACCGTCTCGATTGTCGGACCGACGATAAACACGCATTCGGCATGCTTGGCCGAGAAGTCCCGTCCTCGTTTGGAAGCGCCGGCTTGATAGAGAACGGGCGTCCTTTGGGGAGAAGGCTCGCATAAATGAATGCCGGGAACTTTAAAATACTTGCCGCGATGACCGATATCGTGAATCTTCGCCGGGTCGGTGAACACTTTGTTGGCCTTGTCGCGGATCACCGCATCGTCTTCCCAGCTTCCCTCCCACAGCTTGTAACAAACCTCCATGTATTCCTCGGCCAAATCGTAGCGCTCGTCGTGCGCGATTTGCCTTTCGAGCCCGATATTTTTGGCCGCGCTGTCCAAATAAGAGGTTACGATATTCCAGCCTACACGCCCCTCCGTGATATGGTCCAAAGTCGACATTCGCCTCGCGAAGATATACGGATGCTCGAAGGTCAAAGCGCAGGTAATGCCGAATCCGAGATGCTTCGTCACATGGGCCATGGCGGACACCAGCAGAATCGGATCGTTCACCGGCACTTGCGCCGCTTGGCGGACGGCCGCATCCCGGCTGTTTTCGTAAACGTCGTAAATCCCCAGGACGTCGGCCAAAAAAAGCCCGTCAAACCTCCCTCTCTCCAAGAGCCGGGCCAAATCGGTCCAATAGCGCAAATCCTTGTACCGGTACCCTTGGTCGTCCGGGTGAGTCCACAGCCCGGGGGATTGATGGCCGACGCAGTTCATGTCGAACGCGTTGAGGTACATACGTTTGCTCATCTTTTGCCTCCTTGTCTCACGCTACCGGATTGCTTTTCGCCGCATGGAGGCGACGGGTGTGGCCGGACCCCATCAATCCCGTTACGCCGACGATTTCGCCGCTGCGGACTTGAAAACGGATATTCCGGAACTGGTCGATGTGGGTCAGCCCTTCGACGCGAAGCAGCGGCTCCCCCGCCGTCCTCTTTTTTACCGGGAATTGCTCCCCGATTTCGCGGCCGACCATCAGGTAGACGATATGTTCGATGTCCAGGCCTTTCGTTTCCAAGGTATCGACTTTGGTTCCGTTCCGAAAAACCGTGATGCGGTCGCACAGTTGGACGATTTCGTTCAAATAGTGGGAAATGTAGATGATCCCGATGTTTTGCCTGCGCAGCTCGCGGATGATTTCGAACAGCCGGTCCGCTTCCTTGCTGGCGAGAACGGCGGTCGGCTCGTCGAACACGATGACTTTGGGCCGATGGTACAAAGCCCGGCATACCTGCAGAAGCTGCTGTTCCCCGACGGTCAACTCCCCGACCGGCTTGTCGCCCGGTATGTCCAGTCCGACCGTTTTTCGCAAATGGGCTTCGGCTTCTTTCATCAATGCTTTCCGATTGATGAATTTGAAGGGGGAGAAGGCCGGCTCAATCCTAAAAACAAGGTTTCGGCGACGGTAAGGTAAGGAACGACGTGACGCTCCTGATGAATAAAATGGATGCCTTTTTGGGCGACGAGCCGCGGCGTGAGCCGGTTTTGAACCTGGCCTTCGAAGCGGATCTCTCCGCGGTCCGGACTGTATATGCCCGCCAATATCTTCATGAGCGTCGATTTGCCGGCCCCGTTTTCACCGACGAGACCGTGTATTTCCCCTTTGCGGAGCTGAAAGGTCACCTGTTGAAGCGCCTTTACGCCCGGGAATTCCTTGTCGATCTTCAGCATTTCCAATACATACTCTGAGCGCAAGAGCCGGTCCCTCCGAGCTACTTTTTGAATAGAATCTGCTTCGCCTCTTCGGCATTCTCCTTGGTCACGAGGATCGGGTCGACATAGACCGATTTCGGAACTTTCTGCCCCGCCAAATACCGGGCGACGGTGTCGACGGCCGCTTGTCCGATGAGATAAGGCTGCTGGGCCATATCGGCCGCGAACGACGAGCCGGGATCGGCGATCATATCGATGGCGGCCGGGTCCCCGTCAACGCCGTAAACTTTGATATCCTTGCGGCCGGCTGCGTCGACGGCTTGAGCGGCCCCGATGCTGGGAATGTCCCATCCCGCCCAAATGGCCGAAAGTTGGCCTTTTTTCGGATATTTGACGAGCAAGTCCTGCACTTTTTTGCGGGCGTCCTCGATCGTCCCGGGGATGACGTCTTGCAATTCCGGTTCGATAAACTCGATTTTCGGATAGTCTTGGCCACGTATTTCATCATGTCATAGCGGATCGCCACGACCCGAACGCCGTAAAAGCCGTTAAATACGGCGATTTTGCCCTCGCCGCCGATATCCTCGAACATTCTGCGGGCCAACGCTTCGCCGATCAAATAGTTGTCCGACATATGGTTGGTGATGCTGTATTCGCTCGGATGGTCCACGGTAAACAGCGGGATGTTGGCGTCGTGAACTTTTTTGAGAACCGGAGCGGACACTTTCGTATCGCCCAACTGCTTGATGATGGCATCCGGCTTTTGGGTGATCAGGTTTTCAATATCCGAAATATGCTTCTGGTCGTTTCGTTCGCCGTCGACGGCAATCGGCGTTCCGCCCAGTTCCTTGATCCGGTCGATCTGGCCTTGGTATGCCTGCCGGTCCCAGTTATGGTCGGTCCCAATGACGGCGACGCCGATTCGCTTGCCTTTCAGCGAAGGGACAGGCTGCTTGTCGACGACACCCAGGAAACCGGAATCGGTACTGCTTGGCGGGCCGGCGCTCGGCGTGCCGTTGTTGGCTTGGGCGCTCGGTCCGGACGTTGCGGACGGCGAAGCGCTGTTTTGCGTGCATGCGGAAACGATAAGGAGCAAGACGATTGAAAGAATGCCGAAGATGAATTTCCTGCTGTTGATTTGATTCACGTTGGATCCCTCTCTTGCTGTGTCGAAATAGAATTTTACGGTAATGAGCAAATGAAAAAGGCACCTGATTTATAAAGCTTCAGGCGCCTTTAGTTATCTAATCGGCGGCAACTTATGGTTCTCATGAACGGGAAGACGCGGCAACGCGGTGTTCCGGAATCTTGTTGTTGGCGATCATCTCCCCGAACGGACTAATGAACGCCCGGTCGCCGGCGCCGGCAGGCTTGGAAAGGTTCAGCCGGGGAAACAGCAATTCCGCCGTGCGGTACGCTTCTTCCAGGTGCGGATAGCCGGACAGAATGAACGTTTCAATGCCCAGTTCCGCATATTCCTTCATCCTTGCGGCAACCTGATCCGGGTTCCCGACCAGCGCCGTCCCCGCGCCTCCCCTGACCAGGCCGATTCCGGCCCACAGGTTCGGGCTGACCACCAGATTCGAACGATCTCCTTTGTTCAGGTCCGTCATTCGCTTCTGTCCCACGGAATCCATGCGGGAAAAGATTTGCTGCGCCGACGCGATCGTTTCCTCGTCCAGATGCGCAATGAGTTCGTCGGCGGCTTGCCACGCTTCCTCTTCCGTATGGCGGACGATGACATGAAGCCGAATGCCGAAGCGAAGCGTCCGACCTTTCGCCGCGGCCAGCTTCCGCATCCGGGCGATCTTTTGCGCCACCTGCTCCGGCGGCTCTCCCCATGTCAGATACACGTCGACATGCTCCGCCGCCACTTCCATCGCCGCATCCGACGATCCTCCGAAATACAGCGGCGGGTACGGCTTCTGAATCGGAGGATAGAGGACGGTTCCCCCTTTCACCTTAAGGTAATCGCCGGTGTAATCGACCTCCTCTCCGGCGAGTTCCTTCCGCCAGATCGTCAAGAACTCCCCGGTCAGCTCATAGCGCTCGTCGTGCCCCAGAAACAGGCCGTCGCCTTCCAGCTCCACCGGATCGCCCCCGGCAACCACATTAATGAGCAGCCTTCCGTTTGAAAAACGGTCGAGCGTAGCCGCCATCCGCGCGGCCGTGGTGGGCATCGTCAAGCCCGGCCGAACCGCCACCAGAAATTTCAGGTTCGTCGTTGCCGGAACGAGCGAGGAAGCCACGATCCACGCGTCTTCACAGGATTTTCCCGTCGGCAGCAGAACTCCCGCGTACCCCAGGTCGTCGGCCGCCTGCGCGATTTGTTTGCAATATGCGTACGTTACCGCTCTTGCGCCTTCTCGCGTCCCCAAGTAGCGTCCGTCGCCGTGCGTCGGGATAAACCAAAAGACTTCCATGTTTTCTCCACACCCTTTCTAGGTTATCGTCAGCCCGCCTCGGCTTGTCTCTTTCAGCAGGTTCCAGATCGGTTCCGTCAGCCGCTCCTTGTCGAAGGCATTGTACAGATTCGCATAGCCGCGAACCGGATCGCCGGCGTAAAAACGCTCGTAAAGCTGGTGGCGCGCGCCCAACGGACTGCCGAACAAATCCCAGGCGAGCTTGAACAGCTGCACTTTTTTCTCGGCGCTTACGGTTGCCCCTTCATAGTACCGGTGCATCAATTCCGAAATCGGCCCGTAGAAATCCTCCACGCTCGAAGGCACCTGGACGAAGCCGCCGGCGCCGACCTGCTGCAAAATCTCGATCGCCCGGGGGTAAAACCTCGTGCCGATGTTTCGGGCCGTTTCGATATAGGACAGCGCGGGCACGAGCACGCCCGATTCGTCGGGCTTGGCCTCCGTTTCCGCGGCAATCACGAGCGCTTTCATGATCTCGATCTGCGTGAGCAGTTCGCCGAGCTTCTCCTGGATGTGCAAAAAGCCCGTCGTGCCGATGGATTCCGCAACCGCAAACGCGATGCCGGTCACGAACTCAAGCTTGGCTACGTACCGCACCACATTTTGATGAAACGCCAGCGAATTCGCCGTTTTGTTGGCTCTGAGCGCCAGCACTTTTTGGGGATCGCCGTACAGCAGCACCCTTTCCCACGGAACCAGCACATCGTCGAAAAAGAGAACGGCGTCCATCTCGTCGTACTTCGCGCTCAACGGATGATTCAGCTCCTTCGGCTGCGCGAAGGATTCCCTGCACACGATATGCAGGCCCTTGGAGTTGGCCGGAACGATCAGCACATGGGCGTGTTTCCGGTCCTGCGGCTTAAACTGCAAAAAGGAAGACAGCACAAAATCATGGGTGTACGGAGCTCCCGTCGCAATCATTTTGGCGCCCCGGATGACGATGCCCTCCTCCGTTTCGCGAACGACGTGCAGGAACCTTTCTGCAATCCGCTCATCATCCAGATTTCGAGAGCGGTCGATTTGCGGATCAATGATCGCCGTGGTCAGAAACAGGTCGCGATCGCGCGCCTGCTCATAATAGGCCGAGATTTTATGCGCAAAATGCGGATCGAGCTTCGACAGTTCGTCCCTGGCCGCATACCAGCCCGTCACCAGCGAGCGGGCGTAGTCCGACAGCCGGCTCATCATGCCGTTGGTTTCGGCGGACCACCGCGAGAAGGACCGGCTTCGCTTCGCAAGCTGCTCCGGCGTGTGCGGAACCAAAAAGGAAGCGTGCGCGTACCGGCCCCTTTCCGGAACCCAATAGCCGACATCGTCCCGTTGGTCGGGATCGTCCAGCATATCGAACAAGGACTTGATCGTTTGCAGCGTCCCTTTGAAAGCCGGGTGCTCCGGAAGATGATCGACCTTCTTGCCGTCGAGCCATACCGTCCGCCCGTCGTTCAGACTCTGGAGAAACGTTTCACCTCGCAAATTGGCCCTCCTTTGCAGATGTTGAATAAACATTTATTCCAATTGATTTACTATGAGTTGTTTATTATCATAGCTAATAACCAATTTATTTCAACAATCAATTATTCTTACTTTGGTGGATAAACAACACAATAGAAAAAGGTGTTGAAGAACAAAAAAATAAGCCACGTTCTTTCGAAAATTGTCCGGCGCGTAAAACACGGGAATATCGCTGGAAAAACGGCCGCAATCTCCCCCGCCGCATTCATCCCGAAAACGGCAGGGCACATCGCGCCTTGCAATGTGTTGTTTTTCCGACACTTATTCGAAAAATGTTGTTTTAAAAGGAGAGGCTCGAATGAAGGAACCTTGGAGAGATCATCGGGTGACGGACCGCCGCATTCTGCGCACGCGCAGCATGATCATGGACGCTTTTTTGACCGTGCTGCAAAAGAAGGAATATCCCGAAATCACCGTCATCGATATAGCCGAACAAGCGAATATCAACCGCTCTACGTTCTATGCGCACTACATCGACAAGGACGACCTGCTGCACAATATGGTGAAGGAAAAACTCGATCTGCTCACCGAAGCGACATCCGGCCGCCAGAAGGAAGCGGTGGAGGTTGCGCCCGCCTTCCATGAACCCGACGCCTTTTTTGCCGCGCTCTTCGAACATCTGTCCGACCACGAGACGTTCTATCGCGTCATGCTGAAGCGCCTCAACCCGTCGGAACTTCACGCCAAGATGCAGGACATCATCAAGGAAAGCTTCTATATTCGCATCTCCAAGCTCGATTTGGACCAGAAACTTCAGGTTCCGCTCGATATTTTGCTGGACTACATCTCCTGCTCGACCCAGGGCATTATCGTCAAATGGCTGGAAGACAACCGAATTTACTCGCCGCATTACATGGCGCTGCAGCTTACGCGGCTTTCTTTGCTGGGGATATATAAGGCAATGGGGATGAAGGAATGAAAGGAAATGAGCGATGCCGATCGTGCACAGGCGAAAATCGTCCATTTGCGGCGCGAATGGCTCGCGGTTTTTTTGTGATAATTAGGAAAAATTTCGCTTTTGTAGAACTCTCTCCTTATTTTGCCCCTGACGCATGCGCTTGGCCGCTTGCCGGCCGCCTTTCATGCCGTGCACGCGCGAGCGGTATGAAGCGTTCGTCGTGCGTCTCCGCAATCAAAAAGATTCGCTCCAAGGCTGGCGCTCCGAGACGACAGTTTCGCCGGTGCGGATGGCCTGCTCGATCAGCATGCCGATATAATGGTCCTGCGACGCGTCGGGAAGACCGTAGAAGGAAGGCCCGCCCGCAGCGTATGCCGCCATCTTCCGCAAGCATTCGGCAATCGCGAGTTCGTCGTCGTACAGTCTTGCCGGCGCAAACGGATTTTCGTACACCCAGCGCTCTCCCGCCATAATGCCTTGCAGAAAATACCCCTCGGCGTTCTCGTACTCCCCTTTGTTCACGCGGTGGAGCTCCAATTGAATCTGTCTGCAGGAGGGGTCCTGTATGCTGATTCGCCGGTCGAATATTTCGCCCCTCTCGCCCCGGATGCACAGATGGTTGGAACGGATCCACGAACGGTGCTGGTCCTTCGTAAAGTCGTAAATGCCCAGCTTTCCGCCGAAATCGAGCCAGGCCAAATCCCGCTCCGACTTGACGAGCTTGTCCTCGGTCGGAGGTCCGCTGCGAGTCGGTCCGGCGACCCACTCGGACTCGAAGCGCATGGCCCGGATGCGTACATCCTCAAACGCGATTCCGAGAAATTTCCGGATGAGACTAACGGCATGGTAAAAATGCGAGATCGAAACGGTGACCTGGTTCACGATGCCAAGCATTCCCGACCGGATCACGGCCTCGCGCGCCTGTTGCAAAGGGTGCAACGGGTACTGTTCGGCGACTTGAATCCGTGCGCCCTTTCGGGTCAGAAGGTCGTGCAGCCGCAGCAGCCCGTCCAGATCGGGAGCGGGCGGCGTTTCCGTCAGGACGGGCATACCCCGCTCCGCCAGCTCCAGCATATAATTCATGGCGGAGGACGGGGGAACGGACAGGACGACGAAGTCCGGCCGCTCGCGGGCCAGAAGCTCGTCCAGCGTCCGGTAAGTAGCAACGCCCCACCGGCTTTCCATCTCCTGGCCTTTCGACTCATCCCTGACCACCATGCCGCTCACCCGAAATTGCTCGGGAAGCGCCTGCGCGATCCGCAGAAAATATTGCGCGCGAAATCCGCCGCCGCCGACAATGCTGAACGTTGCAGGTTTGTCCATAAGCGGCACCGCCTTTTGGAAGGATAGTGGTATTTCCAATCCACGCATCCCTGCGGGATGCGACTCCATAGTCACCGCTGTTATTGCGGGCCAGTTCGGAGATTTCAATCCACGCATCCCTGCGGGATGCGACGGTACTATCATCGTGCGAATAAAGCCCTCTCCACAACCATTTCAATCCACGCATCCCTGCGGGATGCGACAACCTTATCGGCCACGCCTACCTCGTTCCCTTTTGATTTCAATCCACGCATCCCTGCGGGATGCGACTAAGTGCATACCAGATAACGAGGTGATCGCATGCTCATATTTCAATCCACGCATCCCTGCGGGATGCGACGTTGGTTCGAGA
>NZ_KB899853.1 GCF_000378425.1 Cohnella laeviribosi DSM 21336 | reverse complement strand
GATTGCTTTCCTTGCGTTTCGTCCATTCGTAGTAACCGCTTTTGGAAACGCCGAACACGGAGCACATCTTCGCGACACGGAACTGCAAGCGGTGTCTGTGGATGAACGGATAAATCAGCGCCGGTCTTTTGCGAAGTAGTGCATGGCCTTTTTTAGGATTTCGTTCTCCTCTTCCAGATCGCGAATTCGCTTCTGAAGGGTACGCAGTGCTTTATCCTCCGGCTTCAGCTGTCCGCTGCCTGGGAATGCCTGAGCCCCGTTGCTCTTGAATTCAGCGACCCAACGGTAAAGCGTATTCTCATGCAGCCCCATTGTCGCATTCTCGGTTTTCTGTGTCCAATGTAAAGTCTAGTATCAGTTTTTTCTGATTTGCGACTATTTCTTATAGCGCTTCCGCATTCACGACTCGAGCCGGTCTTAGATAGCTCCTATCTTAGGCCGGCTCGTGTGTCGTTTGAGCTTCTTCCATGATTATACATCTGACGATCAAGGGGCGAAAGCCCCGCAGCGTGAATATGGTGTTATACGAGCCGGAAGGAGGTGAACAAAACCCTCCAAAATGCCGAAAAACCTTATGTATCAAAGGTTTTAGCCGATGGATAAATTATTCCATCTGAGCGTAAATAACTCGGTTTTTCGTGAAAGTTTTACGAAATCGTATACCGGGTTGTTATACGAACCACCCCTAGTCGACTCGTATATCTGCTTTACCTCGCATAACACTCAATGGAGGATATGCGAAGTGTCAAGCCAAAAAAATGATCCAGCAAAAAGATTGCAAAGTTCAAACGTTACTTTCGATGAAGCCGTTTATCTTTTCCTACAGGAATGTAAAATCCGAAATCTAACGGAAGAAACCATCCGCCGTTACCGCAAAGGGCTGACCAAATTCAAGCAACACCTCGAAACTAAGAAACTGAATTTGGGTACGCTAACCCCTTATGATCTGACCCACCGCATTATCCCCAGCATGCTGGACGAGGGATTGGCACTGAGGACGGTGAACTGTAACCTTTGCATCCTTAAAGAGTTTTTCAAATTCCTTACATGCGAAGGTTGGATGGAAACGAACATTTCCTCCGAATTGAAACCGTTCAAGGTTCAGCCCTCATTGACGCATACCTTCACGGACGGTCATCTGCAACGATTGCTTGCTCAACCGGACCGCTTCACCTTCACAGGCTATCGTAATTATGTCATGATGCTAGTGCTGCTTGAGACCGGCATCCGATTGAAGGAACTGGCGAACCTCCGGATTACAGATATTAACTTTGAAGAAGGATCGCTGCACATCCAGCAAGGCAAAGGACGGAAAGCCCGCCAAGTGCCGATTCAACGCACATGCACGTTCGAATTAAAACGGTATTTACAGGAACGGGGAACGCTGGAACACGACCGCCTTTGGATCAACTTGGACAATCGCCCGTTTAAAGCTGCGGGAATCCGGATTATGATTTCCCGATATTGCAAAGCGACAGGTATCAAAGGTATCCAATGCTCCTGCCACACTTTTCGACATACGATGGCGAAAAAGTATCTACTAAACGGCGGCGACATATTTACGCTAAAAAGCATTTTGGGGCACGAGCGGATGGAAACGACGGAAATGTATGTCGAACTGTTTTCTCGAGACCTGCAAATTCAACATGGAAAGTTCAGCCCGGTCGAACATCTGGTAAACGAATTTCCGGACGCCATCGACAAAAGCGGGGTGAGCCAGTATGAATAAACGCAGGCAAAACGTACTGACTACCGTCGATGGTTCCAGTTCCGCAAAGCAACAATTAAGCTTCGACGATTTACTTCATTCTTTTATTCTCGATTGCAAAGCAAAAAACCTTTCGCCACTCACGCTTCGATTTTATCAGGACAGCGTTCAACAAATGAAAGATGCTTTTCTGGAACAGGAAGTTCCGCTCGATATCTATTCTGTGACTTCCCGCGATGTCAAAAACCATTTTGTCGCCTATCTGATCGACCGAGGAAAGTCCGACAATACGGTGAACGGGCGTATTAAAGGCGTCAAGCAGTTCTTCAGGTATTTGTTCGAGGAAGGCTGGATGACAAATAATATCGCGGACGAGTTGCATGTGGTCAAAGCGGAAAAGCTGATGATTCAAACCTTTACCAGAGAACAAGTGGCCAACCTGCTGGAACAACCGGACCGCAAAACGTTCACCGGCTTTCGTGATTACACAATGATGATGGTGCTGTTAGAGACCGGAATGCGGATCAGCGAACTATGTAACCTTAAAACCGGGGACTTGTTCTTCAAAGAGCAGGAGATTCGGATTACGAAGGGAAAAGGGGGAAAAGCTCGCCGCGTGCCGTTCCAGCAAACTTGTGCAAAAATCGTCCGTAACTATCTGGACATCCGCGGCGATCTGGAGACGGACGCTCTGTTCGTCAATATCAACAACGAACCGATCAGTACCCGAGCATTGCAGGAAAAAATGCAGGCCTACGGTAAAGCGGCAGGCATTCAGGGAGTACGGGTTTCGCCCCACACATTCCGCCATACGATGGCAAAATTCTACATTTTGAACGGAGGAGACCCATTCACCTTGCGGCGCATATTGGGACATGCTACGCTCGATATGGTAGAGTATTATGTAGAATTGTTCAGTAGTGATATCAAAAAACAACACAAAAAATTCAGCCCGGTAGAAAATATGAAGCGAATTATTTAATTTGGAGTCCGAGTAGAGCAGTGATGGCGAGGAGATGATCAAGCGGCGGGTCATCAGACCCGCCAACATCGAGCCCTCAGCATTTCTCACGCCTCGTTGAGCAGCCCCAGGTTCATTTGAATTCCTAAGTCGATCTGCGCATACGTCGTATCAAACAGTTCATCTTCGGATGCACCCTTTCATCCTGAATGACTCCGTACCGAATTGCGGTTCGTCGTCATCATCATATTCACAAGAGGTCATAATTTGTTGACATAAATGCGTTATCTGCCATCATTTTAGTTCTTATTATATAGATCAGATTGTTTGATATACTCTCTGGCCTTTTCATAAGTATTAATACTAAAACATTGATATAAATTGTATATGAATGATTTAAACTCAATAAGAAAATAAACCATTATCGTCACATATATTGTTGTAAACACCACACAGATTTGTGTATTAACTCGATTAGAGAACCACGGTAAATGAAACGAAGGATCCAGATTTTTAACTATAAACAAAAGAGACATGTTCCCTAAGATTATAGTCAAGTAAATTATTGAAAGAACAAAGAAGTAGCTATTGAATCTTAAAAACATACTCTTATTACCTTCATTTCTGGATAGAAGAGTTTTCAATGTTTGGCCATTTGCAAGTGCTTGAAATATTGAATATCCCGTTAATATAATCCCAAAAAGAGGGAGGTACGTATTGTTTATTATTTCCAATACACTTACAACTTTAATTACTGCATTATTTGTGAACACCAAACAGGAAAAAAACAAATACAGTAATAATAAATACACTGATAACAGACCCAACCTCAATTTAGATGGGCGCATTTCAGAAATGGCAGATTTGAATACTTTATTAAAACTATCTAGTTTTAGTATTTCTAAAGTGTTCTCAGTTAATTTCTTAGATTCATTATGATCCATACATATCCCTACCTACTTTGATGGAATTTTCTTATCACATCCATTTTGGTCTGATATATTCTTTCATTATCTTCGCTTACCTCAGTAAACTCTTCTTTATTTAAAACCTTGCCAACTATTGTATCGAGATTGCTGGAATATTCATTCTCTTCATCTAATTCAATTGTTAGAACATCCGTGAAGGAATCACTTTTAAGAGTTCTTTTATTACCAAAGCGATCCTCAACTCTTAATGTTGGCTCAACAGTACCTTTTGTTTCACGTATAAACTCGCCTACTTGTAGAATATTTTTTGGGGAGTTAATTGTTGTATTTCCGGATTTGCTACCTAAAATTTCTAACTGCTCGGTAAGTTCTTTAAAAAGTCCTTGTACTGGAATATCACCATTTAAGGGATAAAACCGAAGTTTCATATAATGTATTTTTTTTACTCCAACTAACTCTTTATTAATTGCCCCTTTAAATGGTATTGGAACAACATTTAGGTGTGGAGTAGGTAGCTTTTTATCTTTAGCGCTGTTTTCTCTATTCTGCTCTTTTACGTAGTCTGAAAGTATATCCCTTGCTGTTGAACTAAAGTTCGCAATACTCGGACTTCCCTTTTGATTTTTTACAAGTATCATCCTGTGATTATTGAGAGCGATAAGAAATATTGAGTATGGGGCAGAAGGTATACGAAGATTTGTATGTTCAATTCCTTTTTCTTCCGAGTAACGTGAACGGACTTCGAGTTCGGTTTTTTTTATAATAAAACCCGTCAAAAAGTATATACCTCTTAACATGTATACATTCACATTATCAAAAAAGAACTCTGCGCCGTCTGTCTTTTTGGCTTTACCCGATTGAAATGCTGGAATAACTATTTGTTCAAAAAAATTCAAAAATGGTTCATCTTCATTACCAAAGGTACAGTTAAAATTAGCGATGGTTAATTGTTTTGATTCTTTCATATGCAAATCATCTCCCGTATTATTTCCACCCTATGTTATGAGGTATAAAGTACCGCAATACTATGAAAACTGTTAGGCCATGTTATTAACTATTTAATAAATCGAGATTTCTAATCCTTTGATTGTCAGTTTCTTCGTATTTACATTTTCTTCCCATCAATTACTCTTCACGAAGGTGGCTAGGAGTAATGGATCAGTTTTCCCTTGTGACCATCAGCAAAAAAAAAAAGTCACGGCATGCTATTATGATAACTTATTGATTCTTCATTAGATTTTTAATAAATACTTCCCAGTCTTTATCGCTCGCATTATTTTTATTGGCAATACGCAAGGCTATTTTGACTATATCTTTATTAATAATATACTCTTGTAAATCTGGTGGGATCTCTCCTTTGGTTTGACCTGCTAAGTCAAACATTTCATCACGTTCCTCTTCGCTCAATACTAGTATTCTAGAGATTTCAAACAGCTTTTCTTTATCGGGAGCATAGCGTCTGCCTTTCTCAATGTCACTTAGGTATGCGGGAGTGATCCCTAACAGCTTAGCCATTTTTCGCATACTAAGTTGTTTAGCTTTTCTTCTTTTCTCAATAAAACTACCAAAGGCAATATTGTGATTCGACATCACACCCCCCCCTCCAAAAGAAAGCGTTTGACCAATCATGAAAAAATAATCTCCTCATCCGATGGTGTCGCGGCCGCGACAAACATAAATATACTGCTATAAGAAACACTCTTTCTGAAATGTCTTACATAAATTTGCTTATTTTCCCGATACCCTCTGCTTCGATTATTTTACCGATACTTAACAACCCCTTGTTCATAAGTGCCTCAATGTAGCGATATGGGGTTTTTGTATCTGGATAGAGAGATAAGATCAGGCTATGTAAATACTTGTCGGCATCTACTGAGCCTATGTTCCACTTGGTACCTCCACTTTCTCCAACTTTGAATTCAGCCAAACCTGTATCAAGACCATTTCGAACAGCATAAGCCAAAGCAAACTTCGCTATTGCAAGTCTATCTTCAAAATATTCTGTTTCCTCAAGTACATCAGCTACATTGTTTGCTTCAACAGATAAACCTATATTAATTCTATCTTCTATCATGAATTAGCCCCCTCAGCCTTTTACAATTTGAGTGTTAAAAGCTGTTTTGCTGAATAATTTGTACTCATTCTTTAAATTGCTACCCAATATTCTTCTCGCGAGTTGCTCGTCAATTTCGCCGCTATAAACAAGTAACAACACTTGTTCAGCAAGATTTGGTAATGCGGCAGTGATTTTTCTCTTATGCTCCGGATCAAGACGTCCAAAGGGGGAGTCCATGATAATTGGACCCTGTAGCGGAGCGTTCTTATGCAATGCCCCTATTAAAGACAGTGCAACTAAATGCTCATAACCTGCAGATCGAATTTCCACAATACGTCCGCTCTGATGAACGATCGCTAAGCCATAATTATCATTAATCTGGAGCTTATTATACTCAGGCTGATTTGAGATACTTACAAAGATTTCTGAAGCGTCCTTTTCAACCTTTTGCTTCAAATTGTCTCTATAAAGCTCAACTCCGCGCTCAAATATTCTTTTTATCTTTTCACAGGCTTCCCGTTTACGTTCAGCAATTATAAGTTCATCGTCCGAAGCTGCTTGCTTAAGTTTTTCCTCTATACGCTTTATTTCATCTTTAACTTTAATAATTAACTCCTGCTCTTCTCTTATACCATTCTCAGTGTTATCAATTTTCTGTAAGCACCTTGCGAGTTCGCTAGCAACACTACTCGCGCGAGAAATATCGCCAGCTTCCCTAATGTTTTTGTCCAAATCACTTAATCGTTGTTCCAAATCGCTAAGCTCAACAGTGATGTCGGCCAGTACGTTCTCAATGGCAACCACTTGAACCCGTAATTCTTCTACGTTTAACTTTTTTAATTGTGCCCTTCGCCCCTGCAACTCTATTAGCTTGTTTTCTTCGAATTCTGTCAAAGCAGCAAATCCAGCATTGTAGTTTGCAGTTTTTTCTTTTATTAATTGTAATGCATGATTCGCAAGACCTTGCTCACAAATAGGGCATTTTCCTGTTTCACAGCCTTTTTTTAGCTCTTCAATTAGCTGTTGTGATATTACGTGCTTTGACTTCTTGTCTTCATATATTTTTATTTCATCCTCTAATTGCAACAGAGCTTTTTGTATGCGTTGACTTAACATTCCCTGCCAAGCATTTTTAGTTAATTCTTTCATTTCAATAAGTTTCGCTGAACGAGCTTCTTTTTTACGCTCAACTGTTTCTTCAAGCCTTCTTTTCTCGTTTAACCAGTCTCTGACTTTCTCAGTTTGTTTCATCTCTTCTTCAAGATCATGACGTTCGGTGGTGAGTTCGGCTAGCTTCTTCCTCAAGTTTTCCAGTTCGTCTTCGTGTGATTTCAATTCGGTTTGTTTTGCTTCTAGTGCATTTCCTAGGAGCTGAGTGTCTTGATTTTTTTGGGCTACTTTTGTTAATCTTTTGGAATATTCTTTAACTGCCTCATTTGTGTCTGTAAGACCATTTGTCAGTACAGGAACGCCAAGGATTGTTTCTATTGCTCCTTTAATTTTTGCCCCGGTACTGTTTTCATCTATAAGTAATTCTTCATATTCCTGTAATAATTCACCATCAAACAGAAAAAAGCGTGAAACCTGTTCCGGCATAAGACTTTTCAACACGTGGTCCTTTTCTTCGTTTGATAGTATGCTTCCTCCACGCTTTAGAAACACTTCTTCTTTATAATCACTGTCCTTATCAGGTTTACTAATCCCATCTCTTACTACAAACTGTCTGGTGAGTTCATAATCAGTGCCATCGTTATTCATTTTTAGCACAACTTTGAAACCATACTCACCTTCATCATAACTTTCCCAATTTGCGATTTGCTTCAATGAATGTGATTTGGCTCCGCGCCCCTGAACCTTACCAAAAAGAGCATATCGAAATACATTTAATAGAGTAGTCTTACCTAGTCCATTATTTCCCCATATAATAGTTACTCCATGATTTGATGAAAACTCAATCTGCTGCTTTCCTTTATACGGTCCGAAGTTTTCAACTGTAAGGCGTAGAAAGTGTAACATTTTGCCCCTCCACTAATTCGCTTTTTCAGTTTCAACAATAAGTTTCGACAAATACTTATCAATGAGTTTAAGAGCTTTTGTCTGCGCTTCAACGCGATTATCTTGGTTTTCGTACTCAATTTTTAATAAATCTTCTAATAAAGCCCGTGGCAGTTCTGGGTATTCCTCAGCTCTAATAGCCTCTAAGGCAATGAAAAGTTCATCTAGATTACTATTCTTCCTCATCCTCGTAACCCCCAGTAACTGATCTGACAAAATCAATGTTAAAATCAATAGCAACATTTCGAAGTTTGGTAATACAAGATGGATTTTCAGCCCATTCTCCAAATTGAATTGCTCTAGCCAATTCAGCTTCTATTATTGATAATTGTTTTAGATCACCTTCATCAACCCGGTTTGGCGTTACGATAGCATCATGCAAATAGGCAAAAGGTTTCTTTTCTGCTCGTCGTAAAATTCTGCCACGTCTTTGAATAAACTCTCTGGGGTTCTTGGACGATGCAAGTATTAATGCATGAGTTGTCGCAGGTATATCAACCCCTTCATCAAGGCACTTAATGGATACCAAAACTCCTCCATTTATAGCAAAGTACCTCAACGTTGCTTCTTTATCACCCTCCATATCAGAGTGATATTCATAAGCATCGAAGCCATTGTTGAGCAGAAGGGTTAGTACCTCTCCTAACTGACCGCGATTATCACAATATACAATCCACCTTTGCCCTTTAAGGAAATGCTGTTTAAGCACATGAAGTACCAATTCAACTTTGGCAGCAGCATTTTTGATTATTCTTGCTCTCTGAATCAATAAGGTCTTTACTCTGGTGTCATCCATCAAATTTTGTATTTCCAAACCAGGCTTCATATTGGTAACAATATATCTGCTTAATTCCTCAGTTATGGCATCCCAGTCTTTTTGCTCATTGTTGCTTAGTTTTATCTCATGAGGATAATAAAAATATTTAGTTAATACTTCTGAGGATATTGCATCTTTCAAAGTAAACGGAGGAGGAATTATGCCACCAAAGTAAGAAAAAATAGCATTCGTTCCCTCTTCATCCCCAAAGCGTCTTGGAGTTGCGCTGAGTCCTAAGCGAGCTCCTGTATTTATCCGAAATACCCGCCTGCGAAAAGGACTACCTAAACGATGCACCTCATCGGCAACCATAAACAAATGTTCCCCTTGTTCGACACCGTAAAGAAACTGATCAGAAGCAGCAGTATCCATTGTCGCTATTATTATTTTTTTCTTTGTCACGCTTCTTTGCGTCCACGCAGAAAGGTGTCCCATTTTTTTCCATGAATTATTTCCATCACCGCAAATCAAAAATGTTACATCTATATCGCTAAACACTTCTGTTAGTTCCTTTTTCCATTGCGTCAACAGTTCTGTCGAGGGCACTAATACCAAGGGAATCTCATTTCTATCAATAGCTTGTCTTATTGCACACATTGCAGTATAAGTTTTTCCGCTTCCTGTTGCATGCTCGAAGATCCCTCTTCTGCCGTTATGTTCCCAGTTTTCTAATGCTTGTATTTGATGAGGGCGCGGTATTCTGCCGCCATTTTTTCTTTCAGCGGTCCACTTTTTTCCAAGGTCAATCTGCTCCTTAACTTCTTCAACAAGTTCTTGCCATTTATCTGTGGAAGCATATTTTGTAAACAAATCTTTTGCAGCTTTTGGAAAATCAAATACATTGATGCTCTTAATATTGTTCTCCCATAGCTCGTTAAAGTATTTGATCGCGTTTTCAACACGTTTTTTATCTCTGCCTTCAAGCCAATTTGGAAAGACATCAATAGATTCGATGTTGCCATCTGAGGATAGTCCCTTAAAGGTTTCATTCATTGAACCTCTAAAACCAACACAATTCATCGCAGCATCTTGAAATATGCCAACCTTATCATGGAAAAGCCTCTTAACTTCTGGTGCTGCATCAGATTCCAGTATAGCTATTTTTATGTCGATAACCTCAAGTGCAACCAAGCAAGCCAATGCTCTTGTTGGTTTGCTTAAGTATGTATCTTCGAATAACCCATTGATTTCCTTTATAAGAGCTTCGACAATGACTTCTGATGATCGGGCGTTATACCCCTCAGATATAGCCGTTTGATCTGCTTCGACAATGTATGGAGAGCAAATAATTCGCATTTTCCCTCCGTTCTCTACGAAACGCTTCAGAGCTGTCCATGCGATTATGTAAATAGTACTGCCAAAATAACCAGATATCCGATCGTACTTTATAGAATTTTCCATGCATGGCAAATAGAACTCATTGGCTATATCATCTGTAGCTTTATTGTAATCGGTCTTAAAATCGAAGCAGTTCAAATTCATTCTTATCCCTCTAATAATTCTTTGTATATGAGTCGCATTCTTTCCTTTATTGCATCCAATATACGCTCACTTCTTGCCGCGATTACGATTTCGGTACCTGAATTAGTATTTCTTATTTGAGTTTCAAACGGAGTAAGCAGTGCCCTGACTATTGTCTCCGTTTTTACCTGTAAATTTTTGTTTCGACCGAAATTTTTATGCTTTGTTGCATCCCAGAATACAAAGACATCATAATCCTTCACGTAACCAACAATCAGTGCAAAGAAACCATCAGAGAAATCAAAATTTCCTAGCTCATTCTTCTTTTTTTGATCAACATTTAACACGACCTTATACTCATCAATCGGCCTTCCTCCTGGAGGATTGCCACAATTGAACAAATACACTCTAAATTTCAAAGGCGAGGGTTTCCTGAGTTCAAGTAAGAGAGGCCTGTAATTTATATCATCAACTCTTTTTACCGCTTCACCTAACCGTGAAACAAAATACTCATTTAATGTCTTTGACGCCTTAAATGTGCTTCTACTCCTCGTCATCTCGTAGACCCTCTAACGTCTTTAAGAGTGCAGTTTCTGCATTTTTGACATATTCCTGATAAATATCAAAACCTATAAAGGTTCGTCTCAACTTTAATGCTTCAATTCCAGTTGTACCTGTTCCCATCCAAGGGTCAACTACAAGATCACCTTCTTGAGTGGTTGCTTTAATGTATTTGTTCGGTAGATAACTCGGCTGAATCGCTTGATGCAGATCCTGTCTTGCTGATACAGGGCCTCTAATAACGTTCTGTGGTAAAGCACCCAAGGGATTGGCTTGTATTCGTTTGTTTTTTCTAACGTAACTCACACCATTTGCTCTTGGCTTAAATTCATTGTTCTCATATTTGCTAAGAGTTGTTTCGGAATAAGGTCTCCTTATAGCATCAAGATTAATTTTCCAAGACGGACTTTTAGAAAACCACAAGTTTTGTTCATAAGCATCTTGACATGCTACTCTTAGACCTGTTGAAACAGGGTTATCTTTGACCCATATTTCAATATCTACGCAACTAAGTCCCCATTCCTCTTCCATCATGATGGCTAACTTTTCAACAACTAGTGAGCGAGTTGTACATCGACCACCTTTATGACGCTCTCGATTTGCTTTTACATTTATAACAATAAAGCCGTCTTCCCTAAGCTTAAGCTTGGCTGCGTTAATAAAAGGTGAGATTTTGCTAATATATTCGTCAGACTTCCATACACCATAATTTCGTTCTGCGTTTGGATATGGTGGCGATCCATAGACCAGCTTTATCGAGGAATCTGGAAGCAACAGCATGCCTTCGGCACCATCCATGCATTTAACTATGTATTTTTTTTCAGCAAGTGTTTCAAGCATCTAACCATTCCTTATTATTCAAAGTCTTCCGGAAACTCGAGCTTCATTCGTTCATAAGCAAGATCACAATAATCTTTGTTTGCATCTATACCAATCCAATGCCTTTTATTTCGATGTGCTGAAACAGCGGTAGTACCTGACCCTGAAAATGGGTCTAGCACAATATCGCCTTCATTCGTGCCTGAGAGTATAAAGAACTCAACCAATTTTTCCGGAAATCTTGCCGGATGAGCTATACCTTTTTCTTTACACATTTTGATAAAACTATCATTACTACTGGTGTTCCCAATTTCAATTACGCTTCCAGGGTCAGATCCACCCTTGTCGCTCCAAACTTTTTCACAATTAAAATTATGTGTGCTTGGCCTTGTATTGTAATTCCGATTCCCTTTGCCATTACCATTCAAATATTTTTGCATATCTTTGCTATATGGTTTTCTTATTGGATCCATGTTGAAAGTCCATGTATCACTTTTGCTAAACCAGAAACAATATTCATGTGATTTTTTAGTCCTTCCAAATCTTCCGGATGAGAAAACATTTGGTGGTGTTGATGGATTATACCAGATATAGTCGCGGACTAGGTTATAACCTAGTTCCTTTGACATTCGGATGACGAGTTCATATACATATAAATGTTGTACTCCGTTTACGACTTTGTCACTAATATTTAACACAAAGCTTCCAGTTTCTTTTAATACACGCTTCATCTCTGCTGCTTTTGGCAGAAACCATTCGACAAATTCATCAGGTGGAATCTTGGATTCATCGGTTCCATAAAACCGTCTATCTGCGTAAGGCGGAGAAGTTATAATAAAATCAATACAATTATCGGGAAAATGCGCAAGAACATCTTCGCATTTTCCCGTTATAAAACGATTTATAGATTCTAGCACTCCTAACAGCCTCCATGCTTCTCTTGTTGTACTATGTAAGCATAAATGCTTACATAGTGAGTATAACAAGCCTATTAATCAAGTACAATAAAACATTAAATATGAGTCTTCCTTTGCGATAAATTGAACTACCCTACCTATCGCATACTTGCTGGGGTAGCTTGAGTTCAATTTTATTTTTTAACCTTGATTAAAGTACATCTTCTTAAAATTCGTCTCTTGGATTTAAAAGAAACTGTGTCTCGTTTTAAGGTCAACTTTATTAAACCTATGCTATAATTCTACAAAATGTGGCAAATTCCTCCTGATAAGTTTGAAAGAACATTCTAAATTAAGTCCGTAACATCCTGATATGTAAAATGGCTGTTTTGATTTCCGCGGCGGTCAAAACAGCCAAAGTCTTTTGATTCTTCAAACAGTAATTATCTAATCACAACAACCTATCCTTGTATAAATGCCGCATCGGCGACGATTTTGTGTGCTTCTCTCTCATTTCCGGCCTCCACAGGTTCACGTATTTTTTGACCATGTCCTGTGAGGTGTGGCCAAGGATATCCTGCAGGCTGTATGGGTCTCCGTCATGCATGATGTACATTTTGGCGAAGGTGTGCCGCAAGGTATGCGGACTGACCCGCACGTTAGTTATGCCGGCGTCTTTGCCATACTGACTCAGAGCTTCCTGGAACGACCGGACGCCGAGCGGCCGGCCATCGAGCGTGACAAAAAAGTGTTGCGATTTCACGTCCCCCCTTGCCTTGATATACCGAATCAAGATTTTGCGAACCTCATCGCAAAACGGAATGTCTCGCGGCCTTTTGCTTTTTCCGATGACGCCGAGTATCTGGCTTTCTTTCACGTCGACCTGGCTCATTTTCAGCTTAGTCATTTCCCCGACGCGCAGTCCCGTATCGAGAATCAAGGATAGCATGGTATAATCCCGGAAACCGGTGAACGTATTCTGGTCCGGCTGCTTCAGCAAGGCGACGACCTGCTCCTCTGTAAAAGACGGAATGGTCGGCTGATGGCCTTTCCGTGTTTTCAGGTGTGCTGCCGGATTGTCCGGGATCCAGCCTTCCTCATGGAGAAATAAAAAGAAGCGCTTGATCGCCTTGATCCGGTTGTTGATAGTGTTGAGCTTGTAGCCTTTCTTCTCCACCATCGTCATAATAAACTTGTTTCGCAGGAAATCTGTCGTGACGTCATAAACACCTGCCTCAATCTCCTGTTCCTGCAAGATTCGGCGATAGCATTCCAGGCTGCTTTGTTCGAACTTCACTGTATGGTCGCTTGACGTTTCCGCGCGGCGAGCTTGGACAAACAATCTTACGGCTTCTTCCCAGGTCAGCCGGTAACCGGCCCCGGAAAACGCGCCGGAATCGTACAATTCATTACTGCGCCGTTTGTGCGCGGTTTCGTTTTGCCGAAACATGCGTACTACATTTCCGCCCATGGCTCATCCCTCCGTCCGTTGTGGTTGCTTTCCTGATTTATGTGTTTATCGCACATTTCGTAAAAAGAAGCTGAGATTTTATGTTTAAAAACGGTCCATGAATGCCTTCCATCCTCTTCATGGTTCACGTGAATTTCAACGATGCCGGACCGTTACCTGTTGTTCCATCTTTTTTCGACAATCTGACAATATCGCCTCCCAGTTTGGACATGGAAAGCATAAACAACCGTATGCCTCATCTTTGTTAATGAAGGATCTTTTCTGTTACCTCGAAAACAACGAATTCTGCCGGCGCTTTTTCGATGCCATATGCCTCCTTCATCCGTTCCGAAGCCCGTTGCTGCGCCAGTGCTTCTACTTTCGAACGTTCTGACGTGAAAACCGTAACCCGAATCCGGTAACCGTCCGCTACTAACCCACATTCATACTGCCGGTCCACATTATCAACCCTTTTCATCTGATTTGTTCCTGCAGGAAAGACACAAGTCCTGTCCTTTGTATACCTGATCATAAATCCCCGGTTCGACTCTAATCGTTTTCCCGCAACGACTGCATGTGAAAGAAAAACGGTTCAACACAACTCGCCTCCTGTGCCGTGAAACAATAAAACCGCCCCAGCGGGACGGCTTTCGTTTGCACGTTTGAACATATTTGTTTTTGAACAATTATCGATTCAGTGAAAGTATAGTTTGGCCGATTGCCGATGTCACAAGCTACCCATCATCATCGTGCCACTACTTATATTGTGCCACGAATTCCTTGATCTTTGATTGGGTGTAAACCAAATCGCCGTACAGCAGAAAGCGCTGTTTCCAAATAATGCTCCGCTTCCTTCTTCGCTTGCGCGACCCTTAAGTGATTAAAACTGGATGCTTTCATCCCTCAAAAGAACTTCAGACCCTTGTTAACGAATTCGCAGAGGTGAAGATATTCCGGAGTCTGAACTCGATCGGGCTTTCCACCAACAACACCAGTCGAAGATTGCCCTTAGCTTCCATCCAAAACACCGGCTCTTTCAAATAATACTGCGGGCGATAAACCCATGCCGGGCACTCCAAATTGTAATCGTTGCACAGTTTTTCTGCCATACCCGCCAAAAAAGGCAGGATATGGGGAGCCAGGTTCGGATAAAAGGCAGGTTCCTGTTCCACCATTTGTTTTCTTTTCTCATTGTCGCTGCGATAAAATTCATCCAAAAAATTACCGGTATGAATTTCGAAGCTTCCTGCATTCTGACTGGTCAGATGCGCGATATCACGCAACTCCATAATGACCCCATCCTTTTATAATCCGTTGCCGAAAAGTTCTTCCAGCACATACTGCGATCTCGGCGGCATCCGATTTTGCGGATAAAATTTCTCAAGTACTGCCAGCGCCTCGTTCATCGTCCGGATGCCCAAGTACCTCGCCAAAAATTGAATATCCTCCCGATCCTTGCTTTCAAACCCTCGCGCAGCCAAACATTTCATGGCAAACATATACTCCGCTGTAGCCGCGTAGATCGCCAGATTGGACATACGCTTAAACAACCGGACGTCATGATTGCGGGAGACGTATCCCTTGACTGCGGGATTCAACCAATCCGGCTCCAGATTGTATTCGTCCGCAATATTTTTGATAATGGTATACATTTCACTTGTCGGCGCAAATACGGCGTCTATATCTTTGGTGACTTCCCGGCTATGGAATACAAGGCACATGACCGCGCCTCCGAACAGGCACAGCTCCCCATGCAATCCTTTCTGTTTCAGTCTCTCGTTTACCACTTCCAAATAATTCATGATCGCCGACCTACTTAACAAAATGATCTTCTCCTTTCATTATAAGTCGATTGCACTTATTTCAAAAGCGAGAAACGGTTCCCGACATTTGCTGCACGTCGCGGCCAACGTTGCCCCTGTACGCGGCGCAGGTATTCATGTCGGGAAAAGATGCTGACCATGCAAAATGCCCGCCAATTGGCGGGCATTTTGCAAGAACAATTTGTATGTTTCCATTTGTTCAACCTCAGACATCTTACCTTAATCCTTTGAGGCCAGTTGAGATTCCAACCACCTGCCGAAGTCCGCTGTTTTGGACCAGATCGAAAAATATCCGCTTCGATCGCTGGCTGTGTTCCGTATCGCCTTGCTGTAAGGCTATCTGCCAGCCAATCAGTTTTCGCCTCACTTCCAATGTCAGTTGTTCGGTCCGTTTTTGAAGCTTTGTCAACACCCTGAATCCCCCCTTTTTAAGTGCAAAACCCATATGAGGTAAATCCCGATCATTGGGGTGGATCCGCATTACCGAACCTTTCATCGACAGGAATCTGTCGGATCAATTCATCTATACTGGCATACATTTGAAACCCGTCCAGAAACCCGCGTACGTACATCTCCTCTTTTTCTATGGACTCTTGAAAACTAAAACGGTCCTCCCATTCCACAAACTGGCGCTGCTGTTCTTCGGAGAACGTTTCCTTGAGCTGTTCAAACAACTCGGACACTTCTTTCCATGCCGTACTATGTCTTGGATGCATACGCATGCGCTGGCCGAGTACATCAATTCGTTTCCGGAAAGCCGCGATCAACCATGGAGGTACACCATCCACACCCATTTCTCCTTTCCTCGGAAGGTGTGTCGATCTTACCTCTGCTGCGCCCGGTGTAGCAAGTCGTTTTTCCCGATTACCGACTTCTTTTATCGCCGTGTTTCGAACGACCAGTCGACGCTCTTACCGTCAAAATGGCGTACCGTTTTCTCCACCACCGCGCGGATTCGGATGTTGTTCGGCGGGCCGCCGTCCCATCCCCGGTCGTAGTTGGCCAGATTACGGTTGAATCCGGCAGACCGATCCGGGTACACAGTCAGGCGGCTGATTCGCCCTTCGGCAATCCCGTATTTGGACGGTTCTGAAAATACTTGGGCCTGAACAAAATATCCGTCCACTTCCCCTTCGAACAACCGGCCCATGAACCATCGACCCTTTTCTTGAAATGACATGTTCATCCCTCCCCAAATGAAAAGGACACGACCGTTTGTACCGATCCTGTCCCTCTTAATCGTAAGGCTGGTTTTCTTTGATGGTTCCGCACTTGTCGCACTTTACCGTGCACGAACGGGGATGATTCAGCCGTTCCATTCCGCTCAAATGCTTCGGATACTCCTCCACTTTGATGACCATAAAAATCCCGTCGCTACATTTGAACACCCCACTCACCTCCTCCTTTCTGTTTCAAGCTTCTCTGTCATTCCATCCGGAAATCTTGGCCATTCAACACCCCGCGCAATGCCCGTTCCAATTGCCTGTCCGTGGCATCCATGATGGATTGCGGATTGTATCCTTTGTCCCTCGCAAAAGCGGCAAGATCCCGACGGAAATTTACATCTGAAACACAATGAGACACGACCAGCACGGTGATCCAATCCTTCGGCAAAGAAATTGGGTTCTTCATCGCCCGCCCCCATTTCTGGTCAATGTTTATTGGTAAAACTTCAAAGCCTGCATTTCTTTCATGGCTTTATTGCAGAGAAAAAATCCGCCAATAATTTCGGATTTCATCCAGTTCCCCGCTATGCCATAGACTTTTTCCGGCACGCGTTTCAAATTGCCATTGCCACTGGTTAAATCGATCACGGCGCACATAAACGGTAACCGGGTTGCCGTATTTATCTTTGGTATGCAATCGAACGACATTCTGACTGATTGGCATCGTTTCGATGAAGAATAGAAATTGGGACTGGCTCATCGAGTCACCTCCCCGTTCCCTTAAAAACACAATGGAGAAATCCGAATTAGATCCTTCTCAAGCTCACTCTACCCGATATGGAGTGAATCTTTCCGTCTTATCATTTTGCAAACAACGCTTCGGTAGCTGCCAGACTCATTGACTACCCGGCGATCTTTTTTTTTGGCTCGTTATTCGATTCCGATCGCCCGGCCAATGGGAACGCCGTTCATCATACCGTAAATGGCATCGCTGTCGGCGTTCGTGTAAAGGATCAAATGCCCTTCCACCTTCGCCGTGTGCTGGGCGCCATTGGAGGAAAACGAGAGGGCAGCGTCCGGATACGCTTTTTGCACTTTTCGTTTGAAATGGTCATAGCTCATGCAAACTGCTCCTTTCCGGGGTTTATCATTTCTTCTTGGGATACAGGAACGAGACACCTTCCTTGAGCTCCAGAACGCCTTTCTTTTTCATAAACGCCTCCAGGTCTCCTTCGTAGACCTGGATTGTCACGCCGTTTTGATCCCGGATGTAGTAATACGTATCGCCAAAACCGTTCTTCTCTTTGGATATGACCTCCAGTGACGGCATCCATTCCCCCTCCTCCGTCAAACCCGTTCCATAGCAAACAGGCGGCTGGACCGGACAAAAGCATCCGCCGCCGGACGGGATGTCGTACATGCGCATTCCTCCATAGACACGAAAAGAACCCCTGCGTACAGGAGTCCTTTTCGTGTAAAGTGATTAAGAGAAAAATAAACCCGATCTAATGCGTTCCACCCGTACCGAAGTCATCATACGAGGACAGGTTGGCATGGTAAAAAACGATATCGCCGTCCTTCAACTGAAACGTCACGCCGTACGGATCAGTGAAGCTGCGCTGGAATCCTTCCATTTGCCACTGATTGTCCAGCGGTCCATAGATGTACTGCAAATGCGGGTTGTTCAAATCCCGGTTTCGGATAGTCTCCATTTTGAAGTTGACAATGATAAAGCCGTCCTTCAGGAATATGGGCGAACTATCATCCAGCCGGTTCGTGCGCCCGTACTCAGCCAGGTTGAATCCTTTCGGCACGACATACGGCGCGGCGGGCAGACTGTATTCTCCGTACCACTTCTGCACCGAAGCGTTGGCGCGCGCCGCATCGACGCCGGACGGCACGTTCATGCTGCCTAAGAACGTCCGGAGCTGGGGCGGCAGCAGCATAATGTCATATCCTCCGACGTAGGTCGGTTTATTGACGTCTTTCAGGTACTGGTTAATATACGCCTGCTTCGTGCCGGAACCGCCGTTCAAACTCCACAGCGAGTTTGCCGTGTTGATCAGCTCCTGCTGCGGCACATTTCTCAGCCGTGCATCCAGCGTAATATTGCGCCGCTCCGCATCGTCGCTCGACCCGATCCGGATAAACTTCTTTTTCCCGGAGTTGTAGTAGAGATCAACTTCCTGCCGGTTCTTGCCTTTGCTGTCCACAAAATAGAAGGTCGGTGTAATACGAATGCCGTCGCCCGAGCCGAACATATTCCCTTTCGTTTTGACGTCAAACTTGAAATGATACCCCGTTTTCACGGCCACGTTTTTCTTCCCGGCTTCCGGGTGGCTGCCCTGACGAACCGGCAGCACGAACGGAGGCTGGTTGCCCCGCGCCGCGCCGTCAATCCCCTTCGTACCGACCCAATAGGCATTTCCGGTTGGCGCTGCGCTGTCCTTTTGCGTCCGGAATACCGTTTCCCAATTGTAATCTGCGATGTCGGTGATGCGGAAATCATAGAGACGGCCAATGACCTCCACCGGAACAACCTGCGTGGCAACATGATTGGCCACCTCCAGATTGGCGTTCATCTGTGTGCCAAAAGAAGACGGCGGGCTGTTTTCTGCAAAGGTGCGGAACAATACGTCATAGTTGCCTTCATCGACCCATACGGGCAAGAAGAACGACATCTGAAGCTGCCCGACCGGAATGGACGTCCACGTTTCTTTCGGAATGAACGTCGATTTGTCGGCGTTGTATACATCAAACGGGAACCAGACCTGCTTGTCTTTCGTGTACTTCGCATAGTCCCGGTTGCCATAGCCTGGAATGTCCCGGTGCTGTCCGCTGGTTGGCACCGTTACGGTAAACGGCCGGTCCAAAATGAGCGCCGATCGCCCGGCAGTCGGTTGCGTCTTTTGGTTATGCGCCTTGTCGTCCGAAACGGAGGCATAGTTGACTACCGGTGTATGCACGGTAACGGTGTTGATCCCGTTGATCGGAAAAGTTTTATTCTCCCCGCCGTTAATGCCTTTGACGAGTGAATAGAATATCGTGCCCGAGCTTGGCTGGTTGGCTTTGTTTACCTTGCCGGAATCGATCACGTAGCCTTTTTCGTACAGCACATCCTGTCCGATCATCGGCGGGGCCGGAATCGCTCCCGGCGCCGGAGCCTGTTCCTCTACCGTCCGGTTATCCATCACCGTCGTTCCATTGAAGACGAGCGAATCGTTTTTCACCTTGATCTTGCCAATCGCCTTCTCGGCCTCGCTTTTCCAATCCTCGTTCGGAACGGATGGACGGCTGGAACCTCCGGAAATGGTCTGACCCGGCAGCGTCACATTCGAGTAGATCGGATGGGTAATATGCGCATCCAGCGAAGCATCGTGGGCCGCAGATATATTCGGCGGGGTGTAACCGTTCGGCTGAACGGTTACCGTTCCCGATGGCAGCGCATAGTTGGCAAATGTCGCTTTTTGAATGCCGTACACTTCCAGGCGGTTGATGACCCAATAGCTGTATTTGCGTTCGATCGTATAGCTTTTGGTCACCGTCTGCGTTTCCGAGCGCGGCACGGTAATCGTCGTCGGATTGCCATCCGCATCCGGAGGACCGGAGCGGGTTTCCGTCCAGGTCAGCGTGTACGTTTTGCTCACTTGAATCGGATACTGCTGCGTGCCGGATATTTCGACAAACTCATTCCGGTACAAATACGCTTTCGACAAGGCATTCACATACAGGCTTTCGGAGGTCGGGATTCCTTTCAGCACATCGAATTTCTCTGTGCCGCGCTGATCCGCCCGGATGACGCCTGTTGCGCCCGGATCCATGACTTCTGCCTGCCTGGAATCGCCTGGAGTCGTATCCCCGCCATCCGATTTGCGTAACGTATGGTCCGTTGTGGAGTCGCCGGTATTCCCGTCCACATCTTTGACGACGACAGTCATTTGCACCGTCACACTGGAACCGGAAGAAAACGGGATTTTGATGGGGATCGTTTTGCTGGCTGATGTGCCGGTGAGCGGTCCGGTCTTGTCACTGTCTTGCGCAAGCGCAGCATTTCGGATATCCGTGATTTCGTACGATTTCAGATTTTTGAGCGCTTCGGCTTCAAAAATAAAATCCCCGTCCACTTCGGCAACCGTTTTGTCCACCGTATCCGGCGCTTCAATCCGGGAGGTGACAATCACCGAGGAGGGGATTTTATAGATGCCGACAAAGTTGGAGCCGCCTGCCGCTACGGTGATCGATCGCTCCCGAAGCTTCGGGTCTCCTTTTTCCTGAATAAATTGCTTCATGTCCGGTTTATCGTTGTTGATAATATACGACCGGATAATTTCGTAGGTTTGGCCGTTATCGGTGATTTGCTGTTCAAAGGTATGGGTGGCCTCCGCCCCGGTCGCGTACTTACCCTTGTCCGTTTCCTTCAGCTTAGTGCCGTCTTCTTTCTGGTAAATGGCTTTGACCGGATTGTCCTGTTCCTTGTATTCGGCGATGATGTCGGCTCCGCTTAAATACACACTGATGTGCCGGTCGAGCAGATTTTCCTGTCCCTTTTCCCGAACGAACTTTTTATTCCCCGGATTGTTTTTGGATACAAAATACGACCTGACGATTTCATACGACTTTCCGCCTGACTCGAATGTTTCCTCGAACGTATGCTCGATCTCTTCCCCGGCTTTATAGTCGCCTTTATGGAATGTGCACGCCGGATCCGGAATAACGGCGCCCGTTTCGGTTTTACAGACGATATCGACCGGAAAATCCGGACTGTCATACGTCACCGGAACGCCATAATAATCGTCCAGATCGTCAGGATGCGCCCATGGCTGCGCCTTTTTGATTTCATCTAAGGTATAGTACGGCCCGCCGATTTTGTTCCCGTTTTGCGTAACGATCATGATGGCATATAGATAAAGTTGATCATTCTGCTTGATGCCTTCCATTCCGCTGTCTGTCAAAGCCTTCGTTACTCTCGTCTCCGGTACTTCGAAAAAGGTGGTGACCGGTGTTCCTGGTGCCGGATTTTGGGGATATTGATCCACTTGTTCCAGGCCCTCGATTGATGCTGAGCCTGTTCCTGTCGGATCGCAGTGTTTGCCTTTGGAATCATACGTACATATGGACGCATCTTCCCTGCGCACCGTCCAACCGACCGTTTTGTATCGAATCCCTGACGAAGCGGCCGTACTTGTGATGTTAAATGTTATTTTCCCGCTAGTAATTCGAACTTTAGGAACTTCCGCGTAAATTCTATAGGAAAAAAAGGACAACAAAAAAGTGCATGCTAGCAGCATGCACAATCCCAATTTGATTCTTTTATTCATTTTTAATCAACCTTTCGGATGATACTATTAAAAAACAGGCTCGCTCCCGGACTCACTTTTAAGGTTTTTCCCCAATTTCCTCCGACGTTCGTATCCATTACAATATCCGAATATCCCTCGTACCAAACTCCCTTTTCAAATGGAGTGTCGTTAGGAACCCATGTATCATTCTCCAATTTCATGTCACCGGGAAACCAGGTATCATAAACAAGTGTTTTGTGCTGTTTGAAATGATTAAACTTTATCCTGAACTTTGACCGAACGTTATACCCTCCGAATCCATCCTGATATATCATGGACGGTTCCGGATCGAGGTATCCCTCAATCACAATTTGATTATCCTTTACCCAATCGACATATTCCCGAGCTGCTTTCAGTTTCCCAACATTGCCGTCCGACTGCACCTCAGCCACCTTCTCAGCCCATGTGTCATCAATCGTCCTGTAGTCGACATTGAGCCATAATGCTCCGAATGCTTTTAACCGATCCATCCAGATGTCAATGTTTTCTTTCTTGAATTCGGGCCAACTGGCGTACATCTCCGCCGATACGGACCTTTCCTTGACATCGGGATGGGAAAACGGGTACTTCATCTCGTACATTTCATTCGGAACATCAGCCAAAATGTACGGATAGTCCTTCGCATTTTTCGGAAGGTTGGTGGTGCGAATCAGGCGTCCCCACTGATCGTACTTTCCCTCGGCATCTTCCTTTGTTTTGATGTGCACGGTTGCGGTAGCTTCGTCCCACTTGACTTCCGCGCCCAGCACTTCGCTCACAAACCGCAGCGGGACGAACGTTCTGCCCCCGCTTATAATGTAAGCGTCAAATATTCCCCACCTACACGGACTCGAAGATTCATGAAAAACTAAGCGTATCGGAAAGATAGGAGGTACGCGCGAATGAACGAAAATGAACGCAACGAGCAATGGCGGGAGCGGATCCGTGCCTATCGGGAAAGCGGACAGACCATGCGAGCATGGTGTGCCGCCCAAGAAATCCCGTTCAACCAACTGAAATACTGGCTGCGCAAACTGTCGCCGGGCAAACGGAAATCACCAACGACGACTTGGGTGACGGTCACCCCAAC
>NZ_KB899852.1 GCF_000378425.1 Cohnella laeviribosi DSM 21336 | reverse complement strand
TACACGTCCCATGCTTACCACGACATGCTGCCTAAGGTTGGCGCCAGAATCAGCATGTCACGCCGAGGCAATTGTTACGACAATGCCTCTATGGAGAGCTTCTTTTCCCATCTCAAGGCTGAAGCACTCTATCCTTATGATATACGAAGCTTGGAAGAGGCGCAAAGGCGTATTGAGGAATTTATCCGCTTTTATAATGAGGAACGAGCACAACGGAAGCTAAACAAGCTGACGCCGGTTGAATACCGACGCCAGCTTGCAGCTTAGGGTGGTTTTACAATGTCCACTAAATGGGGGCTTGACCATCATCCCCCGGCGGGATTTTTTTGGGAGCGGTCGGCCGTAAGCGGCGGCGCTTTTCATCCGCGGCAATTCATCCGCCCGTTCGAATCCGCTCAAGAACGCTTCCGCTTACGCCAACTGGGCCTGGCGGTTCTCCAGTTTCTTCTTGATGAGCGGCAACAAGGATTGGCCGGCGATCCGGGCTTCTTCCACATGCGGATAACCGGAAAGAATAAAGCTGGAGATGCCGGCGTCCACAAATTCGAGAAGGCGATCGGACACCTGCTCCGGAGTGCCGACAAAGGCAACCGCGCCGCCCCCGCGAATCCGGGAAAGCCCGGCCCACAAATTGGGGCCGATCACATAGTCTTTCGCTTCGGATTCTTTCCAAATCTTCGTCTGCCGCTGCTGGTTCGTTGCATCCGTCCGTCCCTGCAGCGCTTCGGCGGCGGCCAGCACCCGCGGATCGACCTTGCTGATGATCTCCCGCGCCGCGTTCCAGGCTTCCTCTTCCGTTTCCCGGACGACGAGCTGGGCCCGCAAACCGTACCGCAGCTGTCTTCGGATGCCTTTTTGCTCATACAACTGCCGCACATACGATTCCGTCTCGGCAATTTGCTGTTTGATCATCTCGAGGGGCTCCGCCCACATCAGGTACACGTCGGCAACCTCTGCGGCAACCCGCTTACCGGCCGGCGAGCTTCCCCCGAAGTAAAGCGGAGGATGCGGCCGCTGCACAGGCGCAGGATAGCTGACTCCGCCTTCCACTTCGAAATAGCGTCCTTTAAAATGCACGCCGGCTTTGCCGCCGCTCTTGAGATAAGCTTCAAGATTGAAATCGTGCGATTCCTCCCACGCTTGCTTGACGATTTGCAAAAATTCGAGCGTTCGCTCGTATCGGCCGTCATGGTCGTTAAAGAGAGGGTCGCCCGTAGCTCTCAAATCGTCCGGCGTTCCGCCCGTAACGACGTTGATCAAGGCGCGGCCGCCCGACAATCGGTCGAGGGAAGCGGCCATGCGCGCCGTCAGCACCGGTGCGATCAGGCCGGGACGCGCGGCGACCAGAGGCTTTAGCGTTTTCGTATGGGAAGCAACCGCCGAGCCTACGACCCAGGCGTCGATGCAGTTTCCTCCCGTAGGGATCAAAGCGAACTCGAACCCTGCCGCCTCCGCCGTTTGGGCCACCTCGATGAGATAATCCAACGAAGCTTCCCGTTCGGGCTTGATCCCGATATATTTTCCGTCTCCCGTCGTCGGAAGGTACCATCCGAATTCCACGTTTGGCTTCACTGTCATTTCTGCGCTCCTCCTCCAGGTAAAAAAATAAAAAACCGGAAACAGCCGCTATACGTTGGCGTCTCCGGTTGACCAGTCGAAACCATTATTCCCTATTGGAATACGATGATTTCATTTTATTGAGGAAACGGGCAAATGTCAATCGATTTTTCCCGCTTATCCGACCAGCAGCTTGACCGTATCGTCAATAATCTTCTCATAAGCGGTCAGACCGCTGCCAAGCCAATACTCATCGCTCACCTCGTACACATGGCCTTGCTTTACGGCAGGAATGCTCTTCCAGACGGAGCTTTCCGTCATCTCCTTCATTCTCTGCGTCCCTTGGCCATAAGCATTGATGATAAAGATGTAGTCCGCGTCCAATTCCGGGAGCACTTCCATCGACACATTCGCGCTGTTCTCATTTTCCACCAGCTTGGAGCTTCCGATCCCCAGCTGCTTATGCACAACATAACCGCATAAATAATTCCCGCCCATCAGGCTGACGCCTTTGGCGGCGAAGCGGATAATCGCGACCTTTTTGCCTCCGACCGCTTGATCCAGCTTCTCTTTTGCCTCTTTCACTTTCTGTTGGTAAGCCTGCAAAGCTTGATCGGCTTCGGCGGATTTGCCGAGCAATTCCCCCAGCGTTTCGAGAGATTTCTCCACATCTCCGGAAGCATTCTTAAACACATAGGTCGGCGCGATCTTGGCATAGTTCTCATAAGCGCCGTCAGCGGCATAAGCGGCGGTGTGCAGGATGATCAGATCGGGGTTGTAGGACATGACCACCTCCGGCGACGGCAGTCCCCCCGAGAAGTCAAGCTTCGGCACACCCTTCAATTCCTCTTTCAGATATTCGTGTCCCAAAGGCCCATTGGACCATTGAACCACCGGCTTTACGCCCAGCTTGAGCAGAGAATCCTCGAGATAAGGGGCAAAAACCCTCTTGGGCTCCGCTGGCACGGTGATCTCATGGCCCAGCTCGTCCGTTATCGTCCGCTCGCCTGCCGGCAAAGGGCTTGTCTCTCCCGATGCGGGAGTTTCGGAAGCGGTTGAACTCGAACCCGGCTGTTCGGACGTTTCCTCACTGAGCTGCTGATTGGAGCCGCAGGCGGCCAGTAACCCCCCTGCAAGCATGAAGCATAGCAATAAAGCGCCAAACCTGTTGGCCGTTCGAAACATAGTGCGTCTCCTCCTGTGATAATCATTCTCACCGAGAGTGATTATAGTTCATGTTGCTTATGCGTCACCATGTGTTCGATCCGGAAAAGCGTTTGGACAATTTCCGGTAAACAGGAGCAGGGCTTCATCCAACATCCGGAGAATGGCCACGGCCGAATATTCAAACCACGGATCGGAAGTGATCAGGTAAACATGCCGATTTCTGACCGCTTTCAATTGACGCCATGCTGCCGTATGCTGCAGCGCCAGCCAGTATGCCCGGGAGGTTGCCTCGGGGCACACGGCCAGCAAAATCCGGTCAGGGCTAAGCTCTGCCAGTTGCTCCGGCGTAAGCTGTACGTTATAGAACCGTTCCGGCCGGAAAGCGGCTTTAAGCTTCAAATCCCGGTGAAGCACATCCTCGAGCCCGCGGTTCCAGTAGGCATGGATCCTTTGTCCGTAGATTCGCAAAACCAGGATGTTGTCCGTTCCCAGCACCGCGCCAATTTGCTCCCTCGCCGACTGAGCCCTCCGTTCATATTGTTGTATCCATAACTCCGCCTGATCCTCCCGGTCCAGGAATCGGGCGATCATCCGAAGTTGGTCTCTCCACCCGACGTTCTCCGTCGGAACAAAGAAAGAAGCCGCCATATCCATCAGTTTCGTTTTCTCGGAGGAGCGCAGCCGGTCGGTTCCAATAATGGCGTCGGGGCGAAGCCGGACCATTTCGTCCAGATTCGCTTCAAACGGCCTGCTCGTGTACGGATCGGTAAGCTTTAAATGGAACTTTATCTGAGTACGGTAGGCGTTATAGTAATAGGGCGTCCATTTGGGATCGAGCGGCGCTGCCGCCGGCATCACATTCAAAGCCAGAAGCTGACCCGTAACCGAAGAGGAGCACGCGACGATCCGTTTCTTGAAATTCCTTGCGAAATCCGACGGAGATACGCCAACCTCCTTCTTGAATTTGCGGCTAAAGTAAAACTCGTCGCTATATCCCACCTTTAAGGCGATATCCCGCAAACGTTCCCCGGATTCGGCCAGATAACGCTTCGCCCGATTGATCCGCAAATCCGTCAAGTAATCCATAGCGCTCTGCCCATAGGTCTTTTTGAAGAGATCCACAAAATACTTGGGGCTGATATTCGCCATCTGCGCCAGTTGCTTGATCGAAAGGGGTTCGTTATAGTGCCGGTTCATATATTCTCGGATCATAGCCAGGTTCGTTTTCGGATTTCGTCTCGGCGTGTACGAGGCCATGTCCGTCACCTTCTCTTTATCTTTAAGCATGAGGCCCCTCCTTCATTTTGAAAGGGTATGATATAATAATTATAATGATAATCATTATCGATAAAAGAGGGCATAGTCCGTTCAAAAAAGGATTTTAACGAATGCCTGAACAATAACTCGCCTGAATGAAAAAGAGGAGTCCGCAGACTCCTCAGAACATGCCCGATCGGCCGATTCTTTTGATTCCCAAGCCGTGCAGCAGGGCCAACATGACGATATAAGGCGAAACCATGGTTCCCCAATTCGAGGAAAGGTACGAAACGGGTTCCAGCTTGATCTCGATCAGCCCTTGTCCGAGAAAGAAGTGGATCAGGAGCACATGAATCGTGATCATGACTAGCCCCGCGAAAAACCGTGTCCGGCCGTTCGGGAACAGCAGCAAAACGCACAGGATGACGAACAAACCGCCGTAAATCGAGAACCGGTCCCGGACAAGCAAGCTGACCAGCGTCCCCATCATGATCGAGGCCGGAATCCAGTGCAAACCGGCCTTGCGGCTGATCAGGGACCAGGCCTCGCGAACCTTGCCGAATCCGTCGTCCTGCCGGTTCAAGCGAACCAGCGGCATGACGGCAAACACGGGGACAAAGCCGTAGATGAACCAATCGCCGGCTTTCTCCCAATCAAACCGGTGCGCGGCATGGAACCCCAGCGCCGTGAAGACGGCCAAGGTGGCGAAAGCCGACCAAAAGGCCTTCCCGCGAGGGGCCAGGGCCAACAGGTATCCGAACAATACCAGATGGGCCCATTGCATGTCCAGGAAATACAACACGACGGATGCGGCGATCGCGACCCAAATTGCATCCGGGGATACATAACGCAACAGCAAATCAGTACGCCTCCTTCAGATCACGCCACAACTTCTTGCTCTTGGCCACGATGCCGGCAACGGAATCCCGGATGCCGCCGAAATCGAATGCGGCTTCGGCGACGTTGGACCGGTTCTGGGTCATTTCGATCGTCAGCACTTGGCTGTCTTCCCCATCGGGCGCCTCGCATTGAAGGGTGTAAATGTAATCCCGCTGTTCCGTCACCGTGTTGTACAAATCCGCCAATTCATCGGGAGCGTACGTGTACATCAGCTTCCCGCCCGTCGCGTTCGCCATCGTTTGCAGCACGTCCAGATTGGCATCTCCCATGCCGATGATGTACAAGGCAACGTTCGCTTGTTTGGCCGCGTCGATGGCTTCCTCCAGACTGGCCTCGCTGTCTTCATCCATGCCGTCCGTAAGGAGCAGCATCGACTTTTTGCCGCGTTCCCCCGACAGCATCCGGGAACCGGTCACCACCGCGTCGTACAAGGCGGTGCCCCCGTCCAGTTCGACATAAACGGTTTTGCCGGCCAGCTCGTACTGGTCCGTCAACCCGGAAAGCACCTTCATCTGATCGGTGAATCCCAAGACCCCGACTTTCGCTTTGGTTTTTCCTTGCAACCGGATCATAAAATCTTCGGCGCTGGCCATCGAGAGCAGCTTGGGCAGACCGTTCATGCTTCCGGAATAATCGAGCGCAAGCAGCACGTTGGACGCCGACCGGATCGTCTGTTTCGTCACGCTTAATTGCGGGTTGCGGACGATGCGGCCGTTCAGCTTGAAGATGAAATCTTTCTCGTCGAATCCGCCCATGCTGGCGTCATCGGCCCGCTGGATGACCCGGAAGGTTTGAATCGCCTTGTTTCCTTTGACGGTCGAATCCAGGAGCTGAACGTAATACGGGTACGTTCCGATCCCGGCGGAGTCCCCTTCCGGCTCGTACGAGACCTCTACCGGATCGGAGGCCACGATCACATAATCCCGTATGTTCTCGTTGGTCTTGATCGCATATTCGCCCTGATAACCTTCGTAATCGCCCCTGACCAAATTCACTTCGTTCATCCGTTCCCAAGTCTGGTACGCGTCGCGCTCCAGAATCCGGACCGCCGCTTTGACAGGGGACTTGATTTTCAGTTTGTAGGCGAAACCGAGCGACTCGTTGTTGGGCCGGACGACCACGATTTTGCCTGTTTTGGAGGCCGGCGATTCCGGATCGATGGTCAAGACCGCGTCTTGGTCGTCAAGTCCCGTCAAGGGGTTCTCGTACTCGGCGCGCAGGATATCCGTAGCGTGCATCTGATCGGAGTGGGCGATGAACGGCCCCTCCTTCCGCTGCACGTCCCGGTCTTTGGACATGCGCATCTCGGGCAGGATTTGCACGTTGCGGTCGAGGAAACTTGTCTTTTTGTCGATCCAATCGGTGATTTTCACGCTGCTTAACGGCACGACGGAATCATGGTCCTCGTTCGGCCAGGTGTTAAGGTTGCGGATAAATTGATCCACGGTCCAGCGTCCCATCACATGCCCGGGATCGTCCACGGTTGCGATCGTGATGTATTGCGGGAAGTATTCGTTGCGAAGATTGGCCAGATGCCGGTAGAACGACTCGTCCAGCCACAGCCGGTGCAGCCACAGGTTGGCGACAACGTTCTCGCGAACGATTTCTTTGCCGTCTTCATCCACCACGTGCAAAAGATCGAAACGTTCGTACATGAGGCGGTCCTGCACAATATTTTTGGCGGAGTTGTCTTCACCCTTGCAGTAGAGCCACAGCGACCACGCCGCGCAAGACTTCGTGCCTTCTTTGATTTTGGTGCCTTCGTCCACAAAGCTCTCTTCGATCATTTGCCGCGTCGGGGAAACGGAATCGTCCGCTTGGCTTGTCCACAAACTTCCGTATACCAGGGCGCGATACTCGCGTTCATACGCACGGCCGGCAATCAACTTGGCGTATTCCTCGAACGCTTCGCTGTACCGGTAATGTTCTCCCCCCGGCAACACGGGCGTTCCCAAATCCTTCAGGTTCCGGCCCGCTTCCGTAAACTGCCCGTTCTTGATTTTCTCGATGATCTCCGGATGATGTTCATACAGCCACGCTTCAAACGGCGTTTTGCCGATCATGCCGCCGTCGTAAGCATCGAACATCTGGTCGATATAGTCTTTGTAGAGGTTCCGGTACGCTCGGACGCCCGGATCGTTCTTGCCCTTAGGCCAATAGTCTTCGGGATCGTCGATCATATCCGAAATCCGGTTCAGGAAAGCGACGGGAGAACCGTGATTCGGCGTTCCGACAAAAATCACCCTGCGGACCCTCTCCCGGACTTCCGGATGTTTCAACAAATAATAGCGGGTCAGCAAACCGCCCATGCTGTGGGCCACCACATCGAATTTCCCCGGCGGCAATTTCCGGATGGCTTGGGTATAGATCTCGTCGATTTTGGCGGACGTAATATCGTTCTTGCTGTATTTGCCGTAGTCCACACTGACCACTTTCGCGCCGAGCGTCTGAACGTAATTGTAAAATTCCGATTCCGTCCAAGACTTTCCGTTATCGCTGTATCCGTGCACGAACAACACGGGAATCGGTTCTACAACGTTGTAAGGGACAATTTCCGCGCGTGCTTGCGGCAATGGAACCAGCCCCGCCGCCAGCAACAGGACCAGAAGCATCGAGAGCGAACGTTTCATGCCAACCTCCGTATTAGCGTTGAACGGCATATTTCATATTCACGGAATCCCACATGCCGTAATTGGTGACCACGACTTTGGACCGGACTCTGAGGCTGTCCTTGTCCTCGTTTTTTTCGAATACCGCTTTTTCGCCGGGAGCCAGCCGTTTCACTTGACCGTCGAATTCCACCTGAATATCGCCGTTGTCGTTCAGAAGGGATACGTTCATGGCTTGGCCGTTGAACAACCGGGCTTCGTTGACGATAAAATAATCGGGATTCCCTTCGGGATCCGGTTGCTCAAAAGGCGCAAAATCGATCCGGACTTGATCGGCGGACCGATAAACGTTCTCTTCCACAAGCACGTCCAGCGAATGAATGTCTTGCACGACAACCATGTTGTCTTCCTTTTCCGGGATGTCGTCTTGCGAATAGAAGTACATGGCTTTCGTGTCCGGATTGAACGTGGCCAGCCGCTGGCCAAGATCGCCGACCCGTTTGCCGTACAGCAGGTCGGTATTCAGTTCTCCCACATGAACGACCGCTATTTTTTTCCGAAAGGGCAAGCGGCTTTCGACCGGTTCTTCTTTCTCTTGCCACCATTGGTCATACTGCTGCTCGAGCTGCCGTTTCAGCTCGTCCTCGCCGGGCACCCTTGCCGTCGCAGATGTCGGCGATTGCTTCTCCCATTGAAAAAAGACGAAGGCGCCAATAAACGCCGCCAGGAACGCCGCAATCGAAACGATGCGAAACCACATAGGCCAACCGTCTCCTTAGCTCCAAAAATGTAGGCATGCGTACACGAACAATAGAACGGCCAGGACCATATACACGGCTGTGTAAACGCTGAAAAAAGGCGCCGCACCCCCGGATGCGTCGAGTTTCATGCCGCATTGGGAGCAGTAGGTTCCGCGTTCATTCGCAGATGAGCAGTTTGGACAGATCATCATAGCCTCCAGCCAGAAAATATGCACCTACATGAGCTGTAGATGCATACCCTTTTATCCGAATGAAATGGAACATGTTCAGTTTGCGGATTCAACCGCTTCGAACTTCATGAAAAAATACCCTGCCGCAATATAGATGGCGGATTCTATAATTTGATACAGCGTAAAGCTTTGGAAAGGGAACAATACGTAAAAAACGTAGCCCCAAAGCGCGTAGGGGAGGTACTTTTTGTTCTCGGCTGCCAAGGTCAGGAAAATGCCGGCAAAGAAAGCGTAATGTCCGATCGGATACAGGAACCAGGACCAATAGACGCCGGATTGAATCAAAATATCATTGAGCAGCAGGACGCCTACGCCGCCAAACAGGAGGTACAAATGGAAAGGCAGCAGCAGGTTCACCGCACGGAACGATCTCACCCAAAGGGTATATTCGCGAATCACGTTGGCAAATTGATTCATTCGTCGATCCCTTCTTTCGCCGTAGATTGCGGAGCGCCGCAATGAACGCAAAATTTGTCCCCCGTTTCCAGTTCGCCTCCGCAAACCGTACAATGTTGGGTTGCCGGACCTTCGGCCAGGGCTTGCGGTTCCTTCGCCACGGTCTCGAACTTGCGTCCGCACGACGGGCAGAACAGCGCTTCGAACGGCGCCGTCGTTCCGCATTCGCATGGTTTTTCGTTTTTGATTTCCATGATTTTAGATTTCAACGCCGCGATCTCTTTTTGAATCTCCAGCACTTTGCCGGCATATTCGGCGATATTCGCCTCGGCGGCCGACGGGTCTCCTGCCACGTAAGCGTCAAAGACGCATTTCCCCATTTCTTTGTAATGGCCTGCGATTTCCTTCTCCTTGCTCGAAATCTGCGTATGGATCCGCGTGATTTCCACCGTTTGTTGGGCTTTATCGGCCGCGCTCATCGCGCTCTCTTTGATCTTTTGGAAAAAGCTCACTCACCCATTCCTCCTTCGCCGGCGATATTGGCTTGATCAACGGGAAACGGGCGCCCCGCAATTCCCGCAGAATTTGACGTTCGGTTTGACGGCGGCTCGGCACGACGGGCAATGAGCGGCGGACGCCTGAGCGGCGGGCGCCCGAACGGCGGGAGCGGCCGCATGCGTGTTTCCAGTGTTCGCGACCGAAGAAACGGCCAACGCCGCGGAAGCGATCAAAGCGATATAAACGCCGAACATGGAGTCAATCCATTCATGGGACGAAACCCGGATCAAGAACACGAGGGCAAGCAGAAACGAGACGACGCCCCCGGCAAGTCCGATCGCCTTGTTGCCGGAATAACGGAGCGCGAGCGCGCCCGCAATGGGCAAGACCAAATAAAGCAGTCCCGTAGACCGGGCGTCGAAGATGCCGGAACCCGTCAGCAATTGATAGGGAGCGGCGGTTGAAATGCCGAAGAAGCCGTCCTTGGCCCACGGCAGGAAGAAACTGACGATCAGCAACACCGACGCGCCAATCTTTACTTTTTTCGCCATCAACATGACCTCCAACCAGATAGATGTATGTATGTACGCCACATGAAGAGAAGCCATGGAGTCGCTCGTGCGCCCGATGGCTTCCGAAAAACCATTTCTCATCATAAGAGGGTTCCTCGATTTAATCAAGGATTAATTAGGCATAAATACCCACTTTATGTAATCTTAAAGTAACCCGAAACGTCTCTTGCGAACGAATCAGGCCGGCGACGTTGTCGCGGTACATCAAAATACGGCAATCGGCAATCGTTCACGCCTCCGCTCCTTCTTCCTTCAGCAGCCGAACAATGTGCGCTTTTCCTTTTTGCGCATAGGCGAACGGTTCGGCGACGGCGGGATCCTGTTCCGCCTCCAGAATCATCCAGCCTTCGTAGCCCGCTTCGTCCAAAGCGGCGAATACGGCGGCAAAATCGACGCAGCCGTCCCCCGGAACGGTAAACACGCCGCGGCGCACGCGTTCCAGAAAGCCGAGATTTTCGCGGCGGCCTTGTTCCAGCACCGGCATGCGCACGTCTTTGAGATGAACGTAAGCGATCCGGTTCGCGTACAATCGGGCATATGCGGCCGGATCTCCGCCTCCGTACACCGCATGTCCGGTATCGAGCAGCAAATGGACGAGGGAAGGATTCGTCATGTCCATCAGCCGCGCGATTTCCTCCGGTCCCTCGATCACGGTGCCGGCATGGTAATGGTATACGAGTTTCATGCCGGCCTCGCGGCAGATTTCGCCGGCTTGATGAAGCCCTTCGACAAGATGCTTCCATTGTTCGCCGCTCAGAATGGCGCGTTCGGATGCGTTAGGATCGGCATGCGGCGAGCCGAGCACTTCGCAGGTGACCACATGGCGGCTGCCCGCCGTTTGGAGAAAGCGGACGTGCCGGCGGTAGGCCTCAAGCTCTTCCTCCCGCAGCGAAGGATCGGCGAAGCGGACGCCTTTCCACCAGGACGCAAGGCTCAAACCGTGCCGCCCCAGCGCTTCCCGGACCTGGTGCGCATCCTGCGGGAATTTGCGGCTCATCTCGGTGCCTTCGAAGCCGAGCGCCGTGAAATCCCGCATCAAATCTTCGAACGTATAATGGTCTCCGAGATCGTGCATGTCTTCATTCACCCAGTTGATGGCGGAAATGCCCAGACGGATCCGCTCGGACAATGGACGACGCATGCGCTTCTCCCCCTTCATTTCGTTGATTGGTTCGCCCACGTTTTGAGACGTTTTGAATCAAGGGCACAGTTTCAGCGTGACCATTTCGAAAGGACGGACGTGCAGCGAGATCGTGCCGTCCCGGAGCGAGAGCGGCTCCGTATCGACGACCCGCTCCACCCCGCTGCAGCGGAATACGGCGTTGAAAGGCCGCCTGAAGGAAAGCGCGATTTCACGATGTTCATCCGTTGCGTTCATGAAGCGGCAAATGGTAGCCGCCCCGTCTTCCGTCGGCTTCAAAGCCAGCCAGCGGACGCCTTCCAGCGCGTTCGTCAGGAACGGTCCGGAATCCGCCCCAACGTCCGTTTCCGATACCGCGCAAGCCGCCAGCGGATGCCGAAGTTCCTCCGCCCGGTCTTCCAGACGCGCCCGCTTCCAGTCTCCCCGGTAGGGAACGATGCGGAACCGGAACCGAAATTCCCCGCCGATCCATTGGGGAAAGTTGGTGCCCCATTGATTGTTGAACAGATTAAAGAAGAGGACAGGCCGCTCGGGGCGGTATTCGGGATCGTATTAATAAATGCCGGGCTCGCCCAGGGAACAGAGCGGAGTATCCAAAGGAAACACGGCCAGTCCGGCTTCTTCGTCTTCGACGCCGATCCATTGGTCCACGCAGTGCAGACGGTGGTTGGCTCCGCGGGCGATGTCGGCGAGCGGGTCGATGACGGCGCCCATTTTTTGCAGACGGTACCTTGGACGCCGGGCCGAAAGCGGCATCACGAAAAATCCCGCTTCCGCGAAAGCGGTCGGCTTTTTGTCCGCGCACCGGAGCTCGACGTCCAGGCCGTCGCCGCGGTCGTCCAGCGAAACCGTCATCGTGACGGCGCCGGCGTTGCCGAACTCTTCCCGGCTTTCGGGCGGCGTTCGAAACCGAATCCGTACCTCCTGGCGGCCGTCCGTTCGCCGGTATTCCACGCTTTCGACCGACGTCCCGAATTGGGCGTGCGGAATGCGCGGGTACCCGGGCTTGCCGAAATCGTTGACATACCAGTCGGTCAAGTCATAGGCATACTTCTTCACAAAATGCAAGATGTCCGGCTTGCCGTACAATTCGTACCGGTATGCGCCGAAATGGCCGTCGGCGGCCCACTCTTTGCCGAGGCGCTTGTCGTACAGCCGGACGATATGTCCCGTAGCGGCGGACACTTGGCACAGGATCGCTTCGTTTTCAAGTACGGCGTCTTCCGTGCAAGCCGCAAACGGAACTTCATCCTCTCCCGCACCGGACGCATCCGGTTCCCAAATGTAGCGGCGGGCTTCCAGCGGCCCGATCCGTTCCAATACCCCTTCGCCGCCCGCGCGGACCCGGATCCGTTCCCCGGTCTTAGGATCGCGAAGCCAGCCGGTTTCCGCGACAGGCAGACGGACGGGCGCCGATCGGCGTTCGCGGGGCAGCGTGTTGACGACCGCCACCGTCCCGCCCGCTTCCGGAACGGAGACCGGCAGCGCGTTGGCTGCGCAGCTTTCCGCATGGCGGACATACGCCCGCTGTTCCTCCCAGGACGTTTCCGTTTTGGCGTACGTTTCGGGAAATGCTTCGCGGTCGCGCATCACATCCCGGGACCAAAACGCTCTGCCGTTCGGCCGGCCGGGAAGAAGATTCGATTTGATATCGATGCCCCACGTGTGTTCGCCGAACAAAAGCGTGTGCTCGTACCCTTCCCGGACGGCGCTGCGCAGGGCCGGATCATTGCCGCGCAGCAAAGCGCCCGCGGCTTCGGCGGAAGCCAGATCGTACCGCAGTTGTCTTACGCGCGCCACTTCCGCGGGATACGTGCCGATCCCGTGAATCCAGGTGTCGGCCAGATCTTTGCGGACGACGGGAATGTCCTCGTATCCGCGGGCCAGAAAGTCCGTTGCGAAATCGTCCATCGTGCCGATCCAAACTTCCGTATCCGGATATTTCGCCGCCACGTCGTCCAAGAGCTGCCGGACGATGCCGCTGCTTTGCGGACCGATATTGTCGTGCGTTTGCATCAAAGCGAGCCAAACGGGATAAGGCCAGTCGTCCGGCGGGAGAAGGCTCGTGCCGTATTCGCCGGCGGAATACCAGGTCAGCACCCGGCTTCCGTCCGGGCCTTCCCACCAGAACAGACGGGGCAACTCGACCGGCGACGAGCAGGCGTTGACCCCTAGGTGAAGAAATCGGATGCCCGCCTGGCGGAGCAAGGAAGGCAGCATCCACGTATGGCCGGGAACGTCCGTCATCTTGGCGGAAATGACCTGCCTGCCGTATTTGCGGCACAGCTCTTCATTCCAATAGAGTCCGCGCAAAAATTCCTCCACGCCGCAAAATTCCGTATGCGTCGTGAACGGAAGCCCGTGCCAGCACAGCTGGCCTTCGCGCACCAGCTTCTCCAGCCGCGCTTTGCGGTCGGGATCCGCCTCATCCAGACACTGCATCAGCATCCAGGCCGGCAGCGTCCAAACGTACCGGTGGCCCGGGGGGTGGTGCGCCGTCGCCTCGCATACCGTCAGCACGTCATCCATCATCCGGGTTTTATACTGCCGGACGACGTTGCTGGGAAGATCCGTAAACCCCAGGTCCACATGGGTCTTGAACACGACGTAAATTTTGTCCGGTTTCACCGCTTCCCTCTCCTCTCCCTCACTTCATTTGACGCCCGTGCCCAGATTGGACAGGCTTTGTTGGAAAAAGCGCTGCAACGCGAAATAGAAAACAAGCGAAGGCAGCGCCACCACGCTCGCGCCGGCCATCAACAGCGGCCAGTTGGTGCTGTATTGGCCTTGGAAAAATTTCAGCGCGATTTGGGCGGTATACATGTCCTCCGTCCGGGAAACCGCAAGCGGCCACAAATAATCGTTCCAGACCAGCAAAAAGGTAAAGACGGCCACCAGTCCGATTGCCGGCCGGATCATCGGCACGATAATCCAAAGATACGTTTGAAATTTGCCGCACCCGTCCATCTCCGCCGCTTCGTCCATTTCCTTCGGGATGCCGAGCAGAAACTGGCGGAACAGAAAGATCGAAAAGCCCGTAACCGCATAAGGAAGCATCAAGCCCTGGTACGTATTCAGCCATCCGAAAGCCGAACCCGGAAGCGATTTGACGATGAAAAACAGCGGAATGATCAGAAGAGCCGACGGAATCATCATCGTCGCCAGCACGACGTTGAACCAGAACTTCCGGCCGGGAAATTGCATTCTTTCAAATCCGTAGGCGGCAAGCGACGCGAGGAACAAGTTCACCAATATGGCGCCTGCCGTCACGATAACGGAGTTGAGCATGGAACGGAGCAAAATCGACCCGTCGAAAATTTCCGCATAGTTTTGAAACTGCGGTTTGGCCGGGAACAGCTTGGGCGGCCACGCCATCGCTTCGGCCGGCGTTTTGACCGCCGTTCCGAGCATCCAGACAAACGGGAACATAAACCCGATCAACGCCAGCGCGAGAAGGCCGTAAGTGATTCCGTCCGCCCACCGCTTCGCTTTTTTCATGTCCATTCACTGCGCCCTCCGATCGCTGAATTTCATTTGGATCCACGTGATCAGGAACAAAATGGGAAGCAGGCCGAGCGAAAGGGTTGCCGCATAGTTCAGGTTGTTGAACTCGAATCCTTGCCGCCAAATGTATTTCAAGGTCACCATCGTGCTGTCCAACGGTCCGCCGTTCGTCAGAATGTCGACGATCGCGACCATCTGGAACGATCCGATGAAGGCCATAATGATCGTATAGCTGAGAATCGGAACGATCATGGGAACGGTGATGCGGAAAAATTTCTGAACCGCATGGGCCCCGTCGATGGAAGCCGCCTCGTACAGATCTCCGGGAATATTCTGAATCGCCGACAAAAAGATCGGCGTATTGTAAGACGCGCCGCGCCAAGCGCCGACCAGGACGACCGACAGCATGGCCAGCTCGGGGTCCAGCAGCCATTGGACCCGTTCGAATCCGGCCTTCTCCGCCACGTAGTTGAAAAGCCCGAAATTGTAATCCAGCAGCCATAAGAACATCATGGCGGTGACCACTTCCGACGTGACGGACGGAACGAAGAACAGAATTTGGAACCACTTGCTTCCCTTCACGTTCCGGCTGAGCAGCGCGGCCAGGACCAGCGCCGCGGAAAGGCCGAGCGCCGCGGAAGCGAAGGTATAGACCAACGTGTTGCCGATGCTTTTGAAAAACAGCGTGTCGTGAAAAAGCTGCCGGAAATTCGAAAGACCGGCAAACGAAGATTCGCCCGAAGGCGTTTCCCTATGGAAGGACATCCACACCACGTAAATGATGGGGATGATGCTGGTTACCATGAGTACGAGCAAAGCGGGACCGACGAACAAATAGCCTTGCCACCGGTTCCGGCGTTTCGCCTTCCCGCTTCCCCGGCGTTGCCCCTCGGAATCCTCTACGCGGTTGGCCATTGCGTTACCCTCCATCTTGATAAAGTGAAAAGGCGGGACGCCGTCTTCGATGACGCCCGCCCTTCCGATGTCTCACCTTGCCGCATCATTTTTGATTTTCGACGGCATCGATGGCTTTTTGCGCTTTTTCCTGAGCCGTTTTGACGGCGCCTTGAACGTCGTCGGTGAGAATGGCCGCGCGGACCAGATCGCTCCAAGCTTGGTTCGCTTCCGGATAGGCATCCAGCAAGTACGGTTTCGCCGTTTTCAATTGCGCGACGAACGCTTGGAGGAGCGGATCTTCTTTGTACATCGGATCTTCGTACAATTTGGCGCGGGCCGGGTGGCGTCCCATTTCTTTCGCGAATTTCAAGGCGTATTTGTCCGAAACGAACCATTTTGCCAGTTCAAAGGCCACTTCTTTGTTCTTCGAACCTTTCGGGATGAACAGGCTGCCTCCGCCTTGGACGGAACCGTCGGTCGATCCGGTCATGCCGTTCGGCATGGGAACCGTACCCACGTTTTTGTACAAATCCGGGTAATCGCTGCGAAGTTTGGCCAGATCCCACGGACCGGAATAGAACGAAGCGACGGTTTTGTTTCCGAACAACGCGACGGGCGTGTCGGATTGGCGCGCCTGCATGCCGGGCAGCGGAGCCAATTTTTGCGCGCCCAGGTCATGAAGCCATTGCAGCACTTCCACGACCTTGGGATCGTCGAACGTCGCTTGGACTTTATTGCCGTCCATCTTCAGCAAGTCGCCGCCGTTGGCCAGCACGAGCCCGAACGTATCCCATCCGCCGGCGCTGATGGCGAGTCCGGACGGAGCGGCTTTGGAGTCGACGATTTTTCGGGCGTCGTCTTTCCATTGTCGGAACGTATAGGATTCGGTCGGTTCGGGCAGTCCCGCTTTCTGGAACAGTTCCTTGTTGTAGAACATGAAGGTCGTGTTCACTTCAAGCGGAACCCCGTACTTCACGTTTTTCCAGGTTACGTCGAGCAAGCTGCCGGGAAGGAATTCCGACTCCGCTCCCCACTCTTGCCACAGATCGTCGACCGGTTCGGCCAAGCCTTGAGCGCCGAGCGCGAACGGGTGGTACATCGACAAATCCGCCGGCGCGCCGCCCTTGACCGAGACGTTGATCTTGTTCGGAATATCCTCCCAGGTTACCCCGGACAAATGGATTTTGACATTCGGATAAGCGCTTTCAAAATCGGAAACAAGTTCTTTTACGGGCTGTTTGTCCGCCCAGTCGGACGGCATCCATACTTCCAGATTTACATTGCCTTTAGCCGAAATGTTGTCGTTGTACTTCGGCAGTCCCTCGCTTTCCAGATCGCGCTGGGATGCCGATGCGGATGCGGATGCCGAAGACGGCGACGACGGGGACGAAGAAGAGGAACTTGAGTTGCCGCTGCCTCCGCAGCCGGCCAGCAATAGCGCGAAAATCGAAGCCGTTGCGAGCAGAGCGATGCTTTGCTTCCATCCGAGTTTCATGGTTGCGGACTCCTTTCCGTGGTGTCACAGTGGTTTTTCTTTCGTTTTTCTTGCGGTTGAAACCGAAAGTGCGCGCTGTTTATGTCCCCCCTGTTCCAATTTAGGTTAAGCGCTTTCCCTAATTAATTAAACACGTTAACCTTGTTTTGTCAATATGACTTTTTTATTATGCGCTTTATTCTTCCTATCTTTAGGTTAATCGCTTATCCTTATTTGCGCAAAAGAGCAAGCCGCCTCGGCAAAGATCGGCTTGCTCCGCAGCCTTCCGGAGATAACGCCTCGCGCCGTCCCGGCGAATCGGGCGCAGCGGATGGCTGGCTACGTCCGGACCGCAGGTTCCGGATACCGTTCGAACCGTCCGCCGCGGTAACAAACGCGGCGGACCGTTTCGCCGGCATCGGCGAGAAACTCGGCCCCGTCCTCCCGGCATACGAACCGGCGGGGGTAGGCCGCGTAGCTGGTCACGATCCAGCCGTCCGCGGTTTCCTCCGCATGGCCGTTCACGCAGCGCAACGCGCCGTGATCGTCCCGGTACAGGTAAGCCGTCGTTCCGAATCCGAGCAGGTAGGCGACCAACTCTTCTCCCATGTCCCAGTCGTCGCCGGACGAATTCGCGAACAGCCGCTTGAACAAGGGATCGCTCGCCTCCCGGAACACCGATTGTCCGAACCGGTTGCGGGACAGAACCGGCATGTTCAGGTTGGGCGCGGCGACGCTGAAGGTCGATGCGGCCGCCCCGGGTTCGAGCCGCCTCGGCGTGGAGGCGACATGCCAATCGTAGCAATTGAACACGGCCATCGTCGCTCGGTACGCGGCAAGAAGATAGGCCGGATCGCCGAGATGCTCGTAGGCGGACCGCGCCGAGGCGGCAACGAGCCCGCCCCACAGCGAATGGATCATATAAGACAACGCTTCCCACCAACGTTCCGGGTTCTGCGCCCGGTAATCGTTGCTGAAGCCGATGTTGGCCAGAATCAGTTCGCCGTAAGCTTCCGCCTCCTTCGTGAGGCCGATACGGCACAATGCGTCGCAGGCCGGACCGAATCCCGCGTTGTCGTAGTAATGTTCCGTAATGGCTCCGCGGAATCCCCGGGTTTCTTCGGCCAGTTGCGCGGAGAAATCGTCCCACAGCCGCCTTAGGCGCGCGTGCGGTTCGGTCAACCCGGCAAGCTCCAAATCCCGCAGCAAGTCGTGGATGTACAGGATAAAGATGCCGTTCAGCCTGGCCTCGTTTTTTTCCCGTTCGCCGCTGTGGCAGTCCGGGTCGAGCCGGAAACACAGCACTTCCGCCGCCCAGCGCAAATACGTCTCCGGCGAATGCAGCGCCAGCGTACGGCGGTCCATGCGCGACAACAAATAAAAGACATGCGCGATATAATCGAAGTCGTAAATGCGGTAGAACGTCCCGTAGAGCATGCGGGGCTTGCGAAAATCCCCGTCTTCGAACCAGTGGTTTTTCATATCCAGCACCGCCGCGGCTTCCGCCTTGCGAACCTGATCCGGGTTCGGGGCCGTCAAGCTGTTTTTCATCAGAATAAACGTCAGCTTGCCCAGCGATTCCCCCTGATTGGACAAAGGCAGAAAAGCATGCGGCCGCCCGTGCGTTCCCGCTTCGTCGTAGCTGTGCCGGCACAGCCATTCGGCCCGCTGCTCCAGCATCCGGTCGATCGGCTCCAGCACGTTCCAGACCAGCACGTCGGTGCGGCCGTCGTCGAGCACCAGCTCGAGCTTCCGCTCCCCGGGGCGCTCCGGCCGCAAGACGATCCGGAGAGCGCTCCCGGCAACGCCTGCCGTCACCCGGCCTGCGACCGTTTCCGTCACCACCCGGCCGGCTTCGGGAGACCATGCCGACAAGCGCATCTCCCGGACCGAACGGCCTTCCGGCAGCACCAGCTCCGCTTCGAACACGCCTCCGGCCGTCAGCGCCGGCGTGTACGTCCACCGCGGATGGCCGGCCGCAAGGGCCTGCCGGTAGAAATCGTCTTCATCCCTGCACGGTACGAAGACGTAGCTCCATTCCCGGCTTTCCCCCGGCGCCAGCGCGAGCTCCCGGTACTGATCTCCGTAGATCCAATCCGCCGCCGCCAATTCGGGGAAAGAATCCCCGTTTTCCACCAGCGAAAGGCGGTGGAACAACAGACCGTCCAGCGACGGGGATACCTGCTCCAGAAACAGGTTCTGGTACCGGCAGAACGTCCCCAGCGTCGCCGTCCGTCCTTCCGCTGCGTAGATGCCGAGATGGGGCGCCTCATGGCTGCGCCGGATGGCGGCGAATTTCGCGAAATCTCCCCCCAGATGCGGATATACCGCGCAGGAGTGGCGCATGTTCCGGAGCACGTTGAGATCGCGGAACATGACGTGCGCCAGCGAGAACCACACGTGCAGTCCCGTTATCCTTGCCGTTTCCGTAGACCCGTTGCGGACGGCGATCTTCCAGCGAAGCCGGTCTTCCTCTTCCAGCGAATAGGTCATCGCCACGTCCACGGGGCCGCCCTCGAACGCAACGGATGCCTGTCGCCCGCGATCGATCCGGACGAGCGGAACCGCGTCGCGGCTGGCATATGCCGTCCCGTTTACCGTCATCGACCATTCTCCGAACAGCTTGTCTTCGTCGGGAAAGCCGGCCTCGGCCAAATACGCCGGGTCGACGACCCAATTCATCCGAACCGGGTCCTCCCTTATAATCAAGGATGAAACTGCGCCGCGGCCGGTCAGTTTCATCTCGAACGTCCGATTGGTTAAGATGCCCAACGACTCCACCCCATTCTTGCGATCTCTGTTATTTTTTTACGCCGCTGAGCGACAGGCCCCCCAGGACAAGGTTTTGCGTAAAGTAGAACAACGTGACCGGGAAAAGCACGGACAAGCACGAAATCGCCATCAGCTTCTCGTATTCGATGTTGTAGGCGTTCTTGAACAGGTTGATGCCCAAGGGCAGCGTGTACAGATCCTGGTCGTTGATGAAAATGAGCGGCGTCAGAAACTCGTTCCATACCCAGACGAAATGGAATACGCCGATGACCACCACCACGGGACGGCACAGCGGCAAAACGATTTTCCAGTAAATCTGCCACCGGCTGCAGCCGTCGATTTTGGCCGCTTCGTCCAGATCGTGCGGAATCCCCATAATAAACTGCCGGGCCAGGAAGATGAAAAAGGGTGCCCCGAACATCCCGGGCAAGATCATCGGCCACAGCGTGTTGATCAAACCGAGCTTGTTGTATTCGATGTACAGCGGAATCGCCGTCACGTCCCAGGGAATGACCATCGTGCCGATGACCAGCAGGAACAGGGCGTTCCGTCCCCAAAACGAGATCCGCGCAAAACCGAACGCCACCATCGTAGACGAGAGCATGGCAAACGGCGTGGATACAAGAACGACGATCAGCGTGTTTGCAAAATATTTGGCGAACGGCTGCGCCTTCCAAGCGTCCGCGAAATTGTGCCAATGCCACGTTTCGGGAAGGAGCGAAGGGGTCGGCGTGAAGATGTCCTCGGGCGCCTTCAGCGCCGTCGACAGCATCCACGCGATCGGAAACAGGAACGCGGCCGCCACCAGAACGATCAGAACCGTCATGGCGATCCGTTCCCACGGTTTGCCGGCTTGTGCTTGCATTATCGTCCGCCTCCATCCGCTTCATAGTGAACCCAATACTTCGACGACTTGAGAATGAGCCCCGTCAACAGCACGATCATCACGAACATGACCCAGGCCATGGCGGACGCATACCCCATCTTGAAATGGGTGAACGCGCTCCGGTAAACGTGAAGCGAGTAAAAATACGTCGACTCCGCCGGGCCGCCTCCCGTCATGACGAACGCAAGCACGATCGTCTGGAACGAGGCGATCAGACTGGTGATGATATTGAACAGAACGGTCGGCGTGAGCAAAGGAAGCGTGACGCTGAAAAACTTCCGGATGCGGCCGGCTCCGTCGATATCGGCGGCCTCGTAATATTCGGACGAGATCGTGCGCAAAGCCGACAAATACAGCACCATCGGCGATCCGACCCCCCAGAGGGCCACGATGACCAGCGCGTACAGGGCTACGTCCGGGTCCGTCAGCCAATGCACGCGGGGCAGCCCGGCTTGCTCGAGGAAAAAATTGATCGGCCCGAAGTCGTCGTTGAACATCCAGCCCCAGATGAGCGCGAGCGTCACCCCTTGAATGAGCGAAGGCATGTAAAAGACGGCGCGGAAAAATCGGATGCCGACTATCGCCCGGTTCAGCAGCACCGCGATGAGAATGGCCAGGACGACCTGCAGCGGCACCGTCAGAAACACATACTTGAATGTAACGGTAAGGGCCCGATAGTAGAACGGGTCGCTTGTAAACATGCGGATGTAATTGTCGAACCCGAGAAACTTCGGAGCGCCCACCATGTTCCATTCCGTAAAGCTGATGACCAGTGAAAAAAGCATCGGTCCCAGCATCAGGAAAACGAATCCGAACATCCACGGCGAAACGAAAAACCATCCCGCCAAGTTCTCCTTCCATCTCTTCCGTCTGGCCGAACGAAGCAGTGCCGCTTCGCCGGCATTCGTGCGACTCATTTTTGGCTTCACCTCGGTTTGCGGAAAAGAGGGGAGCTCCAGGTGTCCACTCCCCTCTATCGTTTACTTGAGTACTTCTTGCGCCTTCTGGGCGGTGGTGTCGAGCATCTTCTTGATGTCGGCGTTATTGTAGAAGATCGCCTGGAAGCCGGAACGGATAATGTCCTCCGCCTGGCTCCATTTTTCGGTGCGCATGTTCGCAATCAGCTTGTCGGAGTTTTCCAGTTCTTTTGCAAACGCCTTCAGGTACGGATCGTTCGCGTAACCGTTTTCCTTGTCGACCTGCTTGACCGGAGAGAACGCGAATTTGTTGGCGGTGATGATTTTGCTGCCTTCCGGTCCGGACATGAACTTGATCAGCTCCCAGGCCTCGTCCTTATGCTCGCCGTTTTTGGGCATCGAATAGCCCGACGTATGGATGATGCCCTTCAAGGTGCCGCCTTCCGGAATCGGGTGGGTGACCGTGCCGAGGTCCAGCTTGCCGGCCGCCAACATGTCCCCCAGCGGCCACATGCCGTTGTCCCACATGGCGATCTGGCCGGTCTGGAACGCTTCGATGCCGTTGTTCGTGCTGAATTTGCCGGCCGTGTTGATTTTGGAGGAAGCGTCGTACACCCGTTTCAGGAACTCCATCGTTTTGACGTTCTGCTCGGAATTGAGCACGCCTTCGATTTGCTTGCCGTCATCGCTGATGAAATCTCCGCCGTTGGACCAGAAGAAGGGCTGCGCGGTGAACACGTCGTCCGGCGTGGCGATAAATCCGTATTGCCCCGGCTTGGTCAGCTTCCCGACCGTCTCCACGAATTCGTCCCATGTCCAGCCGTCCTGCGGATACGGTACCTTCGCTTCGTCGAACAGCTTCTTGTTGTAGTAGATCGCCCGGGGCGAATAGGTGGTGGGCAACCCCCACAGCTTGCCGTCGTACTTCATGTAATCCATCAAAATCGGATAATACATGTTCAAGTCGTACTGATCCTTTTCGACCCAAGGGCCCAGGTCTTCCAGCGCGCCGCCCGGCACGTACAGCGGATAGTTCCAGGCCATGAACACGTCGGGCGCCGTGTTCGAGGCCAGCGCCGTCAGCAGCTTCTGGTCGTAGTTGTCCGGAACGGACTCCACTTTGACTTCGATGTTCGGGTGCTTCTCCATGAAGGCGTTGATGGCGTTCTGGTAGGGCTGCAGCGTCTGGCCCGAATCCCAGGTCATGAACCGCAGCGTCACCTTTTCCGGAGAACCGCCGGCGCTTGCGGAGCCCTCAGCCTCGGAACCGCTTTCATTTTTGCCATTCCCGCCGCATGCCGCAAGCAAACTCACGCACAGCACCATGACGACGACCGACATCCAACTTCTTTTAGCAGAAATCACTCGTACCCCTCCTCGATGTTTTTGCGAAAAATATCATGTGAACCTGCTTACGGGCTGACCCTTGGCCGCAGGAAATCACCGCTGCAAGAAAAAAATGGTTTAAACGTTTAAATTTATCGCGCTAATAATAGCGCTTACTTTTCTTAAATATAGATAAACGTTTAACTTCTTGGTACGGATAACCATCAGGACACCGCCGGCCGGGCGACGGAATCCCGTTCCACCAGCCGGCATACGGGCATGGCGACGTCCGCCGCGGGTTCTCCCCGTATGATCCGGGCGAGCGCTTCCATTGATGCGTATCCCATGGCATGAAGGGGCAAATCCATCGTCGTCAACCGCGGCGTCAGGTAATCGCTGAACTCCCGGTTGTCAAAGCCGATGACCGACAGCCGTTCGGGGACCGGCACGCCCAATTCCCGCGCGGCCCGCAGCGTCCCGACCGCCATGACGTCGTTCATGACCAGAATTGCCGTGGGCGGGTTCGGCAACGCCAGCAGCTCCCGCGTCAACCGGTAACCGGATTCCGTTTCCCAATCTCCGATCTTGATCCAGCCGGGGTCGAACGGCAGCTCGAACTCCGTGACCGCCCGGAAAAAACCGTTCAGGCGCAGGCGGGACGGAATGGAATCCATCAACCCGCTGATGACGGCAATCCGCGAATGGCCCTGCCGGACCAGATACGACGTCGCCTCATAAGCCGCTTTCTCGTCGTCGTATTGGATCGACACGTCGTTCTGCGTATAGCCGTAAGTATACACGATGGGCTTGCCGTGCGTGTGGATCAGCCCCGTCAAATCGCGGGGGTGAACCCCGATGTAGACGATGCCGTCCACCTGTTTGCGAAGCAGCTCATCCACGGCTCCCTGGGCGTATTTCTGGTAGCGATCCCGGTTTTCGAAGTTTTTGCCGATCCGTTTGTTCAAGCGAAGGTTGGTCAGCAAGATGTGCAGATCGTAGCGGTCCGCATAATCGTTGATGCCGTCGATGATTTCCGGCGTATTGAATACGGTCACATCCTCGGCGATGACTCCGATCGTGTCGGTTCGTTTGCGCTTCAGGCTCTTGGCGATGTCGTTCGGCTTGTAGTCGAGCTCTTCGATCGCCCGGAGCACGCGCGCTTTCGTCTCGGGACGGACGTTGCGGGTGCCGTTCAGCACGTAGGAGACGGTTGCGGTCGATACGCCGGCTTTGCTGGCGATATCTTTGATGCTGATGCTGGCCATTTAACCGTCCCCCCCTCGATACCTTCGTAAAATCTAAACGTTTAAATTACTTGCAAGATTTTTATATCACAGAGCCGGGTAAAAAATCAATAAAAAAAATCGACGACTGACGACCCGTTAACGCCCGAAGTTTCCAAACGCTCTGTCGAGCTTGGGATGCACCCGGCGTCTGTCATCGCAACCGCAGCCTGTACGTCTATGTACGTCTAAGTGCGTCTATATACCCATCGCGATACCCATCGCGGCTGTGAACCAACTTTAGCTAGTTGCTCCTGAAAAAGTCGATTTTCAAAAATAGTTTCGGGTTGCTGGCTGGGTTGTGAGGGGGAACTTTCCCTAATGATCGGTTTCCATGTTAGTTTTGGAGCATTTTTGCCGCTCTTTGCAGGTTGTGGGTCAGAATCCCGAAGCCGACCCAGCATTTTGAGCCGACAAAGCCCCGATACCTGCTGCGGTTCAAACCGTACTTCCGCTTGAGAAGACTAATCTTCGCTTCTCCAGCTGCACGGTAACGCTGCAAGTCTTTGAACCATAATTCG
>NZ_KB899851.1 GCF_000378425.1 Cohnella laeviribosi DSM 21336 | reverse complement strand
CGAACACGCAGTCTTTACCGAGCTCGATTCCGCGGAAATCGACGGCTCTGGCGACATGTGTTTTCTTGGCAATGTCGGCCCCGACAACAAGAGTTGATTCGGTAATTTGTTGAATTCGTTGATTCTGTTTCCTGGCGTGTTTATACTTCATTGTAGAGTGCCTCCTGCGCTGGGATTTGTTCTTTGGTCGGAACGTTCCCCAGTATACAGAAGGTACTTTTTTCATTCAAACCTCGAATTCATTCATTACAGGAATGGCTCCTTTTTCATTACAAAACCGCTCTGAATCGCTCTGAAAAGCTTTTCAGAATGCCGTCGGGGGCATCCCTGCCCTCCATAACTTCGCCTTACGGCTTGACGCTGATGACCGAGTCTCTCTCTACAATGCTGTGCGGAACAACGGTTCTCAGGTCATGAACGGGTTCGCCGCGAATCAGCCGCAGCAGCTTCACCACGGATAAATATCCGATATCAAACAGCGGCTGGGCGACCGTCGTCAATTTCGGAAAACACATGCCGGCCATGCGCGTATTGTCGAACCCGATCACCGATATTTCTTCCGGCACGCGAATCCGGTGTTCGTGCAGATAAGAAATAGCGGCAAGCGCACGCTCGTCGCTGGTTGCAAAAACCGCCGTCATATCCGGAAACTTGGCGTGCAGCGCCTTCATCGCCTGGTAGCTGTGCTCAAATTGGGGGCTGCCGTACTCGATGCACTTCTTGGGATCGGACTCGATGCCGTGATCGTTCAGCGCGCGAAGGAAACCGCGAATCCGGGGCCCGCCCGAAATCGGGTCGTCGATCGACCCGCTGATCATGCCGATCCGGCGATGCCCGCGGCTGATCAGGTACGCCGCAGCGTCGTAAGCGGCTTTCTCGTCGTCCACTTTGACCGAAGCGATCTCGTAATCCGGGCTATGCGTGGCAGCCAGGACGACGGGGAACGTAAACTTGGACAGTACCTCATAATCGTCCGGCAGAACGGGCTCGCTTGTCAGGATCAGTCCGTCAATTTGTTTTTCATTCAATACTTTCAGGATGGCGTGTTTCTTTTGGGCATTGTTGTCCGTATTGCAAATCATGAGATTGTATCCGGCTTCATGCGCCGCACCCTCCATACCGGCGAGCACTTCCGAATAGAACAGGTTGGAAATATTGGGGGAAAGCACGCCCAGCGTCTGTGTTCGCCTGTGAATGAGCCCTCGGGCCAGCGCATTCGGCGAATAGTTAAGCTGCGCAATCGCCGCAAGCACCTTTTCCCGCTTTTCTTTCACAACCAGCTCCGGCGCATTCAGTACGCGCGACACGGTACTGATGGATACATTGGCCAGCTTCGCTACGTCTCTGATACTCGCTTTCATGCGGAACACCTTGCTTTGCAAAGGTTGAAAAGCTTTTCAATATGCAGCAAACCCCACCTCCATCTATTTGATCCGGATCAATGCGGTTGTGCCACGTATGAACCGTTCTTCTCTATATTCAAGTATTATACTCGGTTTTATTAGGATTACAATAGCTCGTTCTTTGTAAAACGCTTCTTGCCGCCGGTTGCATTTTTACCACAGCATTGTTGGCGGGTCGCCTCTTGCGGCAACGTCCGATACTTTCCACGGCAACCAGGTTGTATGCGCATGTAACAAAAAAAGCCGAGCCCCCAAGGAGTCTCGACCGCACTTTCTCCAAATTACCGGACAAAAAAATAAAAAATCCCTTATGTATCAAGGGATTTCGAATTCGAATTTATGGTGCGGTCGGCGGGATTCGAACCCGCACGCCTTGTGGGCGCTACCCCCTCAAGATAGTGTGTCTGCCAGTTCCACCACGACCGCACGTTATGAAGTTGAATGTCGCCCGAAGTGGTTGCGTACGCTAACCGGATTCATCGGGTGGTGAGCCATGAAGGACTCGAACCTTCGACACCCTGATTAAAAGTCAGGTGCTCTACCAACTGAGCTAATGGCTCGAATGGTGACCCGTAGGGGATTCGAACCCCTGTTACCTCCGTGAAAGGGAGGTGTCTTAACCCCTTGACCAACGGGCCGGACATCGTTCGCTTGAACCGCTTCGTTTCCGCAGCCCTTTCAGACGACAAAAATGATTATATCCGAATCCCCGGCAGATATCAAGCCCTTTTGTCCAAACTTTTTTTTGCTTAAAAATGTGCTATCCTAAAGCGGAAGGAGAGATGGAAATGACCGATATGCTCTTGTATGATTCCCGAACCCATACCATCCGGGAGACGCCCGTGAGAATGCCGGAAGACGGCGAAGTGGCGTGGATTCCCCTGATCGCGGCAACGCCCGAAGAAGTGCAGCGTGTCCTGACGGACATCTTCCATTGCCATCCCTTGCTCGTCGAGGACTGCGTCACGATGAACCAGCGCCCGAAGTTGGACCGGTATGAAAACCATTTGCTGCTGACCTTTTTCCATGTTGACGAAGACTTGTCCGCAGTCGAGATGGAGCATGTGATCGGGCCCAACTACGTCATTACGGTCTGCTCCCAGGAAGTGGCTTCGCTGCGGGAAGCCGCATCGGATTTCCGGCGGACGGAAGGGGGGCACATGGAGTTCTCCGGAGCCGTCCTGTACCGGCTGCTGGACCGCTGCGTGGACGACTATGCCAACGTGACGGACAAAGTGGACAACCGGATCGAAAAGTTCGAGCGGGCTGTTTTTCACAATCCTCACGTGCGGATTTCCGGCGAGGTGTTCCGGTTGAAGAGGCGCCTGCACACGCTGCGGCGCATTCTGGCCGACGAAAGGGCCGTTATCGGCGAGCTGACCCATCAGCAGTTCCCGTATACCCGCAAGGAAGCCGATGTGTACTTTTCCGACATTTACGACCATATTACACAAGTGCTCGACTCCATCGATTCGTTCCGGGAATCGCTCACCGGACTGCTCGACCTGCAACTCAACATGAAGTCCGACCGAATGAACGAAATCATGAAGACGCTCACGATTATCAGTTCGATTTTCATGCCGCTCACCTTCATCGTCGGGGTGTACGGCATGAATTTCAGGTATATGCCGGAATTGGACTTGCCTTACGCCTATCCTGTCCTGCTGGTCATTATGCTCATTATTGCAAGTTCGCTGTGGTTTTATTACAAACGAAAAAAATGGCTGTAGCCGTCTGCCGCGTCGATAAATCCTCGATCAATCCTTTCCGGAAAAGCGCCTCCTTCGCGCGGGGGCGCCCAAAACCGTTCCGAAAACAAAAAAAAAGGCCCAACCGGAGTACTCTCCGACCAGACCTTTATTTATGTATGCCGCTTGTCGAACACCTGGCGGAGAGAGAGGGATTCGAACCCTCGCGGCTGTTACACCCTAACGCTTTAGCAAAGCGCCCCCTTCGGCCTCTTGGGTACCTCTCCGAATGGCTCCTCGAACAGGACTCGAACCTGTGACTACTCGATTAACAGTCGAGTGCTCTACCAACTGAGCTATCGAGGAATATTTCGTCGATTGACGTTGTGTTCTCGAAGCGACATGAATTAATTTAGCATGCTTCTCGGAGGAAGTCAAGCACCTTTCCGCAGGTTTTTTAAAAAAATTTTGGACCCCGCAGATCGGGCTTGCATCCGTCGCCTCAGCCTTGCGCAGGTTCGGCATCCACCAGCTTCAGCCCTCCCCGGCAACGGCCGCAGGCGTATTTGCGCGGATCGACTTTGCGCTTGCGGGGATAGGACATGCCGCACGAGCGGCAGACAAGCCAATACTTTACAGGCAAGCTCCGGCGGGCGCCCGGCAGCGTCTTGCAGTACAAGGTCGCCCCGACCTTTTTCAGCAGCGCCTTGAATTCCGGGTCCCGGTGGCGGTATCCGAGGCCCGCCAAATGCAAATGATAATGGCAGAGCTCGTGCTTGATAATCCGCTCGGTCTCCTCGCGGCCGTACACCGCAAGCTGATGAGGGCTGATTTCGATATTGTGGCTTTTCAGAAAATAGCGTCCGCCCGTCGTCCGCAGCCTGCCGTTAAAAGTCGCTTTATGTTTAAAAGGCAGCCCGAACGCCTCCCGCGAAACGGACTCCACCCATGCTTGCAATTCCGCGTCGTTCACGGTTTTCTCCTCTTTTCCGTTCCATTCGCCTCGCCGCCCGGAAGCGGCGCCGTTCCTGGGGCCCGCTTGGCCCCGAACTACTTGAATTGTAGTCTCCGGTTGGGCTACACTGTCAAGTAGAATTTGCCCGAGGGGAGAACCGCAATCGTCATGTCCAAGATGTCCTATATCCTCCTGCAGCGAAAAGACGGGAGCCTTCTCTTTGTCGAAATGCCCGCCTCCCACGCTTATCAACTGAGCGCGTTGAATTTGAGGCTTCATAAAGAACTGTCCAAGCTGACCGCCGACAACGTGCCCGAACTGCCCGTAGCGGTAGCCGAATGCACGGGACTGGAACTGCTTGACGAGCGCATGACGCCGGTCAGCGGGTTAGCCTATATAAACGAGCTGGAGCGCACCTTCGCCGCCATTCGCGAAACGTCGTATCCGCTCGTCTCCCTGCTTACCGAAATCCGCGCCCTGCAAGCACAGCTCGAACAGTGGTACGAGGAAGAGGGCCTGCTCTGACGCCCCTTGGTCCGGCGCGGATTCGCGGCTTCCGCCGCCACACCTTAAAATCGGACCTGCACGACGGGTGCCTCGCTCCCATATGCTATTAACACAGCACGAACGGGAGGAGGTCGACCGCGATGCCGCAATGGCTGTGCAATCAGCTCATGCGGGCGTACCTGAAAAAGGACCGCAGGCAAATCAAAATGCTGAACGACTGCTGGTTTTTTTACCAACGGCAGACGCCGTCGCAGCAGACGACGCCGGCTACGCGTTCCCTGCATTGAACGGCCGTTTGATCATGACCGGAAAGATCGCGGACAGGCATACGCACCCAACGGCCTCCGGTCCGCTGGCCCGAGACGAAGGCCGCCTCCTCCGCAAGCTTGCGCGCTTGCGAAGCGAGGCGGCCTTTTGACACGCTTGGCTTCGTTTGTTCAGGTCTCCTGCGGTCCTTTCATCGTCAGGCTGACCCGGCCTTTTTTCGCATCGATGCCGATCACCCATACCGTCACCGTATCGCCCACGGCCACCACCTCGGTCGGATGCTTCACGTAGCGGTTGCTGAGCTGCGAAATGTGGACGAGCCCGTCGTTTTTGATGCCGATGTCGACAAACGCGCCGAAATCCACCACGTTCCGCACGGTGCCCATCAACTGCATGCCCGGCCGCAAATCCTCGATGTCGAGCACATCGGTATGGAAGATCGGCGGCGGCAGCTCGTCGCGCGGGTCCCGTCCGGGACGCAGCAGGCTGTCCACGATGTCCCGCAGCGTTGGAACGCCGACATCAAGCCGCTGCGCCATCCCGGCGATATCCATCTGCTGCAGGCGCGTCTTCAGCTCCTCCGAGCCGATCGCGGTCAAGGGCAGGCCCAGCATGCCGAACAGTGCGTCGACAACCTTGTACGACTCAGGGTGAATCGGCGTGCGGTCAAGCGGATTGTCCCCGTCCATAATGCGCAAAAAGCCTACGCATTGCTCATAGGTTTTCGCCCCCAGGCGCGGAACCTTTTGCAATTGAGAACGATTGGTGAACTTCCCTTGCTCTTCCCGCAGCTTGACGATATTCTTGGCAATCGTGCTGTTGATCCCCGACACGTAACTAAGCAGCGACGGAGACGCCGTGTTGACGTCGACACCCACATGGTTGACCGCCGATTCGACGACGCTGTTCAGGCTTTCCTCCAGACGCTTCTGCGAGACGTCGTGCTGATACTGGCCGACGCCGATTGCTTTCGGCTCGATCTTGACCAATTCGGCCAGCGGGTCCTGCACCCTGCGGGCAATCGAAACGGCGCTTCGTTCCGCCACGTCCAGATCGGGAAATTCCTCCTGCGCCAGCTTGGAGGCCGAATAGACGCTTGCGCCCGCTTCGCTGACGATCAGATACTGCAGCCCCCGCTCCGGCATTCCCTTGATGACGCCGGCGACGAACTGCTCCGTCTCGCGCGACGCGGTGCCGTTGCCGATGACGATCAGGCTGATCCCGTACTGGTCGACCAGGCGGCGGAACAGCGCCTCGGCCTCCGCCTTTTTGTTGTGCGGCGGCGTCGGATAAGCCACGGCAACCTCCAGCAGCTTGCCCGTCTCGTCGACGACGGCAAGCTTGCAGCCCGTCCGGTATGCCGGGTCGACGCCGAGCACGACGCGTCCCTTCACCGGCGGCTGGAGCAGAAGGTTGCGCAGATTCTCGGAGAAGATGCCGATCGCATGCTCTTCGGCTTTCTCCGTGAGCTCGCCGCGCAGCTCCCGTTCGATCGACGGCGCGATCAGCCGCTTGTAGGCGTCCTCCGCGGCGGCCGCCAGCAGGTCGCGGGCGGGAGACGGCCGCCGGATCATGCGCCGCTTAAGCTCTTCGACAACGCGGTCGGCCGGCACCTCGATGCCGACGGCGAGCACCGACTCGCGCTCCCCGCGGTTGATCGCCAGCACGCGATGCGGCGGCAGCCGCTTGACGGGCTCGGCATACTGGTAATACATCTCGTAGACCGACTCGGCTTCCGGATCCTTCGCCTTGCTGTGCAGCACCCCGTGATCCCACGTAAAGCGCCGCACCCATTTCCGGATGTCCGCATCGTCGGCAATGCCTTCGGCGATAATGTCCATCGCGCCCTGAAGCGCTTCCTCGGGGCTTGCGACGCCCTTCTCTTCGTCGACGTACCGCGCGGCTTCCGCATGGGGATCGCCGTGCTCCGGCTGCGACAGCAGCCACTCCGCCAGCGGCTCGAGGCCCCGCTCCTTGGCCACGCTGGCCCGCGTTCTCCGCTTTTGCCGGTACGGGCGGTACAAGTCCTCGATCTCCTGCAGCTTGACGGCCTTCTCCACCGCCGCTTGCAGCTCCGGCGTAAGCTTCCCCTGCTCGTCGATCAACCGGATGACCTCGCTCTTGCGATCCTCCAGCTGCTGCAGATACCCTCTGCGCTCCTGGATTGCCCTCAGCTGATTCTCGTCCAGCTCCCCGGTCATTTCCTTGCGGTACCGGGCGATAAACGGAATCGTGTTCCCCTCGTCGAGCAGTCCCGCCACCGTCCGCACCTGGCCCGGCTTCAATCCGAGCTCCGCGGCGATCTGGGCGATCATCCGCTCCTCGCGGGCTTGTTCCGAACCTTGCATTTCCTCAAGCATCCAACAGCGCCTCCCTGTCCAATCACGAAAAACAAGCGCTCCCAGCCGGAAGCGCCTGCGTGATCGTTTACTTCTTTACGGATTCTCCAGCGTAGTGCAAACCGCCCAAAACATATTCCGTCACATCGTCCACCAGCTCTTGAGCCGACTGCGGGGTATGCTCCAGCAACGGCTGGAAGTAGTCCGTGTTTCGGTGGAACAAAATGGAGCCGAGAACGGACAGGAGCGCATTGTCCAGCGACCGGAAGCGAAATACGCCGATTCGGCGCCCCTCTTCCAGCAAATTCCGCAGCTTGCCCCAAATCGGGAACATATACTTGCGGATCACGCTCGTCCGGGGAGTTCCCAGGCTAATCTCCTGCTGGAGAATCAGCATCATTTCCGGCTCGCGGAAACGGTACTGCATCACCTGTTCAATAATATGGATGATTCCTTCCACGGGCGGGAACGGCCGATCCACGCTCGCCCGTATCAATTCGTTGGGCAAAAAATGCTCGAAAAGCGCTTCGAAAATTTTCTCCTTGCCCCCGAAATGATAAGAAATCAAAGCCACATTGGCGCCTGCCTCGTCGGATATTTGCCGGATGGTCGTCCGGTCGAATCCTTGCTGCGCGAACAATTTCTTGGCCGCGCGCAGCAGGCGCAGCTTCACGTCCTGTTCCGCCGATTCCATAATTTCCTCCGCCTTGATCAGGATCATGTACTATTATGAACCGTGCGCGGACGCGAATCAAGCTCCGCTGAGCGTCAACTTGCCTGCGCCGCCTCCCGGACGGGCTGACGGCCCGGCTTAAGCGCAACGGTTCCCGCTCCGACTGCGGCGCAGGACAAGGCGATCAGCAGCAGCATGCCGACGGCACGTCCCGCTCCCGGCCCGCCGAACAACACGTCCATGCCGCTTTCCACCGCGTACGTCGCCGGCAGCACATTGCCCAGATTGGCATAAAAATCGTTCAACAGCTCCCGCGGCACCATGGCGCCCGAGGATACGAGCTGAACGGACAGAAGCAGAATGTTGAACACCATGCCGCCGATGCCGAACAACAGCAGAAACATCTGCGTCAGGAACAAGAACGACAGCAGCATGACGAACATCAGCCCCCACAGCGCGAGAAAACCGCGTTCCGCCTGCCCGCCGAGCGCCATAATGAGCGAAGCGCCTACAAGCGAGACGCCCACCGCCGCGGCGACGTTCAGAACGCAGCGGGCGGCAAGACGCTGCCAGCGGCCCGTCTGAGCGGCCAGCGCCGCGGAGGATTGCTCCAGGTTCATGCTCATGATCATGGAGCCGACAAAGGAGGCCAACACCATCATCATCGGGATCATCTGATTGTTCATTCCGGAGACCGGATTCACCGGCTGGACATGGCCGACGACCCGTTCGGCCAGAGCGGCGGACGCCGCGGCGGCCTGTTCCGCAGGCTGCACCTTCGCCAGAATCTGCCGGACGCCTTCGCCGACGGCAGCCTTGTTTACCTCTGCCGTCACTTGACCCGAAACGGAAGTCATGATGCTTTTGATCAGCGACGGATTCGATTCGTTAATCCAAAAATCGAGGGAAGCCTGCCGGTCCGCCGCGGCAGCGTCCGCGGAGAAGGTCGAAGGGATGCGGATGACCATCTGCAGCTCCCGCTCGTCCAATTGCTCCATCGCTTCTTCGCGGTCTGAGAGCAGCACGGTCTGCACCGGCAGGCTCGACTGCAATTTCGAAGCGACCGCCTTGTCCAGCCCCTGATCCTCGTTGACGATGCCGACGCGAAGCTGGCCGGTCCGGTCCGTTACGCCTTCGTACCCGGTCATCCATACGACGGAGAAAATGAACTGGAACATAAGCGCCGTCGCAATGCCCATCCACGTCGTCGGCCTTTTCATAAACAGCTTGAGGGTTCTCATCTCTCGCCATCCGCCCTTCTCTTTTAATCATTTGTTTTAATCGTTTGTTCTAATCATATGTTTAAAATAGTCGATGAACAGGCCCGCTGTCAATCCTTGTCTTCGTTCCGCCGCAGATCGAAACAAAAAAAGACGAAAACCACCAAGCGGTTTCCGTCTTTCAAAAATCGATCAAACCGACGCTGATCTGCAGGGCGTCGTCGACTTTGCGCATCATTTCTTCGTCCAAGTGGGTGATTTTGTCCGTCAACCGCTGCTTGTCGATCGTCCGGATCTGCTCAAGCAGCACAACCGAGTCCCTTTCCATTCCATAAAATTTCGAATCGATCTCGACATGCGTCGGGAGCTTTGCTTTCTGGATTTGAGCGGTTATGGCAGCTACGATAACCGTCGGACTGAAGCGGTTGCCAATATCGTTCTGAATGACGAGCACGGGACGCACGCCACCCTGTTCCGAGCCAACAACCGGCGACAAATCCGCATAGAATATATCCCCGCGCTTGACGATCAATGGGCTACACCCCGCTTACCAGTCGTCCAAGTGTGCTTTCGGCATCCTCTTCCGCATGAAAAGCTTCCGATGCTATGTTCAGGTTGATTTTGGCCATCTCCATATATCCACGCTGCATGGAATCGCGGATCAAACGTTTCTTCCGCTCCACGAGATATTGTTTCATCGCCTGCCGAATGACTTCGCTGCGGTTCGAATTTTCCTTTGCGACCACAAAGTCGACTTCCCGTAGCAGTTGATCCGGCAGGCTGATCATGATTCTCTTTGTATTATGCGCATTGGCCACCGAACAAGCACCTCCAAAGATTTTCCAGCCCTCTACCTAATTTCCAGTATGTCGGTCCCGGGAGAGAAATATACGACTCCCCTGTCGACAATCTAAGCATTCGCGTTAACAAGCCCATTTTCCTGCTGAACACAGCAAATTATCCACTCGTTCAAACGTGCGCCAACGGATTGGTTACCGCCACAATCGCTCCGTTCTTCACGTATACGCGGGGAACTCGCGAAGAAATCATGCAGGTGACTTCGTAATTGATCGTGCCGAGCGCGGCCGCCACTTCCTCCGCCGTTATCGTCTGATCCCCCTGCCGCCCGATGAGCACGACTTCTTCCCCCGGCTCGAATTCGGGGGCGCCTTCGGTCCTTGCGTCATCCAGCCGGATCATGCACTGGTCCATGCAGATCGTGCCGAGCACCGGCACCCTGGTTCCCCTAAGCAGCGCTTCGGCTTTGCCCGACAGCATCCGGCTGAAGCCGTCGGCATAGCCGATCGGCAGCGTCCCGATCGTTTCCGTCCCGCTCGTCACGTAACGGGCTCCGTAGCTGATGCCTTCTCCGGGAGGAAGGGTCTTGACATGCACGATTTGCGTTTTCAGCGTCATGACCGGTTCCAGGCGAATCCGGTCGCGGCGTACTTCCTCGCTCGGATACAGTCCGTACATGGCAATCCCAAGCCGCAGCATGCCCCCGATGTGGTCGGGCAGATCGATGCCGGCCGCGCTGTTGCCCGCGTGAATGATGCGCAGGGGCAAGGTGTGACGCCGGACATACTCCGCGACGGAAGCGAACCGTTCCGCCTGCATGAGCGTATGGCTTTTGTCGCTTTCGTCCGCTTTGGCATAATGGGTAAACATGCCCTCGACATCCAGTTGGGGCAAGGCGCACGCCCGTTCCAGAAACCGTTCGGCCTCGCGGCCCGGAAGCACGCCGAGACGCCCCATGCCGGAGTCGATTTTCACATGCGCCTTCAGCTTGGGGCCCTGTACGGGCAGCTTTTCGATTTCATCCAAGGAATCGTGCCTAAACAATGTAACGGTAATCCCGTGCTCCCGCGCAAGCGGGAATCCTTCGGGCGGAGTATATCCTAGCGTCAGCACCGGCGCCGTTACGCCCGCGCGCCGAAGCTGCAGCGCTTCGTCCAGCGATGCCACCCCGAGATAATCCGCTCCCGCGGCTACCGCCGCTCTCGCCGTTTCAACCGCTCCGTGTCCGTAGGCATTCGCCTTTACGGAGGCGAGCAGCCTTGTGCCGGACGGCAGGAGATCGCGGAATGCCTTCACGTTGCGCTCCAGGGCATCCAGCGAGATCTCAGCCACCGTCGGCCTGAAATATTCATCCACGGACCCGTCACCCACTTTATTCTGTCAAAACCATATCTTTAACCTATATGGTAATGTTACCGGGTGACCGTTGGGCTGTCAACGAATGATCGCGATCCAACGTTTTCCATCGCGGGCATCGGCCGAATATGGCAAAGGAAGAGCCGGTAGCGGGAAGCCGGCTCCTCCTTTCGCGTTATTTACCCGACGAATCCACCATCGATTGCGCGACCCGGACCATCTCTTCTTCCGGCAGATCGATTGTGGTCAGCCGGTAATCCGTGCCGTCGTAGGTCCACGTCAGCGTCTTCGTATCCCCGGTCGTCAGGTGGCCCATCGTAAAGCCCAGATCAAGCGCAATGCCTTCGGTCGTGGTGACCGCCTCCGTCTTTGACACCGACTCCAGGATGGTGAAGTCGTACGTTCCGGTATAGCGAAGCATGACGCCCTGGCTGCCGTCGGCCAGCTTGATTTCGACGATGTCCTTTTGCTCGACGCCTTCGGGCAGCAAGTCCGGATCCGGCTCGACGGTCACAAGCTCTTCCGTCTGCGCGTCCGTTCCGGCTCCGTCGGAAGCTGCGCTCTCGCTTCCGCTTGCGCCTTCCGTCGTTTCGGAAGGAGCGGCGCCCGGCTCGGCCGACGATTCGCCTGTTGCTCCGCCGTTTGCGCCGCCGTCCGCATCGCTGGCCTCCGGCGCTTTCGTTTCGCTTGCGCCAGGCTGCTGCGCGTTCGTTTCGCCGCCGCCAGACTGCGCATTCGGAGCGGCCGTCATATTCTGCTGCATGTCAAACGCGGAGCGGTCGAATTTTTTCCCGAACTTGAAGTTGTCGAACTTCACTTCCACCATCAGGTTCGCGTTCGTGTCCGTGATTTCCACCTGGCGCGGGGCGTAATCGGACTTGGCCAGCCAGATTTTTTGGCGCGCGAACGATCCGTTCTGATAGTTGCTCGCCATCACGTCGAAGACGTACGAATCCTTGTCGGACGTGAACTGGCGCGAATTGTCGAGCACGATGCTCTTCACGAGCGTTTGGTACAAATAGACCTGGCCTTGGTTCTCCGGCCATTCGCTCTGAAACCGGTAGCTCTTGTTCAGGCTCGGCGTCAGCACGAACACGCCGTCGTCGTTGCGGAGCACGATCTGCGTGATGTCCTTCTTGTCGTTGGTGAGCGCGATCCGGTAATAGGACGGTTTTTGGTACCACACTTCGACCTTGTACGTTTGCGGCTGTTGTCCGGTATGCAAAATCATCGTGCCGCTGCCTTCATAGCTGTCCATTTTTTCCATTACCTTGTTCAAATCCTTCACGACCGTTTCCGCGTTTTTGCTCCCGCAGCCCGCAAGCAATCCTGCAAGGAGAACGACGGCGGCAGCGATCCATGGGATCCGACGACGCATGAGATCAACCCCTCTGCACATTGGTTAGTCCATGGTTCATACTTATGAGGGGACTTGACCTAATATGCAGACAAGATTGACGAGCTCCAGCCAGCGGAGTGAAGCCGGCCGCCGAACGTCCGCGCCGCGCACGAACCGGCGGCTCTGGCGTACGCGCGGGCCGCCCCTCCATCAGCGGAACCCCGCTTTTCCGAATTGCCACCCGTAAAAAGCCAAAATGCCGGCATGCATCAAACTTAGAACCAGATACAGATTGCTGTAGACCGCCGCCGAATCGGCAAACGACGAGGACGACCCGGAGTGGATCAAAGCCATGACCAGCTTTCTCCATCACGAAGACGACATGCTCGTCGTCGGCTCGGCGACGAATAAAGAGGAAGCCGTCAGACTGGCGCGGACGCTAGACTTCGATGTCGTGCTCATGGACATCCAGCTCGGCGAAGGCGCAATGGACGGCATTTACGCGGCCATCGACATTCATGACATTCATCCGGCCATAATCATCATGCTCACCTCGCTTCGCGACGAGCGCGTCGTCACGCAGGCGTTCACCGCCGGAGCCGTCAATTATATCGAAAAAAGCCGGTTCAAGGATATTCCGCACGCGATCCGCACGGCTTACCGTCATCCGGCCGCGAGACGAACGGGCTGATCGGAACCGTATTCCGCTATTACGGCCGCTTTCAGGCGAGCGTCCGGCCGCTCGACCCGGCCCTGATTCCGCCGGATGCGCGGCCGCTGCGGGAGGAGCGCCGGGCGTGACGGCGGCACCGGGAAGCGGAATATTTCCCCTGCGGAAAAAGGAATGGTAAAATCGGGGAGAGATGATTCCATTCAAGGAAGGAAGGTGCCTCCCATGAGCTATGCGGCCTATTTCGCCGGTCAACGCGAACGGCACTTGAACGAGCTGAAGGAATGGCTGTCCATTCCGAGCATTTCCGCTTTATCCGAACATAAGCAGGACGTGAACGCCGCCGCGAAGTGGCTGGCCGACGCGCTCACCCGCGCCGGACTGGAGCAGGTGGAAATTCATCGGACGAAGGGGCATCCCATCGTCTACGCCGAGCACCTGCACGCCCCCGGCCGGCCGACGCTGCTGATCTACGGCCACTACGACGTCCAGCCGGTCGATCCGCTGCATCTGTGGACAACGCCTCCGTTCGAGCCGACGATCCGCGACGGCAAGCTGTATGCGCGGGGAGCAACGGACGACAAAGGCCAGCTTTTCCTGCATATCAAAGCGGTCGAGGCGATTTTGCGCGAGGAAGGCCGGCTTCCGGTCAACATCAAGTTCTGCGTCGAAGGAGAAGAAGAAGTATCCGGCACCAGCCTGGCGGAATTTCTCGCCGCCAACCGGGACAAGCTGGCGGCCGACGCGGTCGTCATTTCGGACTCCTCGCTGCTGGAGCGGGGCAAGCCGTCGATCTGCACCGGCCTGCGCGGCCTCTGCTCGCTGGAAGTGACCGTGACGACCGCCAAAACCGACCTGCACTCCGGCCTTTACGGCGGAGCCGTGCCCAATGCGCTGCATGCGCTCGTGTCGCTGCTCGCCTCGCTGCACGACGATCAGGGCCGCGTCGCGGTGGAAGGCTTTTACGAAGGCGTGCCGGAGCTGACGGAGCTGGAAAAAGCCGACTTGGCCAGCTACAATCCCGACGAGAAGCAGCTTGCCGCCGAGCTGGGCCTCGACACGCTTTACGGAGAACCGGGCTTCTCGTTCACCGAGCGCACCGGCGCCCGGCCGACGCTGGAGCTGAACGGCGTGTACGGCGGCTTCCAGGGGGAAGGGACGAAGACGGTCATTCCGAAAGAAGCGCATGCCAAAATCACCTGCCGTCTGGTCGGGGACCAGGACCCGCAGAAGACGCTCGAACGGATCGAACGCCATATGCAGGCGCATATCCAGCCGGGGGCGAAGCTGCACATCCGGCCCGGCGAAAAGGCGCGCGCTTTCAGCTGCGACCCTTCCCACCCCTTGCTTCAGCTGGCGGCCGACGCCTATGAAGAAGTGTACGGCACGCGCGCCGTGTTCACCAAGGACGGCGGTTCGATCCCGATCGTGGAGACGTTCTCCCGCATCCTGGCGGCTCCGGTCGTCATGATGGGCTTCGGCCTGCCCGACGAAAATCTGCACGCTCCCGACGAGCATTTCCATCTGGAGAATTTCGACAAAGGCCTGCTTACGCTCGTCGCCTATCTGCACAAGGTGGGACAAGAAGCCGCTTCCCGAAGCTGAAGCTTCCCGAAAGCCGTTCGGACATGCCAAAGCCCCCGTTCCTGCCGCGGACGGGGGCTTTGCCCGTTTCGTCTAGGCCTTCCATTCCAGCTGGCGGCCGCCATGAGCGTCGGCGGCTTGGAGGGCGCTTGAAGGGCGGCGTGTCGGCCATCGGCATCGCGCTGGCGCTTGCGTCCCCCCTGAGCCGGGCGCTGGGCACCCGATGGGTACGTGGATACCAAACGCGTAACGGCCATGCAAACGACCTCGGCGGCACCCGGATTCCCCTCTTGTTTTGCCCTGCGTTTCCATCAGCCGGGCAGATAAGGCGGACACAGGATCCGCTATTTGTTCAAAATCCCCCGATTTCCGCCTTCTCGCGGACAGACAATCCGTTAAGAGCTATAATTCCGCAAAAAATCGCCGACGGACGAACGAATAACGGAACCTCTGTCCCCACATTCTCCCCGTAGACGAGATCGGCCGATTTAGCGGAACGACGGTCCACCAAAATCATCATTAACGGTTTGGCGGATCGAGCCGGAATGACGATCCAGGGATCACCCTCTTGCACATGCTTTTCTCAGCAAGCTAACTGTCCGTTAGGAAAGCAGCCTTACTTTGGGGACAGTCCCTTTGCCCGTTTCGTCTAGGCCTTCCATTCCAACTGGCGGCCGCCGATCACGTGATAATGCAGGTGGTGCACCGATTGCTGGCCGTGTTCCCCGATGTTTGTGATGACCCGAAATCCGGTTTTGTCCACGCCCGTGATTCGCGCCACGTTCTGAATGACCTGATGAAGATGTCCGATCAGCTCCTTGTCCTCCGTCCCGATGTCCAGCAGGGACGAAATATGCTTTTTCGGAATCGTCAGCACATGCACCGGCGCGATCGGGTTGATATCGTGGAATGCGACCGCAAACTCGTCTTCGTAGACTTTTTGGGACGGAAGCTCGCCGTTTACGATTTTGCAGAAGATGCAGTCCATGTGAATTCTCCTTTGCTTGAAAATATAGAAGTTCGCGGGCGGGCTTACGCGGACGCGCCGCCCAACGCGCCGCCCAAAGAGAGTTCGCGCGCAGATGCGCCACGCCCTTGGGCGAGCCGCTCGTGCCCGACGTGAACCCCGCCAGGAACCCGTCCAGCGGCTCGTCGCGGTTCGCTTCAAGGGCTTGTCCGGGCTGCAGCCCGGCGCTTCGCTTCAGGGACGTCCACGAACGATTCGCGGGTATTTCCTTGGTCCCGACAGGCTTGAGCCCGCTCCAAATTGGCATCTAATGGCATCGTATCATTTTTCGGGAATTCATTTCAATGCGATGTCTCTTTTTGTTATGATAAGGGAAAGGATTAATTTCCAGGAAAAGGAGAAGGGGATGCTGCTTTCCATTCGGAGGCTGCTTGCATACGGGGTCGATTTCGTGCTGCTCGCTATGGTCCTTATCGGGCTGCAGATGTCGGTTTATGCGATGACGTCCGGGTTTCCGTTCGATCGTTTCGATCACGGATACGAAATCGAATGGTGGGTTCTGGCGACGATGTCTTTGCCCGTATGGCTGTATTTTATCCTGTGCGAACGACTCTTCCAAAAGACAGTAGGAAAAAAGCTGCTCGCCTTGAAAGTGACGGACCGGACGGGATCGAACATCAACGTTGCGCAAGCGCTGGCCAGAACCGCCGTCAGGTTGCTTCCGTGGGAGCTGACTCATGCGATCGTCCTCGTTCCCGAGCCGTGGTGGAGCGTGGAGGAACCGGACAATCTTTATTTGATTTATATTCCGAATGCCCTCCTGCTTCTCTATATTGCCGCGTTGTTTTGGAATAGGGGGGCTAAAAGCATACACGACGGATTGGCCGGAACGCGGGTCACCCATGCGAAGCAGGCAACGCCGCCGCAATCATTCGCCGAATAAGCGACGTCCATACCGTCTCGCCATGCCGCAAGTGCGATTCTGGCTGTTTTCGAAGCCAGCCCCAAAAACCAACAAACCTCCAAAAACCACTGTAAAAAGCGGTTTTGGAGGTTTATTTGTTTTACATCCGGCACACAGCCCGCCGGAGCGGTCGGGCGCGGCTTCCCCGGCCCGGCTCCGGCGTCAGCTTTTCGGCTGGTCGACCTCGAGCAGGTCGAGCAGGAACATAAAAATCGGAATTCCGATAATGAGCCCCCATATGCCCAAATAATGCTGGGCAAAGATGAGCACGATGAACGTGTAAAACATCGGCAGCTTCGTTTTGTGCGCGTACAGGCGCGGATTGAGAAAATACGTTTCCAACGCGTGAATGGCCAGAATCATGACGATGGTCCAGAGCACCAGGGAAAAACCGCCGACCTGGTACCCGATGATGCTGATCGGAATAAACGAGATGACGACGCCCGCCACCGGGATGAGGCTCAGCAGGAACACCATGATCGTCAGGGCGAACAAATACGGAAAGCCCATGATCCAAAGGCCGATCATCGTCAGCACCGTATTGAACACGGCGATCAGAAGCTGGACCTCGATCACTTTTCCGAAGGAAGACGTGAACTTTTTGCTGAAGTATTCAAACTCCTTGTACGCCCAGCCGATCTTGCTGTTCCGGAATTTCTCCGTGAATGCGACGATCTTGTTTCTTTGCAGCAGATAAAAGAAACTCAGCAGGATGACGATCAGGATGATTTCCAGCCACTTGCTCAGCTTCTTGATATACTCGATCGCGCTGCTGAAGTACGACTCGTAATTGACGTCCCCTTTCTTCAGCGCGTCGATCAGCTTCTGCACGATCTCGTTGTTGTTGGACGTTCGCAGAAAGCGGTCGATGTTGCCGATCAACTCGATAATCTGGCTAATGATCTTGGGGACGTAATTGTAAATCCCGATCACAAGGCCCGACACCAGCAGCGTGTACAAAACGACGACGACCGCAATGGGGGATACGGGAAAAAAGCGGTTGAGCTTCTTCGTCAGGTAGCTCTGCAGCCGTCCCATAACAAAGGTTACGAGGAACAGCAGCAGGAGCAGGTTGAGCATATGGCGGAGACTGAACAACAGCAGCAGAACAAGCAAAAGAAACAGCACTCTTCTTACTCCGGGTTGAGCAAAAAACGTTCGCAACGCATCCATCGGCTTCCCTCGTTTACATTTGTCTCGTTCACTATTACGGTTCATATCGTCCCGCGTTTCACGATCCTGCAATATTTTGCCCGTACGATTTAAGAGTACCTTACATCAAGCGGAGCAGCAAGAAGCCTCCCCGCCCCTTCCGGTTGCCGGGCTATGCCTTGCGTTAATCGTGGCTTGCCTTTTGCCCGGATTTCTTGACTGTGGTTACGCCCTTTATCCGATTCCCTCCCGTTCCCAACCGAATGTGCTACAATGGGGCCGTTCGCAAACGGAGCCGGCTGACCAACGCGTTCTGACATGCAACGCCGTCAACCGTTTATGCCGGTCAACCGGCTTCTTGGAGTTTATTTTCGCCGAGTTTATTTTCGCCGGGAGGTTTGTCTGGAATGAAACAGGTCAGATTCGGCATTGTCGGTATGGGCAATATGGGCAGCAATCATGCGGCAACCCTTGCGTCCGGCAAAATCAAAGGAGCCGCGCTGACGGCGGTTTGCGAAGCGAACGAGAGCCGCCGGCAGTCCATTCGCGGGCAGTATCCAGGCCTCGCGGTTTTCGCAACGTCACGGGAGTTGTTCGAATCCGGGCTGATCGACGCCGTTCTCATCGCCACTCCGCACTTCGGGCATCCGGCCGATGCGATCGCCGCGTTCGAGCACGATCTTCACGTGCTGATCGAGAAGCCGGCGGGCGTCTCCGTCTCGCGCGTTCGCCCGATGAACGAAGCGGCCGCAAGAAGCGGCAAAGTCTTCGGCATCATGTATAACCAGCGGATGAATCCGCTATACGCGAAAGTCCGCGATCTCGTCACTTCGGGCGAGCTCGGGGCGATTCGCCGGACCAACTGGATTATTACGAACTGGTACCGTCCGCAGGCGTATTACGATTCCGGTTCGTGGCGGGCCACCTGGGCCGGGGAAGGCGGCGGCGTGCTGCTCAACCAGTGTCCGCACCAGCTGGACCTCTGGCAATGGACGATCGGCATGATCCCGGCGCGGGTCCGGGCGTTCTGCCATTTCGGCAAATACCGCAACATCGAGGTCGAAGACGAAGTGACGGCTTACGTCGAATACGCCAACGGGGCGACCGGCGTTTTCGTGACGACAACCGGCGAAGCGCCGGGAACGAACCGTTACGAAGTGATCGGCGAGCGCGGCAAGCTGGTCGCCGAAAACGGGAAGCTGACGTTCTGGAGATTGCGCGAACCCGAGCCCGAATTCAACGCGCGCAACACCGTTTCCTTCGCCAGCCCGGAAGCTTGGCGGATCGATTTCGATCATTTCGGCCCGAGCCCGGAGCATGCCGGCATTATGCAGAATTTCACCGATGCGATCCTGAACGGAACCCCGCTTGTCGCGCCCGGCGAAGAAGGCATTCTCGGCTTGTCCATTTCCAACGCGATGCATTTGTCCACCTGGCTGGACCGTTGGGTCGAGCTTCCGCTCGACGAGCGGGAATTCGAGGCGCAGCTGCAGGCGCGAATCGACCGTTCCGCCTATCGCGCCGAAGAAACCGCAAGCCGGTGACGCTGTCCGATAACGGTCCCATGATGGAATAAGAATACGCTATCCACGGGAGGAGCATACGATGACTAGCGAAATTCGCGGCAAAGCCCTGTTCGGCGCCAGCAGCGGCCAGACCTACGCCCCCGCTTCCGCCAAGCCGGAACCGGTGTGCGGTCCCGGCGAATTCGTGATCGCGGCCGTCGCCCTCGATCACGGCCATATTTATGGCCAATGCCGGGGACTGGTCGAAGCCGGCGCGACGATCAAATGGGTATACGATCCGGACCCGGCCAAGGTCGAAGCGTTCCGGAAGGTTTTCCCCGAAGCGAAGGCGGCTCCTTCGGAAGCGGCCGTGCTCGAGGACGACGAAGTGCGCCTGGTCGCGGCCGCGGCCATTCCGAGCGAGCGCTGGGCGCTCGGGCTGAGGGTGCTGGCGTCGGGCAAGCACTATTTTACCGACAAGACGCCGTTTACCGAGCTGTCCCAGCTCGAAGCCGCCCGGAAAGCCGTCGCGGAAACCGGGTTTAAGTATATGGTTTACTACAGCGAGCGGCTGCATGTAGAAAGCGCCGTTTATGCGGGCCAGCTCATTAAGCAGGGCGCGATCGGCAAGGTCGTTCAGGTGCTCGGAACCGGTCCGCACCGGCTCGGCACCGGGCGGCCGGACTGGTTTTTCCGCAAGAAGCATTACGGCGGCATCTTGTGCGACATCGGCAGCCACCAGATCGAGCAATTCCTTTACTTTGCCGATTGCAAGGACGCGCGCGTGCTGCACAGCAAAGTCGGCAATTACCGCAATCCCGATTATCCCGAGCTGGAGGATTTCGGAGACGCCACTCTGGTCGGGGACAACGGGGCGACGAACTATTTCCGCGTCGATTGGCTGACGCCGGACGGACTGGGCACCTGGGGCGACGGACGAACCTTCATTCTCGGCACGGACGGGTACATCGAGCTGCGCAAATATATCGACATCGCCCGTTCCCGGGACGGCGGCCATGTTTATCTCGTCAATCATGAAGGGGAAGCGTATTTCGACGTGGCCGGCAAGGTCGGCTATCCCTTCTTCGGGGAGCTGATTCTCGATTGCCTGAACGGCACCGAGAACGCCATGACGCAGGAGCATGCCTTCAAAGCGGCGGAGCTGTGCCTGATCGCCCAGCGGGATGCGGTGCGGATCAGATGAAATCGCCTTCAAAACGTGTTAAAATGGCATAAGAAGGATATCAAGGAACCCTGTTTCGCGGCGAGCCGAAACAGGGTCCTTCCAACTTTGCAGGCGGAGGTGTCCCGGATGCCCGTCATTCCGTATGCGCAATGGAACCGTCCGATCGAATTCGCGTACCGATGCGCGACGCCGATTGCCGAAATCAGCTTTCATTCCCATTCGTTTTACGAAATTTATTATTTTCACGAGGGGCAGTGCACCTTCCTGATCGGGGACCGCATCATGACGCTGGCCCCGGGCGACCTCATTCTGATGCACGGCATGACGCTGCACCGGCCGAACCCGCAGCCTCACGTCCCGTACATCCGCACGCTCATTCATTTCGACCCCGCCTACATTTACCGCATATTGCCGGAGGATACGGTACGCGGCCTGCTTTTGCCGTTCGGAGAACTTCGCAACTATCGCCTCTCCCTGTCCGGCGAACGGCGGGCGGAGATCGAACGGCTGCTCGAAGAACTAAGCCGTCTGTACGAAGCCTCCGAACGGGGCGACGCCGTTCAGCCGTTCGCCTATGAACGATTTACGCTGCGGTTTTGCGAACTGCTGTACGTCATCAAAGGCTGCTGCCGGCAGCCCGTCGATCGGCAAATCCACCGTTCCGAGCGGGAGCGCCACGTGCAGAACATCATCTCCTATCTCGAACGCTGCTATCACGAGCCGGTCACGCTCGATGCGATTGCGGCGGAGCTGCATTTGACCAAAACGTACGTCTCCAATCTGTTCAAGGACGTCACCGGAACGACGGTATTTCAGTACCTGTATAACCGGCGGATCAATCAGGCGAAGATCCAGTTCCGGCTCGATCCGCACATGCCCGTGACCAAAGTGGGCAAAGCGGTCGGCTTCGCGCACCCGGCGCATTTCACCCGCGTGTTCAAAGCGGCCGTCGGCTGCACGCCGGACGCCTACCGGCGCCGAATGCTAGAACTGCAGCAGGCCGGGGATTCGGCGTCTCCTTTGCTTTCCGCGTCCGGCGTTTGAATGGGGTCCCTTTAACAGCATGCAATATGCGTATAGCAAAAAGAGCAGGTCAACGGCTTCCCGCCTTGCCTGCTCTTGTCGATTTTGAAGGATGGTAGGCCCTGTGGGGATCGAACCCACGACCCGTTGATTAAGAGTCAACTGCTCTGCCAGCTGAGCTAAGGACCTGCGACGGAGATTATGATAGCACATATTTGGCCGATGTGCAAATGTATTTTTTGGAAATTTTAAAGCCCAGCATAACCCATAAAAACACCACTCGGGATAGCGGCAGCTTCGCCGTTATCCCGAGCAGCGTCTCAGTTCCGACTGCAGGCGGATCAGCCTTCATCGCACAACAGATCGCTTACGGCGCTCGGCTTGACCTCATTATCCTTGGCCAAGTGTTCGACTTTTTCAGGTTGGCTTCGGATACCGTAAAGGACAGGCTGTCCTGGCGCCACGGATATTCGAAATACACCTTGCGGTCCTTCGGATCGAACGCCTTCACCCTGTTCAGGTTGACCAGATTCGTGCGGTCCAGCCGTTCGAACCCGGCGTTCTTCAGCAACAGATGAAGCTCGTCCATCCGGGTCGGATAGAAATAAACCTCATCCTTCGTATAGAACTCCGGACCTCTGGCCGTTGGCCGAATAGCAACAAGATTCTCTACGTTGACGGCACACGGGTTCCCCTTGCGATCAAGCAATAAAATCTGTTGCTCCATTCGCCCGCTCCCCTCTAGGCTGCTATCTTCTCAGCTCTTCGGGCACCTCGGGGCGATGAAACAGAAAATTGCATGCAGTCGACGCGAAAGCAACGGCGACAAGCGCCAATACCCGGGAAATGACAGTTACCGCATGACGTTTCATTACGATCATCTCCTTATCGGAATTCGTATAGTTGTTGCGGATTGTATCAATTGAGCCACTGCTACAGTGGAACTGAGCCAAAAGAAATTAAGCGATACGATCAGAACCGAAGCCAGCTTCAACAGCGGAAAATATCGCTCCGGAATGCGAGTGTGGCCTTTCAGATTGGAGGGTGCAAACAACAGCAACAACACGGCGCTGGCGATGATCGTTCCCTGCACCCACTCCTCCGTCATCGGGATATGCGGCGCAGCGGCCATACAGACGACGGATAAAACCGAGCACTGCAGCGCGGTGCGCAGATGGGCGCCGCCGGATACGAACTTGAGCGCCATAAACGCGGCAAGACCGAGCATCGTTTGGCCGAATTTTCCCGTAATCGCTCCTGCCAGACCAATCACCAATACCGTAAAAAAGAGATTCAACAAGATGATCAGCGAATACTTCATCACATCGACGCTGGCCGTACGTTCCGGCTCCGCATTTTTGAGCCTCTGGGCAAGCCGCAAAGCCAAAACTTCAATCATCGTCTTCACGGTCCTTTTTTACGGAAATAATAATCAAAGCGATCAACGCCAGAAAAAACAAAATCGAAATGAGCAAATATGGCGGATCTTCAATCGCAATATAAAGCATATTGGCCGCCACAACCAAAACGATAGAAAGAAGCAAAAAGATAAGAAACGGAACGTTTTTCCGGACAAAGATCTGGCTGCGGGTAAACCGGCTCGCTTCCCGAATAAAGCTGAACCCGCCGTTCTGAATCTTCGTCACCCATGCGCACAGGATCATCACCACTGCGGTAGCGGCTTGAATGGCAAACGCATCGGGCGTATACGACTCGATTTTCAACGCGCCGCCGTTTAAATGAGAAACCATCGCCACGATCATCCATTGAACGATGGAGTTTACCACGTAACCCGTCACGACCATGACCGCCGCATTAAACAAATGCAGCCCCAAAAAAACCGAAAAGAAAGCGATATGCACCGCCACGTGAATCAACGGCGAAAAGGCTTGCAGCGACTCCATCTGCAACGAATTGGAGGCGAAGCTGAGCACGATCGCATACAGCGTAAACTTGAACATATTCTCCCGGACGTTGAACCGGAAGAGGACGAGAATCAAATAGATGAACGCGATGTACTCCAGGGAAGAGAAAAAGATGAAGCCGGCAAATTTCATTCCCTATTGTGCCTCCGTCAAACCGTAGGATGTTAGCCCTACTTCTATTCTATCAAATTTCCAAAATTAATCATCCTTTTTTTGCAAACCCGCCCCGATCCGAAACAGGAAAGAGAGACTTCTCCCGGAAATCTGGTAAAATGAAATGAGCGCAAGCGCAGCATAAGCCAAAAGGAATACGAATTAAAGGAGCTTGAAGTATGACTGTTCGAACGATACTGCCGTTTGGCGACCCGATTCTGCGGAAAAAGGCCAAGCCTGTCGAGGAAGTGACGCCGCGAATCGTCAAGCTGCTCGACGACCTGAAGGATACGCTGTACGCCGCCGAAGGCCGGGCCGGTCTTGCGGCGCCGCAGATCGGCATTTTGCGCCGGGCGGTCGTCATGGACTGCGGCGACGGCCTGATCGAGCTGATCAATCCGGAAATTGTCGAACGCCGCGGCGAGCAGCTTGGCGCCGAAGCGTGCCTGTCCTTCCCCGGTTATGCGGGAGAGGTAAAGCGCGCCCAATACGTGAAGGTAAAAAGCCTCAACCGCCGGGGCGAACCGTTCGTATTGGAAGCGGAAGGCTATCTGGCGCGCTGCGTTCAGCATGAAGTGGATCACCTGGACGGCATTTTGTTCATCGATCATGTCAAAGGGGACTTCCTGTACCACGAGCAAACCGGAGAGCGCATTTCCCTGCTCGACGTGAGGAAGCTGGCCAACACGGGAGAACTGTAAAGAAAACCAAGGGAGAGAGGAACTTGCGGTCATGGACGCGATCCGAAATTTGATTTTCGACTTCGACGGCACGCTGGCGGACACGCTGCCGGTCATGGGACACGCGTTCGCCAATGCGTTTCGCAAATACGACAACCGGGAACTGAACTTCGGCGACTTCAACCGGATGTCCGGGCCGACGGAGTTCGGCATCATTCGATTGCATCTCAAAAACAAGGAGCTGGCGGAAACGGCGATCGAAGAATTCGTCGCCGATTACGAGCGGCACCATGAAGCGTTGGTCAGGAAGAACGATGAGATTGCGGCGCTGCTGCGGGATTTGAAGCAGGCCGGAGCAGGGCTTGCGCTTTTCACGGGCAAAGCCCGCCGGACGCTCGACATCTCCCTTGCCAAGCTTGGGCTGGAGCTTCCGTTCGACAAGATCGTCACGGGCGACGATGTGACGCGGTCCAAGCCGGCGCCGGAAGGCATCCTCCGCATTCTCGACGCTCTCGGCTGGAGCCGCGAGGACACCGTCTATATCGGCGACAGCAACGACGATATGCGAGCCGGCCATGACGCGGGCGTGCGCACGTTCGCGGCCCAATGGATGCCGAACGTGCAGGCGAGGCAATACGCGCCCGCGCCCGAACGCGTCTTCGCCAGCATAGGGGAATTCAGGGCCTACCTGGCCGGCCGCGTTCCCGGCTTCCCGGGTTGACGGCAAGCTTCGGGCTGCCGCCGAACCGACGAATACCGGCCAGACCGACCGCTGCCGGTTCGCATGTCCCGCCGGCGGGACGGACCGCCGCACGATCGAGTAGGAGGGGGCGGCTAACCCCCGTCCTCTCACAACACCTAGCATGCGGGTCCGCACTAGGCGTTTCCAAAAGGTTGACAAAGTTCCAGATAACGAGAAAGCAAACTTTTCAGCCCTTTTGCTTCCCAATAGGAAGTTGGAAGGGCGTTGTTTATGGCTCGGGACATTTCCCAAGGACCTCGTCTAGAATTGGCCATCATGAAGACCATCCAATCGGGCATGCCAAGCGCCCGGAGTTCGCGGATGCGGGTTCGTACCCGTTTCCACTGTTTCCATTGGCACATG
>NZ_KB899850.1 GCF_000378425.1 Cohnella laeviribosi DSM 21336 | reverse complement strand
ACCTACGCGGTGCATTGTGGCGAATGCTTTGAGATACGCGTTGGTGATCGCGGTATTCGGTGCCGGCTTGAGCTTGACCGGAATTGGTATGTCATCATGAGAGAAGCGCGATTCAACTTGAGGAGTAAAGATATTTACCAAGTCCGGTTCGTCTAACGACAAGCAGAGGGAAAGTCATCCGTGCTGACTTTTCCTCTTATCTCTTCACTAAGGACACGATTTCTGGCAAACCTTGGACACCTAACACTGTCATATTCCGGCCAATATGGGTTGGCAGTAACAGTCTGAATCCCAATGCCGTCAAAGCAATGGCGGAAAAAGGGATTGACATCTCCAAACAAACCTCGGATGTGATTGATACGGAGATTTTGAACAAAGCGGATTACGTCATAACGCTTTGCGGAGACGCCAACGATAAATGCCCGATCACACCGCCGCACGTAACACGGCTTCATTGGGGATTTGAAGATCCGGCCAAGGCCACAGGCACAGCAGAAGAAAAATGGAAAGTGTTTCAGCGTGTACGGGATCAGATCGAAGAAAGAATCAAGCAGTTTGCAGCCGAAGGAAAATAAGATACGAAGTCCTGGCAAAGTTGCTATCTCTGGTGAAGTAAATATTTACCATGCTGTCGTGGCGGAATTGGCAGACGCGCGCGACTCAAAATCGCGTCCGAAAGGGTGTGGGTTCGAGTCCCTCCACCGGCATCATTACACTACTGAGTTAAGTCAGCCCTAGTTAAACGGGCTTTTTTTATTTTCTCAAAGGATAATTGAAACCGAGGAAACTGTGTGAAACGTGTAGGTATGGGTGTGAGTAAAATGTTCGTGGGCAAGTGGGCGAAGAGGATCTGAAGGAATTGGAGGGTATGGAAAAGTGCTTCCTTTTTTGGTAAAGTGTTAAACTCAAAACCAAACACCCAAGGAGGAAAAGCCCCATGAGCGAGTTTATCACGGAATTTCCCACAATGAAAGAGCTTGAGACGATCCGTCTGAGTCAAGCCACCGTGGGCAGATTCCCTGGTTTTTGAGATTTTGAGGAAAAACTTCGGACTTCCACTTTATGTAAGCTCTTTTTTGTTTCCCTCCACCCGTATGTCATCTCCTGCCTTTGAGCGAACGCCCACCGCCGTCTCTTCCAGACGCGGACTGAACTTGCAGCGTCCCTCAAATGCGAGAAGGCGTTCAGCAAAAAGACGTGTTTGCCTGTACTCCGGTCTAAATAGAGACGCCGCATGAATCGCACTGTTCCAAACACCATATCGACACTCACTTCTCGTTCTTCTTTGACCTAGTAACGTTCTCGATCCCGCTGCTCCATAATATGCTGATCTTGTCTCCGGTATTAGCGCCATCGCTCTGGCGAACTCCTCCTTCAATTTCCGGAATAACCATTGTTCCAGCTCTTTTATTGTCGGCAGGTTTTTGGTAATGTGGCTCATAGGAGCTTCTTCCTTCTTGGTGTGTTTTGTCACAAACATCACTTTACCAAGGGAGAAGCTCTTTTTTATGTCTACTATTTCCAGTTCTTGCACCCACAAAGATTTTTATCTAACAAAGTTCCGATGTTGACCAGAATCGGAACAATGCTGTTACAGTTAGTCTATATTTCGCTATAAAACTTGGCAATGATAAAACGAATTACTCCGAAGTTCGAATGCCAAATATATATTTGGAAAATGAATATTTTCAGATGTTCATGAGTTAAGTCCGTATAATTGTGTAAAAACAGAGCTTCTCTAAAAAAGTGAGCCATTATCAAATCCCCTCGGTTAGAATGAAGTTGTCGAGACAACATTCCAAGGAGAGGGATTGAAATGGCTCAATATCAGATTACCGTAGATTCGCAACTTTTGCATCAACTTTTTCTCAGTAACTCGCAGGATGCGGGAGTAGCCAAACTTCTGGAATCCGTATTGAACCAAGTGTTGCAGGCCCAAGCAACGGAACAACTGGGTGCAGAGCCCTATGAACGGACGGAGGAGCGTCAAGGGTATCGAAACGGCACCTATCCGCACCAATTGACAACACGTGTCGGCACCATTACGCTTCGTGTCCCTCGGATTCGCGGCGGGAAGTTCTCGACGGAGTTGTTTGCCCGTTACCAACGCAGCGAACAGGCTCTGGTGTTGGCCTTGATGGAGATGGTGGTTAACGGGGTGTCGACCCGCAAAGTGGCACAGATTACGGAAGAACTGTGCGGTACGGAGTTTTCGAAATCCACAGTATCGGAGTTGTGCAAGCGTCTTGATCCGATCGTGACGGCATGGAACAACCGTCCGCTTCATGACAACCCGTTCCCCTTTGTCATCGTCGATGCTCTGGTCCTCAAAGTGCGTGAAGACGGCCGAGTACGGTCGCGAGGCGCTCTCATCGGGATCGGTGTGAACACCGACGGATACCGTGAGGTATTAGGTCTCATGCTTGGCGACAGCGAGTCGGAAGTCAGTTGGAGTGAATTTTTTGGCTGGCTGAAAAGCCGCGGGCTGCGAGGCGTCGATCTGATTGTGTCGGATGACCACGGAGGGTTGGTCCGGGCCATCCGCAGACACTTCCAAGGCGTCACCTGGCAGCGGTGCCAGACGCACTTCATGCGCAACATTTTGGACGTCACGCCGAAAGCCCTGCAAGACGAGATGCATAGTCGGATCCGGGCCATTTTGGATGCACCAGACCTGAATACGGCACGACTTCTCTTGAATCAGGTGCTGGAGGCATACGAAACGAAAGCGCCGAAAGCCATGGCAATCCTGGAAGCCGGCTTTGAAGACGCGACGGCGGTCTTGCATTTGCCGGAAAAATACCGCAAGCGTCTCCGCACAACAAATGCTCTCGAGCGCTTGAATGAGGAAATCCGGCGTGAACGAGTGATTCGGATCTTTCCGAATCGTGAGTCGGCCATACGTTTGATTGGTGCATTGCTCATGGAAATTGACGAGAAGTGGGCAAGCGGCAGGAAGTATTTGGATATGGCTGAGTATCTGGAGTGGCGCGAATCAAAGGTCGCCAACAGGAGTTCCAAAGTCACACGCATTGGCTAATGGATGCGTATCGCAGCCTGTCAAGGCCCCGAAACGCTGGGGCTGCCACACGGGCGAGTGAAAGGGTGCAGGGTGTGTGGTTCCCTGCGTCTCCCCCTTCGGGGGCGAAAGGGGGCATCTAACCAAGGGCGAATTTACACAGAAATATGGACTTGATCTGTTCATGAAATAGTAAAATAAATGTTTGAATATAGATGGTGTTTGTTATATTATAATAATAAAATAATCATTTGAATGTGTGGTGAATATTATGTCTCATGACATCTGTGAAATTTACTGCTATGACGAAGAGAAGGTAAATCGAGTAAAGGAACAGCTTTCTTCAATCAGTACACAAAATATGGTGAAAATCTTCAAGGCATTAGCGGACGACACTCGGATGAAAATTGCGTTAGCATTATGCCAGGAAGACGAGTTATGCGTATGTGATGTCGCGAACATCATCGGATCGACTGTGGCTAATGCATCGCACCATCTTCGGCTGCTTCGCAATATGGGGCTTGCGAAGTATCGAAAAGAAGGTAAATTGGTATTTTATTCGTTGGATGACGAACACGTGAGACAGCTTATTTTGTTGGCTCTGGAACACGGGAAGGAGGAAAAAGTAAATGTCTGAAAACATAAGCAAAAAAAGCGTATATCGCGTACAGGGTTTCACTTGCGCGAACTGCGCCGCGAAATTTGAGCAAAATGTAAAGGCCCTGCCCAAGGTCCAGGATGCACGGGTGAACTTTGGTGCTTCCAAAATAACGGTATATGGGGAAGCCAGCGTTCAGGAATTGGAGCAAGCCGGGGCGTTTGAAGGGTTGAAGGTTTATCCGGAAAAAGAGCAGCGCGCGATTGAGTCAGAACCGTTTTGGAAACGAAAATCCACTATTACAACGGTTTTGTCAGCCATTTTTCTCGTTGCCGGATGGATTTTGGGGGAAGAGCATCCGTATTCTGTGGTTGCCTTCGTCTTGTCCATTGTCATAGGCGGATATGCTTTGTTTGTCAAGGGATTCAAAAGCTTGGTCCGCTTTAATTTCAATATGAATACGTTGATGACCATTGCGATCATCGGAGCTGCAGCCATAGGCGAATGGGGCGAAGGGGCAACGGTCGTTTTTCTGTTTGCGATCAGCGAAGCGCTGGAACGTTTCTCGATGGACAAAGCCCGTCAATCGATTCGATCGCTCATGAACGTGGCTCCTAAAGAAGCGATAATTCGCCGCGGCGATCAAGAAATGCTGATCAGTGTAAATGACATTGATATCGGGGATATTATGATCGTGAAGCCCGGTCAAAAGATTGCCATGGACGGCAGGGTCGTCAAAGGACGTTCCTCCGTGAATCAAGCTGCGATTACGGGTGAGTCGGTTCCGGTCGAGAAATCGCCGGGAGATGAAGTTTTTGCGGGTACGATAAACGAAGAGGGTTTGCTCGAAGTCGAAATCACAAAACGAGTTGAAGATACGACCATTTCAAAAATTATACATCTTGTGGAGGAAGCTCAGGCTGAAAAGGCACCGTCACAAGCGTTTGTGGACCGGTTTGCAAAATACTATACCCCTGCAATCATGGTGATGGCTTTAGGCATAGCAGTGATTCCGCCGCTTTTCTTCGGAGGCGAATGGGGCGATTGGATTTATCGTGGATTGGCCTTGCTTGTCGTCGGTTGTCCATGCGCGCTGGTCATTTCTACGCCGGTATCGATTGTTACAGCGATTGGTACTGCGGCAAGAAACGGCGTGTTAATTAAAGGCGGCATTCACCTTGAGGAAACTGGCAGCATATCGGTCATTGCATTTGACAAAACCGGTACGCTCACGAAAGGTGTACCCGTTGTAACGGATTTCGTCCGCTTGCAGGGCCCCGCGGAAAACGAGTTGTTGGCCATCGCCGCGGCGATTGAAAAATGGTCACAGCATCCGCTTGCCTCCGCCATCGTTCGAAAAGCCGATGAAGTACATGTGGATCTGGAAGCTTGGAAGGCTGAAGATTTTGCTTCGATTACCGGAAAAGGGGCTAAAGCGGTTGTAAACGGTGAGCTCTACTATATCGGGAGCCCCAGGCTCTTTGTGGATTTGCAAGCCATCGACAGTGAAGTATCCAGTCAAATTCAACGATTGCAGGAGCAAGGAAAAACGGTCATGCTGCTCGGTACTGAGCGGCAGATATTTGCTCTAATTGCGGTTGCCGATGAAGTTCGCCAAAGCAGCAAAGAAGTCATTCGCAAACTCCACGAATTGGGCGTTCAAAAAACAGTCATGCTGACTGGAGATAACCTGTCCACAGCGAAAGCGATTGGAGAGCAAGTCGGCATTCATGAGGTAAAAGCCGAGCTGTTGCCACAGCATAAACTTGAAGCAATCAAAGAACTGAAACAAATGGGTAAAGTCGCCATGGTTGGTGATGGGGTAAATGATGCCCCGGCCTTGGCCAGTGCAACGGTGGGGATCGCTATGGGAGGTGCCGGCACGGATACGGCACTGGAAACAGCAGATATTGCCCTGATGGCTGACGATCTGACGAAACTTCCCTTTACGATTAAATTAAGCCGGAATGCGTTGAAAATCATTAAGCAGAACATTACCTTCTCGCTTGTCATTAAGGCGATCGCATTGTTGCTTATTGTTCCGGGATGGTTAACATTATGGCTTGCTATTTTTGCGGACATGGGTGCCACGCTCATTGTCACGTTGAATGGGTTACGTTTGTTAAGAACCAAGGAAGAGTGATTTTTGTTGGATACATCTACTTTGAGGGTGGTGTCAGTCACGCTGATATTACCCGCAGTAACAAGTTCAGTCATGAATGGAAAAGGATGTTCTCGGCACTTTTAATGGAGTGGTGGAATGAATTGGAGCAGCTTTTTGTTTGTTTTGCTGGCGGCCTGCGCGAATGTGGTGGGACACAGGCTGATGTTTGTGTTTAAACAAAATTGGTCGCGAAGAGGACTCTATGCGTTAATGGCGATGAGCGCAGGTCTCTTGATGGCGATCGCTATTTTGGATTTCATTCCAGATTCATTGGAGCATGAATCTTCAAGCCCTGTATTTGTTCTCTTGGGCATGCTTTCCGTTTATTTTTTTCAACAATATGTTGCAGGGCATTTTCATTTCGGCGAGGAAACTCATGTTCATGATCACGTCAAAAGTACGACAGTGGGAGCCATGGTGGGAATGCTCATCCATACATTTTTTGACGGGTTATCGATCGCGGCCAGCTTTGATGTTGATTTTGGTCTGGGTATTACCGTGTTTATTGCCGTACTCCTTCATAAAATTCCGGACGGATTAACCATTTCATCCATCATTTTTACCCTTCTTCAAGACCAGAAAAAGGCAATAGGAGCCGCTCTCTTATTAGGGGTATCTACTCTTGCAGGTGCCGTTACGGCATTTGTTCTTTCGGATTTTTATTTGCCGGGCGAACAGACAGCCGCTGTCGCCATTGCATTCTCTTCAGGGATCTTTCTGTATGTTGCGGCGACGGATTTGCTTCCGGTGGTGAATGCTGCTGGAGACCGGCGTGCTGCTCTTTTTTTATTCGCTGGCATTCTTTTATACTTTGCCCTTCAATGGGGTTCAAACTGGCTTGCCCCTTTATAAGTTATTGAAAAAAATACGAATTCGTAGTAATATGAAGGTGTGAAGATGTATTGATATTAAAGTACACGGGGAACCTAACCTTATGGAACAAATTTTGGAACTCTTTTTGAAGAACGGATTGCGGCCCTTGAGTCTGCTCCCGGAAATGGCCGGTTTGGAGCGCAAAGTTAACCGGTCCGAGATTGCCGTACTGCTGATGCTGCATTTTCGCGGTGAGATGACGATGTCCGCGCTTGCTTCGGAACTGGGGGCGCCGCTCAGCACCATGACAAGTCTGGCACAACGGCTTGTCCGCAAAGGATTGATTGTACGATACCCTTCCGATAAGGATCAACGCATCATCCTTGTCCAACTTACCGAAGAAGGAATGCAGATCGTTTCGCAGGCAAGGGCGATCATTGAAAAGGTGTTTGCGCGCGTGCAGGCTGCGCTCAGCGCCAATGAGCTAAAACAATTTCTTTCCTTGGCTGTAAAGATAGGAAAAGCGGTACAAGGGCAGGAGATGGGGGGGACCGTAGCCCCGTCTTCCAAAATCCGCAACATCCCGATTGACGATTAAATTCAAAGTCAACGTATATTTTTTTTAGATTAAAACTACGATTTCGTAGTAAAGGAGGATGCCGGATGAGGGTCATTATTTATACCGGGAAAGGCGGGGTCGGGAAAACAAGTGTCTCCGCGGCTACAGCGGTCAAGCTTGCGGAACAGGGTTACCGGACTTTGATTTTGAGTACGGACGCGGCGCACAGTTTGTCCGATTCGTTCCAAGTCGCCCTCGGCAGTGAACCGGTACGGATTAGCGAGCGGCTATGGGGGGTGGAGGTGGACAGTCTCCGGGAAACCGAAAAGCATTGGGGCGCTGTCCGGAATTGGCTGTCCGGATTGATGAGTTGGGCCAATCTGGATGACATCACCACCGAGGAAATGCTCGTTTTTCCGGGAATGGAGGAGCTGTTCAGTCTCATGGAAATCAGGCGCCATGCGACGAGCGGTGACTATGACGCCATCATCGTCGATTGTGCCCCGACGGGAGAGACGTTGCGGTTGCTCAGCTATCCGAATCTGCTCCGTTGGTGGCTGGAGAAGGTGTTCCCTTACGAGCGTCGACTATTGAAGGTGGTGCGTCCGGTCGCGAAAGTCGTCGCGGGAGGTTTGGAACTGCCGGGTGACAACGTGCTGGATAGTCTTGCATCATTGGTTCGGCAATTGGAAAAACTGCAAAAAATCATCATTGATCCTGCGATGACGTCTGTGCGTGTCGTCGTCAATCCCGAAAAAATGGTGATCGCCGAAGCAAGGAGGGCTTTTACCTATTTGAACTTGTACGGATTCAACACGGATGCGATTATTGTCAATCGGGTATTGCCTGCGGAAGCCGGCACCGGGTACTGGTCAACCTGGCGCGACATTCATCTCAAGTATGAGGAGGAAATACGCAACTCCTTTAGCCCGCTTCCTATTCTCCGCATCCCTATGATGGAGTCCGAGGTATACGGATTGCCGATGCTCAAACGGATCGGTGAAGCGGCATTTGCCAATACGGATGCCGCGGCGGTATTGTACCGGGGCAAAGTGCAGGAGATTCGCAAGGAAGAAGACGGTTATGTTTTGGAACTGGTCCTGCCGTTTGTCCAAAAGGATCAGCATCAACTCAGTCAAAAGGGCGACGAACTGACTGTACAGGCAGGTCCATACAAGCGTAAGGTGCTTCTGCCGCGAACGCTGCTGGGGCGAGAAATCACAGGAGCGCGTTTTACAGAGCAGAAGTTGACCATTCGTTGTGAAAATAAGACGATATCAAACCGTCATGAGGAGGATGAATGAAATGAAAGAGGAAGAGATAGTGAAAATTGTGAGCGACATTTTGAAGCTGCGCAGAACAATCTTGGCCGCACTTTCTCCGGAAGAGGCGCGGCAGCATTTTCATTCGTCGCGAAGAGAAGCGCTTTTGGGAGTGAAAGCTATTTTGCAACACGCGATCGATTGGCATGACGAGCATGCAGATGGCAAGGCACATCAGGAGAAATCAAGCAGGCCGATCGAGATTACTCCGTAATCATGGAGGTGAGTGGGTTGATGTATGCCCAATGACGATACATGCCGACATGTCGTTTTTGTAAGCGGTATACGGTTTCAAAGGTTTCATGGAGGTGGGGGCGCTTATGAGTGATTTTATTCTTTGGTTGGATCGGGTAAGCAAGGCAGATATCCCCCTGGTAGGCGGCAAGGGGGCAAACCTCGGTGAGTTGTTTCAGGCGAAATTCCCCATTCCCCGTGCGTTCTGCGTCACGGCTTCCGCCTACAGGAAGCAGGTTGAAGAGATTTCTATCGCGAAAGAGCTGACCGCACGATTGGCTGGCCATGATGGAGACTACGAACGGCTCAGTGCGTCTGTAAAAGAACTGTTTCTGAATACTTCAATTGTCCCTGAGATCGAAGCGGAAATCCGGCAAGCTTATCGCGTCTTGGGGAAAGGAGTGCGGGTTGCCGTCCGCTCGTCGGCGACGGCGGAGGACCTCCCCGAGGCCTCATTCGCAGGACAGCAGGAAACCTTTCTGGGCATTCACGGCGAAGTGGCGCTTTTGCAGAGCGTGCGCGAGTGCTGGGCTTCTCTGTGGAATCCGCAGGCCATACATTATCGTGAGAAACATGGATATTCGCACACCGATGTAGCCTTGAGCGTTGTGGTGCAGGAGATGGTGGCGGCCGATGCCGCCGGGGTGATGTTTACCGTCAATCCCATCAACGGTGAAGCCCGGGAAATGATCGTTACCGCCAGCTATGGTTTGGGAGAAGCGGTGGTTTCGGGTAGCGTAACTCCGGATACGTATACGATTGCAAAAGAATCCATGACCATTACAATCGACGGACGCCACGATGCTTCCTGTCATATATCCGGTTTCGTCCAAAGTCGAGTGATGATCTGTCAGAGCTGGTGGGGGAACCAAGAATATTGAAATAAATATACCTAAGGGTATCATAATCAATGAGTATCCGAAGAAATGGAGTTTAAACATGGGCATATTTAAAAAATTCGAAAGACAGTTTGGCAAGCCACAGGGATTATTGGGCAGAATTGCCGGAAAGTTAATGGAATTAAAAGGCACTGAAAAAATTGAGTGGACGATTTCGTTACTGGATATCCAGAAAGATGATAAAGTTTTGGAAATCGGTTACGGACCAGGGGTTGCAATAGAGTTGCTTTCTAAATTAACTCCTAACGGATATATTGTTGGCATTGACCACTCAGACTTGATGTTTAAGCAAGCCCAAAAGAGAAATTTGGCAGCAATAAAAGAGGGAAGAGTAGATTTAAGGCTCGGCGACGTTGCCAATCTTCCCTTGTTCGATATCGCTTTTGATAAAGTCCTTTCGATAAATACGATATTCTTTTGGGAGAACCCAGTGGAGATATTAAAACATATTCACCGTATCATGAAACCGGGCGGCGTGATAGCGTTAACGATTCAACCATTTAACGAAACAGACGAAAAAGCAAAAGAATATGGACATCAAATGATGAATTACCTTGAAAATGCGGGCTTCACGAATGTCAGGATGGAAATAAAATCCATGAAACCCGTTGCATCTGTTTGTGTACTTGGCATGAAGTAATATACGACCATAAAATTAATTATTCCTATGACTTTGGCAAACGAATGTTCACCGTTGTACCATTGACGCTTTCGATCCATACCGTTCCGCCATGTGCATCAACCAATTTTTTGACAATTGTGAGGCCGATGCCGCTGCCGCCCCGTTTTCTGTTCCGTGATTTATCCGCTCGGTAAAACCGTTCAAAAACATAGGGCAGATCTTCCGGAGCAATGCCGATCCCCGTATCTTGTACGGTGATGAGAACCGAATCGGTTTCGTCTTTGACCCGGATTTCGACATGCCCGCCCTCAGGAGTAAATTTGAGGGAATTGCTCAAGACATTCACCAAAATCTGAATGAACCGATCCCGGTCGACATTCAAACGGATGGCAGGGTACGGTTTCACCTCAAGACGGATGCCTTTTTCCATAAAAGCTGCTGATACGATATTTGCACTTTGCTCGATGAGTGATGTGAGATCTTCCGGCTTGCGGTGAAGGCGAAAATCTGGAGAATCCACTTCCGTAAGTTGTTCCAAGTCAGCGACTAAAGCGATCAGACGTTCGGTTTCTTCATAACAAGCGCGCAGCCTTGCAGGTGTCGGTTCCCAGATTTGATCAAGCATGGCCTGAATGTGACTCTTCAAGGTGGCGAGAGGTGTCCGCAATTCATGAGCGATGTCCTGCGTCATCGTAATACGCAATCGCTCATGTTTCTGCAATTGTTCGGCAAGATGGTTTAATGCTTTCCCAAGTTCGGCGAGTTCATCGTTCCCTGGTACATTTATCCGTACGGAAAGTTTCCCCCGCGTCATTTCTTCCGCTGCTTGTTTCATTTCCACCAGAGGGGATGAAAGACGTTTTGCCAAATATAAGCTAATAATCACGGCGAAAACAACAGCACCGACCAACGTCCACATCATGGATTGAAGCAGGGCTTGTTCCAGATGAAAGGTAAGCCCAGGGAGGTTGTGGTCCATCCCATACTGCTCTTGGTATTGTTGAAAATGATAATGGGTTTCCATCATCAGGCTGATTCCGGCAATGAGCAAGGTTCCGACAACGACCCCGATCATCAGTAGGGACAAACGGTAACGCAATCCGGGTTTCATCGGGAACCCCCCATAAAGCGATAACCGATTCCGTACACGGTATGAATGTATTTGGGGTGTTTGGGATCAGGTTCGATTTTCTGGCGCAAATTTTTGACATGTTGATCGATGGCGCGGACGTCCCCCTCGAAATCGGCTCCCAACACTTTTTCAACCAATTCTTCCCGGTTAAACTGCCGTTGCGGATGACGAGCCAGAACGAGAAGCAGTTTATATTCGCTCGGGGTCAAATTGACCGGTTCGCCGCGTAAATACACTTCATTACGGACCGAATCGATAATCAATTCACCGTCGTTGAAAGAAATGCGATCGGCGAGCAGGTGATGTTCGTCGGTCCGGCGGAGTATAGCCCGGACTCTGGCCACCAGTTCGAGGGGATCGAAAGGCTTGATCACATAGTCATCGGCTCCAATGGTCAACCCTTGTACCCGGGACGATTTGTCGACCTTAGCGGTAAGCATGAGAATAGGAACGGATGATTGTTGCCGGATTGTCTGGCAAACTTGCTCCCCGGGAATGTCCGGAAGCATTAAATCGAGGATGACCAAATCGACCGGAACATTTCGTATGGTTTGTAAAGCTTCCGTTCCCGTTCCGGCTTCCAGCGTGCGAAATCCGTACTTCCGAAGATAAGAAACGACCACGTCGCGAATCTTGTCTTCGTCATCCACCATTAATATCGTTTTCATAATTTGTCACCTGCTCCTACCGTCCGAATTGGTTCAAAGTGTAAAAAATAAAGCCTAAAGAAAGTGGCTCAATGATGGGATGAGGCGAGAAATGACAAAACAAAGGAAAGAACACTCGTAGCCACTTGGCTTTTTTTATTGATCATGGGAATTCCTCCTGGTGCGTAATAACGCGGCTGTAAACTTTTTGAAACCTTCCATGATCATTTGTTGGTCATGCTCCGGCAAATCGTTTAAGACACTTTGATAAAAAAGAAGGGATTGCTCACAAACCTGCTGCACGGTGCGTTTCCCTTTTTCGGTTAAGGAAAGAAGCATCTCCCGGCGGTTGCTTTCGTTAATGGTACGATTGACGAAATTTTCCTTCACCAAGGCATCGACCAGTCTGCTGACGGAGCTTCGTTCGAGACGGAGGCGGCGAGCCAGTTCGCTGACCGAAATGGTTTCGTTTTCAAGCTCCTGCAAAGCGAATACTTGTGACAAGGACAGATTGAAACCGCATGGCGTCACCGTTTGTTCCAACAGACCGAAAAGTCGAACGAACTTCTGAACGTTCCATCGAAGTTCCAACAGAGAATCCTTGTCCATACTCGTCACCCCAATATTCGTGTATAACACATATATTGCATAATACACGATAAATTCTTATCCCGCAAATGCAAAAAGGGAACGGATGAGGCTCCATTCCCTTGATACCATATACGTTATTATTCCGGCTTGTTTCCGGCATTCGGATCCGGAACGAAATCGGTTTTATAATCCGTATATTTCAACTCCGTCACCATGCCGGCCGACGCGTGATGCAGATCGTGACAGTGGAACATCCAGTTGCCTTCGTTGTCCGCCTGGAAGGCGACGACGTATTCGTCTCCCGGTTTCAGATTCAATGTATCTTTGATCACGGGAGCACCTTCCAACGGTTTGCCGTTTTTGCTGAGGACCTGGAAAAAATGCCCATGAAGATGCATCGGATGATCGTCGGTCTTGGAATGGTTCACGAGACGAACTTTGACGGTATCCCCTTTTTTCACTTTAAGCGGCTCGGTGTCTGGAAACGTTTTTCCGTTCATCGTATAGACGGTTTCACCGTTCTTCGTTTCCGTGTTTAAATTCATTGTGTATTCCAAAGTGTACTTCTGATCCAGAGTAAAATTCTTGTTTCCGGCTTGTCCGTAACGGCTGAGATCAACCGCCGCCAACTGCGCTTTTTCGTTCGGTTGATCCGTCCCTCCGGCAGAACCTTCGTAGGCGATGATGGCCTTCATTCCTTTAACGGCTTCCTTGTCCCCATGATCTTCGATGAACCATTGGCCGGGATTATTGGCTTCGAATTCAATATCGTAGCGTTCCCCGGGCGCGATTGCAACCACATTGTCTTTTAGTATGCCCGGATTGTTCAGCGGTTGGCCGTCGGAAGCCGTAATTTTAAATTCATGCCCGTGCAGGTGGATTTGATGTGTCAGATACCCGGCGTTGATGAGTCGGATGCGCACTTTTTCCCCTTGTTTCACGGGCAGTTTGTCCACGAGCGAACCGGATTTCCCGTTGATCGTGAACAAATCGTACATGCTCATATCGTGTCCGCCGTTGTCCATGTTCATTCGACCATGGTCCATGGACTTGCCTTCTTTATCGTTTGAGCCGTTCATATTCATATTGCTGTGGTCCATATTGCTATGATCCATACCCGACATATTCGATCCTGACATGTTGCCGCCGGACGTGTTCATGCCGGCACTCATCCATTCGTCCAAAATCAGCGTGTAATCGCGATCAACCTTGGTTCCATCTTTGGGTTCCACAATAAATGCCCCGTACAAGCCGCGGTCGACTTGATTGACGCTGTCTTGATGAGAATGGTACCAGTATGTTCCAGGTACGTTCGCTTGAAACTCGTACGTGAACGATTGCCCCGGTTGGACCGCGTTTTGCGTAACGCCCGGAATGCCATCCATCGCGTTCGGGACCGGATACCCGTGCCAGTGGATGGAGACCGGTTCTGGCAGTTCATTTTTCAGGGTGACTTTAATGGTATCCCCTTGTTTGACCCGGATTTCCGGGCCGGGGACGGAGTTGTTAAACGTCCAGACCGGAACCGTTTTTCCCGGTGCCAGCTCTTGATTGCTTGCTTTTGCCGTCAGCGTAAACTCTTTGCCGGTCAACACTGCCGGTTTGGCTGCGGAGGTGTTTTTATTTTGCCCTTGATCTTGCTTTTGCCCCATCTTCATGTTGGAATGATCCATTCCGTTCATGTTGGAGTGATCCATACCATGCGAATTTCCGCCAGAGTTGAAACACCCCGTCAATAAAACGGCGATGGCGCCGATCGCAGCTATGCTTTTCAGTTTCCAACCGTTTGTCATGATATTCCCTCCATTCCCAGTTATGATGTCGATGTTTTTTCGAATTCTATCGTAAAACAAGAATGTGTAGAAGTTGTGAGCATCGTGATGAAAAAGATGATGCTTTGATCGAGCGGAAGCTGGACACATATTTTGATTTACACTACAATCTGTAGTAATGGCTGGAGGCTTTGAAAGGTATGTGACATATGGATTGGTTCATACCGGTCGACGACCTTGCGGAATGGCTTGCATCATTCGGGTTTTGGGCCATTCTCTTGAGCTTGCTCTTGAGTGCCATCATCGCAATTTTGGGCATTATGCCTTCTTTGTTTTTATCGGGAGCCAATGCGGTCGTTTTCGGACTGATTCCGGGGTTTTGGATTTCCTTATCCGGGGAAGTGCTTGGTGCGGGGGTATCCTTTTGGCTGTATCGTCGGGGATTCGGAAACATGCGGCCGGTCCAAGAGGGGAGCTGGGTTTGGCTAAAACGATTAAATGAAGCGAGCCGCAAACGGCGTGCCGTCATTCTGCTCTTGGCTCGTTTGATTCCCTTGCTGCCCTCCGGAATCATTACATTCGCCGCGGCCGTGTCCCACATGCGATTTTGGGATTTTATCCTGGTGACTTTCATTGGAAAAGTCCCGTCCATCGCGATGGAAACGCTCATCGGGCATGACTTCATTCGGATCGAGGAAAACTACCCACGACTTTTGTTTTCGCTGTTGTTTTTGGTGTTTATATATATTTTAATGAGAAAAAGATAGATAGATTGAAGGGGAGGGCGTTACGCTTCTGAGGAAATGGTTCTTCCTTGTTAGTAGATATTGAAACAGGCCAGTTTCATTATGATTTCTGTAACGGAGCTTGAGGGAGACCCAAATAAGCAACGAACCAGTTATTTCAAATTCTCTTACTTTGCCCAACGGAAACGTGACGCGATGAGAATGAAGACTTCGTGTGTTCAAAGGATTTGAAAACATGGACTCCGATAAAAGTCGGATTGAATAGGGATATGCCTCTTGGAATAAAGACATCGGAGATAGATCCCAGTCGTTAGCCATTGAACTCAGAATTTATCCGTGTACGGGAGTCGTAATGGAGGAGTGTAATACGATGGGAAGTTGTTGTCAAACTGCAGACAAAGAGTCATCGTCCATGAACGTTTGTCCTGTCTGTCAGCAAAAGGGCAAAAGTGTTCCGTTGATTACCCTCAAATCATTGCTTGAACCGGCAGCATTGGAAACCATCAACCCCGAAGATGCTTACGCTTTTTGCCCAAATCCATCGTGCGAAGTGGCCTATTTTAGCGACTCACTCACCTATGGCAAAGACATGCTTAAAGTATCAGTATATCAGAAGGACGATGCCTTGGACGTGCCTGTTTGCTATTGTTTCGGTTGGACAAGAGAACGTCTTATCCAAGCAGTTCAAAAAAATCAACAACCGATTGACCATATTCGAAAGCAAGTGCAAGCAAATCGCTGTGGCTGTGAAGTCAACAATCCACAAGGTTCCTGCTGTTTGGGCAACGTAACAGCTTTTGTACGGTGCATCGAAAAGGGCTAATCTCTAAAAGACAATCAGTTATTCGGTTTTTGAAAAGACAGCGCATGTTTGCACATCCCTTCCCAACTTGCAATCCCTTACAGGTTCTCTTGTTTTCATAAGAGAGCCTTTTTTGTCGGGTTGAAAAGTTGATGAGAATCGTATCTTGCAAATGGGATGCATGGATTTTTTGCTTGACGCTCACCGTCCATTATTTTATTATTCAATTAAATAATTGAATAATGGGGGAGAGGAGGACATGGCAATATCTTGCATCTCGGCCAGAGCTTTCAAAGATGAGCTGTATCAGCAATTTGCCAGAATCGGAAAATGTCTGGCCAGTGAGAAACGTCTTGAGTTATTGAGTTTGCTGTCTCAGGGACCGAAATCGGTTGAAAAGCTTGTGGAAAGCACGAATATGAGTTTTGCCAACGTTTCGCGGCATCTCCAGGTGCTGAACGATGCCCGGTTAGTCAAATACAGCAAGAAAGGGACATACGTCATTTATGAGTTGGCGGATCCTTCCGTTTCCGACTTCTTATTGTCCTTGTGGCGCATATGCGAAAATCAACTGGCGGATGTGAAGCGCATTAAGGATGAATTTTTAAATCACTTCGATAATTTGCAGACCCTCACGATGGATGAACTGCTCGATAAACTGGAGTCAGGGACCATCGTCCTGCTGGATGTCCGACCGAGGGAAGAATTCGAAGCCGGGCATATTGAGGGTGCGATCTCGGTGCCCATTGATGAACTCGATCAGCATCTTCAATCCCTTCCCCGGGATATTGAAATCGCAGCATATTGCCGTGGACCGTACTGCGTTTATGCGGCACAAGCCGCCCAGAGGCTGCGGAATGAGGGGTTTATTGCCTACCGGCTGGAAGAAGGTGTTCACGAGTGGCGGCAGTGCAACAAACAGCGGAATTAAACAAGATTTATCTGGATTATAACGCGAGCACGCCCATCGCTCCGGAAGTGTTGCAAGAAATGCAACCGTATTTTCAAGAATTCTCTGGTAATCCATCATCCGATCATTGGGCGGCACATTCAGTCAAGGAAGCGATTGATCTGGCGAGAAGCAGGGTGGCTTCGTTATTGGGTTGTTACCCGGATGAAGTGATTTTTACAAGTGGTGGCAGCGAATCGAATAATCATGCCTTGAAAGGTGTTTATTACGCACTTCGGGAACGTGGCAATCACATCATCACGACAATGGTTGAGCATCCGTCAGTACTGAACCCATGCGCTTTTTTGGAACGGGTGGGAGCGGAAGTGACGTATGTAAAAGTCGATGCAAGGGGAAGGGTATCGCCGGATGATATTGAACAGGCGATCAATGACAGGACGATTCTGATTTCCGTCATGCATGCAAATAACGAGGTTGGCACCATTCAGCCCATTGAAGAAATATCCGAAATTGCGAAAAAGCATCATATTGTATTTCATACCGATGCCGCGCAATCGGTCGGCAAAATTCCCGTAAAAGTATACAAACTCGGCGTTGATTTGCTGTCGATTGCCGGCCATAAGCTGTACGCCCCGAAGGGAATCGGTGCCTTGTTTGTTCGAAAGAAAACGCCGTTTGAACCTTATATTCATGGAGGAGGCCAGGAGTTCGGCATGCGGGCGGGAACGGAAAATGTGCCGTATATCGTCGCGCTGGGGAAAGCGGCTGAATTGGCATCGCAATATCCGGATTCGAAAAAAATCCGAGAATTAAGGGATTATTTTTGGGAACGTCTGTTTTCCTGTTACGGAAATAACATCCAACTGAACGGTCATCCGGAGAACGGTTTGCCGAATACGTTAAACGTAAGCTTCATTGGGATGGATGGCAGTGAAATATTGAAGCTGCTCCCCGAGATTGCCGCTTCTACGGGGTCTGCCTGCCACTCCGGCAAAACGACGATATCCCCGGTGTTAAGAGCGATGAAGATAAGCGAACGAATCGGGCGTGGAGCCATACGGTTCAGTCTTGGCAGATACACAACGAAACAGGAAATCGATCAGGCGATGGCGCTTTTAGAAGAGAGAATTAAATTTTCCGATTAACAAGGAGGAATCCTCAATGCTGTTCCGTCAATACTTGCACCGTAACCCGGTTGCCATTTCTTATTTTTTCGGATGCGGAAGCAAGTCCCAAGGTGTTGTCTTCGATCCGATGGAGGATCAGGTTGATTTTTACATTCAGGAATCCAGGACGCTAGGAATGAATATTCGTTATGTGATCGATACCCACCTTCATGCGGACCATATTTCCGGAGCACGGCTGCTTGCGGAGAAAACCGGGGCAAAATATATTCTGCACCGTTCGGCTGATGTCCGGTTCCCATTTGAGCCGGTTGAGGATGGAGATGAAATTGCCGCGGGAAATACGATCTTAAAAATATTGCATACACCCGGTCACACGCCGGAACATATCTCTATCCTCGTTACCGATCGGGCAAGAGGGGAGGAGCCTTGGTTTGTTCTAACCGGTCATACGCTCATGGTCGGTGACGTAGGGCGTACGGAACTGGCCACAGAGGTGGAAGAAGGAGCAAAACAACTGTTTCGAAGTTTGCACGAAAAATTGCTTCCGTTGCCCGATCATCTGGAGATCTATCCTGGGGCCTATTCGGGTTCCATTTGCGGACGAAGCTTGAGCGGGAAACCGTCGTCTACGCTGGGATTCGAGAAAAAGCTGAACCGGGCTTTGCAGATTGACCATGAGAGCGATTTTGTCCAGTATATGACCAGGGACATACCGGAAAAACCGGTGAACTATCAGGAAATTCGTGCCTATAATATGGGACTGAGCGATTCGAGGCCCGACTTTACTAACCGCAGATGAGGCTTGCCATGTATGCAAAGGATCATGCGATAGAATACGGTATTAAAGAAAATTTGAGGGATTTCTCTTTGCTGGTGATCATCAATCTGTTTGTCGGTTCCATGGTCGGACTGGAAAGAACCGTTTTACCCCTTCTGGGCGAAGAACAATTCGGATTGGCTTCGGCCAGCGCCGCTCTTTCTTTTATTGTCAGTTTCGGATTTTCGAAAGCGGCCATGAATTTTTTCGCCGGCAGCATCGCCGACCGCATTGGCCGAAAAAAAGTGCTTCTTCTCGGTTGGGGAGTCGGTTTATTCGTCCCTCTGCTTGTCATCTTTGCAACCCATTGGTGGGTGATCGTATTTGCCAATGTGTTATTGGGAATCAATCAGGGGTTGACATGGTCCATGACCGTAAACATGAAAGTGGATCTGGTCAAAGGGACACAGCGGGGGCTGGCGATCGGACTGAACGAGTTTGCCGGGTATTCCGGTGTAGCCTTGGCGGCGGCGGTTTCCGGATTTATTGCCGCCTCCTATTCCCTGCGTCCGGAACCTTTTTATCTGGGGATCGGGATTGTGATTGCGGGCCTTTTGTTATCTTTTACGGTAAAAGATACCGAAAAACATCTGCAACTTCAGGCACGGATGCAACAGCGCAAGGCGGCCGATCCTGTTAATCCTCGGGACATATTTCTCAAAACAACGTGGAGGGATTCGACATTATCCAGTTGCAGCTTTGCCGGGCTTTCGACCAATTTGAAAGACGGCATGGCCTGGGGGTTGTTTCCGATTTTTTTCGCCACAGCCGGATTGTCCGTAAGCCAGATCGGCACGCTGGTGGCTCTTTACCCTGCGTCCTGGGGATTTTTTCAGTTGTTTACGGGCGCTATAAGCGACCGCATCGGGCGGAAATGGATGATTGCCGCCGGAATGTGGACGCAGGCCGCCGCGATTTGGTGGATTTTATTTGCGAATCATTATGTTTTATGGATTGCAGGCGCCATTGTGTTGGGATTAGGTACTGCTATGGTATATCCCACGCTGCAGGCGGCGATCAGCGACGTCGCCCATCCGGACTGGCGGGCTTCCGCCATGGGAGTTTACCGTTTATGGCGCGACAGCGGCTATGCCTTTGGCGCATTAATGGGCGGAATACTTGCAGATGTATTGAACGTTTCGTGGGCCATCGGGCTTGTCGCTTTTTTGCCGCTGCTTGCCGGAATGGTTATCGCCCTGAGAATGAAAGAAACCTTAATCAGAAAATAAACCGCCCTGATAAGGATAGGCCTTGGAATAAGAAAAGGGAGAGCGATCATGGCGTTGTTCGATCAGGAAGCTTCCACTTATGATAACTGGTGCAACACTCCACTGGGTTCGTTTGTCGACAAAGTGGAAAGAGAATTGATAGCCAAAAGTGCGCAGCCGCAAGTGGGAGAAAAAGCATTGGACCTGGGATGCGGCACGGGAATTTTCGCCATATGGCTGGCGAAACAGGGACTTGACGTTACCGGAATCGATCTGTCCTCGGAAATGCTGGCCAAAGCACAGGAAAAAGCACAGAGGGAAGATCTTGCAATCCATTGGATTCAAGCGGACATGAACCGACTTCCGTTTGACCATGAAACGTTCGATCTTGTGATTGGCAATATTGTTTTGGAATTTGTTGAGAATCCTGAGAAAGTCGTTGCGGAAGCGCTGCGGGTATTAAAAAAAGACGGACGATTGGTGATCGGATTGATCAACAAGGAAAGTTACTGGGGAAGAACTTATTCTCAAAAGGGAAAAGATAATCCCGACAGCGTTTTTGCCCATGCACATTTTTATTCGGAACAAACGATCGTATCTTGGGAAACAAGACATTTTGCCTCTTTGGACTATGGATTATTCGTAACCCCGGAAAATTTCGAAAATGAAAATCAAGCGCTTGAATTGGAAAAGAAGCTTTCCCGAACCGCCGCAAAAAATCAAGCCGGTTTTTTCGTTGCCAGATGGAATAAATAAGTTAAAAAAAGGAGAGAATCGTTGGGAAGTAACAACGAAAGAAGGAACAATAGGACTGCCTTTGGGGCGGTCCTTTCGTCAATTTGGCATTGACAAAAAGGCAAGAACGATTTATCATACCTATAGGGGTATTAGTATATGAAAATCACAAGGAGGGACGATTTTATGGCAGCAATAAAGGCAACGGACAATACTTTGGATCAGATCATCAGGAACAACAAAGTCGTTCTGGTCGATTTTTGGGCTCCGTGGTGCGGACCTTGCCGCATGATGGCCCCGGTTTTGGATCAATTGGCTGCAGAAGCGGACAAAGAGGCCGTCATCGTAAAAGTGAATGTGGATGAAAATCCGGTTTCCGCCATCAAACACCATATTCAAGGCATCCCGACATTGAAACTCTTTGTCAACGGGAAAGAAACCACTACCTTTGTCGGTGTCCAGCCGCTAAATAAACTGAAAGCATTGATCATGCAATATGCAAATTAATTTTTTAATTCAAAATACCCCTATAGGTATATTGAAGTAACAAAAATCGGAATCATACAAACGAAAGGGGGGTCTTATGGAACTGGATGTAGGTTGGGTCATCACATTATTCGCGATCGGTTTTGGCGGTTCCATGATCTCCGGAATGGTCGGGATCGGCGGTTCCATCATTAAATATCCGATGCTGCTGTATATTCCCCCGCTGCTTGGTTTCGCGGCGTTTACCGCGCAAGAAGTTTCCTCAGTGAGTGCGGTCCAGGTGTTCTTTGCTACGCTGGCCGGAATGTTTGCTTACCGCAAAGGCGGGTTTATCAATAAGAAGCTCGTCCTCGCCATGGGGATTCCTATTATTGCGGGAAGTTTTATCGGCGGCTACGGCTCGAAATTTCTGCCCGATTCCGCGATTAACCTGACGTATGCCGTTATGGCGCTCGTTGCGGCGGTCATGATGTTTATGCCAAAAAAAGAAACGGACAGAACCGACTATTCCGACGTTAGCTTCAACACAACAGTCGCGGTCATTGCCGCGGCGACGGTGGGCCTCCTGTCGGGGATCGTTGGTGCGGCCGGCGCTTTTATCACGGTCCCGATCATGCTGGTCGTACTGAAGATTCCAACCCGTGTGGCCATTGCCTCATCGCTCGCGATTACGTTCATTTCCTCGATCGGTACCACGGTCGGGAAAGTGATGGGCGGTCACTTGCTTCTGATTCCGTCCCTGGTGATGGTTGTGGCGAGCATTGTCGCTTCTCCGCTCGGCGCCAAGCTTGGAAAGAAAATGAAAGTGAAGGTGCTGCAATGGATTCTCGCCGCGCTCATCACGGCAACGGTCATTAAGATTTGGGTGGATATTTTGATGTAAACAAGGAGTGGATGAAGGTGTCCGGAACCTATACGAAAGACATTCTCCCCCAGGAAGTACAAAGACGGCTGGAACGTGGGGAAAAGCTGAATCTGTTGGATGTGCGGGAGCACGACGAATGGGAATCGGGACATATTCCCGGCGCAAAGCATATTCCCTTAGGTTCACTTGGGGAAAGACACAAGGAACTGAACCCGGGCGAAGAAACGATTGTGATCTGCCGAAGCGGGAACCGCAGCGCCCTGGCATGCGAATATCTGGCATCCATGGGTTATAAGGTCGTCAATATGCAAGGCGGCATGATCGAATGGACCGGGAATATCGAATACGGAAAATCACCATGTTATACCGGGGGGTAATGTTGTGAGCAGAGAAATCCAAACGGATCGTGTCCTTGAATGTGAAAGATTGTCATGTCCGATGCCGGTGGTAAAAACCAAGAAAGCCATGGAAGAAATGAAGCCGGGGGAAGTCCTCGAAGTGCGGGCCACCGATAAGGGATCTGTCGCGGATTTGCAGAGCTGGGCCAAACGCACCGGCCATCAATACATCGGTCTTATCGAAGAGAACGGGGTTTTCCGCCATTTCTTGAGAAAAGCCTCCAACAACGAAACAAAAGCGGAAGTCAAATTCCCTCACACCATGAGCAACGAGGAATTAAACCAAAAAAAGGCTTCCGGCGAAAGCATTATCGTATTGGATGTTCGCGAACCTGCGGAATATGTCTTCGGGCACATTCCCGGCGCCATATCCGTACCTTTGGGACAACTGGAGGAAAAAATAAGTCAGTTGGATCCGGGCAAAGCGTACGCAGTGATTTGCCGTACGGGAAACCGCAGCGATATGGCCTGCCAAATTCTTGCCGAGCACGGATTTTCCAGAGTGAAAAATGTGGTGCCGGGCATGTCCCAGTGGCAGGGAGCCACAGAAAGCGACGAATGAAAAACTTCAAAAAAAGGAGATCGAAACATGGCAAACAAAAAAGTGGCGATTATCGCGTCTTCTCCGGGTCTGGAGACCGCATATAAAGCATTGAACATTGCAACGGCGGCTGCGGCGCTGGACGCGGAAGTGGCGATTTTTTTCACCTTTGAAGGGCTGTCCATCATTCATAAAGATGCGGAACAAATGTTGAAGCTCAAACCGGGTAACGAAGGGCTGGCGGAAGGCTTCAGGAAGGTCAACGTTCCCACCGTTCCGCAGCTTCTGGATATGGCGAAAGAATCCGGAGTACGCATGATCGCGTGCCAAATGACGGTGGACGTGATGGGACTGGAAAAAGATCACTTTATCGATGGAGTTGAACTTGGCGGCGCGGCGGCATTTTTGGATTTTGCCTTCGACGCGCAGGTGACGCTGAACTTTTAACAGGAAAGGAGAATAAAGATGGAAAAAGTTCTCTCGATTACGTCGGAAGAGCTTCACCGCAAAATGAATTCCGGTGAAGACATCTTGATTCTCGACGTAAGGAACGAGACGGATTACAACGATTGGAAAATTGAAGGCAAAAAAGTGAGATCCATGAACATTCCGTACTTTAACTTTCTGGAAGAGGATGAGCAGGTGTACGCGGGACTGCCGAAGGATACGGAAATTGTCGTTGTTTGCGCGAAAGGCGGCGCTTCCGATTATGTAGCGGAAATGTTGATGGAAAAAGGGTATAAAACCTGGTCGTTAAAAGGCGGAATGCTTGCCTGGAGCCAGTTTTATGTTCCCACCACCGTATATAGGGACGAAAAATTGAAAATCATTCAAATCAACCGTTTGGCTAAAGGCTGCCTTTCCTATGCGGTCATTTCGGAAGGGAAAGGCATGATCATCGATCCGAATCAAAAGGTCGATGTATACCTTGACCTGGCAAAGCAGCATCATTTCAAGATTGAACATGTCGTGGATTCTCATCTTCATGCCGATCATATTTCCGGAGGTTTGCAGCTTGCCGAACAAACCGGCGCGACCTACTACATCTCTTCCGGGGAGGTAAAGGATACGAATCTGAAGTTCGAGCCGCTTGATCGGCATAACCGTATCAGAGTCGGAGAAATTGACGTGGAGGTCTTGGCGATTCCTACTCCAGGCCATACTCCCGGATCAACTTCCTTCCTGATTAACAACCGGTTCCTGATGTCCGGCGATACCATCTTTGTCGGCGGTTTGGGAAGACCTGATCTAGGAGGAAAAGCAAAAGAATGGGCTATGGATCTGTACGATACCGTATTCAACAAGCTGAGCAATCTTCCGGATGATTGTCTCGTTCTTCCGGCTCACTATGCCGACATTCAGGAAATCAACGATAACGGGATTGTCGGGGCCACACTCGGAGAGATTCGCGGGAATAACGAAATTATGCGCAACGCCGATAAAGAATCGTTTACAGAACAAGTGGCCGGCGCGGTTTCCATGGAGAAACCGCCGAATTTCGAGGAAATTGTGGCCATCAACCGGGGAGAACTTCAGGTAGATGCGGAAAAAGCCATTGAACTCGAGATCGGACCGAACCGCTGCGCGGTGCACCATCACGGATAAAACATCACGGAAAAACGAAGAGGAGGTTTCAAGCATGACGGACATTTTTGTCGACGCAAAAGGTTTGGCTTGCCCGATGCCGATCGTCAGAGCAAAGAAAGCCATCGATTCGCTTCAATCTGGTCAAATCATGGAATTGCACACAACCGACAAAGGTTCCATGAACGACTTGCAAGCATGGGTAAGACAGACCAACCATGAATTGATCGAGGCAAAAGAAGACAACGGTGTATTTAAGTTTATCGTAAAGAAAGGATAAGTTTTTTAGGAGATGCGGTTCTAACCGCATCTCCTTCCAACATCAACGTTTGCAAATTCGAAATCACCGGCCTGAGTTCAAGTCTTCATGATATAACTTGCTCAAAACAAGGTTATGCGCCAAGTATGACTCCTTTTATTTGTGAATTCGATACCCATACCTGTATAAGCCAAAAAGAAAGGATGATCGTATGAGCCAAAAAGAAAAAACCACCATTATTCTGTTCAGCGCCGATCTGGACAAAGCGATCGCCGCCTTCATCATCGCGAATGGAGCGGCTGCATATGGTCACGAAGTGACGCTCTTTTTCACCTTTTGGGGGTTGAATACGCTTCGCAAAGATCAGCCTGTTTCCGTCAGGAAAGGGTTTCTCGAGAACATGTTCAGCAAAATGATGCCGCGCGGAGCGAATAAACTGGGACTTTCCAAAATGAATTTTGCCGGAATCGGTCCGAGACTGATCAAACATGTCATGAAGAAGCACAACGCGCTCGGCCTGCCGCAGTTGATTGAGCTTGCCCGGGAACAGGGAGTCAAGCTTGTCGCGTGCACGATGACCATGGATTTGCTTGGACTAAAGAAAGAAGAACTGATCGACGGGATCGATTATGCCGGTGTTGCAACCTATTTGGGGGATGCTGCAGAAGCGAAAGTAAACTTGTTCATTTAAGGCCGGTTCCCCGGATTTAGGGTATAATATACCTATACACGTATTCGTGATTGGGGGATATTCCATGCTGATGAAATATGATGAGGACGTCAAAAGAAGGCTGCGCCGCGTGGAAGGACAAGTTCGCGGCGTACTGAAAATGATGGAGGAAGAGAAAAACTGCAAGGATGTGGTGAGCCAGCTTTCGGCTGTCCGAAGTGCAGTGGACAAAGCCATTGCCTATATCGTGGCAGTCAATCTGGAACAGTGCATCCTGGAAGAGAAGGAGGCCGGCAAAGATACCGGTAAACTGGTTCAGGAAGCTGTCGAATTATTGATTAAAAGCAGGTAGGTGAGTTCATTGGAACCTTACCTTTACGCAATCATGGTTTTACTCGTATCGTGGTTTGTTTACAAGCAGTTTGCCCCGGTGAAGGGGTTGCGAAATCTGAATGCCGAGCAGTTCAAAAAGGAATCGAAAGGTCAAAGGATGATTGACGTCAGGGAAGTTCATGAGTTTAAACAGGGACACATTCCGGGAGCGATCAACATTCCGTTAAGTCAGTTGCGAACAAGACTTTCCGAGATTCCGAAAGACAACCCCGTCTTTTTGTACTGCCGCAGTGGGATGCGCAGCAAACAAGCCGGCAGGATCCTAAGCCGGAACGGATACCGTCATGTGGCTCACTTGAACGGTGGGATTATGGCCTGGAACGGACCTCTGGCGAAATAGACGAGTTATTTTCCGGAAAAGATACCATACTATCGTCAGGATTTGGAATACACTGACTGGAGGAACGGTTATGTTTCATTATACGGCAGAAACAACAGCGAGCGTTCAGAATGCCATTGCCGCCTTGGAAACATCTTTAAAGGAAGAACAGTTTGGCGTGCTATGGCGGTTTAATCTTCGTGAAAAACTGAAGGAAAAAGGATTTGATTTCGAGCGCGAGTACGTGGTCTTGGAGGTATGCAATCCTGCAGAAGCGAACAGAGTCATTAGTGAAAATGTATTGGCCGGGTACTTCTTGCCATGTAAAATTGTCGTATATGAGTAAGCGTCAAATCTAGCACACCTGGTCAAAGCTTCCCCAGCCTGCGAGAATAGGAACGAAGCGTATGCGCGGGCGTCGCCAAACAAGACGGAACGCCAAAGAGCCCTGACTGAGCAGTCAGAGCGGTTCGGGGCACAACGTCAGAACAGGCGACACGTGATCGGCAATGCGGGCGACCACGGGGCCAGCTTCTCCAGAGCGGCGGCGTCCTGCAAGTTCGGCAACTGTGGCAGTTGCTCGAACAGGTACTGCAAATAAGCCTCCGGTTTCAG
>NZ_KB899849.1 GCF_000378425.1 Cohnella laeviribosi DSM 21336 | reverse complement strand
AACCGGAGGCTTATTTGCAGTACCTGTTCGAGCAACTGCCACAGTTGCCGAACTTGCAGGACGCCGCCGCTCTGGAGAAGCTGGCCCCGTGGTCGCCCGCATTGCCGATCACGTGTCGCCTGTTCTGACGTTGTGCCCCGAACCGCTCTGACTGCTCAGTCAGGGCTCTTTGGCGTTCCGTCTTGTTTGGCGACGCCCGCGCATACGCTTCGTTCCTATTCTCGCAGGCTGGGGAAGCTTTGACCAGGTGTGCTAGATTTGACGCTTACCTTATAATCGCCTTTGTGTCAAAAGCGACTTCTTTATCGTTGACGAGTGCTTTGTTTTCGCCGATAGTAAGCCGAATGCGCTGATCGCCCCGTTCGATTGGAACCGACATCGTATCCGGCTCCCAGCCTACTTTGGCATTCATTTTTTCAGCCACAAAGCGCACCGGCACGAGCGTCCGGTTGTTTTCATCGATGAAAGCCTGCGCATCGGGAAACCAGATTTTTTGTCCGTCCATGACGACGCTCACAAACGCCGGGGCTTTCGCTGCCGCGTTGGATATCCCGGTCATAAGACCAAACGCCATCATTACGGCCAAGCTTGTGCTAACCCATTTTTTCACGCTCGATTCACTCCTTTTTTCGAGAATAATTGAGAATATCAGGAAAAAATCGACGTTGTGCCTCCATCATATAATCCCTGTGCCGACCTGTCCACCCCGTATCGCTTGAATTCCGATTTGAGCCGATCGCTCATGGATGGTTGCTGCATGACAGCGGCATATACCCTTTTTGCGCGGCCGCTTTTTCGCTGGCAAACGTTTCTTCCACCGGGTACGGGAACGCACAGGTATTGCGGTAATACACCTTTCTGCCGTCTTTAACCGCCCCCAGAATAATCGGCTTTTTCAACACCCGGCTCCCGCCAAGCGCGTAGTTGTTATACGTTTTCCGCCCCATCGGAATGCCCTGAACAAAAGCCATGACGCCGATATCGTTCACCGTATTGTTCCATTCCTCTTCGCTGATCGTCGGAAGCGTAAACGTATAGGAAATGCCGTTGCGTGAAGCATACTGGTTATGCCGGTTGATCCGGTACGCCAGCTCGTTTTGAACCGCATTTACAATCCTGCTGCGCCGCACTTGCTCGAACAACTCCGCATTGTGCAGCAACGGAATCGAGGATTGGATTTCCGAGCGAAAGCCCTCCTGCCATGTCCGGCTCCCGGCTTCGTATGCAATTACGTAATCGTCCAGCGTGAAGGATAAGCTGTTTCCCTGCGCATCGGCATATGCGTATGGCTTCTTTGATCCCCATACGGGACGCATTTCCGTTTCACCGGCTGCGTTCGTAAACTCTTCTTCGGCGTACACCCAAAAACCGTCATAGCCAATGACGATCACAGCCGGAATGTAGCGGTTCAGAACCCCCTGTGCGATTGGGTCTTCTGCAACACCAAAGTTCATGTACAGCGTCCGGTAAAACGTATCGATCGCTTCCTCCTTATTCACCCGCATCCGTTTAGCCGATTCATACCGGGCTTCCTGCTGTTCGTTGACGTTGATCAGCAGCGCCCGCGCCGCATCGTCCACCGCCGTATCCAGCGCGGCATCATATCGCAGCTCCGTAATCATCATCCGGCGCTGCGTTTCGGTATCGGCTCGATTGATCACATAGAAAGGAAGCAGAATCAATACCCCGACGATCGCCCAATTAATAATCTTCATTTCGCACCGCCCCGCCGTAGGGAATGAAGATTTTTTCATGTGGGCTGCTGGCGTTGTTCAGAAAATCGTGCAGGATCGTGCCATTCGTCCGGTTCGTGTTCTTTACCACCACATAAAACATATCCCCGACATGCAGCTTGTAGCGGCGCGACGGATCGTCCTTGCCCGCCGCGCTGTCCGGAAACAGCACATGGAGAATTTGCGCGTTGTAGAACCGGTCAAAGTGAACCTCGTATTCGTTCCGGAACGTCTCCGGACGCGCCGGATCGTCGTAAACCGGAATGTATCGCTTTTGCCCGTGCTCCATCTGCACATCGAATGTGTTTCCCGTTGCATGTATCGCTTGCAAGAAATCGTTATACATGGACGGGGAGATGAATCCTTTGTCCCTGACCGCATCGACAAACGAAGTTGTGGCCCGCAGGACAACCAGCTCCGACACGTCGTCTTGCTGGTCAAACGCGGCCGAGATCGGAAAAATATATAATAGAAGAATCGCGATGATCACCGCGAACACTTTCAAAATACTGTTCATCACACACCCCTTTCACCGCGACACGAATACGATTTGCTTAAGCTGTCCATCTGGCCCGCGCTCATAGGAAGGAGTATATCGGCCATTCAGACGAATGGCTGAAACAGCGATATCTTCCCGCTCCAGCGATGGGGCATACCGGGTACCGTCTACCACGACCTCCATTCCGATTTCTCCGATTTGGGCGATCGTTTGCAGCACTTCCGCACCGGACACGCTGCCGTCTCCGGTAATCGGGGAGAGCGTCGGCATTACGTTGCGATCCTGCGCTTTTCCTGATACATAAGCCGTATCCAGCGCAGCAGCGCCGCTTTGGAACAGCAGCAGTCCGGCAGTGGCCGCCATGACAAAGATGAGACAAGCGAAGCTCATGTCGATCATCGTGCGCACGGAATGACTCATCGGCGCACCCTCCTTTCTAAACAGCCAACCCGCCGAGCTTCAAGATGAGACCGGCGGATTGGCGCCGTCTCTTTATTGCTGCCGGAACACGATGCCGCGAATGACGTTGCTGCTGTCTTTGACAAGCTGGGCCCGAAACTTGCCGCTCGGGTTCACGTAGTTGCTGTCCGCCTCGTCTACCGTATGATCGAGCCGGCCGGGAGCAGGACCCACCACGGAACCGTACGTAATGCTGTCCATCGGAACGCCCGTATTGAGCACCTTGCCGTACCATTGGCCGGCCGGGTTTTTCCCCGTTACGATCTGAATGCCGAATTGATCCTGGTCGCTAAACTTGCGCAGCGCGTTCACAACCTGGCTTCCGGAAACGAGCGTATTGTCATAGACGGTAAACGCCGTCTGCGACAGCTCCGTCTGGATGTTGCTGAAATTGCTTTGCGCCGCTTTGGTCGATTCCTGCGCGGAAATAAACAGAACGACAGCCAGCGTAATAAGGGCAATGGCGAGGAAAATGCCTGCCGCCATCACAAGCGCTTTTTGCGCATTACTCATTGTGCATCAAACTCCTTTGCTTATTGGATTTTTTGAATCTGCTCATAATACACCGACATTTGACTGAGGCTGACATAGACGAGCGGGAATACCAGATAACCGAAAATGAGGGACATCATCGGCGCGAAGCCGATCATTTTCCCCCATCCCGCTTTCGTTTCAATCAACCGCTCGTAATCCTGCTTGCGCTGCTCCTGGGCGAAGGCTTGCTCGGATTCCAAATCATCGAATGCCTGCCGGATCGGAATCTTTTCCACCGCCAGTTGCAGCTTTTCCACCGTGCGGACAAACGGAAGAAACGGCGCTTGTTCCTTTAGCTCCTCAAGCGCCTGTTCCGGGCCATGCTCATAATGCAAACGACAGTGCTGAATCGGTTCCTTGAAAATAAAGGAAAACCGCTCCATCCACTCCAGCAGGTGCTCCACTGACATCCGGTCCATTTCCGACAGCATGGCGATCACCGAATGGAACTGATCGACCTCGTGCTTCATCTCCATATGCCGCATCTGCCGCTGGAACAACAAGATGCCAACCGGAGCAAAGTAGCCGCCCCAGCCGGTCATCAGGGCGAGCATCACCTCCCACCACTTCAGGTACTCGCCGTCTACCGCCTCCATTTTGTTTAGGATGCGCTGAGCGGCGGCGCGAAGCTGCGCCTCCTCCTGCGCAAGCTGCGGGTCTTTGCGCAGCTCGTCGAAAATCGCTTCCGAGAGCTTGGTTTTCACCCCCTTCACATCTGCCATGATCCGGCGATCAAGCGCCGCTGTCTGCCTGGCTTTCGCCTCTTCCTCCGGCGAAAGGCGGCCGAACATCGTTTCCGGCTTCACGGGCGCGTAAAGCAGCTGGTGTTTCGTCACCGCATTCAGCGTTACAAACAAGCCGAGCACAAGCAGAAAAGAGAAAACGCTTATCGTCACGCGATGCACAAAAAACCACTCCAAGCGGAGCGGCGAGTTCGTTTCCTTGAGCAGTATGGCATAGCGGGTGGCTTCCCGCGTACCGGGTTCGGGAGAAATCCGGTCGATGACCCGGCGTACCCACGGAAGATCGTAAGCACGCTGTTCCCACGGCTTGCGCCGCCTTGCTTTGTGTTCACCATCCAATTCCCGCATGTTGCGAAGCAGCACATACGAGCAGAGAATGATGAGCAAGATGACCATTTTCGTGATCCAGCCGAGCTTGCCGGCGTAAAAATCGTCCATCGCCGGGAAGTAATTTCGCGCCCAACTTTCGATCGGCTTGGTGAACAAAATCGGGATGAGCGCGATCACCGTCAGTCCTTGCAGCAAGTAACTGAGCTTCTCCCGTCGCAAAATGTCCAGATTCAGTTCGGTCGTCAGCTTCCCGAGCGCCTTCAAGTAGAGCGATCCGTTTTGCAACGTTTTGTCCCCGTATTCCTTGACCAGATGCGATATGCCGGCCAGTCCCTTCAGAAAGCGGTTCGGCGCGGTCTCGTAGTATTGCTCCAATTTTTGTTCCGGATGGCTGGCGGTCAGCACCGCATACACTTCCTGTCCGTGCAAAGCCATCTCGTACGGAGAAGCTTCCGCCGCGTCGTAGATCGCTTCCTCCACCATGCCGTGCCGGTGGTAGTGATGCCGCACATCGGCCATAAAGTGGCGAAGCTGGCGGAGCAGCCGGTTTTCCAAACGGTGAACGAACACGTCCGCGATCATCCCGTGAAGCGCCCATATGCCGGTTGCGATCATGAGCAGCGTCATCGGGTCGCGCACAAACAGGACCAGCGGAATGGCGGCGGCCAGCAGGATGCCCCATGCCGCAAGCGCGATCTTGATCGTCTCCAGCCGCAGCTTCCATTCATCGTAAGGTTGCAGCGCCGTTAGCCGTTTGCGGATCGTCGTCAGATAGGCGCGCAAGAGAGGAATCCGTTCGCACGCTGCATAAATGCGCTGCAACAAGCTGTGCACGTCATGCTTGCGGGTCGCTTTGCCGGGAAGCCGCAGTTCCTCGTATTCTCGGATCGAACCCGCGCCCGTATTTTTGCGGGACAGCCATTGGAACAGCAGGACAGCGGCAAGAAAAAACACGACCGCCCCGCCAAGCACGAGGGATAGCAGCGATTTAAGCTCCATTACGCTCACCCCAATTCGCCTCTAGGAACGCTGCGAATGCCGCGCGATCCGGTTCCGACATGTGCTCCCGCATCTCTTTCACGTTCTGGTCCGATATCGGATGCGCCGCCACATACTTGCCATCCCGGAATTCGATCACATTCCGCGCTTCGTACAGCTTTCGGTCGGTAGAACGCCGGAAATATTCGACAGCCGTATCCATAAACGCTGCCATCTTGTCTTCGAGCTTGTCCATCTGCCGGTATGGAACGGGATAATCCGTCTCCTGGTCTAGCGGGACGCATTCGGTAATCCGCTCAATGTAGCGGTGCCCGTTCACATCGCGTTTCAGATGAATGTCGAAATTGATGACGCTGATCACCTGCTGCTCGGCGACCTTTTCGTTCGTAAACACGCCGGTCTTCAGCAGCGAGTTCCTAAGCGAATAGACGAGGTCGCGGAATGTTTTGGCATGGTGGGTAAAAAGCGTGAACAGCGAGGCGACCTGCGTCATCTGGATCATCCACGCCGCGACCGGATCTGTCGCCACCTCGCCGAGAATGTTTACGGTGCCGTCCGTCTTTTTCTGGATGTCCAGCCCGTCCTGCCCGGAAATGGTTTCCGTCTCGCGGAAACTGAGGATATTGCGATCCTTGTAGATTTTCCGCAAGTGAAGCTCGAAGCTCATTTCCTGCACCCGAATCGTAAAGGTCGCGGAAATGAACTTGACCATCGCCATCAGAAGCGTCGTTTTCCCGCTCCCCTGTGCACCAGTAATAGCAGTAATCCGTGCGCCTTTAACCAGAAAGGCAATCAGGCCGATGGGGAGCTGGGCATTGTCGTCCCGGATGAGCTGTTCCAGCGCGGCGCTCTGCACATCGAATTTGCGCACAAAAAAAGCCCACGATTCCGAAAACCGGGGGCGAAGCACCACGACGCGGGAGCCGTCGGCCATCTCATTCACCTTGAAACCGTTCGCTTCCGACAATTGGCCGGGATAGTTATGCTTGTAAATGTTCTGGCAGACACGCTTCAGTTCTTGCTCCGTGCCAAAGGAAAGGAAGCTCAGATGGATGGATTTCCCTTTGTAAAAAATCCAAACGCTGTCGTGGGACTTCGGCACTTCGCGCAGCAGCGCGTCGGCCTGAAACTCCCATTCCCCCTCCCACACGGAAGGCGGCAAACCGGACACACCGGCCGACACGCCGTCGATTTTCATATCCCGGATTTCATCCACGACGCTGAAGCCTTTGTATTGCTGGTAAATACGCTGCACCACGATTCGCAGCTTGTCCTCGAAATGCAGCCGCCTGGCTTCCTTTTTATAAATATCATGGATTTCCTCGGCGGTGATCCGGTACGATTCGGTTTGCCCATCCTCTATCCCGAGCTTGGGCCGGTCCAGCTCGTATTTGCGAATCAGTTCGCCGAGCGCATCTTGACGGTACCGTTTCTTGTACAGATGCAGCAAAATCTCGAACTGATCCTGCGGTGAAAGCTCGTACGGATCGTCGAATGGGATGATCCGGTTGATATTCCCCTCGTCCAGTTGATACGTCTGTAAAAGAAGATCGTATAAAAACTGCTTCACATACGCTTTGTCCCGCAAATCCCCGGATGTGCAGCCGCGCAGCGCCTTCTTCAGTTCCGCCCGCTTGTTTTTCCGGCGCCGGAATTCCTCTTCGGATAAACCGAGATCATACAGGTTGCTGCTCGTCAGGTCATATAGCGCCTGTTTCACGTACGCAGTCATCGCGTCAACGGAGTAGACCCGTTCCTCCGGCAGCTTCTCCAGCTTGCGCCCGCTCATGCGGAAGTACAGCAGCGCGGCCGAGAGCAGGAGAAGCATGAGGATGAGCAATCCGTTCAATAGCCCAAGCATCCGCTACTCCCCCTTCCCGCCGAAAAACGGCTTGTTGAATCCGGCTCGTTCGATGACCGCCTGCGCCAGCATCCGGACACACTGCATGAAAAAATGATTCTCATGATCGCCCGGCACGCTGCGGTTGCGAAACATGAATTCAATCGCACGGCCTTCCTGCGAAGCATCCATAAACCCTGCATGATGCGGAACCGGATAGAGCGGGACGCTTGCCTTATGCTTCCTGGCAATATTTTTGGCTGTGTGTTGGGAGTACCGATCGTACTGCCCCACAACAAGAACCAGCTTTTTTCCAAGCAAAAATTCCTCTTGCTGCTGAAAATACCGCTCCAACACGAAGTGGTTCTGGTTCAGGCTGACCACCACCAGATCGGCGTTTTCCAGCAGCGCCTGCGTCCATCCGGATCCCAAGCCGCTGCCGCCGTCGATTAGCGTCAGGTCGTAGTAGCGCCTCGCCGTATCCAGCAGCGGCAGAAGCACTTCTTTCATGCCGGGAATAAACGTTTTGTCGGCCTTGTTCGAACCCGGCAGCAGGTCGAGACGGTCCTTCAGCAGCGGCAAGGTGTAGTCCCGAATCATCTCCGATGTCAGCTTGCGGTTTTGAGCCAGCCGTGCTAAAGCATCAATGCCGGAGTCCGCAGTAAAAGCGGGTTCGCCCCCCGCCTGTGATCGCCACTTCAGAAACGCCTGTTCGATGACAGCGCGCCGGCTTTGCAAATGGCCGAGCAAAAGCATTCGGGCGGAATATTCGAGACCAAGCAGCGCGGCGACGGCGATCAGGTTCGTAGTGTTGCCCGTTTGTCCCGGCACCGGACTCCAGAAGACGACGCTAACTCCCACGGCGATTCCTCCTTACCCGTTTCCAAGCCGTTTTGACAGTTCGCCCGTTCATTTCGAACAGCGTCTTCGATAGGGACAGCACCGTCCGGACATACGCTCTGGACAGCTTTCTCACATCGATCCGGGCGTGATGCTGATTATCGATTTTGGCCGAAACATCCCTGTCATCGAGCGGAATGCGGAATACCGGATCCTGCCACAGGACAAGATCAGCATCGTAGTGCGAATGAATATACGCCTCGGTTATCGTGGACTGCATGTATGGGTACATCAGCTTGAAAAGCTTCAGCGGCTGCGTGGCGGATTTCGCCAGACACAGCCGCTGCATCAATTCTGCGTTTTTCTTGAGCGCCAATTTTTCGAAGCTGCTGCACCAGACGCGATGAGCAAACGCCTGCAACTCCAGCCCTTTGACAAATTCGGCATGATCCGTATCAAGCAGCATCACGTCGTAATGCGGCCACTTGCCTTCTGTTTGCTTCAAATAGCGATCCAGCTGGCCGTACGTAATAAACCCTCCAGCGACGTCCAGTCCTTCAAACTCGGTCACAAAAGCGCCCGGACGCTCATCCGACGGCGGGAGATACCCTTGTACCGACTGCGCGACCGTCGAATCGACAAGCAGCACCCGCTGCCCGGCAGCTGCCAGTAGCTTGCCCAGCACAAGCAGCAAATGGCTTTTATCCGGCGCACCGAAAAAAACAACTTGTTTCATGTCGGCCTCCTTCCTTTATGAGCCGCCGGTCTTAGGCTGATCAAACACATCTTCGAGCCGATCCGTCTTGGGCGAATTGTTGACATGGTCCGGTGTCTGGGTCGATGCCGGCGTTTCCTTTGCTGGTTCGGACGAAGGCAGCACACTTGACGGTGTTGCAGGCTCCTTTGGATTCGATGTTGTTTGTTCCGCTTGATTATTTTGTCTGCCGGTTGATGCTGGAACCTGCTGCTGAATGCTCTGCCGGAATTCATTGTTTTGCTGCGTCGTAATGCGCTCATTTTGCAGTTGCTGCTGAACAGTGACGCTGCCGCTGATCACCCTCATTTTGTCCGTATCGCTCATTGCTTTCAGGTTGTTATCAAGCTTCGTGCGAAGTTGGCGAGCGAGCGCGGTTTTCGCTTCTTCCAAAATGTTCGGATCGCGTTCCATCAGGTCGAGCACCTTCGGGTTGGACGGGTAGTTGGCAACTGCCGCTTCCTGCATGCCCGGATCGACATAGGTGAGCGCGTACAGCTTGGCCCCTTGCAGATAGGCGTCGATGATGGCGCTGGAAGCCATCAGGATTTCAGTTTCGTTCATTTCGTACCAAACGATCGTGCCGGACAGTTCCCGGACTTTCTTTTTGCTGAGGACGATAAAATCCTCGCCGGTCGGGAAGTTGATCCGCACATCGACAAACTGCCCTTTTTGCAGATTCGTCGGCAACTGGATGACATTAAATTCTTGCACCCTTAAATCCCTCGGAATCGGCTTGTCTTCAAACAGCATCGAAACGACGAGCGGCGTGTTCGGCTGCAAATCGATCTTGGTGATTTTGCCGACAGCCTCGCTTGGCTCTTTGAGGCTCCCGGTTGCCGCCTGAACGGCGGGCACCTCCACCGCTTTGACATCTCCCGCTTGTAGAGTGGTTCCAGCCGGAATGCTGCGGCTGGCCGCCAACACCCTTGTTATCGCCGCCTGTTCCCTCGACTCCCATTCCTTGATCTTCGTATCGTATTCGGACTGAAGCTGCTCCTCAAAGCTGGCTTGTTTCGCCTGAAAATAGAACACAAGGGCGAGCGCAAAAAGGAGCAGCACCAATCCTCCTGCGATGGATGCAATGATGACTCGTTTTTGTTGTCGGCTGTTCATGGCTTGTCATTCTCCTTTCTTTTTTTCGAAACGCGGGGTTATCGCTTTTCGTGAAACCAGTACGCGCGCGTGTACAGATCGACGCCTTCCCGTGTCGGGATGCCGGTGGTCGCTTGACCGTCACCCTTCCATCCAAGACGGTTCGCGGTCTCCACGGCCAGACGATCCGACGCCCCCTTATAAACTTCCGCTTGCGTTCCTTCGATCAGAACATACAGGCCGCCTCTGGCATTGATGGGATGGACTACTTCCGCTTCGAGCACTTTCATGTCTCTTTCACCGCCTCTCACGTTGTTTTCATATAGTTCCGGTTGGACAGCAAACGCCTGAGCAGGTTCCGCTTGTCCCCTGGACGCTCCGGCTCCACCCCCAGCCAACGGTCCGCAAGCTGTTTCACCCGCAGACGATACGGACTGCAAGGCGAACTTGCGATCCACTGACCGATTCGAACCGCCTTGCTGACCGTAGGATCTTCCGGCAATTCTAACATCACCGGCCACGGCAGGTTCTCGCGCCACTGCTCCTTGGGTGCCTGTTCCATAAGCCGGTTCCATATCATGTAAAGCTCTGGCGTCGGACGAAGGTTGTTGAGCAGCGGCTTCATTCGTGCAAGGCTTTTCATACTGGCCGGCTCATCGGTTGCCACTAGGAATAGCTGCTCGGCCTGCTCCAAAGCCAACTTGATCAGGCTGTCGAAATGGACAGGCGTATCGATCAGCACGATATCCGTTTCCTCATTCAAGAACCGAAGGACTGCTAATAGCTGTTCACGCTGCATCCGAAACGTACATGGCTGCGAAGGCGCGGCGACAATGGAAAAGCCCATCTTCGTTTGGAGAAGACAGGCTCTGCACGCTTTCGGATCATCGATCCGGCGAATCATATCGATAATCGTTTTATTCGGTTGGATTTGCAACATAGAAGCCACCGTACCGTGCATCAGATCGAGATCAAGGACGCAAACCCGTCGTCCTTCATTTGCCAAAATCGCAGCCAGGTGCAATAGGAACGTCGTTTTCCCCACGCCCCCTTTGGCCGCATAGACAGCCGCGACCGAAGGGAGATCCCGGCTTCTCACAGATGGGGAAAGAAACGCCGTCTGAGTCGCACCCTGCGTGACCGAGTCTTCCGGCCAAGCCTCCAAGTTCTCATGCGTTGTCACTTTTTGTCCCTGCGCCGAACTGTTGGGCGGCTCTTGTTCTTCGTCTTCCGTGAGAGGCGGTTTTGAGTCCCGCATAACAACTTCATCCGAAGCAAAGGCAGGATCTTCACTAATAGTAGGAATGGTCTTAGTGGAACGGCGTTCCACTGATCTCTGCCGTGCCGCTTTTCGCTGTGAAAGCGTACTGCCTGTGGCCATATCCCTCTGAATCGCCTGTTCGATTTCCGATTCGGCAAACGTTAATTCCGGCTCTTTGTCCTCATCCTGGATCGAATCGGCCTGTTCCGATTCATGTGGACCAGAATCTTCAGCCGTCAACACCAGCAATCTTCCGTACTGCGGAAACGCAGCCTGCGTTTTGGCTTTTGTCCGATCCGTCGGACCGCTTGCTTTCGGACACAGGAATTTGGCAAAGACCCGGTCCGTTTCCTCCTTCTGTGTCACCGTTCCGGCTACGCCAAGAGATTCGAACTCATCCTCCGTCAACTGCGTATCGCTGTCCGTCAACAATACAATGGGCTTCCCCTGTCCCTGCACCAGCCGGACATATTCCTTCCATCTTTCGACTGCCGTATCAATGACGACAAGATCCGTCTCCCCGGATATCCGCTCGGGATCATGAACGAATTTGATGTCATAACCCGATCTTCGCAGCCGCTCGACCCACGCTTGCCGACGGCGCTGGTGAGGACGAAACAACACCACCTGCAAATCAAACACCTCCTCTCCAACCGGCCGGTGATTTCAAAGTTGTTTTTTATGATTCTGCCTCGAATCCGGTAAACACGCCTTCCAAATACTTTTTCGGATTTTCCCGGATCCACTGGGCCGTTTCGGGATACCCAAGCTTGTCAGCCCAATGAATGACTCCCGGACGATCGAGCATGTTGACCGCCCCAAGCCTGCGCACCGCCTCCAGTCCTTCCAGCACCTTTTTCGGGACTGTCACCATGGTCAACCCTTCCTTTCATCCAATTTTTGTCCCCGGTAATAGACATCCAGTTTGACGCGGCTCGCCACATAAAACGCATACTTTTCCGCTTCCTGGTACGTATCCCGCACATCCATTTCCTGCGTTGATCCATCATGCTCCAGCACAACGGCAAACTTTCCGCCTTTCGGCTCGATGCGAACCTGATTATTCATCCCTTGTCCTTCCTTTCTTTAACCCCCGGCTTATGATCGATCGGCATCTCTGCAGCGGGCGGATAATTGGAAATGAGCAGTTCCTTTGCCGGCTGCCGCCCTTTCAGTTGTTTGGCGATCGAGTAGCGCGTTTCCACTTCCTCAATCACGTATGGCGCGTACCATTCCCGGATGAGCGGGTGGTCGTTGATGCTGAGTAAAAACTTGCCCTTGATGCCGCCGAGCAACTCGCGCAATTTCCGGTGATGCGTTTCATCGAACTTGTACAGGTAACCGGAAAGCCCGAGATACGGCGGATCGCAATAAAAAAAGCTATCCGGCGAATCGTATCGCGGGATAACTTCTTCGAACGACCTGTTTTCGATGTACACGCCGATCAGCCGCTCATGCGCCAGTTTGAACTTTTCCTTGACCTTGCTCAGGTCGTAAGCCAGTTTGGTGCGGGTGTACCCCCAATCGTCACAGTCGTTGTATTTTCCGCCGAAATGGGAATAAACCCGGTAATAGAAATCGTAGGCGCGGGTAACGGGATCGCGCTCCTCGTCCCGCCGGTTCAGGATGCGCACAAACTCATCGCGGGCATACAGCGCCCACTCGAACCTTTTGGCGAGCGCCTCCCAATCTTCCTGAATGACTCTGAAAAAATTGACAAGCTCCGCGTTGATGTCTGAATACACTTCCACCTTCGACCGTTCTTTTCCGAACAGCACCCAGCCCCCGCCGCCGAACACTTCAGCATACAGCACATGCGGCGGGAAACGGCGGATAATGTCCTCGCGCAACCGCGACTTGCCGCCTTGCCAGCGAATCGGACTTTTCAGCAATGGCGATCCTCTCCTTCGTTTTTTGTGTCGGGCTCTATCGATCCGGCTCCGAGCGCCGCAAGCTGCGGAATCGAATGCCCGCAATAGTAAACCTCATCCTCGGGCACGCCGAGCAAGCGGGCGTATCCCAACGCATGGCGCACCGCTTCCCGCGCGTTCTCCCGGCTGCCCAATGCGTACACGTCCTTCCCCGGCTCGACGCCAATGACCTGATACGCCCCCCGGATCTCTTTGACATACAATTGCAACTGCCGCACGTTCACCCACCTCTTCACGGATTGCAAATTCGTTTTAATACAAATCGTTTTACACAATGGATAAAGCGTTGGCGATTTGCCGCGCCAGCGCATGAGCCAGCTTGGGCGGCACGGCGTTGCCGACCTGGCGGTACTGTGCGCTCAAGCTGCCGTAAAACACGAATGTGTCCGGGAAAGATTGTATCCGGGCGCACTCGCGCACCGTAAAACGCCGGGGACGGGTCAGCTCCGGATGATAATGCGCCCCGGCATAAAAACCGGCATTCGCCGTAATGGTCGGATTCGGTTTTTGCCACGAACCGACTTTTTGGCGTCCTTTGAGCCCCCGGATCCTTGTCGGCATGGCCGCTTCCAGCGCCTCCAGCGGGATAACCCCGTCCGCATCCGCCAGCGAAACCAGATGCAGAATGTGCGCCGGATCCGCCGGCACCGGCCCGTGATTCGGATGCAGCCCCGCCGAACGGCTGTGCGCGGTAATCGTAAAGGAAGGATCGTCCCATCCCGCCCTGCGGTTCGTCTGATCATAGCGGCTCTCTTCCCGCACATTGGGAAAAAGATGACCGGCATGGTTCGGCAGCATCCCCGGATGGGCGAGATCGACATCCTTCGACAAATGCGCGGTTACCGTTTTGCACGGCTTCTCCCAGTCCTGCACCTTGCAGTCGAACATCGCCACGCCTTTCCCGGCATTGCGAAGCCGGTTCTCCATCGATACCGGACGGGGATTGGACAGCGTATGATTCATCAGCGCCGTTTCGTCCTCCGCCGGATCCGGCAAGTCGCCGATAGCATCGCGAAGCACCGGACGCGAAGGATCGGGCGGAGGCCATTCAAAAGCGACCTCCAGATCCGACCGGAACCCGACGATAAACACCCGCTCCCGCGTCTGCGCCACGCCGTAATCCCACGCGTTGAGCAGTTTCCATTCCAGCCTGTAGCCCGCCGCCGAAAATAGGTCGCGTATGGCGTCAAAATGAATGCGCTGCTTTTTGCTCAGCAGCCCTTTCACGTTTTCCATCAGAAAAAATGCGGGCTGCGCTTCCTTGAGCAGCCGGGCGTATTCATACGGCAGCAGGTTGCGGACATCGTCCGGATCGTGGTTTCCGGCCAGCGAAAACCCCTGGCAGGGAGGTCCGCCGATCATGCCCAGCACCGTCTCGCTTCCCGCCAGCTCGCGGAGCTTGTCTCCCGTCAAACGGGCGACGTCTTCCTTGATGGCCAGCGCCTGCGGATGGTTGCGCTCAAACGTAAGCAGCGCGGACGCATCCACATCAATGCCGACACGGATATCGAACCCCGCTTGCGCAAAGCCGCAGGATAACCCTCCCGCGCCGCAAAACAAATCGATGCACGGTCCCCAAAGCTGCATTACAGTCACCTCCCGAGTGCGTAAACGGGCGCAAAAAAACGTCTGCGCCGCGAACGGGACAGCCGTTATCTGAACTTGTATGCTTCAATACTCCCGGGGCAGCAGCGCCGTAATGACCCAATGATTGCCGTAATCATCCGACTTCACCCAAACTTTCTCCGGCAGCTTCATTTGCAGCTCGTCAAGCTTCTTGCCATTTCCGTCGCTAACAACAACGCGGTCTCCTTGAGGTTCAAAAACGAGAAAATCATGCTTGGGCAAAAACGACTCCGCTTTCCGGAAGAACAAATTCATGACGATCGGCGGCAAATTCAAATGTTGCACCCCGCGCGTCATTACTTTTTCAGTTGGTTTTCCCATGCTCTGCACAACTCCTTTGGTTGTTTTTTGAAACGAAAAATAGCCCTCCTATTCGAGAGCCATGGAAATGATCTGATTGTTACTGCTGCTTAGGAACAGAAGGGCGCCGAATCCGTTTGTTTAAACCTCTCCCAGAACGCTTCACGATCTGCCTCACTTGAGAACGTTACGGTCAAATACCCCTTTTCAGCGGCAGCATCCAGTTCCCGTCCGATAATATTTCCGCCGCAGCGGGACACGTCGCGGGCATAGGCGTCCAAATCGCCCCGATGCTCGCATTCGCGAAAGCGGAGCAGTTGCTCCAACATCTGCGTTCACTCTCCTTCGGTTTAATCATTCCAATAGTTTTGCGGGTCCTCCGATTGTCCATTTTGCGACATGCCAAAATGAAGATGCGGTCCCGTCGATTTCCCCGTGCTTCCCACCCAGCCGATCACCTCGCCGCGCAGCACCTGCTGACTGCGGCGGACGCCAATGCCCGACAAATGGGCGTATAAGCTTTGAACGCCTCCGTCATGCTGCAAACGGACGAGATTACCGTACCCGGAGTTGCTCATGACCGCCTGAATCACGATCCCGTTTTGGGCCGCAACGACCGGCGTGCCTCGCGGCGCGGGGATGTCGATCCCGTCATGAAATACGCCAGGCTCGCCCGACACCGGGTCGGTCCGCATGCCGTACGGACTGGAAATGGCCGTATACCCAATGACCGGCCACAGCCAGTTTCGCGGCATGACCAGCATGGCGGCGTATTCCGCTTCCTTTGCCCGAACGAGCGCCTCATCGCCGGGGTTTAAAAACCACGCTTCCAGCGCCGCATCCGGATCAAGGGCGGACAACCGCAAGTAGTTGGCGAGCGAAAAGATCGCGTCAAACGGATTGTCCGGATCGATCTTACCGTCTCCGTCGCCGTCCACCTTGTACGCTTCCCATAAGAGCCGTGGAAAGCCCAAACCGCCGATCGTATCGATTCGTTTCGCTTGTACGGCTCCGAAATCGGTCGTGATTTTATGAATCGCCGCCAGACGTGCCCAGGAGGCCTGTTCGTTTTCGGCCCGAATATAGATCGGAAGCAGCGGTGCGGGGATATCGAAGGTCTGATTGTCCGGCACCGGAATCCCTTCCATGGAAGAGGAATCCGAAGAACTGACTAGCACGCCAAGCAGCGCAAACACCAGCAGCATCACCAAGAGCGCGATCGCAATGCCGATGGCCCCCAAGCTGCCGACCACCCACCAGAGCACCCTTTTCTTGATCAAGCCGCTAACGTCCATGACGATCCCTTTCAAGCGACGATTCCTTTTCCCGCGTCTCTTTCAGCGCAGCTTCAGCTTTGGCCAGAAGTGGGTGGCACGATTCGTCGCCGTTTTGTACTCGATGTCTAAGGTCGGACACCAATGCCTCCCAATCCTTTACAACATTCATCGTCATCCCCTCGTCAGCAGGCTTGCCGCCTGTTTATGCTTTTGCGTATTTGTCTTCCATGACCGAATAAAAACAATTTCCAGCGCCTTCTCTCTCGGATGGGATCTCGAAACCAGATCGTCGACCACAAACCGAAGGAACGCATCGTCTCGCTCGAGACGTTCCATCTTGTTTGGATCAAATGAAATCGAACACATATCTCCGCCCTCCCTACCCTGCTGAATGGTTCGCTGTTTTTGGCATGACGTCTGACGGCACGTAAACGCCTGTCGGTTTCCACTCCCGGCAACCCGCTTCCCTCACCCATACATGCCGCGAGGCGGATACGAGAAACTCGACGTCCTTGAACTGGCGCCTTCCCCGGAAAAATAGACCGCGCTCCCGGATCTCCGCAAAGAAAACAGTCTGCGCGAGAAATTCATTTTTCAGCCATTCCGCAATCCGAACCATGTCCTCTCCTCCCGTTTTTTACTTCAGCTTGGAAATGATCTTCTTCGCGGCGTCCTTCGCTTTCTTCGTTCGTTCCTTCGCGTTCTGCCACGACTGCTTCGCTTCGCCCACGTGATACACAACTTCTTGCTTGGATGCTTCGTACATCTCGTGCGGCGTCGGCGCTTGAAAGATGCCGAGCAACTGCTTCAAAATCTTTTTGCGGAACAAAAACGCGCAGAAGAACAGCAGCGCCACGAAAATTTGCTGCAGCATGAGGATGCCGGAGCCGCGTGCCACGATGTCGGCGACAAGCAGCGTAAAGCCCAGGTAAAAGCCGTAAATGACCTTCGTGCCGAGCACGCCGATCAGCCAGCCGACCCAGCGGCGAACAAATACGAAACCGCGCTCCGGAAATAAGCCGAGCAGCAGTACGACTGGCGCGAGGATAATGATCGCCAGTGCCATCTCCTGCGCCAGAATCAAAATAAGCGATATCGTTCCGACATAGAGCAACAGCGTCATCGTGGCAATGAGCGAAAGCAGCGCCACCAGACAGCGAATGCCCGCCGAACCGCCGGCGAACAAGTACGGGACGTCCGCATGATCGCCGTGGCCGATTTTCGCATCGCCCAGCACCTTGCGCAAAATATCCCGCTGCGTCATGCCGGGCGCATACAGCCGCATCCAGTGCGACCACGCATCCCCGGCCTGAACGCCGATGGTTACCTCTTCGTCCTCCGCCCGGTCCAGAATCGCTTCGACTTCCTCCGCCGTCATGAGCACCGCGCCTGCGTCCTGACGGTTGAACTGGCCGATCAGCCACGGCCGGTCGACAAACAGCTTCCACAGCCGGTTGGACGTCGCCATGAGCTGCTGATCCGCCGCATCCGCCAGTCCCGCGTCCAATTGTTCGCCCGTCACGCGCTGGTAAGGCGCGGCCAGGGAGCCCATCGTAATTTGCGTCAGCTTGTCCATCGTCTCCGACACCGCGCGAATGCTCTGCCCCGAATGCGCGAAAAACCAGTAGCTGCCGACGAGCACGACAATCGAGCCGATCACGCCGGACATCAGCCGCGTCGTCTGGCTGTTCCAATACCCGACCTTGACCATCCATGCGGCGAGCAGCACCAGCGCCCACGGCAAAAACTTGGTAAAGATGCTCGTTCGCAGCCCGTCCATAATGGGGAGAATGAGCGACAGTTGTTCGTTGACCAGATCGGTGTGAAAGCCGAGCTGCATCAGAAAAATGCAAAGGCGGGTGATGAAGGCGCTGAGCATAAACACGACGTTGGCGACCCAGTTCAGAATGATCGGAAACGGGTTGTTCAGCTTCGGCTTCCATCCGGACCACTCCACAAGGTCGTAGCCCAAATCCCAAGTGTAGTGATCCGTCGGATACTGGCGGTAATCGAGCGTCCGGTCGCCGGGCTCGATGCCCATCTCGCTTTCGCCCGGCAGCAACTGATCGAGCATATCTTTGGGCGCTTCCGCAAATACGGCCGCCGGATTTGTGATGAAGCATGCGATAAACACCATCAGCAAAAGCCCGTAGCGGCATCGTCGTCTCAAATCGTTTCCCTCCTTTCCGCCGTCAGGCGATCCGGCGTCGTATTGAACACGGAGAGCAGATCGTCCGGCGTCGGCTCGATATGCACCCGCCCGATCCGACCGGTAATGTCTTTCATGTAGCAGTCCCCGGCTTTCAGCTCGCGGAATGCCTGGATCATGTCCTCATCATCGGGATCGAGTCCGAGCAGCGTCAGGTTGTCCGCAATCGCCCGAGGATCTTCCGTCCGGAAACAAAAAATGGAGCCGAGATTGTTTCTCGTCTCCTCGTCAGCCACATCCCCCGGATTTTGGGTTGCCAGCAGCGGCACGACCTGAAAGGAACGGCCCATCCGGATAATTTCATCAATGAGCAGCGCACCCTCGGGAAAAGCTTTCAGCATCCAGCTTTCATCGATACCGAAGATTTTGAGCTGATCGTGCGGGCTGTAAAACATGTACTCCCTTCCGAGCGCAGCGACCAGATACATGATGCCAAGACCGAATCGCTCGTTCGGCGTCAGCGCCGTGTGCAGCCGTTCGTTCCGCTTCTTGGGTAATGGCAGTCCGGCCAAAGTTATGACGATAAACCGCGCTCCGCTCAAGTTCGCGTTTTCTTCCCCGTCGCGGGCGAATATAAATTTCCCGAACGGGCTTCGCGAGTACGACTGCAGCCGGTTCATGCAGCGCCGAGCTTCCACCCGGATCGCTTCCACCGGCGAATCCGCCGATACCCGCTCCAGCTCCTGCATAAAGGTGTACAGATCGCGCTGTTTCTGCTCGAACGTCCGCTCGACGGCTTCCATGATCGCGTCGGCCCGCTCGTCATTGCGGGTCCCCTCCAGCAGCAAGCTGAGGAAATCCAACACGATGCCGTGCGCTCGGTCCTCGCTTTTGGACATCCGGAACGGATTGAACTTCGTCGCCGAATCCGCCGAAAAGTTCAGACGCACCATGTTTTGACGAATGTCCGGGATGAGCGCAAAGCAGCTGTCCTCATCCTTTGGATCGATCGAGAATACGATGCCGCCTTGATTGTACCCGTGGTAGAACAGCGTCTTCTTCAGCACCGACTTCCCCGAACCCAGCGTACCGACGATGACGATCGCCCCGGAACGGTTCAGTTCCTTGGACATCGGCCGCTTCAAATCGAGCAGAACCGGAATGCGGTGCAGCGTCCGGCCAATGTAATCCCCGTCCGGATCGCCGATTTCTCTTGAACCGTGCAGCATGGCCGCTGCCAGAAACTTCGGATCCATCGGGATCCGGTTTTGCTTGTCCATCGGAGATCCCGGCAAAAAGAGCTGGAAAGCCAGTGCCTGATCCGCCGGGGACCGTACGGCGCGGATTTGCTTGGTGGCATACAATTGCAGGAGTTGCGCCGCGCGTTCCTCCAGCTCCTTGCGGGAAGAGGCGGAGACATTGAGCCACGTCGACGCCCACACGAGCGGCATCCCTTTTTGCAGCTTGTTCTCCAGCACCCGTCCGCGTTTGCCGGCCCATTCCAGCGTGATCGGCGTTTCCTCGGACGCCTCCTTGTATTCGCGGCGCTGGTCTTTTAATACCTTACGGTTGCGCTGCAACCCGCCCGCCGCTTCATGCGGCGTCTGCACCTGAAAGTGAATGCTGACCTCGGCGGGAAAAGGCAGGTCTTCGAGCGCGTACAGCCACTCGTCCCCGATGGCCGAAATCTCCTCCGGCACATCGACGACCAAGAAAAACGCCTGATAGCTTTTCCGGCTGTCTTCCTCCCCATCGTCATGATGCACGATCCACGTCTTCATTTTTTCTTCGCCGACAAGGTCGGCGGCAAGCAGTACCGGCAATGATTTTTTCGGGCGCAGCAGCACCTTCTCGCCCTTCACCCGCACCTCGCGCATCGTCTCCGGCGTCAGCGTCAGCTCCGGCTCCACGGCCAATCCACGAAAGAAGCCGCGCCTGATCAGCCATTCGATTTCCTGCGGTCCGCACCGCTCGCCACTTAAGTGATGGTTTACCTGATTGAACTGCAAGCTTTCGGCGGACTTCGCGATATTAAGGCGCTCCATCTCCAATTCCCCGCGCTGACGGTACCAGAACTGTTCCTGGATGTTGCGGCCGAACGCTCCGGCCCATTCGCGCAGTGTTTCGCCCGTCTTGCGCAGGCCTGACAAATCCACTTCCGGAAACTGCTTGTGCACGGCGGATAGCTGCAAAATCAAATAAAGCGATCGCTGCCACGGCCGCCGCTCGGCAAACCGCTGCATGACCGCTTTCACATACCGTTCGTATTCCGCGCCCTGCCCCATTCGCCGCTGTTGCCACACGCCAGCGTCCATCATCCGGGTGACGGATAACAATTGGCCGCTGCCATGGTAGCTGTGCAAAAACTGCTGCATCTGGCTCACGGCGCCGCGCTTTTTCTCCGGCGACTGGTACGCATACGGTTTCAGCGGTATGCGGTACACCGCCCACGGTTTCAGCAGCGTGTCAAACAGGAGGTTTTGTTCCCAATACAAAACCGGAAACTTCAATGCGTCTCACCCCCCTTCAAAAACTGTTTTCATCGGATCCGGATGTGGCGGTGGCATATCAATGAATGTCGCTCCTTTTTCGAACCTTCCATATCTCCAAATGTTTATCTCTATTCTCTCTTTCAACTTGCACCGGAGCGGATGTCATCCATGACATCGACCGCCGCGATTTTCCTTCCAGTACCACTGGCGGAACGACCGCCCGTTTAGACTGCCGTATCAGCGGCGTGACATGAAGTTTTCCGCTTCGCCCGCGCCAGCGGATGCGCACGTTTGCGGGAAGGCAAAGCGTCTGCAATCCCTCGACCGTCCCGTGTAGTTGTCCGCTGCTGCCGCTCCATGCCTCGCCGCCTTTTGGCAACGAGATCCGTTCATACGGCCGGCACCGGCCAACAAACCGGATCCTGTGTTTCCCTCCAGGTTGACGGATCGCCTGCCAGCGGACAAACCATTTCGGCCGCACCAAGAAATGCAGGATGTCCCGAACATAGCGCGGCACCGTTTTCCCCGCCGGATCCAGTTTGACCGTGTAGTATGCGGCGGCAATCGGCCCGACAACCATTGTGATCGTGCGATCGATGGGAAGCAGCCATGAGAGCACCGGAAACACGTAGCAAAAGATAAAAAACACGCCGATATACACAAACCAGAGCACGACGCCATCCTGCCGGATCGGCATCCACAATCGAATGTCGCCGATATGGTAAATGAGCGGGCGAACCCGATACAACGCGCGATACGATTCCGTTTTATCCTCGTCCATCCGGCTTCACCCTCCGGTTGTGTCCGTCAGCCCGTCCACGGAAATGCCGAGCGTCTTCAGCACATAAAGCGCCAGGTACTTGGCAATGCCGGGAGCAAAAACGAAAATGCCCAGAATGACCGACAGCATAATATGTGACCAGAGCCGGTTCGTTTCGCCGTTGGCATACATTTTCACCCCCCGGTAAATCGCAATCGTGAGGAAAATGGCTTGCAGCAGCCGTTTGATGACAAGAAGACCGGTATTGACAAAATCCCCTTCCACATTTCCCACCCCCTCGATGAACTAGATGAGCCGTTTACTCTACGCTCCCTACAAAAAACTTCTGATTCTCCTCCGTCACAGCCAGCTTCCACACCTGCGTCACACGAAAGCCCGTCGCTGCATCCTGCACAGAAAACGTAACCGTGACCTTGTAAGGTCCAACTCCTGCAGCCTCCAACCGCTCCAGCGTGAGGAAGCGAAGCCGGCCTTCGAGCGGTTTCAATTTTGCACCGGTCGTGACGTAATTGAACAGGCTTTCCGTGTCCCTGCCTTCACACATCGCCTTCAGAAAGCTTTCGATCGCCGGACGCATTCGCTGTTTTACATCCGCAGATGCTGCCGGTTCTCCGCTTGCCGTTTCCGGAACGGCGGGCGGCTCCTGCGGCGAACGGATGAGCGGCGGCGCAGTCACTGTAGCGCCCTTACCCGTCTGCGCCCACACGGGCACATCGACTTCCCACACGACCCGTTCGGGATTGGCCGCGATCACCCGGACGCGAATCGCATAACGCGATCCACCGTTGGAGGACGAGGACACGAACTCCGCCGCGATTACCTCCTGCCGTTTCGTTTTTTGTTCCGACTGGAGAGCCGCAACGCGGACGAGGGCATCCGGATTGACGTAAGGTTTGAGCCGCTGAATGCGCGCCTCCGGCAGCTCCTCTCCGTCCCATCGCATCCATTCACGGGCAAAGCTCAGCGCCGTATGGATCGCCATCTGCTGCTCCATTGTCCGCTTGAGGATGACCGGCGTCGGGTCGGCTTCCGTTCGCAAGAGTGTGGAAACTGCGCCCAGACAGGAAACGATCAGCATCGCCCATAGCAGCAGCTTGGGAAACCAGCGCATATCCATGTTGACTCACCTCCCCAGCATCGGGGACGGCTCCCGCGCTTGTTTGCCGAGAAGCGGGAGGTCCGGGTCAGAGGACAGGGGTAAAAGCGGCATGTCTTTCAGCCTGATGCGCTTCCCTTCCGGTCCCCACCAGAGCCCTTCATCCACACCTCGACGGTTCCATTCGCTTTCGCTGATCGCCCAGACATTCGGCAGCGGGCGGCCCAGAAGCGGCCCCTCGCCAAGCGAAGCCCATAGCCGCAGCAGCCGTTTCGGCCTCGACTCGATTTTGGTTACGAACAATACATGCACAGCGGTTACCGCGCGCCATGCGGCAGACAGCACCCGCCCATACAGCCACAGCTTGTCCTGCAATTTCCACTGGTTCTCGCTTCCGGTGTCGTACTCCAGATGAAGCACGAGCCGCCCGCGTCCCGGCAACACATAAGTGCAAAGGCCATCCGGACGGAGAAGCATCGTTTTTTTGCCCGATTCCTTGAAGCTCGCATACTGCTCGGCTGCTTCCCGAGTGGATTGCCATTCCGTCAGACCTTCGCCTTCATGCGCAAGACTGTGCCGGATGAGCGACACGAAAAAAGCGTTTGTGCCGTATACATGCTCAAGCTGCACCGGATGTTTCTCCCACGCCTTCATGCGAAAGCCTTCCTCTTCGCCCGCCAGCATCGCTGCCGCTTTTGCCCCTTCGGCCGTCAGCCCGTACCCCACATGGTTAAGTCGAAGGAAAGGAAGGGGGATGCTACGCACCAGCCCTTGTCTGCTCAACTGGCTAGCCATGGCGTACAAGGTGGGCAAGCGGTAATTCATTACCGTTGCCAATTGGCTTGCTGTCATCGGTCCGTACCGGTAAATAGTTGCCAGCATTTCTTTTTTTGCTGCCTCGTACATGTGGTTTGGTTTCCTCCCTTCATGCTGTTTTTGTCGCTGCCCTCGCAGATGTGAGTAAGTCCGGATCGGCTCAGGGGCGCAATATGCGCCAGGTTGCGGATTGTGCCGCATTTTCAGACCGAGACGGTTATCTGAGTCTTTATCTCAGACTTTATCTCAGTCTTTGTCTCAGTCTTTAAGCGGCTCCAACCTGCTAATCCGGAACCTCGCGCCGCCATCCATGCAAAGGCGACCCGGGGCCTTCCCCGACCGTCATCTCCTTTTCGACGGACGCTGCCGATCGACCGTCATGAGCGTCGGACCAGGCCCACGCCTCCTTGATCCAGGATTCATGCCGGATCGGGACGACATCGTTTTTGACCGTGAACAGCTCAAGCCGTCCTTCGTGACCTTTCGTGCGCACGATGGCGTGTAGCTCCGCCAGGTTCATCAAATCGGCGTTCGTGACGAGTGGCTTGAGCCAGCGTGACATCTTGTCCGCGTCCGGCCCGCCAAGCTGCAGCAGCATGAGCGTACCGACGTTGCCGAGAATCGCCTCCAGAATGCGATCGGAAAGTTGCGACAAATACTGCGTAGCCAAAAACAGCGACAAGCCGAACTTGCGGTCCTCGGCCAATATTTTCGTCAAAATGTCCGTCGCGAACAGGTGCATTTCATCGGCAAAAAAGAAGTGTGCCCTCGATTTGTGCTGCGGCCGCTTGCGGCAGGTGAAGTGGTAGTCGATGAAAAACAGGCTGGCTAAAATCTTCAGCAAATCCGGCACGCAGCCGGAGCCGTCGATCAGAACGATATGGCCGTCATCCATCGCTTGCCGCGTATTGACGCTGCTGTGAAGCTGGCCGAGCATCCGCCGCGAGGTCGGGTACGTTGTCAGCGCGCCGAGTTTGTTCAGGATTGGGCCTAGATGCTCGCCCACGTTTTTGATTTGCGCAAACTCGTCCGTCCAAAAGTGACGCAAATGAACGTCTAGTCGCGGCAGCAATTTTCTCCGATACGTCTCGTTAAAGAAAATGTCGACAATGCCGAGCACGGTCTGCGGTGGCACGGATAACAAGCTGAGTACGGCGTTGCGGAGATAATGCTCTGCCCGCGGCCGGGAGCCGGGAAACAACTGCTGCAGCGTCGTGACAAATTCCCCGGTCAGGCTTTCCCGCATATCCGCATGCGCGGCTTGAAACAAGTTGAAGCCGCGCGGCCGGTCGGTATGTCCGAGTGGAATGATGTGCAGCTTCGGGTACAAAGTTTTCGGAATATAGCTCAGCAATGTTTCAATCGCTCCGCCGTGCGGATCGAGAAACGTAAAGCCCGGCGCTTGGTCCGGCGAACGCTCCAAGTCATCCACCATATTCGTCATGATAGAGAGCAGCGTCGACGTTTTCCCTGATCCGGTTGTTCCGGCGAGAAAAGCGTGCTTGAGCATCTGGTTCACCGGCATGCGGATCTCCTGATCCGCGCCCGGCACGTTGCTTTTCCCGATAAACAGCCCGCGGTTTAAGCCGGCTGGTGCAGGTACGATTTTTGCATGCATCTTCTCCATATGCGCGGCGGCCGGATCGCCAAAGGCGGGAATGCGCAGCCAGTAGCCGAGCTCCTCCGAAGTAAACAGCAGCTTCTTCGACGGAGCGCCGGGCGTAAGCAATGCTTTATTGCCTCGAACAGGACGCAGCACAATGCCGTTGCCGCTTCTCATCGACTGCAGCATGTCGTTCATCGTGTGCAGCCTCGCTTTGGCCGCATGCGAACGAATGAGCACGCGAAAACCCGTCCACAGCCCGATTTCATCCTCGTCCTGCTTGCTCTGAAGCGAACGCATGACGTTCTGTTGGTGGGCCGTCAATTCCCGCGGCCCACGTTCCTCCTTCTGGTTCGTGTTCATTTCCCGCCAGATCGCTTTCAGCGACATCGGCTCGTTCGCCGGGGAGCGCAGCCACGCTTCCGCTTTGCGGACACGCCGTAGCAGGAGGCGCTTGCCCGCTGGCGCAAACGCCAGCTCCAGCCATACCTCCTCGCCCGCCTTGAGTTCTCCCGCTCCCATCGCCGCGATCATCTCGTTCACTGGGTCTTTGCCCGCCGGATGAATGGCAGCGACCGACAGCACTCCCTTGTACGCCGGACGTCCTTCGGCAACGATCACGTTTTTGTCCGAACCGGCGGCAAACACAGGCGCTTCCACCGGGAGCAAATAGATCCCGGACACCTGCGTATGAAAGCCCGTGCGAAACCCCATCCAACGAATGTCGGGGACCGAGAAATAGATTCGTACGCGTCCAGCAGGTCCTGCGCACTGGATCAGGTAACGAAAATAGATCTGTCCGTACCGAAGACGCTTGAATCGGGGATGGCCGAGCTGGCTAATATGCCTGGCAAAACGCGAAGCCTTGGCAAAGTCCATCGGCGCGGCGTCGAGGGAGGGCATCACTTCGAACCATAGAGTCTGCTTGTGCTTGCCGCGACCCGGCTCACACCAGCGCGGAAACAAAAAGGAGAGCATCGCTGCCCCCTCCCTCCGTACCTGTTTTCGGTTGTCATTCAAATGGCTATACCGATTACCTTGCGCCACCTCCCACCTGAAACCTCCAAGATACTCAATTCTCCCGATGATTTCTGAAAATAAGAAAGACAGGCGATCCAGAAATCACGGATGGCCTGTCTACACTTTTTCACACTATTAGATTACCACTTTTTTGGTGACGCTGTCGTCTGCCTTTCTCTGATAACTTTTTTCCCCGCAAGAGACCTTCTACTGACCTTCTGATGAAAATAAATCGTCCTGTAAACCAAGAATAGAATCATCTCCGCCGACAAAACGATAAATATGCGCTAATATCCTTCTGCGGTTGCGGTAGTAGATACGATGCGTTGTCTTCAACTTTTCCATAACATCCGCATGGGGCAGTCGAAGCAGATATCGATATTCGACAAACTGCTGTTCTTTTGGGAGAAGCGAACGGATTGCCGCCTCCAGCATTTGAATTTTCATCTGCAATAGCGGAATCTCTATTTCTTGGGCTTGCAGCCTCCGGATCACTTCGTTTAAGATAGCTTCGTTTTTTTGTCCTTTCCCATGAATCGCGACCAGTTCGAACTTTTGCGTCAAACCTGGTATATGGTCCTGCTGCGACTCCAGCGTTTCCAACCGGGACTTCCATTCAGGCAAAGCAAACAGCCAATTTTCCACTTGAGCGTGTGGAACTTGAGCACTCACCGGCTCCACCCCCGCTGCCTGATCCGGTGCCGGACCTTGGTGTGCCAATCGTGCCGCATCAACTGTTCATAATAAGCTAGTGACGACTTCGACTTGTGAGTACTTTTCCTGCATTCAACTTTTCCGTTCCAGGATGTAAATGTAATTGAAGACAAGACAGCCTGGTTATCTTTAAGTGAAGAAACCGGTTTGTTATCCAAAGGAATCATTTGCCGTGCCCCTTTCATTGATATGAATGAGCGCTCAATTTGATTGTAGTCCGGCATCCTAAATCGGATAAGGTGAATCTTTGGATAGAACTTTTGGAGTAAAAAGTTCTATGTCATATAGAACTTTTTTACATTCAACTTAAAAAAAGCCCGACTCTCCTTGATAGGAAAGTCGGGTCGTTTCAGGTAAATCGCTCGTCTAGGAAAGGAATATTGGATAGATGATCTAGAATTCGTTCATTATGACATGAATCCCAATACATAAGGAGGGATCACGTCCCCACTGAAAACCATTAATAACTTTGTTTGTTTTTAAGTTCTTTCAATTGATGACTTAGTTCTGCATTCTGTTTTCTTAGTGCATCAATCTCAGCGTTTCCATGCTCACTCCGGTTTCCTTTGTTCCCGTGCATTCCCTTCATCATGATCAGCATCATGAGGGGACAAGCGAGTGTTAGTAACCAAGCCCAGTCCATTTGACCACCTCCTCCCAGACGAATTGATGCCGTCAGAAACTAACATTCCATTTTCTCCTTGTTTCGATCGATAGACTAGATAAACCATGAAACCAATACTTACTATGATGACAGCGAAACTGGTCCATTGCCCTGCTGTCCAATGGAATGCATACCGAGGCGAATCCCCCCGTAAAAACTCGAGCATAAACCGTCCTGCCGCGTATAAGATGTTATACACCAGAAAAATAAAACCGGTCGGCCAAGTTTTGTTTTTTAGGGCAATTAATATTGCAAATACGATCAAGTCCCACTGCCCTTCCCATATTTCTGCCGGCCATAAAGGCTGGAAGCCGTATGCGTCATAAGCCATCGTCCCTTCTGGATATACGATTCCAAAGCTTGAGCCTGTCGGAGAACCATAGGCATCCCCATTCAGAAAACAGGCGATACGACCTATTGCTTGTCCTAATACGATAGCCGGTGCAACCAAATCAGCCAATTCCCAGAATGAAATGCGTTGTATACGTGTATAAATGGCCGCTGCGGCAAATCCGCCGACCAGAGCACCTTGGATAGCGATGCCTCCGTTCCAGATCGCCGGAATTTCAGATAAATGCTCGGCATAATAGTCCCACTGAAAAAAGAACACATGCCAAAATCTTGCACCAATCACTGCTCCCAAAATAACATATAAGATCAAATTGGGGATGTGCTTCTGGTAAGGGGTTTTTCTAACCAAAAAGTTGGCAACGCCCATTGCGAGCAACACAGCCAAAGCTACAACGAGTCCGTACGAACGTACTGCATAATCACCAATCGTAAATAGTTTCCCCTGAAAAAGTCAGGGTGTTTTGAGCATAATTAAAAGGAATTCAGCACCTCAAAATGGAAATTGTTATTGACGAGATAACAAAGTTCCACACCCCGAGGGAAGAATTCCTTTGCTATAGGAGTTCAACAGAAGCCCTCGGGAATCCTTCCAAGAGGTGAAGAAAATGTTGAAACTTCGAGACGAGCAATTGACCATCTGGGATGCCATTCTCCCGGAATCTGTTAGAAAGTTGCCGGTCGAGCTTGCAATCATAGATCAATT
>NZ_KB899848.1 GCF_000378425.1 Cohnella laeviribosi DSM 21336 | reverse complement strand
AAGGAAACGGCGTCCACACCTCGAGAGGCAGAACGAAGGAATGTAAGGGCTAAGACCCAGCGTGACATGGGAGGGTAAGCCGTCGGGGGAATAGAGTGGATATCCAGAGTGCGGTCATACGACTCATCCATAGATTGGGAACAGCGTCCCAACCTCTATTCCCGCCTCCGGCTCCTCCAGAAAATTATGTCATAGCTACATGACTTATCCATCTTTCAGGATGGTCGATGGTTGAAAATCTAAGAACGAGTGAGAAAACGCGAGAAAACATTAAATAATAGTGGGAGGATACAATAAATTCATGACCCCCCTTTTCATTTATATATCTCTCCACTGACCTGCAGCGGTGCTGCAGGTTCTTTTTTTATCGTCGACACCGTATTTCCGGCGGACGTTCTCCTTCGCGTATAGGCACCTGCGGATAGGCATTCGCATATTGTGCAGTATCAATCAATCGCCAGCATTTCCCCCGCAACGAGGAGGAGAACCCCATGCCAAAACAACGGCCGGCAAACGTTCGGTCGAAAAGTCATCCATCGTCCGGCGGCACGTTAGCGAAACTTTCATCCCGTTCGCAAAAGTCCAAGACGCCGGAGCCGGCTAACAAGAAGCCGCAGGCCCAAAAGGTTCGTCTGCACCAAAGCGAAAACGAAACAAATGCCCCCGTCAGGCAAATCCCCTGGTGGGTGCTGCCGGCGGAGCAGCGCATGATGACTCCGGGCGGACCCGGGGGACCGGGCGGACCTGGTATGCCAGGCGGTCCGGGAGGGCCAGGAGGTCCCGGTATGCCTGGCGGTCCCGGAGGTCCCGGTATGCCTGGCGGTCCTGGAGGACCGGGGTTACCCGGCGGACCGGGGGGGCCCGGGCCATTTCCGCCCGGACCTGGGCCGTTCCCTCCGGGTTCCGGACCGTTTCCGCCCGGACCTTGGCCGTCATTCATCATCGTTCGTGTTCTGGGCGGCTTTACTTTCCCGGGAGCAACCCGTTCGGCATACGTTCCGTTCTTCCCCGGAATCACGATCCGTCAGGCATTGCTGTTCAGCGGGCTGGTCCGCTTCGGACCTTTCGGGCGGATCATTTCCGTCTCCGGCATCCCGATCGGCGCGAATGCTGGCGTAAGAATCCGCTACAATGGCCGGATCATTCCGGAATCCCTGCTGGACTTCCCTGCTCTACCCAACAGCACGGTCACGCTCGAATTATATGCTCTCTAGCCCGCGTAATCCGAACCGCGTCCTCCGCAAAAGCTGTCCTGCAAGCAACTAATCTGCCGAGAAAGGCAGCACGGTCAACCGGATGCATCCATTCAACAATCCGAAATGGGATCGCGCAGACGTTATTTTGGCTCCATCTCATTTCTTTTTTGGGCCATCACCGCTTTCTTGCGGGCAAGCGAAAGCCATCCGGTTTCAAGGCTGACTTTCGACAAGCATCAAAGCCAAAAACGCCGAAATCCTCCAGCCTCGCCAGCTCACCCTTCGCAGAGCCGGGTCTTCCAATTGCTATGAAAGCAATTGCTGGCGCGTAAAAACGGAAATGGGCCGTGCAATTGCTTTTTGCGCAACTACAGCCTTGTTTTCGGTCGCCGTCCGCTGAACCGGGTCTTCCAATTGCTATAAAAGCAACTTCTGGCGCGAAAAAACAGAAAAGGGCCACGCAGTTGCTTTTTGCGCAACTACAGTCTCGTTCTCGGTCGCCGTCCGCTGAACCGGGTCTTCCAATTGCTATGAAAGTTATGATGAACGTAAAACAGCCCCATTTGCACATCCGTAGGTTAAAATGGAGTTGCAACACAACCATTTCAGAGCTACATGCAAAGGAGCTGCTTACGATGAAGGATACCACAAAATACGTTGGATGTGTCGAAAGAAAAAAAATCGGTTGCCATTGCCGATTCAGGAAGGGAACCTGCCCGGTACTTCGGAATCATCGCACATCGTTCGGAAGCGGTCCGGCGATGTTTTTATCGACGAAGCTACAAAGGCCGTGGGAAGTTTGAGAGAGTTTAAAGGCTGTGGGAAGTTTGAGAGAGTTTTGGAGAGTTCGAGGGAGTTTGGGCAATTTGGGATGAACCGCAATGGTCCGAAGCGATTACGGAAGGGGGGGAAGTGCCCGCAACCGCCGGTGCACGCCGCCTGTTCCGGGGCTGGCGAGACATCAAGCTAAAACGGAGCCTCCAGCCTCACTTTTGCGGTGATTGTTGGAGGTTCCGTTGTTCTGTGTTCTTACATTTGGATTGACGCCCGCCGTCTTGGTACAGCCGTTCCGGAACAACCGCTCTGTCCTTCGGGTGTCAGTACAGCACGTCGACGGCTCCCGCCTGGCGAAACAGGGCGTCGTTCCGCTCGATGGAGCCGCCTTCCGCAACGAGAACAAACTTCCCTTCGTCCACCGCTTCGGCGCACGAACGGACGGCATGAGGCGGAATGCCCATTTGCTTCAGCGTTCCGCCGATGTCCGCATCGTCCCGGTTCCAACGAAGCAGCCCCAATACCGGTAAAGCCGACGCATTGCCGGACGAGCCGCCGCCTTGAAGAGGAGCGACCCATGCCGCCGCCGCAATGCCCGCGTCCTCCCCGGCAAATCCCGCATCCATGTCATCGCTGCGGGTCAGCGTGCCCTGCACGCCGGCAACCTCTTCCACCGGGGCTTCCGCGTGTCCGGCAAGCAGAGGGGCGTTCTCCCCGTTTTTCACAATGATTCGCAAGCTTTTCGCGGTCCCGGCGGACGAGCGAATCCGCTCCACCGCATCGAGCACCTGCCCCTCCCGTTCGAAAATGCCGATCGTCGTTGCCATTTTCTCCTCCTCGTCATGAGCGCCGGTCCGCGACAACGTCTGTCCGGACGCGCAAATTCGGGACACGGAATAGGGTTGCCCTTCCGAGGCAGGCATAATCATGCAGCGCCTTACTTCTTTTGCCGGCGGCGGGTCCGGGCATCGCAGACGGGCGGTTCCCTTCCCGACGCGACGCCGATCACCGCTTCCCCGTCGATCATCCTGACGAGCGCTCTCGCCCTCGCTTCTTCAAGCCGATTGACGGTGCAGAGCACGACGGGAACCTCGCCGCCGCGGCTTTCGGGCGGAAGCGGAGTCGCCTTACGGTTCAAGCTTTTTTGCAGAACCTCGACGATTTCCTCGGCGCGGACGCTTTCGATCCACAGCGTTCTCGTCATCAGGGAACCGTTCAGTCCGGCGCCCATCCACCATAACGCGAGAACGTACGCGACAAGCGAATGAAAAGACTGCTCCCAACCGATCAGCCAGCCCGTGACCAGAATAAGCGCACCGTTCAGCCCGTACAGGCCGTAACGGGCCCAGCTTTGCGAGATCCGGCCGACAACGTAATCGGACAAGTCCAGAAAGCCGCCGAAGCGCAGCACCCAGCCAATGCCCAGACCAAGGCAGGAGCCGCCCATCAGCGACGCAAGAAGCGGGTTCATCGTCAGCATCGGAGCCGGATGCAGCGCGAACACCCCCGCGGAGAAAAGCAAGATCGAAAATATCCCCCGCGCGCCGTAGCGTTTTACGACTTTCCGGTAGCCAAGCAGCACGAAAGGAAGATTGAACATAAACAGAAACAGGCCGAGCCGCATTCCGGTGAAATGGGAAAACAGGGCCGATATTCCGGTCAAGCCTCCCACGACGATCCGGTGCGGTATGAGAAACATCTCCAACCCGACCGACGCCAAAACGGCGCCGGCCGCTACCCCCGCCCATTTGCGGACCGCGCTTGCGGCAGGAAGGGCGGCATCGCGACTGGTCATGCGGCACGACTCCTTCCGTTATGGTGTATGGAGAATCCATGGGTGACGCAAATTCGTTAGTCTGCTGCAAATCTGCTGCGGTATATGGCAACTCAACTTTGCGAGCTTCTTTCCTGCGCGGCCCGCTTGCTGAAATGGAATACTTTGTCAAGCAGCTTGTAGATGGCTTTCGTTTCTTTCGTAAGCAAAGGGCCGAGAACGGCCAGGATCAGAACATACAGGGCGGCGAACGGCTGCAGAATCGCCATAAGTCCCCCCGCTTTGCCCAGATTGGCGACGATAATGGAAAATTCCCCCCGGGACACGATGGTCAGACCGATGTTGGTCGACGACTTCGGAGACAGCCCGGCGGTGCGTCCCGCAAGCATGCCGGCAAAGAAATTGCCGATCAGCGTCACGATGACCGCTCCCAGCGCGAGGACGATCGTTTTGGGCTCGATCAGGGATGCCGGATCGATGGTCAGCCCGAAACTGAAAAAGAAGATGGCGCCGAAAAAATCGCGGAACGGCACGATCAAATGCTCGATCCGCTGCCTGTGAACCGTTTCCGCCAGGACCAGCCCGACAAGCAGCGCTCCGATCGCTTCCGCCACGTGAAGCGTCTCCGAAAAACCGGCAACGATGAACAAAATGGAGAAAATAACGAGCAAAAACACTTCGTTGGAACGGATATTCAGCAGCTTGTTCAGGACCGGAACGGCTTTGCGGCCGATCAGGAGAAGCGCCAGCATGAACCCGAGCGACACCGCGGCTGACAAAAGCACGCCGCCCAGCGTCGAGGAACCGCTCAGCACAAGCCCCGACAAAATGGACAAATAGACGGCGAGGAACACGTCTTCGAACATGATGATGCCCAAAATCATTTCCGTCTCCGGATTGGCCGTCCGCTTCAGGTCGACCAGCACCTTGGCGACGATCGCGCTGGACGAGATTGTCGTGATCCCGGCGATAATCAGCACTTCTTCCAGCGGAAAGCCGGACACGAAGCCGAATACAAGGCCGAGCGTAAAGTTGATGCCGATATAAATCGTGCCGCCCACGACAATGCTTTTTCCCGCTTTGAGCAATCTGCCGACGGAAAATTCCAGCCCCAGATAAAACAATAAGAACAGGACGCCGATCCGTCCCATAAACTCGATCAGCGGCGCGCTGTTGATGAAGCGCAAATCGAAATGTCCCCAGTGAAAGGCGTGCGGGCCCACTGCCATGCCGATCAGGATGTAAAAGGGAATAACGGAAAACCGCAGTTTGGACGACAGCAGACCCGCCGCCGCGATCAAGGCGATCGCAATCCCGATTTCAAGAACGATATGCGTCAGATCCATTTAACCGCCCCCTTTTGCGAGAATTTCCCGGAACGCTTTCTGCTGGCGCCTTTCCCCCATAACCACGATCGTCGCTTCCGCCGTGAGTACGTAATCCGGCCCGGGATTAAGCTGTTTCGTCTGGTTTTTGCAGACGACCGCGAGGATGGTGACGCCGGAATTTTTGCGGACGTTGAGCTCGCCGATCGTTTTGCCGACGCATTTGCTTCCGGGCTCCAGCTTGTACCATTCGATGACCAGCTCGTCGAACGCCATTTCGATCGTTTCCAGCGCTTTCGGCTTGTAGGCCATGCCGCCGATAATGCCGGCCAACTGGCGCGCTTCCTCGTCGGTCAGCGTCACCATGGAGATCGAATCGTCGGGGTCGTCATGGTCGAAGTGGTACATTTCCCGCCTTCCGTCGTCATGAACGATGATCACCAATTTGTCTCCGCTATCCGTCACCATCTGAAATTTTCTTCCGATAGCAGGAAGTTCGGACTCGCGAATGTTCATGGTCAAAAAACCTCCACTATATTCATTTTTTAGGAAAACCGAAAAAGAAGCAGCACCAATAAATGTACCGATCGCTCAAAAAATGGGTACAGCAAACAAAGCTTCAACTATGAAATGGTTGAAACTGGAAATGAAAAAGGATATAAATCGCTTAGGAGACGAAATCGGAAGTAAATTTAAGAGGGGATAAATACAGCTGCTTTAAACGAAGGGGAATCCACGGGTATAGATAAAGCCGTTGGACTTTAGGGCGATCGGCGTTGCGTTCCGGGCCGAAAAGGCAAAGCAGCAGCGCACAAAGAACGCTTGCGGCCATCAGCTTCTTCGCGTAAACGGTGTTCGCCGCGCCGGCGGCTTTCGTATTGGAAGCGACCAGTTGGGCTACGGTCACCCGGCCGCTCTCGCTTGCGGAACCTTCGGATTCGGGTAAAGGAATGAACGAAATCGACATAACCAGCATGGAAATCAGCAGCAGCCATCTTGTCATGAAACGGTTATGCCTAGCCAGCTTCATCTGTCTCACCTCCCTGTCCAGTTCTTATTTCTTTTCATCCTCTCATTTCAGGATAACATATTCCATCCCGAAGGCCAAACCCGCCACCTGTATTTTTATCATAATCCGGGCTTTTTAGCCGTATCCATTTTACATCAAGCGGTTAACAGCCGCGCTGTGGAGGTGCGCAATGAACAAGCAGGCGCTTCAGATCGGATACGTCAGTACCTACGTACCGAAGAAATGCGGTTTGGCCACTTATACCCACCATCTCAGGGAAGAGGTGGCGGCGGCCAAAAACTCCCCTTCTCCCGATCCCGTTATCGCGGTTTGCGATCCGGATGAAGCGAGCGTATACGACAAGGATTTTCATTTTCCGCTGCTTAAGCACGTAAAAGACGATTATGCCCGAATGGCCGACGTCGTCAACCGGAGCTCGATCAACATCGTTTCGCTGCAGCACGAATTCGGCATCTTCGGCGGCGAAGCCGGCCATTACGTGCTGGAGTTTCTCGAACGGTTAAAAAAGCCGGTCGTCACGACGTTCCATACCGTCTTCGAACAGCCGGTCGAACCGTACGCGTCCGTTCAGGCGCAAATCGCCGCCCGAAGCGAGCATATTCATGTCATGAACCGGCGGGCGATCGGGTATTTGCACGACCGCTTCGACATTCCCTTGGACAAAATTTCGTTTATTCCCCACGGCAGTCCGGTTCCGAACTTTAAGGAGCGGAAGATCACGCGCCGGCAGTACGGCTGGGAAAACCGCAAGGTGCTGTTCCAGTTCGGGCTGCTCAGCCGCAGCAAAGGCGTGGAATCGCTGTTGAAGGCCGTCGCCCTCGCGGTGAAAGCGGTGCCGGACCTGCTGTATATCATCGCCGGCCAGACGCATCCCGAAGTTCGCAAGCACGAAGGCGAAGCGTACCGCGAGGAGCTCGCCAAGCTGATCGACGAGTTGGACCTTCGGTATCACGTGCGGATGATCAACCGCTATTTGCCGGAGGAGGAGCTGACCGCGCTTATTTCCGCCTGCGATCTGTATGTTACGCCTTATCCGGGCATGCAGCAAATTACGAGCGGAACGCTGGCGTACGCCGCCGGCTTGGGCCGCCCGATTTTAAGCACGCCGTACAGCTACGCAAAGGACCTCGTGCAAGGCTACGAAGAACTGCTGCTCCCTTACGGGGATACGGAAGCGTGGAGCGGCAAAATCATCGAGCTGTTTACGTACCCGGAACTGCTCGCAAATTGCGAGAAGTGGATGGTGGAGATCGGCCGCAGCATGCAGTGGCCTCAAGTGGGGGCGCAGTACTTGGGGCTGCTCGAGAAGGTGGCGGCAAAAAAATCGTGGAGCATGGCGGATGTGGGCTGAAGCAAACAAAAGGCGGACCGGTGCGCCGTCTTTTCGACACCTGCGCCGTTTGACGGACGATACCGGTCTTATCGAACACGCGCTCGGCCGCATTCCGCGGCGCAAAGAAGGGTATACGACCGACGACAACGCCCGCGCGCTGTGGGCCGTCTCCGAATGGCTGGCGCCGGAACGGGCGGCGCTTCTTTCGCCTGGCGACCGCGAGCGGCTGACGTCGCTTGCCGATGTTTATCTGGCCTTTATGCTGTGGTGCCAGGGCGACGACGGCTGGTTTCACAACAACATCGCCTATGACCGGACGCCGGAGCCGGAGACGAGGTCGCACGATTGCCAGGGGCGCGCGATCTGGGGCTGCGCCAACGCCTGGGTGCGTCTTGCCGCCGGGCAGCGGGAGACGGCGTTCATGCTGTTTCAGCAGTCGCTGCGGACGATCGGACGCATCGACTCGCTCCGCGGGCGGGCGTTCGCCCTCGCCGCGTGCTCCGAGCTGCTTCAGGCCGAAGACAGCGGCCGGATCGTTCTGCCGAAAGGGTGGCGCGGGGAGCTGAAGGATCATCTCTACCGTCTGGAGGAACTGCTGGACGGGGCATACCGGGACGCTTCCCGGGAAGGCTGGCATTGGTTCGAGCCGGTCATGACGTACGGCAACGGAGTGCTGCCGTGGGCGATGCTTCGGGCTTACCGCACGACGCGGCGTCCTTCGTCGCTGGAAACCGGGCTGGATAGCCTGTCCTCCCTTCAGGCGGCGATGACATCCGAAGGCGGCTGGTACCGGCCGATCGGCAACGAACATTGGCACACCCGGGATGTCAGCAGCCGCTGGGATCAGCAGCCGCTGGAGATGTTCAAGCTTGCGCTGGCGCTCGAGGAAGCGGCGGCCGCGCTGGAATCGGCGCGGAAGGATGGCGTGTTTCTCGTCATCTCCCCCGACGTTTCCGGACTCGGCACCCGCCGGCGCCAAGAAGCCGGTTCGCTCGCGGCCGGTTCGCAGACGACCGCCTCGAAGCCGGATTTCGGCCGCGCCTCGGACGGAACGGAACCAGGCGCGCCGGAGTCCGCGTTGGCGGCAGGCGGGGCCGCTACGGCCGCCGGCGAACGGAAGCCGAGAGTGGTGGACATCGGGGAGCATATCGCGGCGCTGCGGGCGTCGCGCGACCGTTGTCTCGACTGGTTCTACGGCGACAACGATCTGCGGGTGCCGATGGTGGACGAGGACGACGGCTCCTGCTGCGACGGGCTGCAGATGAACGGCCCGAACGTCAATTGCGGGGCGGAAGCGGCGCTTTCCTACTTGATGACGGAAGCGATATGCTATGACCGCAGGCGGGCGAACCAGGCCTAGAAAGAATCGGATCGTTGGCGGGCGGCAAGCTCAGCCTGAACGAGAGCGCCGGGCGGTGTCGCCCGGCGCTGATTGGCTTGTCCGTTTAATGGGCCCGCTGTCCGTTTGCCGGCGGCTTTCCGGGCTTTTTTTTGGAAGCTCCCGCCTTACCCGCGAAGCCGCCTCAGGGCTTCCGCGAAATCGTCCGGCAGCGGCGCTTGCACCGACAGGCGCTCGTTCGTCCACGGATGATGCCAGATGAGCCGTTCGCCGTGCAGCGCCTGGCGGGAAATAAGCCCGCGTTTGCCCCCGTACAGCCCGTCTCCGGCAAGCGGATGCCCGATGGACGACAAGTGGACGCGGATCTGATGCGTTCTCCCGGTTTCCAGCCGCAGCCGGACGAGCGTATGGTCCTTGAAGCGTTCCACAACCTCGTAGTGGGTTACCGCCGGATCTCCGGTTTCGCTGATGCGCCGGCGGGTGGAGTGATGGCGGTCCTGTCCGATCGGCTTGTCGATCGTCCCCTTGTTCTGGGGGATGACGCCTTCCGCCAGCGCCAAATACACGCGCTCGATCTTTTTCTCGCGCATCGCCTTGTCGTATTGGTAGTGAGCGAATTCGTTTTTGGCGTACAAAATGGGCCCCGTCGTTTCCTTGTCGATACGGTGGATATGACGGATTCTCACATCCTGGTTCGACAATTCGTAATACGCGGACACCGCATGGGCAAGCGTGCGGCGCTGTCCCTTCTCGCTCGGATGCACTTCGATGCCGGCCGGTTTGTTGACGACAAGCGTAAAATCGTCCTCATAAAGCACGTTCAGTTCCATCCAGTCCGGCGGAAAATCCCGCTCTTCCCGCGGGAACAGCTGCAGTCTGAGCATCCCGCCTTTCAGCTGCGCGCCCTTGGTCTGAAGCAGCTTCGAAATCAGCTTGGGCGGCAGCGGCGTAGCATTCAGCGCCTGCTGCAGCGTAGCGTTCGCCAGGTAATCGGGCAGGCGGATATCCATCCAGTCGCCCCGGCGCCGGCCCAGTTTAAGCCGGGGTCCCGCGGATAGGCCGGACGATGCCCGCAATCCTGCGGACGCGCCCGTTCCAGCCGCCCCCCTTGTCCGGGCTCCCGTTCCGCCGGCCGCCGCCGCGCCCGTCCGGGCTTTCGTTCCCGCGCCGGTCCCGGCTGCGGCTCTGCCGCCGGAGGGAGCGGTTCTTCGCCCGTGCGGGCGGCTGCCCGCTTGATCATGATGTTTCGCCCGAACGCGATCCGTCCGGCCGGTTCGTTCCTTCTTTTGCTGCCGGCTTTTGCCCGGTCCGCTCATCCTTCATCCACCCCGATCCCCAGTTTCGCACACACTATACGAGATCGGCGCACCGTTGTCAAATGGGCGTTTGTTGTCCGGCTCGGGAAGGGCCTTTTCGCCTCCTTTAGCGGCTGCCGCTACCGGCTGCGAAGCCAGCTTCTGAGCGCCCATTTCCGTTCGCGCCGCTTCATGTAACTTGGCAGCGAGCGGTAGATCTCCCGGCACTCCCGATCCGCCTGGCGGGCCTGCTCCGCGCGGCCGAGGCGCGCATAAACGCTCCCCAGCCGGTAATAACCCTCGCAGGAAGACGAATGAATCTCCCGAAACCGCTGCAAATAGTTCAGCGCTTTTTCCGCATCCGAATCGGCGAACGCTTCGCCCAGGCGCAAATACGGCAATCCGTACTTCACGCGCGGACTGATCTCGAGCGCCCGGAGCATGGCGCGTTCTCCCCGCTCTTTTTGCCCCAAACCAAGCTCCGCCAGCCCCAGATCGCTCCAATATTCGGCCGAATGATCCATCTGCGCCTCGATGCCGGCCAGCACCTCGCGGGCTTCGCCGTATTTTTTCGCTTCGATGAGCAGCCGCGCAAGCTCGGATTTGGCGGATACGTCGTGCGGGTTGAGCGCGAGCTGTCTTCTTAGCTTTGCAATCTCGCTTTGGCGGCGAAAAGGACGAAGCAGGCTGGGCGTCAAGCCGACAAAACGCCTTTCCAGAACATACAGGACGATCAGCAGAACGATCAGCGCCGCGAACGGATTGCCCAGCAGCGCCCACAACAAACCGAACAGAAAAAAGGTTTTCATTCGGGTTCCTCCTTCCGTACCTGCCCTTCGTACCCGGCCTGCATTACGGCGTTTCCGGTCAACCCGGCCTGACCCTGCGCGTCGCCTGGGCTTCCAGCGGATTGTCCGGCCAGTAATGTTTGGGATAGCGGCCTTTCAAGTCTTTCCGCACTTCAAAATATCCGCTGCGCCAAAAGCTTGCCAAATCCTTCGTCACCTGCACCGGCCGCTGGGCCGGGGAGAGCAGATGCAGGGTCAGCGGCACCCGGCCGCCCGCGATGCGAGGCGTCTCCGGCTGGCCGAACATCTCCTGCAGCCGCACCGCCAGCGCCGGGGACTCCGGGTCGGAATAGTCGACCGGCAGACGCGAACCGCTCGGAACGACGATATGCGTCGGAGCGTCTTCGTCCAGCCGGCGCCGCTGTTCCCAGGTCAGGGACGCTTCCAAAACGGCGGCCAGTTGAAGCCGCTGCAGGTCCGCCCGGCTTTTCATTCCGGCGATATACGGACCGAGCCATTCGGATACGGAAGCCGCCAGCGCCTCGTCCGACCAGTCCGGCCATTCCGTGTCGTAACGCCGGAGGAACAGAACCCGCTCCTGCAATTGTCTTGCGGATCGGGTCCAGGGCAGCATGTCCAGCCCTTCCTCCCGGATGCCCTGCAGCAGCGCCTGCGTCACCAGGTCCGGATCGGGACGGGCAAGCGGCCGCTCCCGCAGGACGACCGCGCCCAGCCTGCGCACGCTGCGGGCCCGCACAGCCTGGGCGCCGGCATCCCAGGAGACGGTCTCCTGCTCTTGGATCAGGTCCGAGAAGTGCCGGTCGAGCTCGGCTTCGTCCAGCGGAGCGGCAAGCCGTATCCGACCCTCCTGGCCCTGATCGTCCAGCTCGGCGGCCACGATGAATTCGGCTTGGGCGAGCGGCTGCCCTTCGGGGATGAACGCGCCCCGGCCGCCGCTTAGCGTATAGCGTCCGCCGCCGCGGCTGCGCCCGATCCGGTCGGGATAGGCAAACCCGAGCAGAATGCCGCAAGCGTGCGCGAGATCTGCGGCGGGTGCGGCCGGCGCCTGGGCTGCCGCGGCAGAAGGCGCTGTTGCCCGGGCTGCGGCTCCGGCGGCCGGGTTGCGCGCTGCAGCGTCCGCCGCTGCGCCGCTTGCGGCGGATTCCCCGGCCGCCGTGGCGGACAAGGCGCGGCGAAGCTCCTTCGCTTCGGCAAGCAGCCGCTCGCGGGCGCGCTCGTCCGCAAACGCGGCGGCGGCCCCGCCCCGCAGCGCTTCGATGCGCAGCCCGACGTCCGGGCTTCGCGCCGGCTCGCCGCGCAGCAGGTCGCGATCGCTCAGCAGCGCCGCAAGCTCTCCGGCCAGCTCGGCCATGCCGAGCGATTCGGCCTTCAGCAGCATGTGCGCAAGCCGCGGATGCGTTCCGAGCGCGGCCATGCGGCGTCCGTGCGGCGTTAGCGCGCCGCCGTCCGTCAGGGCGCCCAGCGAGCGGAGCAGTTCGCGGGCCTGCGCATACGAAGCGGCCGGCGGCGGATCCAGCCAGCGAAGCTCCAGCGGATCGGCAACGCCCCACACCGCCAAGTCGAGCGCAAGCGCGGCAAGATCCGCCTCGCGTATTTCCGGCGTGCCAACCGGCGCCAGCTGCCGGTCCTCTTCTTCCGTCCACAGGCGGTAGCAGACGCCCGGCGCGACGCGTCCCGCCCGGCCTCTCCGCTGGTCCGCGGACGGTCTGGACACCCGGACCGTCTCCAGCCGGGACATGCCGGTGCGCGCCGAGAAGCGCGGCACCCGCATCAGGCCGCTGTCGACGACGATGCGGACTCCCGGCACGGTCAAGCTCGATTCGGCGACCGAGGTGGACAGCACCACCTTGCGCCGCCCCGCCGGGCTCGGCGCAAGCGCCGCATCCTGCGCCTCCTGCGGCAGACTGCCGTACAGCGGCGCCACGTCCACCGGGCGGCCCGCCAGCGCCGCCCGCAGCTTCGCCTCCGTGCGCCGGATTTCCCCGGCGCCGGGCAAAAACACCAGCGCGTCGCCCTCGGGATGGGCGACAAGCGCCTCCAGCACGCTCGAGGCGACGGCGTCCTCGATCGCTCCTTCAAGCCGCCTCGCCGCATACCGCGTCTCCACGGGATACACCCGGCCGGGGCATTCGATCACCGGCGCCCCGCCGAGCAGCTTCGCGACGGACTCCGTCTCCAGCGTCGCCGACATGACAAGCAGCCTGAGATCGTCGCGGAACAGCTCCCGCGATTGCAGGCAAAGCGCCAGCCCCAAATCGGCGTGCAGGCTCCGTTCGTGGAATTCGTCGAAGATGACGATTCCGACCTCGTCGAGCGCCGGATCGGACTGCAGCATCCGCGTAAGCACCCCTTCGGTCACCACCTCGATTCGGGTGCGGGGGCCGACGCGGGTATCCGTCCGCACCCGGTAGCCTACGGTTTCCCCGACCGCTTCGCCCAGCGAAGCCGCCATAAACCGCGCGGCGCCCCGGGCCGCAAGCCGCCGCGGCTCGAGCAGGACGATTTTCCTCCCTTGAAGCCAATCCGCTCCGAGGAGCGCGAGCGGCACCCGCGTCGTCTTCCCCGCGCCCGGCGCCGCCGAAAGCACGGCATGGCGCTCGCGTTTTAACGCCTCCAGCAGCTCGGGGATCGATTGATCGATGGGCAACGATGACATTCCGTCTTCCTCCCGTACTTGCTTCTTTAGTTCCAGCTTATCACGTTTCGGGCAGCCGCGCCTCTTTTCGAATATTCCGCATAAAATATAAGGAGAAAACCTGCTTACCGCCGTCCCCGCTTGACACGGCTTCTTTTTGGGCGTATTTTTATTTCGACATATGAGCAGGTCAAAAAAACGGAGGAACGGGAAATGTCGCCCCGAACCAAAGAACAGAACGAAGAAATCCGTTCGGCCCGGATCAGGCAGATCATGGCGGCTGCGGCGGACGTGTATCTCGAAAAGGGCATGGCGTTCGAAATGCGCGATGTCGCGCTCAAGGCGGGCGTAGGCTACGGAACGGCCTATCACTATTACCCGAACAAGCACCGGCTGTTCCGCGACATGCTCGGCCAGGCTTTGGAACGCGCAGCGTCCCTGACGGACAGCGTCATGCAGCTTCAGGCTCCCCCGCACCGCAGAATGCGCGAACTGGGAAGGCGGCTGCTGAAGCTGTGGAACGCCGACCCGGCCGTATTCATTCTGTACCGGATGGCATCCGAAAAGTTCCATCAGCTTCCCTACGAAGATGCGGCGCAGTTGGGCAAAGCCTTTCAAAGCGCGCTGTACGAGCCGCTCGAAGACGCGCTGCGCAGCGAACTGGACGCGGAGGAAGCCGAGCGGACCGCAAACGTATGGCTGGGCGCGCTGATCGGCTGCGCGAACCTGTGGCTGTATCACGGCCGCTCGCATATAGATGCGGATGACTGGATCAATCGATTGTACGCCGGATTCGGAAACGAAGGAGAGAGACGATGATTACGTTAAAATCCCCTCAGGAAATCGAGGGCCTCAAGGCGGCCGGAGCGCTCGTGGCAAAGTGCCACAAAGAAATCGCCAAAATGATCCGGCCGGGAATTACGACGTGGGACATTGAGGAATTCGTCGAAGATATGCTCGCGAAGGCCGGAGCGCGCGCCTATACGAAAGGCTACAAAGGTTACAAATACGCGACCTGCGCTTCCGTCAACGATGTGATCGCCCACGGATTTCCGAACAAGACGCCGTTAAAAAACGGAGATTTGGTCAAAATCGACATCGTGGCGCAGCTCAACGGGTGGATCGGCGATTCCGCCTGGTGCTACGGCGTCGGGGAGCTGTCGCCCGAGGCGGAGAAGCTGATGCGGGTCACGAAGGAATGCCTGGATATCGGCATCCGGCATGCCGTCATCGGCAACCGCATCGGCGATGCGATGCACGCGCTGCAGAAGCACGCGGAGTCGCACGGCTTCTCCTTGGTGCGCGATCTGGCCGGCCACGGCGTCGGGCGGGAGCTGCACGAAGAACCGAGCTTCATTCATGTCGGCACGCCGGGCAAAGGCTTCCGCTTCAAGGAAGGCATGGTGTTCACGATCGAGCCGATGGTCAACGCCGGAACGTGGCAAATGACGATCGACCCGGACGGCTGGACGTGCCGGACGGCCGACGGCAGCCTGTCCGCGCAGTTCGAGCACACGATCGCGATTACGAAAGACGGGCCGCTCATCCTGACCGACCAAGGCGACTGACCGGCCCCACCGGACCGGTGCCTCTTGGCGCAGCGGGATATGGCGAGGCGATCGACCGGCAAAAATAGGCTCCGCCCGGCTTCCGCCGGCGGAAACGAACAGGGCTGCGATCCGAAACCGCCAGCGGCGGTTCGGACGCAGCCCTTTACGTTATTTGACGACGAGCAGCAAACGGTTATGCGACGGATCTTCCACCAGCCAGCCGCCATCCCGTTCGATTGCCGCAACGCCGGCTTCGCGAATGCCCGCCAACGTCTGCTCCAGCGCTTCTTCGGAAGCGAACGCGACGGTGAAATAATCGAGTCCCGCCGAATTCTCCGGCGCGGGCGGCGCCCCGACTCCCGCCCACGTGTTCAGGCCGATATGGTGATGGTAGCCGCCTGCCGAAACGAACAGCGCCGCGCTTCCGTAATGGGCCATCAGACCGAAACCGAGCACATCGCAATAAAATTTCCGGGCTTCGTCCAAATGGGCGACATGCAGATGGATATGCCCGATTTTGGTTCCGGCAGGCAGCCCCGTCCATTCGTCCCCGCCGGCAAGCTCCAGCAGGCCGCGGACATCGACCGCCTCCGTCGCCATTCCCACTTCCCCGCTCGCGTTGTAGTTCCAGGTCTCCCGGGGACGGTCGGCATAGATTTCGATGCCGTTGCCGTCCGGATCGGTAATGTAAAGCGCCTCGCTGACCAGATGGTCGCCCTGTCCGAAATAAACGTTCCGCCGCACGAGATTGCGCAGGGACAAACCGAGCGACTTACGGTCCGGAACGAGGATGGCGAAATGATAAAGCCCGGTCGTTCTTCTTCTCCCGCTTGCGAGCGCATCCGGAATTTCTTTCAGCACCAGCAGCGGCTCCGTTCCGTTTTGCGCCGCCAGCTCCGCGACGTTCCCTTCCCGCCTGAGCACGTTAAAGCCGACGACTTCCCCGTAATATTGAATCGAACGCTGCAGATTGCTGACCTTCAAATGAACAACACCGATTTCCGTCTCCGGATGAATGCGGCTCGTCATGGCGATTGTCCTCCTGTCGGATCCGAAGCGATGCGACGACGGATCATGGTGATAAGTTAGTTACTTTTAGTAAGTATCATACCGTAATGAAGCAAATCCGTCAATCGCACACGGACCGCACGGGATTCCGCCATCGCCATGGTCCTGTCGTCCCCGCCCTTGTCATCCCCGCCTCTGCCGTCCCCGCCGGATTACAGCTTCCGGATGCCGGTCAAAAAGATTTCGATCATCATTTGAAAAGTCGCGTCCAGACCGAGCGGGAGACCGAAGCCGCCCTGGCGCTCCAGCGAAACGAAGCCGTGAAGCATGCTGCGAAATACCCGCACGGCGTGCAGGGCGGCGTCGCCTTTAAGCCCGTACTCGCTCAGCGCGCCGACGATCCTGCCCACGAGCTCACCGCTCTTGGCGGCCAGCAGCTCGTCGCCGCCATCCGGGGCGCGCTGGATGGCTTCGTACAGCCCCGGATGCTTGCGGGCAAACGCGAGATAGGCGTTGGCGAGCGCATAAACCGCGGCATCGCCCGTTTGGCCTTGAGCGGCGCCGTTCAGCTCCGCCGTCAGCAGGTCGAGCCCCTTCAGCGCCAGATGGCGGCGCAGGTCCGGCAATCCGTTCACGTGATTGTAAAGCGAGGGGGAACGAATGCGCAGTTTCTGGGCGACGGAAGCGAGCGTGACGGCTTCCAGTCCTTGCGCGTCGGCAAGTTCGGCGGCAGCCTGAATAAGCGTAGGCAAATCAAGTCCGATTCTGGGCATTTCGATCTGTCCTTTCGTTGCTTAGCCTTTTTGCACAGCCCGTTCCATTGCCGGCAGCGGCGCCTTCAGCATGCGGCCGTGGCCGGCGGCGAGCAGGCTGGGCTTCAATTCGATCAGCTTGCGGACGGTCGCCAGCGCGGCCTCCTTGTTCCAGGTGGCAAACGCCGGAAACGGAAACAAGGGCCGCAGCTGTCCGGACGCCGCCACTCCGCCGCGCGTCTGCAAGGCGTCGCCTGCGATCAGCGCCCGGCTGCGCGTATCCAGAAACGCCATCGACCCCGGCGTATGTCCCGGCGCGGCAACGGCGAGCAGCGAGCCGACCCGATCGCCGTCCCGAAGCAGCGCATCCGGGCGGGTCTTCACCTTTCCCGGCTTCGGCACGCCGCCGCGGATCGGCGTCCCCGGTTCGTCCGCATCGAGCGACCGGTCGCCGGCCAAGAGCCTCGCATCCCGCGCGGAAATGAAGACGGGAACGTCCGGAAGCGCGGCCTTCAGCGCGTCCAGCGCGCCGATGTGGTCGCCGTGCGCATGGGTCAGCGCAATGCGGACAATCGGCTTGCCGATCCGTCCGGCCGCCTGCAGGATGCCCTTGGCGCTGTACGGGAGACCCGTATCGATCAGCGTCAGTCCGTCCGCCTCTTCGACCATATAGACGTTAACCGGGAATGCCCGCGGCATAAAAGTCAGCTGGTATAGCGATTGCTCGCGAATGACTCTCATTTGAACCGCCTCCAAAACTAATATCATTAGTTTCATCATAACTAATGGCATTAGTTTTTGCAAGAGCATTTTCCTCTCTCTAACGTTATTCTAATAGGATCTCCGGACCCGCCATCGATTTCACTTTAGCCCGACCGTATACATCAAGGGCCGCCTCGAAGGCAGCCCGCCCTTTCCGTCCCGCCCGCCTCCTCGCGCGCACGACCGAGCCCTCGTAAAGCCCGAGAGTCGGCGAGACGGGACTCTTCACGCCGTCAATAAACTTCGACTTCGGAAAATTGCGCCGCCGGCCACGCCGTGTTGCCGCTGACCACAAGGCGCACGAACCGCGTCTTCGCCGCGCCCGACTCCAGTCGGATCTCGGCCGCATTGCCCGCGGCGGGATCGAAGGTGTAGGCCATCGCGGAGACGATGGCCGCAAAGCCGCTGCCGTCCGCGCTTCCCTGCACTTCGACCGTTTGCTCCCGCTTCTCCCACGCATCCTGCGGCGGAAGCCGCAGCACGAGCCGCTTGATGTCCCGCTCCTGCCCCAGGTCGATCGTCAGCGTCTGCGGGAACTTGTCGGCCATGCTTTCCCAGTACGTATACGGATCGCCGTCGATCGCGAGCTTGGCGGCAAATTCCTGCGCCGTATCGGTCGACGATACGGCTTCTCCCGACAAGGCGACGTTCTCCTCGAGCTTCGCCTTCTCGAAAGCGGCCGTCACTTCGCTCGGCTTCTCCGAACGGGTCAGCGCCACATAGCCGACTTTGCGGCCGAGGATATTCGCGATATAGTCAAATAGCAGCCCGTCTCCCTCTTCCTTCACCGGCAGGTCGGCGATCTTCTCTCCCTGCGCCGTATAGGCCGCCGCCGCGGCATGCGGCCAGCCTTTTCCCTTGACGATCCGAACCGTCGTATCCGAGCCGAACGGCTGGTACACGCGGATTTCGTTTTTCTCCCGGACCTCCACCAGATCGTGCTCGCCCGGATCGAGCGCGTAGCCGTTGTACTTGACGTAGTTGCCCGCGCGCACGCTGCCGTCTTCCGAAGCGATGTCGAAGCCGCCGGGCGCAAGCTCCGTCCGTTCGTCGAGCGCGTACGGCTTGGCATCGTCCCAATTGGCCGTCACGGCGTAGCCGCCGAAATCCGTCCTTGTCGCCGTTTCGTTCAACTGCTCGTAATTTCGCACCGGCGCGGTCGCATACCGGGACAGCACCTGGCTTTGGAACACGCCGGCCACCTCGACCCAGGGATTGTCCGCGCCGTTATACAGGTCCGCGCTCAGGTTGTAGCCCATGGCCGCGTTCCAGCGGAGCATCGCCTGGTCGTCCGTCATCGTTTCGGCCGCCAGGTTGTGCTGGTACAGCAGCACCTTGTCGCGGACGAGCATGCCGATCATCGGGTAATATTCGGTGTACGCAGCCGTCTTCGGCCGGTAGCCCAGCAGATCCCACAAAAGATTCGTACCCATGAAGCCGACCGCATCGTCCGCCAGCGCGTCGATGCCGTCCTCGGTAAACAAACGGTACCCGGCAGAGCGGAAATAATCGCGCACGCCGCGAAAATAGGCCGTCGAAGCGTCCGTCCCCTCCGGCAGATTGCCGTTATACATATACGGAGCGCTGCGAATGCCCCACTGATCCTCGAAAATGCCGTCAAAGCCTGCGGCAAGCAGCTTCTTATGCTCGTCCGTAATCCGCTTCGTCACGAACGGATGATGGGGATTCATGACGTAGCCGCTGTGCTCGCCGTAATCCTCCTTGAGCGCCTCGCCGTTTTTCTGCACGACGGCGATGTCCTTCAGCGCCGTTCCCGGCGGCAGCGCGGCAAGGGTCGGCGAGTTCACGCCCCACCAGGAGAAATTCGTGTACGGGACGATCCGATGCCCTTTCGCATGCGCATCGTCCACGAAAGCCCGAAGCGCATCGTCCCCTCCCCACTTGGCGTCCGGAGGCATAAAATCCGGATAGTTCTCGTCGTGGCCGCCGGTCTGGAAGCCGACCGGATGCAGGATGCCCGGATACGCCAGCCGGCTCGCGTAGCGGTCCGTCAGCGCGTTCCAGCTCGCGTCCTTTATCGCCGAGATGTCCATCTTGTACATGGGCAGGCGGACGTAATCCGCAAGCTCCTTGCCCAGCTTGTCTTCGAGGGAGCGATAGTCGAAAATGCCGTTCCGCTCGCCATAGGAAGCGATCGAATCCTTGTAATCGCCGCCCAGCTCCAGGACGATCTCCGGCGTCGTCCATTCCGCGCCCGGCGCAAGCGCGGTCGAATAGTCGTGGACGAACGCCGTTTTGCCCGCGTCGTCGACCTGGTTCTTGAAGCCGATGTTCGTCGTCGCCGTCGTCTCCCCGTGCGCGTCGTAGACGGCCAGATTGCCGCTGCTCGTGCGGACCGCCGCGTACGAAGCGAACAGGATGCCGGGATACGGCGCTTCGTACGAATTGTTTTCCCGAAAGAATGCCCCCTTCAGCTTCGCTCCCGGCAGCATCGGCAGCAGGGCGTCCTCCACCTGAGCGGCAGGCAGCTTCAGCTCGTAGGGGAAGCGGAACGACTTGATCGTCTTGCCCGTACCGTTCTTCACACGGGCTTGCATCACGATCCTGGAATCGTCCGCAAACCGGACGGTGGCCTCGACCTCCAGCGGCCCTCCGTAACGCAGCACCAGCTCCCCCTTTCGCTTCTTCCATTCGTATGCGAAGCTGTCCGCCTTCGCGCCGTGATAGGCGGTGTCGTCTTCCGCGAACGCCCACCACAGCGCCTCCGCGCGGTTGCCCTCCGTCAAGGCGCCGTCCTCGTTCTTATCGCGCACATAGACGATCGCGCCGTTGTCGGCACGAAACGCGGTCTCGTACCCGGGGCCGCGGACGACAAGCAGTCCCCCATCGTGCTTGAGCCGCGCCGAATTCCCGAAAACGGACGGCGCATACAGCGCGGCGGCAACGATCAGAAGCAGCGCCGGCAGCGACGCGGCGCCTATCCGCGCCCATTTCCCCTTCTTCGCCCGAATCCCCTTCAAAAGACGCATGTTGCCGTTCATCCGCCGGCCACCTCCGCAGATTGCGAAAATAAAATCCGGTTCCAAACGCCTTCGCGCCGGAACCGGAGCCGTCATCGCTTCTTACTGCACCTTGATCGTATCGAAGAATTTCTCTTGCACAAGCTTGGCGGCCGAATCCAGCAGCGACTTCGGGTCGCTGTTTTTCTTCGAGAACACTTCCTGGATCACGTTGGTCATCGTCGCGTAGTAATCCTGCGTATTGAACTGCGCCTCCGGCTTGCCGTCCAGCAGCGCCAGCGCCGCGCTGTCAAACTGATACACGTTGTCATATTTCGCGTACAGCTCGCGCGCCTTTTTGCCGTATTCCGAATCGTCCTTGAAATATTGGATGATCGGCGGAACGTAGTACTTGTTGTCCTTCTTGCGGGCTTGAATGTTTTCCTCCAGCGACTGCAGGCCGCGGTCGGAGAAGTAGTCGAACGTGGCATAGCGGAACGCCATTTCCTGTTCCTCCGGCGTAGCGTTCGGGTTGATGACGAGGAAGTCGCCCCCCAGCACACCCGTATGCTTGCCGCCTTTTTCCGCCGCCGGCATCGGGTACACCGCCACGTCCTCCGGCTTCATGCCGCCCTGGTTCAGCGCTTGGTCGACGATGTCGCTCGGACCCGCGATGGCCATCGCCGTCCTTCCTTGCGCGAAAGCGCCGACCGCGTCGCTCCAGCCGAGCGCCCAGTCCTGCGGAATGGCGTTTGCGTCCCAGCGCAGCTTCTTGTAGAACTCCAGCGCCTTCACCCCGGCTTCGGAGTTGAACGTCGCCGTTACCTTGCCGCCTTCGACTTTCTGAATGTCTCCGCCCGCTTCGAACAGGAAGTTCGTCCAGTTCCAGCCGGCTTCGTTGCCCTTGCCCATCGGGGCGATGCCCGAAATGCCCTTGGCCGGATCGGCGACCGCCTTGGCGGCGTTCAGCATATCGTCCCACGTCCAGTCGTAATCCGGAATGGCCGCGCCTTTGTCGCTCAGCATCTTCTTGTTGACGACCGTACCGGTTACGTAGCCCTGCTGGGCGATGCCGTACACCTTGCCGTCAATAATAAACTGGTTCTGGAGAATCGGATTCATCTGATCCTTGTACTCATAATTGTTGAACAGTTCGGTAATGTCGGCGGCCCAGCCTTTTTCGGCAAGGAACTTGCCTTCCGTCGCGTACGTGTTGAACAGCGTCGGCGCTTCGCCCGCCCCCATCTTCATGCCGATCTCGTTCGGATTGTACTGCCAGTCGCTTTTGACGATCGTCACGTTCGGGTATTTTTCGTTGAAGCGTTTGATCTTGTCGTCCTCCAAAGCCCGCAGCTCCGGCTTGTCAGGCGTCGGATAATAAATGCTGATCGTCACCTTCTTCGAAGTGATATCATCGGACGCCGGCGGCTCGCCGGACGAAGCCGAGGGCTCGGAGGAAGATGGCGAAGCAGATGCGGACGGAGAAGCGTTTCCGCCCTTCGAGCCCCCGCTGCACGCGGACAAAACAAGCGCGAATACGATCAAAGCGGACAGCAACGTCGAAATCTTACGCATCGATATTTCCCCTTTTCAACTATGAAATGGTTTACACGCTCATCATATAGGAGGCGTTTTGAAAGTTCGATGTGCGTTCCTATTCCGATTGTGTGTTGCTTTACGTTTAGCCCTTTACTCCGCCCAGATGAAGTCCCCGGACAATATAGCGCTGGAAGATCAGAAAAACGAAAATCGGCGGAATCATCACCATCGTCAAAATTGCAAACCGGATGTTCGTGTCGAGCCTGCGGGCGTCGATGACGAATCGCTTGATCGCCGTCGACAGCGGGTAATGCTCGCCCCCGAGCACCATGGAAGGCCAGAACCACTCGTTCCAGGCATTCGAGAACACGAAAATCGCAAGCGTGGCGAAAATCGGCACCGACAGCGGGAACGCGAGCTGAAAGAAGCAGCGCAGCTCCGAAGCGCCGTCGATCCGGGCCGACTCGAACAATTCCTGGTTAAGGCCGTCGAAAAAGCTTTTGAGCAGCAGCAGGAAAAACGCATTCGCCCCGGCCGGCAGCCAGAACGCCCAGAACGTGTTCATGAGCCCCAGATCCTTCAGGTTAATGAAGTTCGGGATAATATAGGTCGTCGGCGGAATGAACAGCGTGACGAGAAAAAAGTAGTACGCCGCCTTGCGGTAAGGCCAGTTGAGCCGCGACAGGCTGAAGGAAGCAAGCCCCAGCACGAGCACGGTCGCAACCATATTGCCCAGGAAAATGTAGATCGTATTGCGCAAATACAAGGTCAGATCGATATATTTCCAGCCGGTGACGTAATTTTCCCAATGCCATTCCTTCGGCAAAAATCGCGGCGGAAACGTGTTGACTTCCACGTTCGCCTTCACGCCGTTGAAGAAAGCGACGGCGATCGGATACAGCATCGAGACGACCATGGCGGCAATGACGAGCGACATCGCCGCGTAAGCGATTTTGTTCGCGGGCTTCTTCAGATCGTAGGCGGACAAAATGCCGCGCTCCGCTTGTTTCATGACGCGTCCCCTCCCCTGTTCGACAGTCTGTGCTGCACGACGGCCAGCACCCCGAGCACGAGGAACATGAGGACGCCGAGCGCGGATGCCACGCCGTAATTCAAGTTGTTGAAGGCGTATTTGACGATATACAGCGCATAGGTCAGCGTCGCGTTGTTCGGGCCTCCGTCCAGCATGGCGAGCTGCGATTGATAGCCCTGGGAAGTGGCGATCAGCTGCAGCACCAGCAGCAGCGCGATCTGGTGGCGGATGGACGGCAGCGTAATATGCCGGATGCGCTTCCAGACGCCCGCACCGTCGATTTCCGCCGCTTCGTACCAATCCTTCGGAATGCTCAGGACGGCGGCCAAATAAATGAGCATGGCGGAGCCGAACTGCTGCCACGTCTCCATGACGACAAGGGAAATCATCGACCATTTCGTATCGGTCATAAAGTTGATTTGCCCGATGCCCAGCTTCATCAGCACGGCGTTAAACGGCCCGACCGGATCATACAGCCAGCGCCACAGCCCGTAGAGAACGACGACGGGAACGACATAGGGCAAATAAGCGGCGATCCGCGCGAAGCCCTGAAATTTTTTCAGTTCCGAGATGGCAATGGCGAACAGAATCGGCACCCAGAACCCGATGACAAGACACAGCAGCACATAGTATAGGGTGTTTTTTACGGCTTTCCAAACAACGGGATCGCGAAAAACGGTCTCGTAGTTGTCCATGCCGACGAACGTGTTGCCTTTGACAAAATCGACATGGTAGAAGCTGTACACGATTCCTTTCAAAATCGGCAGCCACAAAAACAGCAAGAAAATAATGACGGCCGGGAGCACAAAGGCGTATCCCCAGAAGTGTTTTCTCCATCGTCCCCGCTTCGGCCCCTTGACGGCAGATTTCGGCGGAGAGACGGAAACGGCGGTTTCGTTCATGCAGTCTCCCTCATTCCTTTTCGATCGGTCCATTTTCATTGTAGAAACCGGGAGGGAAGCTGAACATGTGCGCTTCTATGGGGATCATGGCCGATTTTACTTCTTCATTTTCCTTTCATCTCGCTGGGGCTCATGCCGAAATATTTTTTGAAAATTTTGCTGAAATGCTCCGGGGATTCGTACCCGACCTTTTCCGCGATTTCGTAACGGCGCAAATCGGTATGCAGCAAAAGCCGGCGGCTTTCTTCCATGCGCAGCTTGATCACGTATTCCCACAAATTGAGTCCGGTATGTTTTTTGAACAAATAGCTCAAATAGTTGGGGCTGACGTGGTTGCGCTGCGCCACCTCGTTCAGGGTGAGGCCTTTCTGCGCGTAATGGCGCTGAATGTATTCGACCGCGCGCTCCACGATCGCGTTGTTCTGTTCGTTCCATTCTTCCTCGGTCGGTTCCTCGTTGTACAGGTTCCATTTCATGTCGCCATAGTAAAAGACGAAATGATCCTGGTGATTGCGGTTCCACAAAATCGCTTTGCGGGCCTGCTCGCCCAAAAGCGGCAAGAACTCGGCGCCGCGCAAAATTTGGCTGAAGCCGATAACGCACGGAATATTCAAATATTTGCTGATGTTGTGATGGAGGCTCCGGGCGATCATGTCGAGCTGGCTGATCTTGTCGACGCCGGCGGCGCCGTAGGCCGCCTCATCCCATTCCATGATGACGCTGATTTCCCGGTCCGGCGAGTCGAATGCGGCAAAGCTCCACTCGCGGCCGAGCAGCTCGCTTGCGATATTCAGCGCGGCGTACTGCATCAGCCGCACCTCGCCGTCGCGAAAGCCCCGGGCGGCAAACGCCTCGCCGCCCGGATCGAGACGAACCCGGATGACGGCGTAATAAGGTCCGCGCAAGCCGAGCCTCGCCGCGGCTTCGGCTTTATCTCCGCTCGCGCTCCGTTCCTGAAGCAGACGGTTCAACTCTTGCGTTTTGGCGGGGTCCGGCGACTGCATTTGAAAGTGCTCCCGCAGCTGCGACAGCAATTCCTCCTGGGCGGGAACCGGCTTGCTCATCTGCAGCAGGGCGCTCCGGACCGAATCGAGAAACTGCTCGCTGCCGAACGGCTTGATCAAATAATCTTTGGCGCCCAGCCGGATCGCAAGCTGGGCGTACTGGAACGTCTCGTGAGCGGAGATGATGATGGCCTGCACCCACGGTTTTAAAATTTTGGCCTGGTGCATCAGCTCGATTCCGTTCATCTCGCCCATCTGGATGTCGGTCACCAGCAAATCGATGTCCTCCATCCGCAAGTAGTCGAGCGCCTCGTGCCCGTTGTGGGCGATGTAAATATGGTTCAAGTCCAGGCCGGACGTCTGCAGCAAGTTGCTGAGACCCTTGCAAATGAGCGGCTCGTCGTCGGCAATCAAAATGCTGTACATCCGATCTCCTCTCCTTTCACGCCCCGGAGGACTCCGCTTCGTACCGGAGCGGCAGCACGATGGCGGCCTGCGTCCCGCCGCCTTCCCTTGCGGAATAACTCAAACCGTATGCTGCCCCGAAATGAAGCTCGATCCGCTGCTGCACATTCCGGATGCCGTAGCCGGACGGAGCGGCATTCTCCTTATCCCGAAGCAGGCGTTCGATCGCTTCATAGTCGACCGTTTTGTACCCGTTGTCCGCTACGGTCAGCACCAGCGTCTCGCCGTCCCGAACGGCGGTCACGACGATTTCTCCATCCTCGCCCATGCTGCGCACGCCATGAATAATGGCGTTTTCGATCAGCGGCTGCAGCGTGATTTTCGGAATCAGGACGGACAGCACCTCTTCGTCGATTCGCCATTCCACGGTGAATTCGTATTCGTATTTTTTCTGTTCGAGACGCGTATAGGCCTTGGCGTGCTCCAGCTCCTCCCGCAGCGTAATCAGCTCCCGTCCCCGGCTTAAGCTGATCCGCATCAGCTTGGCAAGCTCCTTGATCATCTCGGCGGATTCGGAATTGCCTTCCAGCGAGCTTTTCCAGTAAATGCTTTCGAGCGTATTGTAAAGCAGATGCGGGTTGATCTGCTGATACAAAATTTGCAGCTGCGCTTCCTTCTGCTTGATCTCCAGCATGTAGCGGTCCTCGATCAGCGCGTTGAGCCGTCCCGCCATGCCGTAGACCGAATGGATCAGCACGCCGACTTCGTCATTGCGGTCCTTGGCCGGTTCTTTCGGGAGCCGGCGTCCCGGCGCGTAAGAGCGCGTGAAAACCGCAAGCCGCTGAAGGGGCGCAATCAGCGAGCGCCAAAAATACGCCATGACCACAATGGCAAACAGCGAATAGACGATGGAGATAAGCTGAATGGCCCGCTTCAATTCGTTTTGCTGCTGCAGCATCGACCGGGTCGGAATTTTGTAGATCAGCTTCTGCTGGAGCAAATCGTTGTAATGCATCACGTAAATATACCCAGAGGCGATCGCGTCGGCCGTGCCGTCCGGACTGCCGGCGGCATTGAGACCGGGGGGCAGCTCGAGCTTCGTTCCGATGGCCGGAACGGATGCGGCCAGCACCGTATTGTCGTAATCCGTCAAGTAGATTTCGCCTTCGTCGGGCAGCGATATCGTCGCAAGCGACTGTTCGATCTTTTTGTCCATATTCGTGGCGACGAGCGCCCCGATGACGACGTTGCCTTCGGTAATGCTGTTGACCGCGCGGACGTAGCCGAGTGTCGTCGCATCCGTCGACGTACCGAGCCCGTGCAGCAGGCGCAAATAGCCTTTGCCCTTTTTGGCGATCGCCTCGTCGATCCACGCCGGCTTGTTCCGATCGTTATAGAAGTAGACGCCGCCGGTCTTAAACCGGGTCGCCGTGTTCGGCGCGAACGAATACGCATTGTCGGGATCGTAAATGAACAGATAATAATAGACCGCTTCTCCTTCGGTCATGCCCAGCGAATAGCTGGCCAACAGCTTGTCCGCGGCGGCGTATTTCTGCACCCGGTCGAACGTCTCCCCCGCGCGCGGCCTCATCTCCTGCGTAATCGGGTACTGGATAATGGTCGCCATGATCCGGTTCACCGTATCGAGATCCCGGTTGATCAGCGTGAAGTTCAGTTTGTTCAGCTCGGCGTAGGCATTGGTCACGTGGCGCTTCAAAAGCTGCGCCGCCTTCGCATTCGCATACCAATTCAGCAAAAACACGGGACCGACCAGCACGCAAAAAAGCAAAATCAGCTGCTGCTTGAGCTTGATTTTGGTCAACGGATTCGAAAGCCGCTTCCGCATCTCGCGTCCCCCCGTCTATCGCGCCTTTCGCGTCTTTCGCGCTTAAGCCGACTCCGCAATCAGCCGTCCGTTCTTCCCTCAACCCCCAGTCGTTTTTCCCTCAATCCAGTCGTTCTTTCCTCAACCCCAGTCGGTCTTCTCTCAATCCAGTCGGTCTTCCCTCAATCCCGTCGTTCTTTCCTAAACTCCCAGTCATTCTTTCCCAATCCAGTCGTTATTCCCTCAATTCCACGTCGTTCTTCCCCTAATCCCCAGTATGGCGAAAGAACGCCGGAAAAGTAAGCGTTGTCATGAAACTGCATAAAATCGCTCCGCAATTTGCGTAACATCGCGCACGCCGTCTTCGGAAGCGCCCCGGCTTCGACACGGCGCCATGCCGCCTCTGCGGATACGTAACGAGCCGCCTTTCGCGAACGGTTGCTTAAGTCGGCATACCCGACTGGTGCCGTTCGGCGCAGGCGCGGCAAATACACGCCTTGCCCCGCCTTTCCGGGGGGATCCGGGCGCGAAGCGACGGCGGAATCGGGACGACCGCGCACCAGCAAGCCTCCACCGGCCTGCCGGCGAGCACGGCGCAATCGTTGTTCCGCCCGCAGAGGGGGCAAAGAGCGGGGGGTAGATTATGGCCGTTCGGTCCCGGCATGTTCGGCTTCATTTCGGTCCGCCTCCTGCGCACGGGTACGGAAGCATGCGTCCCGCCGCTTCATTCGTGTGTTTATTATATCAAAATCCGTCCGCCACAGGCGCACGAATTCGCGATCCGCTCAAGCCAAGCGCCGGTAACGCCAATCGCCCAGTGACGCCGACTCGCTCCTGATTCGCTCCTTATCCGCAACGCTGGCGATGGCAGAACCAACAAAGTTTACTAGCCCTCGTAACGATGTCGGACCTTGCAACGCAGACGGTCCTTGTAACGCTGACGATGTGAGCGCTGACGGCCCTCGTAACGCTGACACACTCCTTCGCGCCGATAGGACTGCGCAAAGCTGACGGTCCTCGCCAACCGGCAAACTTAACGGACACAGGAGATGTTATAATAAGGAAACGGCACCATTTTAGACTTGCAATCGGACACGAGAGACCTTATTCGCCGGAATCCGGGAGGAAAAGCGCCCGTTTGGATCACTGTCAAGAAAGTGGACACAACTTTTATCCTGCCTGGAGTTGCTCATAGTACCTTTTTTCGTACAAATACGGAGTCAGATAACCGATCGACGAATGGATACGGATGCGGTTATACTCCAATTCAATGTACTCGTAAATCGCATCATACGCCTGTTTACGAGTGTTAAATTTCGTTTGGTAAATGAGCTCTTTCTTGAGAACGCTGTGGAAAGATTCGATGCAGGCATTGTCGTAACAGTTGCCTTTGCGACTCATGCTGCCAATCATTTGGTTCGACTCCAGT
>NZ_KB899847.1 GCF_000378425.1 Cohnella laeviribosi DSM 21336 | reverse complement strand
GAATAACTTCGATTGCGAGTTTGTCTCTCTAACCCTTCGTACCCGTACACCTCATAACGACTTCGCCATTTCACCAAGGTGGTTTTGGGAATACCGTATTTTTTAGCTGCAGCCTTAACGCCGATCTGGCCACTTTCGATTTCCTGTAGGATGGCGAATTTCTCCGACGCACTATATTGTTTATTAGGCATGAAAAAAGCTCCCTTTCAGCAGCAGGTTTTATTATTTCACCTGTCTACCTTAAGGGGAGCATATCACCTCCGTTTTGAAAATGGAGGTTTATTTTTTTCGATTCCTTGACGCGAGCGATTATACCGGTCTATCAACCTTTAAAACTCTCTCGGTTCTAGCAAACTACGGTCTCTCATATATTGGACTATCACCGCAAAAAATAGAGAGAACGCCCTCAATGCAGGGGGGCCGAGGAGGAACAGGATGAGACGGATCATCTTCATGGCGCAGCGTCCGAGGCTGAAATATCGGATCAGGAGAATGCTCGTTACCGGCAAAGCGTATCTGGCGTTAAGCCTTATTTCGATGACGGTTGTCCTGCTGCTCGGGGTCGGAGGCATCGTTCAGAACGTGCTCGCCGCTTCGCCCGTTCAATCCATGAAGGGGTTTGCCGCGTCGGTTTCGGGATCGTTTTTTGCCTCGCTTCTGGGAATGGAATTGCCGCATATGGATAAGCAAGAGGAGAAATCGCCCGTATCGGCGTCCCGGCTCGCTTCCTTTCTCGTCCGCTGGATGACCGAATTGAATCCGGACGACCCGAAGAGTCTGCTGGCGTTGGAAATGCCCGGCATGGACCGCGACAGCGCCGTGCTGCTGCGTCCGGGTTCGGGGGGCGGAGGGGAAGCGCCGGAGGATCACGAACCCGGTCAAGACCTGCCTTCGGATGAGGAAGACGGCTTGAACGAGACTCCTTCGCCTGAAAGCGGCGCTTCGCCGGACGTTTCCGAGCCTTCGCCCGAACCGTCCGCGGCGCCGGAAAAACCGGACGCAAGCAAAGCGCCGGGACCGGGCGACCGCCAAACGACGGAAGGACGCAAGGTCGTCTTTATCTACCATTCCCACAACCGCGAGTCCTGGTATCCGGAGCTGAAGGAAGGAACGAAGGACCCCAATTCGGACACCGTCAACGTGACGCTCGTCGGCAAGCGGATGGCCGATCAGTTGGAGAAGCGGGGCATCGGCACGGTTCACTCCGACAAGGACTACGCATCGACCGTCAAAGGCTATAACTGGAATTACTCTTACAAATATTCGCTTCAGACGGTTAAGGAAGCGATCGCAGAAAACAAGGATCTGAAAATCTTTTTCGATATTCACCGGGATTCCCAGCGGCGAAGCAAGACGACCGCGACGATCGGGGGAGTGGCTTACGCCCAGGTCTATTTCATCATCGGCCACCGGAACCCGAACTGGGAGAAAAACGAGGCGTTCGCCAACTCGATCCATCAGATGCTGGAGAAAAAATATCCGGGCCTGTCCCGTGGAATATGGGGCAAAACGGCGGCGACGGGCAACGGGGAATACAACCAGTCGGTGTCTCCCGACAGCGTGCTGATCGAAATCGGCGGAGTCGACAACACGCTTGCGGAGTGCTACCGCACGGCCGATGTCCTGGCCGAGGTGATTGCGGAAATCTATTGGGAGCGGCAAGGCGCGGTCAAAGCCGACGCGCCCGCGCAAACGAAGTGAGGGGGCAAAAGGATGAGAAGGGATATCGTGAAGCTGGCGATTGTAGGAGTCTTGATCTTGCTTGCCATGATGTACGGGATGGAACTGGCGTCGAGCGGCATTTCGACCGTGTACGGGCCGCTGGAGGAGAGCGGAACCCGTATCGCTCAGGATGGGCAGCGGGAAGCCGAGCCGCCGGACGCCGCGGCGGAAGCCTCGGAAGCGGCGGCCGCGCGAAGGACAGGCGGGGCCAGGTTCGCCGACGAGCCGCCCGGCATCGCCTACGATCCCGGAACCGGTCCCGATGCCGTCCCGGCGATTCCCCGGCTTGACCGGGAACCGGTTGTCGACCGTCTGGCGGGCAAAACGGCGGAGACGCTGCAGCAATTGTCGAAAAGCGGCATCCGGCTGATCGTCTCGCTGTTCGAATCCGCGACGGAATGACGGGGCAAGCGGACCGGGCCGAAGAAGGCGCATTGCCGCACCGCCGTTGCCTTGCTATAATTACCTAGATAGGCATATGAGGTAACTCCGGTGGAGGTTCTGATGGCAGACATTCGACCCAAACAAAGCCATATTCGCAATTTTTGCATTATCGCGCATATCGACCATGGGAAATCGACGCTGGCCGACCGCATTCTCGAATATACCGGCGCCCTGTCCTCGCGCGAAATGCAGGATCAGGTGCTCGATTCGATGGATTTGGAGCGGGAGCGGGGCATTACGATCAAGCTTCAGGCCGTCCGGCTTCAGTACAAGGCGGATGACGGCGAGACGTATACGCTTCATCTGATCGATACGCCCGGACACGTCGACTTTACGTACGAAGTGTCGCGCAGTTTGGCCGCATGCGAAGGGGCGCTGCTGATCGTCGACGCGGCGCAGGGCATCGAAGCGCAAACGCTGGCCAACGTGTATCTGGCGCTGGACAACAACCTGGAAATTTTGCCGGTCATCAACAAAATCGACCTTCCGAGCGCCGAGCCCGAGCGGGTCCGCCAGGAAATCGAGGACGTGATCGGGCTGGACGCAAGCGAAGCGGTGCTTGCCTCCGCGAAAAACGGCATCGGCATCAAAGAGATTCTGGAGCAGGTCGTGCGCAAGGTTCCGGCTCCGAGCGGCGATCCGAATGCGCCCCTCAAGGCGCTTATATTCGATTCGTATTACGACGCTTACAAGGGCGTCGTCTGCTATATTCGCGTCATCGACGGCACGATCCGCGCCGGCACGCCGATTTTGTTTATGGCGACGGGCGCGACGTTCGACGTCGTCGAGGTCGGAACGTTCAAGCCGCGGGCGACGGTCGTGGACGAACTCGGTCCCGGCGATGTCGGCTTCATTACGGCTTCGATCAAAAACGTCAAGGACACGCGGGTCGGGGACACGATCACCAATGCGAAAAACCCGACCAAAGAAGCGCTGCCCGGCTATCGGAAGATCAATCCGATGGTCTTCTGCGGCCTGTATCCGATCGATTCCTCGGATTACAACGACCTGCGCGAAGCGCTGGAGAAGCTGGTGCTGAACGACGCCTCGCTGCAATTCGAGCCGGAGACGTCGCAGGCGCTCGGCTTCGGGTTCCGCTGCGGTTTTCTCGGCATGCTGCATATGGAAATCATTCAGGAGCGGATCGAACGGGAGTTCAACATTCCGCTCATTACGACCGCTCCGAGCGTTATTTACAAAGTCACGCTCACCAACGGCCAGCAGCTGGAAATTTCCAATCCGTCCGAGTATCCGGAAGCGGGCAAGATCGATTATGTCGAGGAGCCGTACGTTAAGGCGTCCATTATCGTTCCGAAAGATTACGTGGGCGCGATCATGGAGCTGTGCCAAGGCAAACGCGGCGAATTTGTCGACATGCAGTATCTGGACACGACCCGCGTCACGCTGATCTACGAAATTCCGCTGGCCGAAATCGTCTACGATTTCTTCGACCAGCTTAAATCCAGCACGAAGGGGTACGCGTCGTTCGACTACGAGCTGTCGGGCTACCGCCAGTCGAAGCTGGTGAAGATGGACATTCTGCTCAACGGCGAACAGGTCGACGCCCTGTCGTTCATCGTGCACAGGGATCGGGCCTACCAGCGCGGCCGCGTTATTTGCGAGAAGCTGAAGGATCTGATTCCCCGCCAAATGTTCGAGGTGCCGATACAGGCGGCCATCGGCCAGAAGGTCATCGCGCGGGAGACGATCAAAGCGATGCGCAAAAACGTCCTGGCCAAGTGCTACGGCGGCGACATTACGCGCAAGCGCAAGCTGCTGGAGAAACAAAAAGAAGGCAAAAAGCGCATGAAGCAGGTCGGCAGCGTCGAGGTGCCGCAGGAAGCGTTCATGGCGGTGCTGAAAATTGACGACGACTGACCGGAGCGGCGGGCGAAACCGTGCAAGCGGCGAGAACCGCCGCGCCGGTTCCGGGTTCCATCAAGAAGAAGGAGGCGACCGCCATGGCCCTTTCGCAACCAAGCGGCGCGCATGAAGCGGCGGCGGTTGTTCCTTTGCACGCCTGGACGCCGCGCGCGCTTTACATTCATATCCCGTTTTGCACGAACAAGTGCTATTATTGCGATTTCAACTCCTACGTCGTCGCCGGCCAGCCGGTGGACGCTTATCTCGATGCGCTGGAGCGGGAAATGGAGCAGACCGTCCGCGCGCTGCCGCCCGAAACGATCCGTACCGTCTTTGTGGGCGGCGGCACGCCGACCGTCCTGAACCCGCGGCAGATGACGCGGTTTTTGAACGCGGTTGCCCGTTATTTTCCGCTGTCCGAGGATGCCGAATTTACGATGGAGGCGAATCCGGGCACGACCGACCCGGCCAAGCTGGACGCGATGCGGGAGGGCGGCGTGAACCGGATCAGCTTCGGCGCCCAATCGTTCGACGACAAGCTGCTGGCCGCCATCGGCCGGATTCACGAGGCGAAGGACGTCGTCAACAGCATTGCGAACGCGCGGCAGGCCGGGTTTACGAATTTGTCCATCGACCTGATGTTCGGTCTGCCGAACCAGACGCTGGCTCAGCTCGAAGACAGTCTCTCGCGCGCATTGGAGCTGGATCTGCCGCACTACTCCCTCTACAGCCTGAAAGTCGAGGAAAATACGCTTTTCCACCGGCTGTACGAGCGGGGCGAACTTCCGCTGCCGGACGAGGACGAGGAAGTGGCGATGTACGAGCGTCTGCGGGAGCGTCTTGGCGCGGCGGGGTACGAGCATTACGAGATCAGCAACTTCGCCAAGCCCGGGTTTGCAAGCCGGCACAACACCGTGTACTGGCGCAACGAGCCGTACTACGGGCTGGGCGCGGGCGCCCACGGCTACGCCATGGGCGTGCGCCACATCAATATCAAAGGCGTTCAGCCTTATATCGACGCCGCGGCAAGCGGGCTGCCCAGGCTGGAAACGACCCCGGTTACGGTCCGCGAGGCGATGGAGGACTTTATGATGGTCGGACTGAGACTGCGCGAGGGCGTGCGCAAGGCGGATTTCGCGGCCCAGTTCGGCGGAGCGGATCTGGACGAGGTGTTCGACGGCGTGTTGAACCGTCTTCTGGAGCAGGGGCTGATCGAGGCCTCCGGCACCGGCGAGGCGGCCGGCTACCGCTTGACGGAACGCGGCGTTCCCCTTGGCAACGAAGTGTTCGGCGCGTTCCTGTAAGACGCGCCGGCATTTGCGGCCGAGCCGCACCGGGCAAGCCGCCGGCGGGCGAGGGGCTGACATTATGCGCCCCAAACGGAAAACCTCCTGAACGAATAACATATAATAAGGAACAAAAAGCAGCCGCAGGTCGGAAAAGCGGACGCGGGATATGCGCCGGCAGCCGCGGAAAGGTGCATATTTCTCTCTTGAGGATTCATTCGTTTTGATGTATATTTATTCACATCACTACATTTTGGATGCCGAAAAGAAGGGAATCCCGTGAACATGACCATCGCCTGCCGCAAAGCGCAGCCAAGCGACGTGGACGCGCTTTACGATCTGATTCAGGGCTACGCAGAGAAAGGCATTATGCTTCCGCGGTCCAAGGATGCGCTGCATCGCCATATCGATTCGTTCATCGTGGCCGAGGAAGGCGGCCGGCTGATCGGCTGCGGTTCTTTGTTTCGGTTGGGCGCCGATTTGGTGGAAATCCGTTCACTGGGAATGGCCGAAGGCTACAAGGGCCAAGGGCTCGGCACGCGCATCGTGAACGCGCTGCTGGACGAAGCCCGGGCGATCAAGGTGCCGAAAGTCATGGCGCTTACGTACGCGGTCGATTTTTTTGTCAAAAACGGTTTTACGGTCGTAGAAAAAGAGATCTTCCCCGAGAAAGTGTGGACCGACTGCGTCCATTGCAGCAAACGGCACTGCTGCGACGAAACGGCGGTCGTCAAAGTGCTTTTTTGACTTGCGCGGGCGGTTGCGGCCGCTTGGAACAGATTCAAGGATAAACGGACGGAGACTGCCGTACGCGCAGAGACGGCGCAAATGCCAGATCGGACCCGGATCGTTCTTGACAACGGCGGGAACGGTTTGGTATTTTTGTTATAGCGTTTAGCACTCGTTTGGCAAGAGTGCTAACGAACCGAGGAGGGAATGCCGGATGTTAACCGAACGTCAAAGGATGATTTTAACGGCCATTGTCGACGATTATATCCGATCCGCGGAGCCAGTCGGTTCGCGAAGCATTTCCAAACGGGGCGATGTAAGCTTCAGTCCGGCGACGATCCGCAACGAGATGGCCGATCTGGAAGAACTGGGGCTGCTCGAGCAACCTCATACATCGGCCGGCCGCATTCCTTCGGTTAAAGGGTATCGCTATTACGTCGATCATCTGATCCCGCTTTCCGGCGCAAGCGAACAGGACATTGCCAAGTTGCGCAGCTTCTTCGCCGACAAGGTGAGCCATTGGGAAGGCGTCATCCATCAGGCGGCGACGATTTTGTCGCATCTGACCAACTACACGTCCATCGTTCTCGGCCCGGAAATGTTCAGCACGACGTTGAAGCATTTTCAGCTCGTTCCGCTGACCGACAGCTCTGCCGTCGCCATCATCGTCACGAGCACCGGCCATGTCGAGCATCGCACGGTCACGATTCCCGAAGGCATCAACATCGGGGATATCCAGAGAATCGTCAATCTGCTTAACGACAAGCTGGCGGGAGTGCCGTTTGTCCGCATCAAATCGGTGCTCTACACCGAGGTGGCCAGCGAACTGAGCCGGTTCATCGACCGCTGCGAGCAGGTTCTCGAAGTGCTGGAGAAGACGCTTGCGGACGAGATGGAGCCGAACGTGTTTTTGAGCGGGGCGACGAATATTTTGACGCAGCCCGAGTTCAAGGATGTCGGCAAAGTGAAGGGCATTTTGGATACGTTGGAAGAGACGTCGAAGCTCGTTCAGCTGTTCCATGCCGTTCCGGAAGGCATTCAGGTGCGGATCGGCACGGAGAATGCCGTGGAAGAAATCAATTCATGCAGCCTCATTACGGCGACCATTTCCGTCGAGGGGCAATCGCTGGGAACGATCGGAATCCTCGGCCCGACCCGGATGGAGTACGGGAAGGTCATCCATCTTCTGGAATATTTGACCAACGATTTCGCTACGCATTTGAGCCGTTGGTTTAAATGAGCAAGGGTATAGCGGCCGCTCGAGGGTGGCACGGTAAGGAGGTGATTTGCGCGTGAGCAGTCAAGATATGAAGGAGCCCGAAAAGATGGAAGAGCAACGCGAGGAAGCGGCGGAGAACGCCGCGGAGACGCAGCAGCCCGAAGAGGCGGCAGGCGGCGCGGACGAAAGCGCGGAAGCGGCCGAAACGGCGGAGGCCGCCCGGTCCGGCGACACCGAACAAGCGGCCGAAGATCCCCGTTATCTGGAACTGCAGCGGCTTGCCGACGACAATTATCAGCGTTTTCTGCGGGCTCAAGCGGATTTCGACAACTACCGGCGCCGCACGCTGAAAGAGAAAGAAGAGCTTTCCAAATACGCTTCGGCCAAATTGATCAGTGAGCTGCTGCCGGTGGTCGATAATTTTCAGCGCGCGCTGAAAGCCGGAGGAGAAGCGGCCAATGACAGCGCCTATTCGAAAGGCATCGAAATGATTTACCGCCAATTCGTTCAGGTGCTGGAGAACGAGGGACTTAAAGCGATGAACCCGGTCGGCCAGCCGTTTGATCCGGAACTTCATCAGGCGATTATGCAGGTCGAATCGGAGGAATACGGCGAGGGCATCGTCGTCGAAGTCGTTCAGGAAGGCTATTGGCTGAAAGACAAGGTGATTCGCCCGGCCATGGTCAAGGTCAGCCAATAGAGACGTACTTACGAAGCAAGATCGAAGCACTAACCATGGAACGATGTGAGGAGGAGTACTTCATATGGGCAAAGTAATCGGGATCGACTTGGGAACGACCAACTCCTGCGTCGCCGTCATGGAAGGCGGCGAGGCCGTCGTCATTCCCAATCCGGAAGGCGGCCGCACAACCCCTTCCGTGGTCGGCTTTAAGAAGGACGGGGAGCGCATCATCGGCGAGGCGGCGAAACGCCAGGCCATCACGAACCCCGACCGCACCGTCATTTCGATCAAACGCCATATGGGCACGGACTATAAAGTAAAAATCGACGACAAGGCCTACACGCCGCAAGAAATTTCCGCGATGATTCTGCAAAAGCTCAAAGCGGACGCGGAAGCTTATCTGGGACAGCCGGTTACCCAGGCGGTTATCACCGTACCGGCATATTTTAATGACAGCCAGCGTCAAGCGACCAAAGACGCCGGCACGATCGCCGGCCTGGAAGTGCTGCGGATCGTCAACGAACCGACGGCTGCGGCGCTGGCGTACGGTCTCGAAAAGCAAGAAGACCAAACGATTCTCGTCTTCGACCTCGGCGGCGGTACGTTCGACGTCAGCATTCTGGAGCTCGGCTCCGGCTTCTTCGAGGTCAAGGCGACGAGCGGCGACAACCATCTTGGCGGCGACGACTTCGACCAGGCCATCATGGACTGGCTCGCAGCCGAATTCAAGAAAGAGCACGGCGTGGACCTGATGAAGGACCGTGCCGCCGTCCAACGCCTCAAGGATGCCGCGGAAAAAGCGAAAAAAGAACTGTCGGGCGTGCTGAGCACGACGATTTCGCTGCCGTTCATCACGATGGTCGACGGCGTGCCGCAGCACCTTGAAGTCAACCTGACGCGCGCCAAATTCGACGAATTGACCGCGCATCTCGTCGAACGGACGATGGGTCCGACCCGCCAGGCGCTCGCCGACGCCGGCCTCAGCCCTTCGGATATCGACAAAGTCGTGCTCGTCGGCGGTTCTTCGCGGATTCCGGCCGTGCAGGAAGCGATCAAGAAGCTGACCGGCAAGGAGCCGCACAAAGGCGTTAACCCCGACGAAGTCGTTGCGCTCGGCGCAGCCGTTCAAGCGGGCGTCCTGACCGGGGATGTCAAGGACGTCGTGCTGCTCGACGTTACGCCGCTGTCGCTCGGCATCGAAACGGCCGGCGGCGTCATGACCAAGATGATCGAACGCAACACGACGATTCCGACGGAAAAATCGCAAATTTTCTCCACGTACGCGGACAACCAGACGCAGGTCGAAATTCACGTCCTGCAAGGCGAGCGCGCGATGGCTCGCGACAACAAGACGCTGGGACGCTTTATTCTGAGCGATATTCCTCCGGCTCCCCGCGGCGTGCCGCAAATCGAAGTCAAGTTCGACATCGACGCCAACGGCATCGTGAACGTGTCCGCCATGGATAAAGGGACGGGGAAAAGCCAGAAGATCACGATCACGTCCTCCAGCGGCTTGAGCAAGGAAGAAATCGAACGCATGCAGAAAGAAGCCGAGCTGTACGCCGAAGAAGACGCGAAGCGCCGCGAACTGGTCGAAGCAAAGAACAGCGCGGACCAGATGGTCTACACGGTCGAAAAAACGATCAAGGACCTGGGCGACAAAGTCGACGCGAGCGAAATCGAAAAGGCGAACGCGGCCAAGGAAAAAGTGAAAAAAGCGCTCGAAACCGACAACCTGAGCGAAATCAAAGCCGCGACGGAAGAGTTGACGCAGGTCGTGCAGCAGCTTTCCGTCAAGCTCTACGAGCAGGCGGCGAACGCGCAAGCGGCTCAAGGCGGCGCGGATGCCGGAGCGGCCAAAAAAGACAACGTCGTCGATGCGGACTATGAAGTCGTGGACGACGACAAGAAATAAGAAACGTTGATCAAAGTCAAAGCTTGCTTCCCTTGCCGGCCAGGCAACCGGAACGGCTTTGACTTTCCTCATGAGGAGGTGGAGGAGTGGCAGACAAACGAGACTATTACGAAGTGCTGGGGGTCGACCGGAACGCCTCCGCCGACGAGATCAAGAAAGCTTACCGCAAGTTGGCCCGTCAGTACCATCCCGACGTCAACAAGGCGCCGGATGCGGAAGCCAAATTCAAGGAAGTCAAGGAAGCCTACGACGTTCTTACCGACCCGCAAAAACGCGCCCGTTACGACCAGTACGGCCATCAGGATCCGATGGCGGGCTTCGGCGGCGGGGCGAGCGCGAGCGATTTCGCCGGGGGCTTCGGGGACATTTTCGACATGTTCTTCGGCGGCGGAAGCCGGCGCGACCCGAACGCTCCGCAGCGCGGCAACGATCTGCAATACACGATGACGATCAGCTTCAAGGAAGCGGTCTTCGGCAAAGAAACCGACATCACCATTCCCCGCACCGAAACGTGCGACACCTGCCGCGGCAGCGGCGCAAGGCCCGGCTCCAGGGTGGACACCTGTTCGTCCTGCCGCGGCACCGGCCAGGAGGAAGTGGTGCAGAATACGCCGTTCGGCCGGATTGTCAACCGCAGAGTCTGCTCGACTTGCGGCGGCAAAGGAAGAATCATCCGCGAACGCTGTTCCGTGTGCGGCGGCAGCGGCCAAGTGAAGCGGCAGCGGAAAATCCACGTCAAAATCCCGGCCGGCGTCGACGACGGCGCGCAGCTTCGGGTCAGCGGCGAAGGGGAGGCCGGGCTGCGCGGAGGCCCTCCCGGCGATTTGTACCTGGTGCTTCGGGTACAGCCGCATGAGTTTTTCGAGCGCGAAGGAGACGACATCTACTGCGAAGTGCCGCTGACGTTCGCTCAGGCGGCGCTGGGCGACGAGATCGAGGTTCCGACGCTGACCGAGAAGGTCAAGCTGAAAATTCCGGCCGGAACGCAGACGGGAACCTACTTCCGCCTGAAGGGCAAAGGCGTGCCCCGGCTGCGCGGCTACGGGCAGGGGGATCAGCACGTCAAAGTGACCGTCGTGACGCCGACCAACTTGACCGAAGCGCAGAAGAACCTGCTTCGCGAATTTGCCGCCAGCATCGGCGAATCGACGCAGGAGCAGCATCCGTCGAGCATATTCGAACGAATGAAAAAAGCGATACTGGGCGACTGACGAGCTTTCTTTTCCGCTTCGCGCCGCGGCCGCGGCGATTGAAGCGCAGAGGGCCTGTTCAAGCTCCCGTCCGCGGTTCGGGCGGGAGCTTTCGGCATGCATACGAGGCCATCCGGACGCGCATCCTATCTTTTGAAGCGGAAGGATAACGCCAAAGGATGGATGAATCATGAGCATCGACGAACGCCCAAGCAGGAAGCGATTTGCTTCCCGGACCTCCAAGCTGCCGGCCGCATCGGCCGAAGATGTGGAATACGCCCAAGAGCTTGCGGACGAGGAAGACCTGGAAGCCTGGGAGCGGGCCGAGGAAGCCGACCGGCGGGCCTCCCGGTACGAAGGGAAGTAACGGGCATGGAAATGCGTCCGCTCGTTGCAGGTTTCTCTTCCCAGGATCAAGCGGAACACGCGGCACGAAAGCTCCTGGCCTTGCGCGCCGACCGGTTCCGCATCGAGCGGAAGGGTGGCGTTTCGGAATCCGGCGTCTCCGACGCCTTTCTGGAGGCTGCGGAAGAACCGGGAACGCTTGGTGCGCCAGGACCGTTCAGCCTGTCCGTCCAGGTTCCGGCGGTTGCGTTTGCGCGCGCCCGCACCGTGATCGAGCAGGCGGGAGGCCGGGTTATTTCGGAATAGCTACTGAACAGGAAGCGTCAGGCCTTTGCGGCTTGACGCTTTTTTTGCGTCCGCTTCGGGGAAGCGTGTATAATGAAGGTCAATGAAAACCGCGGCGGCCGCGGTTTTGAAATCGGGGAGGAAGACAAGTGCGCTGGTTTGAAGTGACCGTCTTCGCGACGGAACAATCGCAGGAAATAATCGCGAATTATCTCCACGAGCTGGGAGCGGGGGGCGTCTCGATCGAGGAATCGTGGTCGCCGGATAAGCCCCGGGATACGTCCCTCGGCCAGTGGTACGACAAACCGCTTAACGATATTCCGGCGGGGTACGCTTACATCAGAGGATATTTTCCGGAAGACAGCGATCCGGACGCCGTCATAAGCGAGCTGGAGCGGCTGTTGCCGGGCTTGCCCGAATTCGGGTTCGATGCGGGCGAATACAAGCTGAGCGTGGCCGAAGTCGACGAGGAGGATTGGGCGCATGCGTGGAAAAAGTATTTCAAACCGATCGCCGTTTCCGATCGCCTCACCATCAAGCCGACGTGGGAGGAATACGAGCCGCGCGAAGGCGAGCTGATCATCGAGCTCGATCCGGGGATGGCGTTCGGCACGGGCACGCACCCGACGACCGCGCTGTGCCTGCGTACGCTGGAGAGCGCCATCTCCGGCGGGGAGACCGTGATCGATGTCGGCACCGGCTCCGGCATTCTCGCGATCGGCGCCGTTCGTCTCGGCGCGTCGCGGGTGCTGGCCGTCGATCTCGATCCGGTCGCCGTCACGAGCGCAACGCAAAATGTGGAACTGAACGGTCTGCACGATGTCATCGAGGTGCGCCAAAGCGACCTGCTGGGCGTGCTGCGGGAAGGCGAAGCGGCATCCCGCGCGGAAAATGCCGTTCGTCCGCCCGTCGACATCGTCGTGGCCAATATTTTGGCGGAAATCATTTTGCTGTTTATCTCCGACGTGATGGAGGTGCTGAAGCCCGGCGGCATCTACATCGCGAGCGGCATTTATAAAAACAAGGAAGCCGACGTGGAGGCCGCGCTGCTTGCCGCCGGTTTCGACATTATCGACAAGGTCCGCGAGGACGACTGGATCGCATTTGTGGCGGGCAAGCCGAAGGGAGATGCGGAATGAATTTTCTCTGGTATCCGCTTGAGCACCTGCCGTTCGTCGTGCTGACGATGCTGCTCGCCTTCACGGTGCACGAATTCGCGCACGCCTGGACGGCATGGAAATTCGGCGATTCGACCGCCTACGAGCAGGGGCGCGTGACGCTTAATCCGATGGCCCACCTGGACCTGTTCGGCATTCTGTTTTTGCTCGTCGCGGGCTTCGGCTGGGCGAAGCCGGTGCCGGTGCGCAGAAGCCGCTTCCGGCATCCGAGACTGATGAGCCTGATCGTGACGGCGGCGGGACCGGTCAGCAATTTGCTGATCGCGTTTCTGGGCCTGCTGGTCGTCTACGCGCTGGTTGCGGCCGGAGCGCTTGAAGCGCCTTCCCGGGGAATGCTGGAGACGGTGTCGACGTTTATGGCTTACTGGCTTCATCTTAATGTCATTTTGTTTCTGTTTAACCTCATACCGCTGCCTCCGCTGGACGGCTACCGCATCGTCGAGGAGTTTGCGCCGCTTCGGTGGCGGCTGAAAATGAGCCAGAACGAGCAATGGGGCATGTTCGTTTTTCTGCTGCTCGTGTTCATTCCGCCGCTGCGCAATGCGACGATCGCGCCGCTGTTCTCGCTCGGCACGCCGATTCAGGAAGCGATGAACGCCCTTCTTGCCGCCGTCTTCGGAAACGCCGCCGCCAACTCGGAGACGATCCGTTCGATCGGCTATCTGCTTGGCTGGCCGCTATAATCCGGTGGCGCGTCCCGGTCAAACAAGGTATGATGGAGTTTAGAACATTGCGGGAGGCACCAGCGTTATGCAGCGTTATTTCGTCGCTCCCGGCCAATTCGCAGGCGCCGGCGTGACGCTGACGGGAGACGACGCCCGTCATTTGGGCACGGTCATGCGGGCGAAGCCGGGAGACGTCTTTATCGCCTGCGACGGAGCCGGCCGGGAGGCGCAGGTCCGGATCGAAACGATCGAACCGGGCAAAATCGCCGGAACGGTGCTTCAATGGATCGATACCGGTTCGGAAATGGCATGGCGCGTCACGGTGGCGCAAAGCTTGCCCAAAGGAGACAAACTGGAAACCGTCATTCAAAAGGGCACCGAGGCGGGCGCGGCCGCGTTCCTGCCCTTTACTTCGCGGCGAACGATCGTGCAGTACGACGAGCGCAAGGAAGGAAAAAGGCTTGAGAGATGGCGCAAAATCGCCAAGGAGGCGGCGGAGCAGGCGCATCGCGCGGTCATTCCCGAGGTGGCGCCCGTTTGCTCGTGGCAGCAGCTGCTCCGCTCGATGAAAGATTACGATCTGACTTTGCTATGCTATGAAGAGGAAGGCCGCGGCGGGACGGGCTTAAAACAAGTCTTGTCGGCTTTTCGCGAGCGGAGTCCGTCCGCGGCGAATCCGCGCGTATTGGTCGTCGTCGGCCCCGAAGGCGGCTTCGATCCGCAGGAGGCCGAGCAGGCCGCGGCGGCCGGGGCGACCGCGGTCGGACTCGGGCGCCGCATTTTGCGGACGGAAACGGCGGCGCTTGTGGCGCTTGCCTGCATTGCATACGAATCAGGAGAGATGGGAGGTTGACCGCCATGCCCAGCGTGGCATTTTATACACTCGGCTGCAAAGTCAATTTTTACGACACCGAAGCGATGTGGCAGCTGTTCAAGAACGAAGGCTACGAGCAGGTCGACTTCGATACGGACGACGCCGACGTCTATGTCATCAATACCTGCACGGTGACGAACACCGGCGACAAGAAAAGCAGACAGATCATCCGGCGCGCGATCCGGCGCAACCCGGACGCCGTCATTGCGGTGACGGGCTGCTATGCGCAAACGTCGCCGGCCGAAATTCTGGATATCGAGGGCGTCGATCTGGTGATCGGCACCCAGGACCGCGACAAGCTGATGTCGCTTATCGCCGAAGTCCAGCGGACGCGCAAGCCCGTCAACGCCGTGCGCAACATTATGAAGACGCGCGCGTTCGAGGAGCTGGACGTTCCGACTTTCGCCGAGAAAACGCGGGCGTTCCTGAAAATCCAGGAGGGGTGCAATAACTTCTGCACCTTCTGCATCATTCCGTGGTCCCGCGGCCTTTCGCGCAGCCGAGAGCCCGCAAGCGTGCTGAAGCAGGCTCGGCAGCTGGTGGAAGCGGGCTACAAGGAGATCGTCCTGACCGGCATTCATACCGGAGGCTACGGCGACGATCTGGAAAATTACAGGCTCAGCGATCTGCTCGTCGATCTGAACAAGATCGAGGGGCTGGAGCGGATCCGCATCAGCTCGATCGAGGCGAGCCAAATCGACGACCGCATGATCGAAGTGCTCAATTCGTCTCCGAAGATGTGCCGCCATCTGCACATTCCGCTGCAGGCCGGCGACGATGCGATTCTGAAGCGGATGCGGCGCAAATATACGACGGAGGAGTTCGCCGACAAAATCGCCCGCATCAAGCAGGCGATGCCGGACGTGGCCATTACGACGGACGTCATCGTAGGCTTTCCGGGAGAGACGGACGAGCAGTTCGAGAACGGCTACCGGTTTATGGAAAAGATCGGCTTTGCGGAAATGCACGTGTTTCCCTATTCCAAGCGGACCGGCACGCCGGCTGCGCGGATGGAGGATCAGGTCGACGAGGAAATCAAGCACGAGCGCGTCCACAAGCTGATCGACCTGTCCGAGAAGATGCAGGCGGAGTATGCGCATAGGTGGGTCGGACGGGAGCTTGTCGTCATTCCGGAAAGAAGCGGAAAAGCCCGCGAAGGCTCCGGAACCGTTGCGGGCCATGCGGACAACTATCTGCTTGTCGCGTTCGAGGGCGACGAGTCGCTCGTCGGCAAGCTGTGCCGCGTGCGCGTAACGGAAGCCGGCGTGAACGAATGCAAGGGAGAGCTGCTGGAGGTGCTGGAGGACGCCCGTCCGCTGGCGCTGCACGCCTAAGTAAAGATTCGGGCGAAGATTTCACCCGGCGGTTTGGCGGACGCGAGGGCTGCCGGACCTCCGGGATGAAATCTTTTGTCGTACATAAGTCGCAAATTGACGGCAGGGGGAGTCGAAGTGAACGAAATTTCCGCGGGAGGCGTCGTATACAGGAGACGGGACGGCATGCTGGAGATTCAGCTGATCCAAGACCGTTTCGGCAAAATGACGCTGGCCAAAGGAAAGATGGAGCCGGGGGAGACGATCGAGCAAACGGCGCTTCGCGAAATTCGGGAGGAGACGGGCATTGCCGGGCGGATTGTCGCTCCGCTGTCTGTCGTCCGCTACCAATACGAATCCGCCGACAGGGCCGCCGTGCAGAAGGAAGTGCATTATTTTCTGGTCGAGGCGGACGAAGGCGCGTTGAAAGCGCAGGAAGAAGAGATCGCGGGCGTAGCCTGGCACACGCCGGAAGAAAGCTGGCGGCTGCAGCGCGAGGGCGGATACGACACGAACGAAGAAGTGCTTCTTGAGGCGCTTCGCCGTCTTGGCTGCGAGCCGCCGGAAGCGAAGGCGAGCCGGCCGGACGGCAGATTCCCGATCTGGCGGCCGGGCCAATCGATGGCGCCGTTTATCGACCACACGCTGCTGAAGGCGGAAGCGCGCGCGGAAGATATCGCCAAGCTGTGCCGCGAGGCGCTTGAATACGGGTTTTACAGCGTGTGCGTCAACGGGAGCTGGGTCCGCATGTGCCGGGAACAGCTTTCCGGCACCCAGGTGAAGGTATGCGCCGTCGTCGGCTTTCCGCTCGGCGCCGCCGCAACGCGCGCCAAGGCGTTCGAAGCCGCGGCCGCCGTCGAGGACGGGGCGTCCGAAATCGATATGGTGCTGCCGGTCGGCAGGCTGCTCGAACGGAATTACGACGCCGTGGAACGGGATATCGCCTCCGTCGTCCAGGCGGTCCAAGGGGGGGCGCTCGTCAAGGTGATTCTCGAGACGGGCGCGCTGCCGGACGAGCTCAAGCGGGAGGCGTGCCGGTTGACGGAAGCCGCGGGCGCGGATTACGTCAAGACGTCGACCGGCTTCGGCCCCGGAGGGGCTACCGAAGCCGACATTCGCCTCATGCGCGAATCGGTGTCGCCGCATCTGGGCGTGAAAGCGTCCGGGGGCGTCCGCACCGCCGAAGCCGCCGCCGCCATGCTGCTTGCCGGGGCGAACCGGATCGGCACGAGCTCCGGCGTCGCCATCGTCGGCGGAAAGCCGCCAGCGGAAGGCGGGTATTGAGCGATTGCGGCCGAAACGGAACATTTGAAGCGATCCGGGCCCGGGCTCAAGGCGTTCTGCCCGTTCGCGGCCGGCCGAAGCTGCGGATGCGGACATAGGCGATCGGCAGCGCCAGCAGCGAGCAGGCGACGTTGAACAGCGTCTGCGCATGCGCGATCTGCGCCGCCGGATGCCCGGGAGAGATCGCCGAAGAAGCCGCGAGCAGCCCGTCCCTTAGAGGATAAAACAGCGCCGCCCCGCACACGTTCAGGGCGATTTGGGAAAGCGCGACGAAGCGGCCGCCCTTGCCTCCTCCGAGCGAGGCGAGCAGACCGGTGAAGCAGGTGCCGATATTGGCCCCGAGCACGACCGCGATTCCGGTCGATACCGGCAGCGTGCCCGTGTCGGCCAGCCCCATGGCCATGCCGATGACCGCCGAGCTGGAATGAACGAGCGCGGTCAAAACGGCCCCGCCCAGCAAAGCGTGCATCGGCCGGGTTTCGGTCTGGGCCATCCAGGCGGCGAACGTGCCGTTTTGCTGCAGGACGGGGCCGATCGTTTGCAGCGAAGCGAACCCGATCAGCATGAGGGCAAAGCCGGCAAGCGCGGCCGATCCGTATCTCATGGCGTCCGCCGCCCGCCGGGGAAGCCGGGGCAGCGCGCCTGCTTCCAGCGAGAGCAACGTCCACGTCCAGACCGCGAACGAAGCCAGCAGCAGCGGCAGGCCGTAGCGGTGGAGGCGCAGGCCGATCAATTCGGTCGTCAAGGTGGTCCCGACGTTGGTCCCGAGCAAAATCCCGAAGCTGTTCGCAAGCGGCAGCAGCCCGGCATTGACCAGGCTGATCGTAAGCAGCGTGACGGCGGTTCCGCTTTGCAGCAGCCCGGACGAAACCGTTCCGGCGACGAAGCCGCGCAGCGGCGTCGAGGTCGTGCCGGCCAGAACGGCGGCCAGGCGTTCTCCGGCCCAGACGCGGAGCGCCGTTTCCGTCACCTTCATTCCGCCGAGCAGCAGGGCCAGTCCGAAAATCGACGCGGCGACAAGCGGAAGCAGCATCATCTCAATCCTCCCGCCATTCAAGCGAAATTTCATTCCATTGTATGCATAGATCGGACAAGTAATGTCTAGGAAAGGCGTGATCGATATGTCCACCGGAAGCCAAGCCCGCGTCGTTTTGAACCGTTCCCGCCGCCCGAGGCTGGAGCAGGGCCATCCTTGGGTTTATCAAAGCGAGATCGAAAAGCTGGAAGGAGCGGCCGAACCCGGCGCGCTCGTTCAAATCGTCAACCATCGGGGCCAGTTTTTGGCCGTCGGCTACTGGAATCCGAACTCCCAAATCGCCGTCCGCGTCGTCTCTTATCAACCGCTTGAGCAGTGGGACACCGACTGGTTCCGGGAGCGGTTCGCCAGGTGCGCCGCTTACCGGAGCCGTTTTGTCGGCGCGGAGCCGTCCTGCCGGCTCGTGTTCGGGGAGGCGGATTTTCTGCCGGGGCTCATCGTGGACCGTTACGTCGACGTGCTCGTCGTTCAAGTGCTGACGCTGGGCATGGACAAAGCCAGGGAGCTGTGGCTGCCCGCGCTTATCGACGTGTTCGCGCCGCGCGGCGTGTACGAGCGGAGCGACGTCGGCGTCCGCACGCTGGAGGGCCTTGAGGAGCGCAGCGGCGTTCTGTACGGCGACTGTCCGCGTTATGTCGTCATCGAGGAAAACGGCCTGAAAGTCGAGGTCGACATCGAAGGCGGGCAAAAAACGGGCTATTTCTTCGACCAGCGGGAAAACCGCGCTGCCATCGCGCCGCTGATGACCGGCTGGGGCGTCCGCAGCGGCATCAAGCTGGAGAAGCGGGAGACGGAGGAGGGAATCCAGGAAATTCCAGTCAACGCCAACGGCAAACCCGTCACGTTTCCTTACTGGGACGGCGCGACCGTGCTGGAATGCTTTGCCCACACCGGGAGCTTCACCCTTCACGCCTGCAAATACGGGGCCAAAAAAGTGACATGCCTCGACATTTCCGCGCACGCGATCGAGACGGCAAGGCGCAACGTCGAGCGAAACGGCTTTTCCGACCGCGTCGAGTTCGTGACGGCCGACGCCTTCGAATATTTGCGGCAGCAGGTCAAGGGCCGGGAAGAGCGGCAGCAGCGGGCGGCCGCCGGAGAAGGCAAGAAAGTGGACACGTCGAAGCCGCTTACGTCGGAAGGCCGGACGTGGGACGTCGTCATCCTCGATCCGCCCGCGTTCGCCAAGACGAAGCGGGCCGTGCCGAGCGCGATCCGCGGCTACAAAGACATTAACCTGCACGCGATGAAGCTGATCAACGAGGGCGGGTATCTCGTAACGTCGAGCTGCTCGTACCATGTAAGGCCGGATCTGTTTATGGAAACGATTCTCGAGGCGGCCGCCGATGCCGGCAAAACGCTTCGCTTGATCGAGTGGCGGGGAGCGGGCAAAGACCATCCGCAGCTTGGCGGTGTCGAAGAAGGGAACTATTTGAAATTCGGCATCTTCGAGGTGCGCAGCCGGAAATCGCTGTAGTCTCGGTGATTTGTTAAGAAAGTGTGAGTCGGACAAGCTGTAACTTTCCTAAAATCTCTTCGGTATCCTGTTGGCTAGGATAGTGGAGAGAGGATGTGGATCTTGTGGATGTATTGCGCTTCGGACGACGCACCGTACCGCTGCAAAATAAGGCGAAACGAGTCGAAAGCCGGCAGCGTCTAAACAAGAGAATGCGCGAAATGGCGCTTGATCTGGAGTTTCGCCGCAAGTGGAAGCAGGTGACCGACGTCGAGCTGTGGTCGGACGCCGCGATTTTCTGGTTCCGGGACGGGACGAAGCTTTATTTGCATATTTCGTAACGGATTTTCGCCGGCAACTCGCCGGCGGGAACCCGATCCATGACCGAATGCCCGCAGCTGCGGGCGATTTTATTTTTTGGCCGCATCTTCCTCTGAGCGTTCAAGCGGCTGCCGGCCGCCAGATTCCCGCGCATACGCTTCTTTGCTTTCGGTCCGAACCGGGCCTAACACGCGCTTAACTTTTTTTCGCGCTTGTTTCGCGCCCGTAAGCTCTGCGAACGTGTGTGCGCCCTTTGCGGCAATATGGTACAATGTTCGCAGAAGAAGGTTTGTCGGCATTCGACAACGAAAGGAGCGGCAAAAAAGGATGACGCTTCGGTTGATAACGGGCCGGTCGGGAAGCGGCAAAACCCGGTTTTGCCTGGACGAAATCCGGCGGAAGCTGCGCGAGGATCCGGAAGGGCCGCCGCTTATTTTGCTCGTGCCGGAACAAGCGACCTTTCAAGCGGAATATGCGCTGGTTTCGTCGCCGGAACTAAGCGGGTTCATGCGCGTTCAGGTTCACAGCTTCAGGCGGCTGGCTTTTCGCGTCATGCAGGAGACGGGCGGCTCGGCGGCGGTGCCGATCAACGAGAACGGCAAGGCGATGCTGATCCGCAAATCGCTGGAGCAAAGGCGCGGGCAGTGGAAGCTGCTGCGCAGCGAAGCGGCGGGCCAGGGGCTGGTCGGCAAGCTGAACGAGCTGATCACCGAGTGGAAGCGTTACGGGATCGACGGAGCCAAGCTTTCCGAGCTTGCCGGATCGGTGTCCGCAACGGACCCGGCGTCCGCCCTGCTGGCGGACAAGCTTCACGACCTGGCGCTGCTCACCCTCGATCTCGAACGCGAAATGGCGGGACGGTGGCTGGACGGGGAAGACGCGCTCAGGTGGCTGGTGCGCGGAGCCGCCGAATCCAAGCAGCTTGCCGGCGCGGAAATCTGGGTGGACGGCTTTCACGGCTTTACGCCGAACGAATACGAGGCGATCGAGGCGCTGCTGCGCCATGCCGCCCGCGTGTCGGTGACGCTTTGCCTGGACAAGCCGCGGGGAGCGGGCGAACGTCCGGACGAGCTGGAGCTGTTTCATCCGACGGCGGAAACGTCGGCGCGGCTTTGCGAGCTGGCGGAAACGGCCAAGGTGCCGGTGGAGGAGCCGGTCGTGCTGAATCCGGATCCGCTGCCGCGGTTTGCGGCGAATCCCGTATTGGCGCATGTGGAAAGCGCGTTCGACGCCCGCAGGCGCTGGACGGGAGATCCCGCTCTGCTTGATCCGGGGCGCCCGCAGTGCGGCCTGTCGCTTTACGAAGCGGCCAACCGCCGCGCGGAAGCGGAAGGGGCGGCCCGCGACATGCTGCGCCGGGCGCGGACGGAAGGCTGCCGCTGGAGGGATATGGCGGTTTTCGTGCGCAGGATGGAAGACTATGCGGATTTGCTCGAAGAAGTGTTCGCCGATTACGGAATTCCCTATTTTCTCGACGGCAAGGTGACGGCCGCTCATCATCCGCTTGTGGAGTTTGTCCGTTCGGCGCTGGAGACGGTCGTAGGCGGATGGAAATCCGACTCCGTGTTTCGCTGCGCGAAAACGGACCTGCTTCATCCGCAGGACGCCGTGTCGGCCCGCGCGGAAGTGGACGAGCTGGAAAACTACGTGCTGGCCGCGGGCATCGACGGCTGGCGGTGGCACGATGAACGGGCGTGGCTGCCGCTTTCCCGGGGCGACCTGGAAGCGGAGGAGCAGCCCTCGAAGTCCGCGTTTGACATGGAGCGGATTCGGTCGACGCGGGATGCGATTATTTCTCCGCTTCGCCGGATGGAACAGCGCTTTAAGCGGTCGGCTACGATGCGGGATTTGTGCGAAGCGCTGTTCGAACTGCTCGAGGAAACCCGCGTCGCCGACCGGCTTGAACGCTGGAGCGCCGAGGACGAGGCTGCGGGCGATCCCGGCAAGGCCCGCCTGCATCGCCCGCTCTGGGACAGCGTTCTGGACCTGCTCGACCAGCTGGTCGAGCTGACCGGCGACGAGCCGTCCAATCCGCAGCTGTTCGCGGACATGATCGATGCGGGACTGGAGGAGCTGAAGCTCGGCGCGGTGCCGCCGTCGCTCGACGCGGTGCTGATCGGCAGTCCGGAGCGCACGCGGTCGGACCGCATCGCGGTTCTTTATATGCTCGGCGTCAGCGACGGCGTCATGCCGATGGCGATCCGGGAAAACGGCCTGCTGTCGGAGGCCGAGCGGGACCGGCTGACGGAGTCGGGACTGAAGATGGCGCCGGGGGCGCGCCGCCGGCTGCTGGACGAGCGGTTTTTGGCGTATTTGGCCTTAACGGCTCCTTCCCGGCATTTGTGGATCAGCTATCCGGCCGCCGATGAGGAAGGGCAGGGGCTGCTCCCGTCGGAATATATCCGCCGCCTGCGCCAGCGCTTTCCGGGGCTTCCCGTCGGCGTGCTGAACGCCGAGCCGCAGGAAGGCGAATCCGAAGAACGGCAGCTGGCGTACGCCGCCCATCCGGGGAGGGCGCTAACCTATCTGGTCTCCCGGCTGCGCGCCTGGCGGCAGGGAGGGGAGCTGGCCGACGGCTGGTGGTCGGTGTACCGCTTTCTGGCCGAACGCGGGACATGGCGGTTCCGGCTGCGGAAGCTGCTTTCGTCCCTGCAATACCGCAACGACGAGCCGCCGCTTGAGGCCGGCACGAGCAGGCTGCTGTACGGCGACCGGCTGATCGCCAGCGTATCGCGGATGGAGCGGTTCGTCGCCTGTCCGTTCCGGCATTTTGCTTCGCACGGACTGCGGTTGCGCGAACGCAGGCTGTACCGCGTCGACGCGCCCGACATCGGCCAGCTCTTTCACGCCGCGCTGCGGCAGACGACGGAGAAGCTGCTCGCCGAAGGGCCGGCGGGCCAATCGCTGGCCCGTTGGCAGCAGGAAGCCGCAGCGGCGGTGGAGCGGCTGCTTCCGAAGGTGCAGTCGCAAATTCTGCTGTCCTCCCTTCGCCACCAGGCGATGGCCCGGAAGCTGAAGGAGATCGTCGCCCGGGCGTCGGCGATGCTGGGCGAGCACGCCAGGCTGTCGGCGTTCCGACCCGTCGGACTGGAAGTATCGTTTGGCCCCGATGGCGTGCTGCCGCCGCTGTCGCTCGATTTGGGCAACGGGCGGCGGATGGATATCGTCGGGCGGATCGACCGCGTCGATGCGGCCGAAACCGACGAGGGGCTGCTGCTGCGGGTTCTGGATTACAAGTCCAGCGCCATGAAGCTGAAGCTCGACGAGGTTGCGCACGGATTGTCGCTGCAAATGCTGACGTATCTCGATGTCGTCGTCTCCCATGCGCCGAGTTGGCTCGGACGCCCGGCGGAGCCGGCGGGCGTGCTGTACTTTCACGTACATAATCCCCTTCTGCACTGCGCGAACGGCATGTCGCCGTCCGAAGCGGAGCGGGCGATGCGCAAGGAGTTCCGCATGCAGGGGCTCGTGCTCGCAAACGGAGAGGCGGTGCGGCTGATGGACGAATCGCTCGCGGCCGAAGGCAAATCGTCCGTCATTCCGGTGGAATTCAAGAAGGACGGCTCGTTCTCGGCGCGCTCGCAGGTCGCGGATTCGGGCCAGTGGAACGTGCTGCGCAAATCGGTCCGCAACAGCATCCGCCGCATCGGCCGCCGCATCGTCGAAGGGGACGTCTCGATCTCGCCTTACCGGCTGGACAAACGGAGCCCCTGCGCGCAGTGCGAATACCGGCCGGTGTGCCAGTTCGACGCGCTGATCGAGGGCAACCGGTATCACCCGCTGATGAAGCCTTCGAGCCGGGAGCAGCTGTGGCAGTGGCTGGAAAACGAAGCGGAAAGGGGAGACTGGCATTGAGCGGGCATACGGGGTTGCTTGCGGCGACTTACGCGAAGCCGGAAGGCAGCCGCTGGACGGATGAGCAATGGGCGGCTATTTCCGCTCGGGGAACCGACATTTTGGTGGCCGCGGCGGCCGGATCGGGGAAGACGGCCGTGCTCGTCGAACGCATTCTTTCCCGCATTGCCGACGAAGAGCGGCCTTTGGACGTCGACCGTTTGCTGGTGGCGACCTTCACCAAGGCGGCCGCGGCGGAGATGAAGGAGCGCATCCGCATCGCCCTGGAAGACGAGCTCGAGCGCAGGCCCGATTCCGACCACCTGCGGCGTCAGCTCGCCTTGCTTCCGCGGGCGTCGGTGACGACGCTGCACTCTTTCTGCCTGGAAGTGGTCGAGCGGTACGCCCCGCTTATCGGCCTGGACCCGGGCTTTCGCATCGCGAACGAGACGGAGGCGGAGCTGCTTCGGATGGACACGCTCGACGAGCTGTTCGAGGAGCGTTACGGCCGGGAAGGGGAGAGCGGAGCGCTGGCCAGACTGGCAGACCTGTTCGGCGGGGAGCGGAGCGACGAGCCGCTGCACCGGCTCGTTCTCGAGCTGCACGAATTTGCCCGCAGCCATCCGTGGCCCGAGCGGTGGCTGCGCGAGGCCGCGGCGGCCTTTCGGGAAGCCGGAGAACAGGGCCTTGCGAACGCGCCCTGGATCGGCAGCATTCGCAGCGATGCGGCGCTGGCGCTGCAGGGCGCGCTCAGCCGGCTTTCCGCCGCGCTGAATGCGGCCCGAAGTCCCGGCGGTCCCCATCCGTACGCGGATACGCTGGAGGACGATCTGGCGGCCGTCGGGAGGCTGCTGGACGCCGTGCGGAACGAGCCGCTGGACAAGTGGAGCGAGGCTTACGCCGCCTGCACGTTCGGCCGCTTGAAAGCGTGCCGGAAGGACGGGGTCGACCCCGCGCTTCAAGAGAAGGTCAAGAACCTGCGCGACGAAGCGAAAAAAGCGGTGTCGAAGCTCGGAGAGGAATGGTTCGTGCGGACGCCGGAGCAGTATGCGGAAGAGCTGCGCAGGCTCGCTCCGGACATGGAGGCTCTGGCGGAGCTTGCGATCGAATTCGGGCGCAGATACGAAGCGGCCAAGCGGGCAAAGGGCCTGCTTGATTTCGGCGATCTTGAGCACTACGCGCTCGCGATTTTGCGGGACCCTTCCTCGACGCCGGACCGGGTGCTGCCGTCTTCCGCCGCGGCGGACTACCGGGAGCGCTTCGAGGAAATTTTGCTCGACGAATATCAGGATACGAACGAAGTGCAGGAGGCGATCGTCTCGCTGATCGCCCGGCATTCGCCCGGCAACGTGTTTATGGTCGGCGACGTGAAGCAGAGCATCTACCGGTTCCGGCTGGCGGAGCCGGGGCTGTTTCTGGCCAAGTACAAGGCCTACGACGTATGGACTCCGCAGGGCCCGATAGCGGCGGAAGCATCCGGCGAAGAGCGGCGCCAGGACGGGGCGACGGAAGGGCCGGAACCGGAGCCGGCTTGGGCGGATGCAAGCTCCGGCCCGCTGCGGGGCCTGCGCATCGACCTTGCGCGCAACTTCCGCAGCCGAAGGCGGGTGGTCGACGCGGTCAACCACGTATTCCGCCTGATCATGCGGGAGCCGGCCGGCGAGATGAATTACGACCGCCGGGCGGAACTCGTCTACGGGGAAGGATACCCTGCGGAAGACGCGTCCGAAGACGTTTACGCCGTGGAGATGATTTTGCTGCAGTCGGGAAGCGGGGAAGGGGAAAATGCCCCCGCAGCCGAAGCCGAGCGGGAGGAAACGCTGGCGCAAGGCGGTGCCGAGGAATCGCAGCAGGACGAACGGGAAGCGGAGGAGGAGCTTGAAACGGCGCAGTTGGAAGCCCGCTGCATCGCGGCCGAAATCCGGCGGCTGATGGGGCAGGACGGCAGCGGCAAGCCTCCTTTTTCCGTGTACGACGGCAAATCCGGGCTGTTCCGTCCGCTCCGCTACCGCGACATCGTCATCCTGCTGCGGGCGACGTCGTCGGCGGCGCCGGTCGTGCTGGAGGAGCTGAAGGCGGCCGGCATTCCCGCTTTCGCCGATTTGTCGACCGGCTACTTTGCCGCGACGGAAGTGGACGTCATGCTGTCGCTGCTCCATCTGATCGACAATCCGGATCAGGATATTCCGCTCGCCGGCGTGCTGCGTTCTCCGATCGTCGGCCTGACGGCGGAGCAGCTTGCGCGCATTCGGCTTCGCGACCGGTCGGGATCGTTCTGGCAGGCGGTGCAGGCGGCCGCGCGGGACGACGTTGCGGACGGTCGTCCGGAACAAGCCGGGGACAGCCGTTCGGACGCCCGCGCCGAAGAGGCCGGCGGCGGCCGGCATTCGGAATCCGGAGACGAGGATTGGCGGGAAAAACTTCGCGGCTTTCTCCGGTCGTTGGAATCGTGGCGAACGCTGGCCCGGCGGGAATCGCTAGCGTCGCTGCTGCTGGCTTTGTACCGGGATACGGGATATTACGATTTCGTGGGAGGCTTGCCCGGCGGCATTCAGCGCCAGGCGAATTTGCGGGCGCTCGTCGACAGGGCGAGGCAGTATGAGCGCAATTCCAGCTACAGGGGCCTTTACCGCTTCCTCCGCTTTCTCGGCCGGATGCGGGATACCGGCGCCGATCTCGGCGCCGCCAAGGCGCTTGGGGAGCAGGAGGACGTCGTCCGGCTCGTTTCCATCCACCGCAGCAAAGGCCTGGAATTCCCCGTCGTTTTTGTCGCGGGTCTGGGCCGGGCCTTCAACCGGCAGGATCTGAACGGGATGTTCCTGAAGCACAAGCGGTACGGTTTCGGCCCCAAGTTTGTCGATCAGGGCACCCGCGCCGCTTATCCGACCCTTCCGCAGCTGGCCATTCGCAGAAGGCTGCGGGCGGAGCTGCTCGCCGAAGAGATGAGGGTGCTGTATGTCGCGCTGACAAGGCCCAAGGAAAAGCTCTATTTGATCGGCACGACGGCGGACGCCGCCAAGGACGTCGAAAAATGGCGCGAGCTGGCCGCTTTGTCGGAGGAAGGCATGCCCGACCACGCGATCGCGGCGGCCGGCCGCTATTTGGACTGGCTCGGCCCCGCCTCCGTTCTCGCCGGCGCGGATTGGGCCTCTGACGGAACGGATCGCGCAGCAAACGGCGGCCTCGGCGAGCCGTCCGCCACGGCATGGGCCTGCCGCATCGTCCCGGCTTCCGCGTTCACCCGCGCCGCGACGCCTTCGGCTGCGGAAACGGCGGACGGGGATTCGCTGTGGAACCGCGTGCTGCGGCTGGACGGCATTCCGGTGCCGGAGACGCCGGCGGGCCGGTCGGCTTACGAGGCGCTGGCATGGACGGACCCGCATGCGGAAGCTTCCCGCGTCGCGGCCAAAACGTCCGTATCCGCCCTGAAAATCAGACGCCAAACGCTGGCGGATCGCAACGAACGCTTCCCCGCGGAGGAGCCCTCTGCCGGTTCCTCCGCCGACAGCGCGGGAGCGTACGACGACGAAGAAGCGCGCCTGGCCGCGCCGGACGACGCTTTCGGACCGGTGCCGGCCGGCAGCGGATCGGCGTACCGGCTTCGCCGGCCGCGCTTTATGTCCGCCAAGCGGCTGACGCCGGCCGAACGGGGAACCGCCGTCCACCTGGTCATGCAGCATTTGCCGCTTCGAATCGGCGTGAACGAGGAGGACGTCGTTCGGCTGATGGCGGAGCTGGAAGACAGGCGGATCCTTTCTCCGCATCAGCGGCAGGCGGTCGATCCCGGCGCCGTGGCGGCGTTTTGCCGTACGCCTTTGTTCGAAAGAATGTGCCGGGCTCCGAAAGTGTGGCGGGAGCAGCCGTTCAGCTTCGGCCTTCCGGCGAAGGCGGTCTACCCGGAGCTGCCGGATCATGCGGCGGGCGACAAGGTGCTCGTTCAGGGGGTTATCGACTGCCTGTTCCCGGAAGGGGACGGCTACGTGCTGATCGACTACAAAACCGATTACGTGCCGGACGGCAACTTTGAAGCGGCGGCGGCAAAGCACCGGTTTCAGATCAGGCAATACGCGGAAGCGATCGGTTCGATATTGGGCCGGCCGGTGGCGGAAGGCTACGTATACTTTTTGGACGGAGGCGGACAGGCGGTCCGGCTGCTGTAACGAACGCCGGCCGCAAAGTTTCGCCGCGCAAGCTTTTCCGCAAAGGGCCGGCCGCATAGACGGAGGCCGTTTGCGCGCTTCGCAGAACGGAAAGGAGACATTATGGCAAAAAGAACGTACACGGTTCCGGTCCTGCTGATTTTGATCACGATCATGGCGATTCTAATCGTCCTTTTGTATTCGCGCCAGCTGCTCGACGAGCAGAGCCGCAAAACCGAGCAGGGAGAGAAGCTCGCCGAAAGCTACGGCTACTGCCAAACCTTCGCCGGCCTGCTCCGGGAAGGCTCGGAGGCGATGCTGAAGGCGGACGGCGCGGCCGGCCGGCTGCCGGCGGCCCAATCGTTCGGCAAGCTCGAACTGGCGGGCGGCGAGTGCCTGGACGCGCTGGCGAAGTCGGGAACCTACTCCGGCCAGGAACTGGCGGCGGCGACGAAAGCGGCGCAGGAGCCGATCGGAAAAATCGTGGCCGCGGCCGTTTCCATCGGCGGGCATGAAGGTCCGCTTACCGAGAAGGAGACGCAGACGCTGACGCGGCTTCGGGACGGCGGCGCCAAGCTGGAGGAAAAGCTGAACGCCTATCCGCTCCCGACCAAGGAGGAGCGGTTGCGGCTTATGGCGTCCGGCGACGAGTGGGTGCAGGCGGCGCAGCAAGCGGTGGAGGAGCTTCGGAAGTTGGCGGAATCGCTGGCCTGATCGTCGCTTTTCGCTGCGAACGGGCGCGGGAAGTGGCGAATCGCGCATCTGGGCATATGCTGAGCATATAGATTTTGGACGCATGGCCTGGATGAGGAGAAGCCGCATGGACAAAAAAGAGCTTAGAATCCTGTGCGAAAAACATATGCACCGCTACGTGGAACTGCGAACGGCCAACGGGATGTGCTACGACGGAATCGTGGAGTATGTGGACGACGAAACCGTCTGCCTGGCGGTTCCGGGCGCGATTGACGGTTATCGGGCGTTTTTCCCGTCGCCGTTCTTCGGACCCGGGCCGTTTCCGCCGTCCCCCTTTTTTCCGTTCCGGCCTCGGCGCTTCAGCCGGCTCGCGCTCCCGCTGGCGGGGCTCATCGCGCTGTCGCTGCTGCCGTATTACTGGTAAAGGAACAGGTCGTCAAGCCATGCAAAGCCGCATCGGCTTGATTTTTTTCTACAGCAGCCCCTTAACCTCCCCGGCAGTCCGTCCCCTTGTCTTCCGTTATCTTGGTCGGACCTTTCCAAAAAAACGAGCGAACCCGCGTGGCCGTTCGGCTTGTAAAAACGGGTATGTTCGCGTTGAGGCCTGTTCGCAACGGGAGTTCCGTTCGGAGGGGGCGCCCCGGGCGATATGCATGTAGACTAAAAAGTGGACACGCCGTAGTAGCGGCCCGTACAATATAACCAACCAAAAGGTCGAGGTGTGTCATGGGGGATATCCGTCAACATTTTGACGACGAGTTTAAACGTCAAACCGTTAAGCACATGCAAGAAAGCGGCAAAACCCCGGCTGAAGTATCCAAGGAGCTGGACATCCCGGTAAGAAGTATTCGGGCTTGGAGAAGGCAGTTTGCTCCCACCGGTGAGAAATCCCAATTGTTTGTGGACTACGAAAAAATGAAGAAGCTGGAACAACAG